>DEJJ01000021.1:30328-59345 GCA_002353285.1 Porphyromonadaceae bacterium UBA2751 | reverse complement strand
TGCGATGACGAAGTCAGGAACAGGAGGGCCAAGTTGGTAGAAGTCTACCACACTCAGCCCTCCTCATCGTTACTATATCTAAATTCTTTTACTATGGCAGCCTCTACTTGCCGCTTAGCATCACGTCGGCGAGCAGATTGGCGTTATAGCCCTCGTAGATAATAACGTCGCTGTCGCGCTGATAGACGAGGTTCACAAATTTGAATACCTGGAAAGCTGCAAACTGGCGGTCGGCCGAGATGCACATGTCAATGCGTATGCTGCCAATCGCGGGCTTTATCACGCCACGTGCCTTGGCAGCCATCTGCTCGAGTTTGCCCTCAGGTGCCGTGAGCAGGCGCGCGGCAAGCTCGCCATCGCTTGTTGAGTACTCGCGCTGATAGGCTTTCACTTTGCTGCCTGTGGGTGTATAAATCACTTTCTCGCCCAGGAATGTTTTTTGGGTTGTTATATTACTGTGGCTCAGAACCTCCTGGGCCATATCTAATTTGCTTACTTTTGCCATTTTATCTTGTTTTTTTAGTTGTTAATATGCATGTGTGTAATGTGCCACTCTCCCTCAGGGGGAAAACGGCATTTAGGGTCTAATTAAAATAAGGATAAAATGGCGGCTAACGAATGATGTGCCTCAGGGCGATGACGTAGTAATCGCTCGAGACCGAGATGCTGAAAGGTGCCGACTCTTGTCGGGCACCACAGCTCCACCTTGCCTTGTCAAGGTTTTTATAGGTTAGGCTCGCTGAGCTCTTGCCACCTCCACGACTCAACACATTAACTTGCCCAGGCACCACACGCTGTGGGCGCATGCTAATCTGGCCCGTGGGAGCGGCCTCTTGCAGCGTTGCCAGTGGCAGTTGCGACTGGTGCTCCTCCCACTCGCGGCTATCATCGCCAGTGGCCCTTATTTGCCCCAAGGCAACTGCTGAATCATCGGCGCCAAGGGCAATCAACGAGTTGCCAGTGCTTCCAAGCACCAGCATCAAGAGCAGTATGAGCCATCGCATCATTGCCATAACAGCCGCAAAAGTACTAAAAAATAAGCCATCGGTGCTTAATTAGTTGTTAAAAAAACACTAACTTCACATATATTAGGTCCAACCGCCGTAATAAAATCAAAAAACCGCGATCTTGATTTGGTTCTTCTCTCGGTTTGCACTAACTTTGTGATTTCAAGCGACGTGGTTCAAACTTTTTGATTGTTTTAGAGTCTAATCACTATATATTCACACTCATTAGAATTTGAAATCATGAAACATGGCAAGCACATTTGCGAGACACTCAAGGCCATCCGCAGCGAGATAGCGAGTGCCAATGAGATAGATTACACACCCACCCCATGCGACCACGAGGGCGACTGCGCCGGCACCTGCCCAGCATGCGAGAGCGAGATGCGGTGGATCGAACGTCAACTGCGTGTGCGGCATGCTCTAGGCAAGGCGATCACCATTGTTGGCGTGAGCATGGCATTGACAATGGCAGCAAGTGCCGCTACGCCATCATCGCTCAATCAAAGAAAGAAAAAGACAAAACACCGCCAGCGAACAAGCAAAGTGAGCACAACAAAAGTATATACTACAGTTGGTAATGTTGTTCCAATGAAGCCTCAGTTGTTGACCACAAGCGACACCAAAGCAACAGGTGATGAGGCCCGAAAATTAGAAGCAAGAACTATGGGTGTGGTGTCTCGGTTCATGCCTCACCCCGACTCTATTTACACCAACGTTGAAGTCGAAGCATTTTACCCTAAAGGTGATGAGGCTCTCGACTCGCTCATCCGCGACCAGCTTTACATTCCCGACGAAATCTTAGAACCCATCAGGGAAGTTGGTGGCACAGTAAAGGCTCGTTGCATTGCAAAAGCTCTCGTGGAGCGCGACGGTACTATCAGCGATGCCGTGATTGAGAAGACCACAACAGCTGCCATCTTTGATGAAGAAGCATTGCGCGTTGTAAAGAACTTACCTAAGTTAAACCCTGCCACAATAGAAAATGTGCCCGTTCGCTCATGGAAGCTGATTCCTGTGGAATTCGTCTACGATTTCTCACCCAAAGATTGATTTATTCCATTAAATGTCCTATCTTTGCAAAAAACCGAATTTTATGAGACGAGGCAAAAAAATATGCGAAACCCTAAAGGCAATCAGGCATGACATCGCCGTTGCCAACGAAATAGACTACCAGCCCACCGAGTGCAAGCATGAGGGCGACTGCGCTGGCACCTGCCCAAAGTGCGAGAGCGAGACACGCTGGCTGGAAAAGCAACTGAGAGCTCGCCAAGCACTAGGCAAGGCAGTAACGATTGCTGGATTGAGTGTGGCATTAACAGCCATGAGTTCGTGCGATTTAATATCATCTTACAAGAGATATAAAGATGACCACACTCTGGGTGAAGTCCCAATGACCGACAGCAGCTACTGCTCAAAGCCCGATAGTAGCACAATACTGAGTGACAGCAACGACTCGACAACCACTAACAATCGCTTTACCCCAATGAGCAAGATTGACCCCCTAGCCAAGGATGGTAAGGGCGACAACGAGGAAGAGCAACTCATGGGCGAGGTGGCAGTCGATGAAAACGGCAATGTCGGCGACCTGTAACAACCACTAATAGACAACTATTATGAGACAAGGGAAACATATTTGCGAGACGTTGAAAAACATAAGGCGAGAAATTGCCGAGGCCAACGAAATAGACTACCAGCCCACCGAGTGCACCCACGAGGGCGACTGCGCAGGCACCTGCCCTAAATGCGAGAGTGAGACGCGTTGGCTAGAGCGTCAGCTTCGTTCACGTCAAGCACTTGGCAAAGCCGTGACCATTGCGGGACTTAGCGTGGCGCTAGGGGCCATGTCGTCGTGCCACCCAAAGATTTTTCAACCCGATGGAATGATAATGATGCCTCCCGAGAACGGCAACAACATAAGCGCTCCAAGCAGCACCAATAATGGTAGCAACACACCTCCCTCGGCACGCATCACTCCAGCGAGCAAAACCGACCAGCCAGTGCAGCTCATGGGTGATGTGGTCCATATGCCCGACTCAACCACTATTGACCCCCAAAAAAAGAACACAAAAAACTAACATGAAAAGTTGAGAGAAGTAATGTTCACCACTTGATGTCACACCACTTAGTATACATTTTTAAACAAACTTTATTTATTTTAATTTCAAGTGTTTAGTTAAAAATATTTAATGTACACCACTTGGTGTCACACCACTTGGTGTACATTATTTTTTTTTGTATCTTTGCCCAAAATAATGATAAGATATGAACACCAAACCTTTTATATATGGTATGTCGGTCGAAGGCGACAACTTCACCGATCGCGAGATTGAGACAAAGCGCCTTAAACTCAATTTTGAGAATGGGATTAATTCCATCCTCATCTCTCCACGACGCATGGGCAAGACGTCACTTGTGAAAAAAGTGATTAGCATGATTGATGAGCCCAAAATAAAGGTTGTGTATATGGACATATACAAATGCCGCACAGAGTTTGACTTTTATGAGAAATTTGCTTCGTCAATCATCCAGGCAACCGCTACAAAAATCGACTCCATGGTTGAGAATGCCAAGAAGTTCATCACAAGCATCACACCAAAAATCGCATTTTCTCCCGATATAAATGCCGAGTTCACATTGTCACTTGGCATAGACAAACATCGCAATTCGGCAGACGAAATTCTCGAACTTCCAGAGAAAATTGCCAAGGAACGAGACATTCACATTGTCGTGTGCATTGATGAGTTCCAACAGATTGGCGAAATTCCAAATTCCTTGAGTGTGCAACGGGCCATTAGGAGTGTGTGGCAGCATCAGCAGAATGTTAGTTATTGTCTGTTTGGCAGCAAACAGCACCTAATGTCCAATCTATTTTATAGTCGCAAAATGCCATTCTACCAGTTTGGCGATATGTTCTTCTTGAAGAGAATCCCTACCGATAAATGGGTGCCGTTCATCATAGGTCGTTTCCAACATGCTGGCAAAGAAATTGACGAGGTTTTGGCCACAAAGATTTGCGAAACGGTGGAAAACTACTCGTCCTATGTGCAACAATTGGCCTGGAATGTACTGGCTGTTAGCGACAAGAAAGTGACCGAAAACAGTTTCAACGACGGTCTTTCAGCTACCTTTGAACAAGTGACGCCACTCTTCGTGGAGCAAACAGCCAATCTCACGACTTATCAGTTGAATCTACTCAGGGCAATATGTGTTGGAATACACAGTGATTTTAGTAAAAAAGAAACAACAAGCTTATTTGATCTTGGCACCCGTTCCAATGTTCCAAAAATAATCAAGGCGTTAACCGAACGCGAGATTATAGAAAGAAATGAGAATGGCATCTTTATTGCCGACCCATTATTTAAGTTGTGGTTTAAAAGAGAGATGATGTAATAGTTATGGAAAACAGGGAGATTTCAGCGCCATTTATTGGCATTGTGCGACACCGGCTTGCCACCGACGGCAAGGGAGTGACGACCCTCGTGGCGTTTCACGGCTGCCCGCTGCGCTGCCGCTACTGCCTCAACAGTCAGTGCCTCGACCCAAAGATGGTGTGGCGCAACATCACCACCAGCGAGCTGCTCGATGAGCTGCTGCTCGACAACCTCTACTTCCTTGCCACTGGCGGTGGGGTGACCTTTGGCGGCGGTGAGCCGCTGCTGCGCAGCGAGTTCATCGACGAGTTTTGCCGCATCAAGCCAGCCGAATGGAATGTGAACATTGAGACATCGCTCAACGTCGACCGCAGCCACCTTGAGCGCGTGCTGCCCCACGTTGGCCAGTTCTTCATCGACATCAAGGACACCAACCCTTCCATCTACAAAGAATACACCACTCGCGACAATGCACAAGTGCTCGACAACCTGCAATGGCTACTACAACATGAAGGCATGGCCGAGAAAGTAATCGTGCGCCTGCCTCACATCCCCAACCACAACACCCAAGACGATGTAGACAGCAGCCGCGCGCTCCTCGCCCAAATGGGCATCACCCACTTCGACGAGTTCAACTATATTACAAAAATATCTAACTCTGAAATCTGACTTCTGAAATCTGACCTCTGAAATCTGACCTCTGATTTTCTCTCATCTCATTATTGTTTGGGTGGTTCCTTAAAAATGCCTACCTTTGCAGTTGAAATGATAACAAGGAGAAAAGGTTATATTGAGAGCCTTATTGAGGAGGGCGAGCACGAGCATCAGGATTTCAAATACCAAATCACTGATGCCCGCAAGATTGCGAGGTCGATAAGTGCATTTGCCAACCACAGCGGCGGCCACTTGCTCGTGGGAGTGAAGGACAACGGCAGCATAGTGGGCGTGAGCAGCGATGAGGAAATCTACATGATAGAGCAGGCGGCCCTGATGTATTGCCAGCCAGAACAGAAAGTGAAATTTGAAGTGTTCCGCGTTGGCGGCAAGAATGTGCTCAAGGTCGACATCGATGAGGCCCAGGAAAAACCTGTTAAAGCACCCGATGACAACGGTCACTGGCGCACATACTACCGCGTGACCGATGAGAATGTGCTTGCCACATCAACCCACGCTAAAGTACTGAAACTCAAAAGCGAATACTCACCAGATGATGTGGTGATCAATCTCACCGAAAAAGAAGAAATGCTACTTGACTACCTGCAATCGCATGGCGGCATCACACTGAGTGGCTACGAACGCCTGGCACACATTTCATTTTTCACAGCCCAGCGCACAGTGGTAAAGCTGTGTGAGATGGGAATTATCGAAATCCAGTACCACAACGGCCAGTGCCTCCTGTGCCTGACAGAGTTGTGAGTTGTGAGTTATGAGTTATCAGTTGTGAGTTATCAGTTCTGAGTTATCAGTTCTGATTTCTGAACTCTGATATCTGATATCTGACTTCTGATATCTGACTTCTGGTATCTGACTTCTGGTATCTGACTTCTGTTTTTTTCAGCCTTTGATGACTGCGATGGGAAGCAGGCGGGTTTTCACTTTCACAAGGTCGAGTTCATTATTGATAACTTGCTCAATGTCCTTGTAGGCTCCTGCAGCTTCCTCAAGGTCGTGCACGGTGCGGATGGCATGCACAATGCCCTGGTCGTCGAGGCGCTTGATTTCGTCCTGCAACGAGAGCGACTGAACGGCCTTTGTTCGGCTCATTACTCGTCCAGCGCCGTGCGAGCAGCTACAGAACGACTCGGGATTACCCAGTCCCTCAACAATATAGGATGCAGTGCCCTGCGAGCCAGGGATGATACCCACCACATCCTCACGCGCTAATGTAGCACCCTTGCGATGAACTATCACATTCTTGCCATAGTGGTGCTCCCAAGCGGCATAGTTGTGAGCAATGTTTATCATTGGTTCAAACTCGATGCCAGGCAATGCGTCGGCGAGAACCTCCTTGATGCGCTCCATCATGAGGCGGCGGTTGCACAGCGCAAAGTCAACACAATACTGCATCTCGGCCCAGTAGTCGTTAAACTCCTTGGTTTTTAATGGCAGGAATGCCAGTCGCAACTCGGGATTCACCACCGAGTGCCAGCGCTCGTTGAGTGTAGCGGCAAGTCTATTATAGTAGTCACCCACCTGCTTTCCCAGGTTGCGACTTCCCGAGTGGATCATCACCCATAGTTTGCCCTCCTCATCGCGCTGAAGTTCAATGAAGTGATTGCCACCACCCAGAGTACCCACCTGCTTTGTGGCCGAGATGTACTGGCGGCTCACCACTGTCATCGAGTCGATGTCGTGACCTTGGGGCATGAAGTTCTCGTCTTGCGCCTTCTTGTGGTGCTCCTTGCCCAGCGGAATAGCCTTGCGAATGCCTCGCATTATCTTCTTGCGAAGCACATCAAGGCTAATCTCTTCCACTCGCCACGAGGTCTTCACGGCACACATGCCGCAACCTATATCCACTCCCACGGCGTTAGGAATCACAGCATCAACCGTTGCCAGCACGCCACCAATGGGCATTCCCATACCGGCATGCACGTCGGGCATGATGGCAAGGTGATGAAACAGGAAAGGCAACTTGGTGAGGTTCACAATCTGCTCCATTGCGCTCTCTTCAACGTCGCTTGCCCATATCTTGACAGGGCGGTCATTAATCATCTTAACTTCCATAATAATATAAATACTAATTTGGTTAATAATGGCTTTGTAGCCTTATTGAAAAATCCGTCAGAAATTTATTATGGATATTCCTATCGATATCTTAAACCAAGAACCTTTATCCACTTCAATATCAAGAACGTAAATTTAGAAAACCTCCAAATATTACTTCAGATCAAAACCATTAATACTTAATTTGAATACTGTGGATAAAGCCAATAATATTTCTTTTATTAAATGGAGCAAATATGTGTTACATATATGCAAGAAATCGTGTAGGTGTATTGTCACCTAATTTAAAATCCCATAATAAATTCCTGTAAAGAATAAGTTAGTCTTTAAAAATCGACAAGTCTTATTCACCGGTCTGCTTCCCGTAAGAAGTTACGAACTGATAGATGTCCATAAGATCGTTAGGGATAATAATCTTCAAGGAACGAAGTCGGTTGAGTTCATCAACCTTCCATTGTGAGAACTCCTTCTTATACTTAAGTTCTTCGGCACGAATCTTGCCCTGGATGTCTTGCTTGTCCAGGTTGAACTGGTGGAGCTTTGCATCCTGCTCGTCATTGTATTTGTTCACAGCCTTCTCTACCGAGAACAAAATCTCGTTCAACTGCTTTTGATACTCACGCTGCTTGTCTTGCAATTCAAAGAACTTAGCCTGAATCTTCTCGATGGGAACTGAAGATGAGATGCTATAAAGCATATTGGCCGACGGAGTCTCCTTAACATAGGAAGTGCCATTACTCTTTTCTACAATCTCTTTGGCGGCAGCGTAGGCACCATTAGGGTGTATAAACTTGCCAAGAGAAGACGACATGCTTTGGAGATAGAAATAACGGTTCATCTCCTTAACCGAAAAGTTGTTCTCGATAAACTCCTCCTGAGTTATGTGCTCATACTCTTCGGCCTTATACTCAGGAATTTCGTAACCAAAGTTCAGGTCATCGATGTTCTTGATGTCTTTCATCCACGACTCAAAACTCATTGACTCAATCTCCTCCATCTGGAATGCTCTTGCCTTGAT
This sequence comes from Porphyromonadaceae bacterium UBA2751, assembly GCA_002353285.1. Taxonomy (GTDB): domain Bacteria; phylum Bacteroidota; class Bacteroidia; order Bacteroidales; family Muribaculaceae; genus Sodaliphilus. The sequence goes on along the minus strand of DEJJ01000021.1, from coordinate 51,222 downwards.
GGCCTCACGAAACCAAGCAATCAACGAGTTAAGCTTTGCCTTGTTTTCAAGCATTTGGTTAAGGTCGTTGAATTCCTGCTCCGAGATACCCTGGCCCACAAGGAACACCTTGCCATCCTCGGCATGGAAGTCGCGCACTGTAGTTGTCTCAAAAGAGATTTTCTCAAAGATCACATAACTCTTGATGATCTCCTTTGCAATGTTGCTAAGGTAGTTGGCCGAAGTGCTTGTAACACCCTTTACATCAAAAAACTTTTTGTAGTCATGGAAATTCTTCATAATACCTACATTTAAATAATTAAACACTCAAAAAAATTTACCTCTTTATTCCAGTCACTGCGTTGGGACATAAGCGTCTTGATTGCTTGAGTCGATGCAAAGGTAATGGAGCAAGTGCGCAATCTTTTTGCGTAGTGAAGAAAAAAATCAAAAAAAAAGTGCGATTTTTTGTGTTTTTTTGCTTCTGCGCAAATAGGTTGCGTAGTTTTTTGTAACTTTGTGCCAATAACTTAACACATTTAAAGTCATGCCAGCAAACAAAAATGCGTTGATTCGCTACAAGACTATTGACAACTGCTTGCGCAATCATTACCGCAGGTGGACGCTTGAGAACTTGGTCGAGGCTTGCAGTGATGCCCTCTACGAGATGGAGGGGATAACTAAAGGAGTGTCGGTGCGCACTGTGCAGGCCGACATACAGATGATGCGTAGCGACAAACTGGGTTACAATGCTCCTATTGAGGTCTATGACCACAAGTATTACCGCTACGCCGACCGCGATTACTCCATCTTCAACATGCCGCTATCCACTGCCGACTACCAGATTCTTCATGAAGCTGTCGACATGCTGCGGCAGCTCGAGGAGTTCGACCAATTCAGCGAGATGGCCGATGTGGTGAGCCGCTTGCAGGACAAGCTGGCCATCACACGCAACGGCCGCAAACCCATTGTCCACTTCGACAATGTGCCCGATCTCAAGGGCTTGAAGCTGCTTAACCCTCTCTATAACCACATCGCTCACCGGCACACACTGCGCATCGAGTACCAGTCGTTCAACGCACGCCACTCACAGGTGTTTATCTTATTTCCCTATTTGTTAAAGGAGTTTCGCAATCGCTGGTTCCTCTTTGGCAGTCGCTCCAAGGACATGGCGCTTTTCAATCTTGCCCTCGACCGAATTATCAGTGTGGAACCGGCTCCTGACGTGCCTTATCAAGACAATCCACATTTTGACCCCGAGCATTTTTTCGATGATGTGATAGGTGTGACTAAGAATATCAACGACAAGCCACGGCAGGTGAAATTCTGGACTAATCGCGAACAGAGCAAATATGTAATGACCAAGCCTTTGCACCCATCGCAGCAGTTGCTAGAACGCAACACCGAGGATGGCAGCTGCATCTTCCAAATTGAGGTGGTGCTCAACTTAGAGCTATATTCAGTGTTGATGAGCTATGGACCAGGGCTGCGCGTGATGTCGCCACCGAGCGTGATGGCCCACATGCGCGACCTTCTGCGCCAAGCTACCAATGCTTACGATAATAGTTATTAGTGGAGAGTTCATGTTTTTTGGAATCTGTGGACTCGCTTGACTCAACTGACTCAAGTGACTCAACTGACTCAACTGACTCAACTGACTCAAGTGACTCAACTGACTCAACTGACTCAAGTGTAGGATGAGAGGAGATGGCAGTATGTCAATGATCGCTTAGGTATTATACCCGTTGCAAAGATAATGAATGGCAATTCTCAATAGCAATATTAAAAAAACACTATACAGAAAACCGCCGCAACAACTTGCGACGGTTTTCTATGTGTGAGAATTTTATTGTCAGCTGGGCTGGCCAAACACGCTCTTGGCCATGGCTTGTGCGCCACCCATCAGATTATTTACTGTGTAAGTCATTATGAGTTGTGAGTTTGTGAGTTGTGAGTTAGTTATTAGTTATTAGTTATTAGTTGGGGAGAGAGGTGCTTTTAGAGGTTTTCACATCGTCAGGCCGAGGATTTTCCAGAAATCGGCGGGCAAAGCCACGTTCTCAAGGCCGATGCAGCCCTTGAACATGGGGGCAACCTCGGTGATTCGATGACCGGCAATACCGCAGCCCACGCGAGTGACGAGGAATCGCAGCTCGGGATGCTGAGTGGCAAACTGCGTGAAGCGCTGCACGGCCTGAGCCATAACCTCAAGCGGACAGCTGCTGGGCAAGGCATAACTGCGGCCCTGCAGGCCCTCGCCTTGACCCCACACAGCACCAAAGCGGCTCATGGCGGCTTGAGCAGCGCCACCGCTGTGGAAACCTTGTGGGTTGCTACCAAAGACGAAGATCTCACCTTCCTGTAGCGTGTCGATGCGGCTGGGTGTCACACGGTTGCCGTAGTACTCGCCTGCCATCTGGCGCTTGCGCTCAATCCATTCCTCCTTGCTGTGTCTGCGTCCGCTTCGATACTCCTCGTCCATCTTGCGATAGTAGTTGCGCTTTGCCGAGTTCTCACGTGCCCAAGTGTTGCTGGTGCCATCAACGTCATGGCTAAACTCAACCACATTGTTGATCGACAGGTTGAAGCTAACCTGCTTCACGTCGTGATTGCTACCCATGTAAGAGAACGACCACCCCTCTTGCGTGAGTTGCTCGATGAGAGCCTTGAGGGCATCGCCAGTCCACTCGCGCGAGGCGTTCTCGTAGCCGTCGGTGAGAACCGTCACCACAGCGCTGGCATCATCATCGCCTTTTATAAACTTGTGTAACTCGCTTATCGACTGGCCCATGGCATCGTAGAGGGGCGTGCCACCATAGGGGTGATAGTTATCGAAGTCGCTCACTGAGCCTATTGGCGCGCGGTTGAGCAATGTGCGCACTGGAGCGCTGCTGCCGTTGCTGTCAAATGTCACCAGCGTGAGATAGTGCTCTTGGGTGGCACCAAAATCGCGCTGTGCACCGCGGATGCTGTTAATTGTCTCGTTCACACCGGTGATGGTGGCGTGCTCCAGGCCGCTCATCGAGCCGCTTTCGTCCACGATAATCAGGTTGTAGATGCGAGCCTTTTTGCTCTTGTTAGTGTTGTTGCTCATTTTTTCTGCGTTTTTTAGAGTTAATAAAAAATGTATTGTGTAATTTTTACGCAGCAAAATTAATGTGTAATTTTTACATAACAAAATTTTTCTGTGTAAATCTTACATATTTAACTTATCTTAACTATTTTGAAGTTGTTTTGTATCTCAACACTACCTTTTTAGGTACTTTAGACGATATTAAAATGTTTTGCCGAATTGGTGTAACCGATTTTTTGAGTACCTTTGCACCGATACACATATTATTTATATAATAAAACCAAACTAACATGAGAAAAAATTACTTATTAACTGCCGCTGCGGCATTGCTCGCACTCGGTATGCAAGCCCAATCGACCTTCACATCGGGCCAAATCACTTACAAAGTGACAGGTGAAAACACAGTTGAGTGCAGCGGTGTGGACAACGCTGCCACCAGTATTGAAATCCCACCTACAGTTGACAACGAAGGTGTTACCTACAACGTTAAAGCCATTGGCGAGGCTGCATTCCAGTGGAGCAATCTCACCTCGGTGGTTATCCCTGGCTCGGTCGACACCATTAAAGCTAAGGCCTTCTACTACAGCGACCTCACCAGCGTGACACTGGGCGATGGAGTGAAATACATTGGCGACTATGCATTCTCAAGCCTGGGTATCTCAAGCCTCACACTGCCTAACAGTGTGGAATGGATTGGCAACAGCGCTTTCTACAACCAGCACAACTCAAACTACCAGCCTTGCCTCACTCAGGTGGACCTGGGCAATGGCGTTAAGCACATTGGTAATGCTGCATTCTACAAGCTGGCAGCCACCAGCATCGAAATCCCTGCCTCGACCGAGGAGATTGGCTCAACATGCTTCCTCAACAGCAAGCTCGAGACCGTGACCCTGAACGAGGGATTGAAGAAAATAGGCGATGGTGCTTTCAACAACTGCACCGCACTTAGCAGCATCACCCTGCCCTCGACACTCGAGGAGATTGGTATGGAAGCATTCCTTAACGACAAGGCCCTCACCGCCATCAACATCCCTGCTGGCGTGACTACCATTGGTGAGAGCGCTATTGCTAACACTGCTGTGAGCACTATCACTCTTGATCCTGCCAACACCGCTTTCGTTATGGTTAACGGCGTGCTCTACACTGCCGACAAGTCGTTGCTTCAAATGTCACCAATGACTGGCATCACCAACCATGTGGTAGACGAGAACTGCAAGGGCATCGTGGGCGGAGCCTTCTGGGGAAGCCAGCTGCAAAGCATCACACTCAACAAGGACCTCGTGGCTCTGGGTTACGCTTGCTTCGAGAGCAGCCAGTTGAGCGACATCAATCTTGATGGCCCTGAGAGCATCAACTTCATCGACGAGCAGGTGTTTGCCGACACTAAACTCACCGAGGTTGTTCTTCCCGCCAACCCCTATTACCTGAACGATGGCCAGTTTGCAAGCTGCACCTCGCTCACCTCACTCACCATCCCCGAGGGCATCACCGAGATTTATCCTCACGCCCTCAACAACTGCACCGCTCTGCAGTCTATCACCTGCCTCAGCGCAGTGCCTCCCACTATCATGGACTACTACGAGGACTACGACATGCCATTCTACAATAGCAACGAGAACGCTATCCTCTACGTGCCCAAGGGCAGCAAGAACGCTTATCAAAACACCGAGTGGAGCTACTACACAATTGTTGAGCAGGCTCTGCCACTTGAGGTTGTTTCAACCAACCCCATGAGCGGCGACAATGCCCAGAGCTACCAGAACTACTCGTTTGAGGTAACATTCAACCAGCCAGTGACCGTGGCCCAGAACAATCCTGATGTGAAAATCTACGTTGGCGAAATTGGCAGCAGCGAGACCCTGAGCCCACTCGACAGCTGGTATGCAACCATGAACAACGAGACCACTCTGCACGTTTGGGGTAGCGACTACGACGGCTACGTTGATTACTTCACCAGCGATGCTAACAAGACTTACTATGTGGTTATCCCTGCCGGCGTTGTGACTTGTGAAGGTGGTTCAAACGATGAGATCGTCATCATTCTCAACCCCGACACCACACCAATCGAGACCCTGAACAGCGACGACAACGCCACCATTGAGGCCATCTACAACATCAATGGCCAGCAAGTGCGTGAGATGCAACAGGGCATCAACATCGTTCGCTACAGCAACGGCACCGTGAAGAAGGTTATGAAATAAAAACCTGCAGTCCACCGAAGCGCATCACTTCGAGGACACTTGACATCACGACAACCCTGCGACACAATTTCAGGGTTGTCGTTTTTTTTGCAAGGCGATAATTGAAAATGTGAAAACATTTGAGTACCTTTGCACCCGTTTTTTTAGAGTAATGGAGAAGAATTATCTTAATAGTGTGGTGTGGCTGGTACTGGCCACGGTGTTGGTGCTGCTGGGGCTGTTCTGGCTGCCCGACATCGACGTGGGGGAATGGACTATGCGCAAGGTTGACTTGCTGGCCGACTTGCGCAACGACTCGGTAGCCATGACTCTTAATCAGCAACAGTCCGACACCATCGACGAGGCCACACGCAAGCGCATCAGTGCCATGCAAGGCATTCCAGTGCTTGAAGGGTCGCGACTCACCCATGATGCTCACGGCAACACCATCACCCTTGAGGACTCCATCATCAATGCCATGATGCAACTGGGGCCGCACAGCGACAGCATCACGCCCATCGTGGACATGAGCGGCGATGAGCACGGTGGCATGGATGCCTTCTACCGCGCTCTGGCCCACTGCAAGTCACGACAAGTGAGAATTGCCGTGCTGGGCGACTCGTTCATCGAGGGCGACATCCTCACCAGCATGCTTCGCGAACTGCTTCAGCAGCGATTTGGTGGCGGCGGATGCGGCTTCATGCCCATGGCAACTATCGCCTCGCAAGTGCAGCTCACCGTCAAGCACACCTTTGGTGGATGGATTCAGCACAGGGCGGTCGACCGTAACAACTACTCGAGTGACTACAACAACATCACTGGCAACTACTTCAACGCAACAACGGGAGCATGGGTAAGCCTCAAGACCACCAGCAACCATTATCAGCACACGGCGTCGTGCACCAAGTCGTCGCTCTACTACCTGGGTGGCGGCAGTGGAGTCCCTGCCACTGTCACGGCCTATGTCAACGATGAGCGCTACAAGCAGTTCACGCTCGCCTCAACAGCGCCTGTGGGGCGTGTCGACGTCACCGGCAACATCAATCAGGTGAAGTGGGTTGTCGACAACCCTGCAAGCACCATCTTCCTGGGAACATCGATGGATTGCGGCCACGGTGTCACAGTCGACAACCTGGCCATGCGCTCGTCGCGCGGCAACCACCTGGCCACCATCAGCCCTGAGATGCTGGCAGGACTTGACAAGGCACGACACTACGATCTTATTATAATAATGTATGGCCTCAACATCGCCACCGATGGCCGCAACAACTTCAATTCCTACTGCAAGAATACCGAGACTGCTATTGCACTCATCAAGCAACAAATGCCCACCACGAGCATTGTGCTGGCATCGTGCAGCGACCGAGCCGAGCGAAATGCCAGTGGCGGCTTCAAGACCAAGAAGATCGTGAAGGAACTCATTCAGGCTCAAAAGCGCGTGGCAATCAACTCGCGCATCGCCTTCTGGAACCTCTACGATGCCATGGGGGGCGAGGGCAGCATTGTGGAGATGGTCAACAACCACGAGGCCAGCCGCGACTACACCCACCTGAGCGTTAAGGGGGGCGATCGCATTGGCCGTCTGCTCTACAAAGCCATCATGTTAGGCTACGACAATCACAATTAAGGCAAAGCAACACAAGCACAATGGAGAACATTTGGCACAACATATTGAATTACTTGAACATCCAGTTTGGTTCACTCGACTGGACCCTGCTGCTCAAGCAGCTGGCCTACGACGACAAGTCACCGCTCATTTTCTCGAGCGGAGCGTTCATGTGCATGTTTGCCATCTTCATTGTCATCTACACCTTGCTCAAGAACAAGTCGCTGCCTCGCACACTCTTTGTGCTGGCCTTCAGCTATTATTTCTACTACAAGAGCAGCGGATTCTACTTCTTCTTGATTGCCATTGTCACATGCTCCGACTATCTCATAGCACAGGCTATAGCGAGAACCACGCCACGACTTGGGCGCAAGAGCCTTGTGGCACTGAGTCTTTTCATCGACCTGGGGTTGCTGGGATATTTCAAGTACACCAATTTCTTTGGCCAGCTGTGGAGTGAGATTAATGGCATGCCATGGCACGACATCGACATTTTCCTGCCAGTGGGCATCTCGTTCTTCACATTCCAGTCGCTAAGCTACACCATCGACGTGTACAGGCGCAAGATTCAGCCCGTTGACAGCTTGCTCGACTATGCCTTCTACGTCTCGTTCTTCCCTCAACTGGTGGCAGGCCCCATAGTGAGAGCGAGCGACTTCCTGCCACAAATTCACAAGCCACTGCTTGTCACCCGCACGATGCTGGGTCATGGTTTCTGGTTCATCATCACAGGCCTCTTCAAGAAAGCCGTCATCAGCGACTACATCAGTGTGAACTTCGTGGAGCGCGTGTTTGAGAACCCAACGCAGTTCACTGGCATTGAGAACCTGCTGGGAGCCTACGGCTACGGCATGCAGATTTACTGCGACTTCTCGGGCTACAGCGACATGGCCATTGGCCTCGCGCTGCTCATGGGATTCCACTTCAACATCAACTTCAACAACCCCTACAAGGCCACGTCGATAACCGAATTCTGGCGCCGATGGCACATCTCGCTCAGCACATGGCTACGCGACTACCTGTACATCTCGTTAGGCGGCAACCGCAAGGGAAGGTTGCGCCAGTACTTCAACCTCTTTGTCACAATGCTGCTGGGAGGATTGTGGCATGGTGCTTCACTAAACTTCATCCTGTGGGGTGGAGGTCATGGCATCGCGCTCGTTGTCCACAAGATGTGGATGAGCATCACTCGCGGGCGCAGCTTCGTCGAGAGCAAGCCATGGCGACTGGTGATGGCGCTGCTAACATTCCACTTGGTGATACTGTTATGGCTCGTGTTCCGCAATGCCGACCTCACCTGGACTGGACTGTTCTTGCAGGGTGATTGCGGCAACACAGGAGTGATGCTGTCGCAAATCTTCACCAACTTCCACCTCGAGCTACTGCCAAGCATCATCGCCGCCTACTGGCAAGTGCTTGCCCTCATCGCGCTGGGCTACATTCTCCACATGATACCGTCGCAGTGGTGCAAGAGCACTTTTGTCAAGCTTCCTGCGTTCCTCTACGTGATAATTCTTGCATTCCTCATCGTCATCATCATCCAGGTCAAGACCAGCGACATTCAGCCATTCATCTACTTCCAGTTCTAACCGTGGAATGAACTATAACAATAGCGGCACCTCGTGATGTGAGGTGCCGCTGCTTGTGCGTTTAATCATTCCTTTATTAGCCTTACTAATCAAAAACAAATTATTAACCTAAAACCAAATGCTTATATGAAAAAAACTTTTACCTCTTATACTTCATGTGTGATGTTAGTCGGTCATTTCGCCACCCATTTCACCGCCGCCAAAGCCTTCTCGCTCCATGCGGCCTGGGCCATGTCCACGACCTGGACCATTAGCGCGGCCAAAACCTTTCTTGCCTCCATGACGCTCCTTATGCATGGCATCTTTTTCCTTGGACTTCATGTCGGCAAACTTAGCCTTCTGCTCCTCGGTGAGGATGGAGTTAATCTTGCCGTTGAGGGCCTCGCGATCCTTGCGCTCTTGAAGTCGCATCTGCTCCTTGCGGGCCTGGTCGGCCTTGTCAAACTCGCTGTAGATCTCCTTGATTTGAAGCTTCTGCTCATCGGTCAGCTGCAGCTTCTTGTCGAGGCGCTTCACCTGGCGCTCCACTCGTTTCTCGCTATTATCACCACGGCGCTCGCGTTGGTCACTCTCTTGTGCTGTCACTGCTGTTGTGGCCACTATGGCCATCAATGCTACTAAAATTGTCTTTTTCATGTTGATGTTTTGTTTATTATGTGTTTATTAATTGTTAGTCGTCACTTCATTTCTTAGATAAATCCTGCCACACGGAACACTACAGTGCCGCCACGGCGCATGGGAGTGTAAAGAATGCCGTTGTGCGCGAAGTGCTTGATGCCGCCTGGGCGCATGATCACGGTGTGACCCACTGGGAGCGAAGGAACTATCATGCCAATGCTCGGACGCACTACCTCGTAGCCATGCTTGATAGCACTGTAGAAGATGCCGTTGTTATAGATGAAGTTCACACCGCCAAAGTTCACTACCACACCAGCAGGGCGAGAGTTAAAGCGCATGCCATAACGATGTGCTACTGGGCGCCCGCCCATTGGAGCCATTGGCTTGACAACTCGAGGACCATGAACTGGAGCGCCACGCATTTCAACACCTGGTCTGTGGCTGAATGCACCGCCACGCATCCCGCGTGCCATTGCCGATGGTGCTGCCAGACCTGCAGCCACCATGATGATTGCGATGCTAAGTAACATTTTCTTCATAATTCTTGAGTTTTTTATGTGCTGTTGCCAGCGGTTATTATTGTTTTATGTTGCAAATTTAATGTTTCAATGTGCCTTGTGCAATAGTTGAGCCCAAAACTGGTGGTCAACTGCTTGAAAGTGGTGGCGAGTGACATTGCGATTACTTGCGATGCTGTGTTCGCCGCTCTTTGTAATATAGATTGACTTGCCGGCCAAAAGTTTAACAACCACTCGCTCCACAGGCCCCACTTAGTGGTCAACGACAAGATTGTGGTGGTGAACGACACTCGAGGATGGCAACCGTTTTCGCTTAATTTATTTTATTTAGGTGATGAGCATTGACGATTGTTTGAAGGAAAATGTGTAAATTTGCACTCTTGAAAAACAGGTATTTTTGCAAATAATTCTAAAATACAGATGATAATATAATTATTAGTTGTAACTTTACCGACTCGCAATAAATAGCAAAAAAAATAAAAAATTAATAATACACTGGAATCATGAGTTTTAATAATGCATTAAAGAAGGTCCTGGGTCTTAGCGACTTTGGCGAGGGTGTTGACGATCTCGACTACTTTGAGAAACGTAACTACGACAACCCATGGCGCAAGGACGAGGACGAGAAGAAGTCGAAAACCAGCGCCGATAGCGACAACAAGAACGACGATGACAATGCTCAAGGTCAGCCTCAGCCCAAGCCTGCCTACACCCGCGTGGAACTGCCTCGACAGGAGGTGGACATGACTGGACTTGCAACAAGCAAGGAGGAAGGCGTGCCTGAGAATATTCTCAAGCGATTGATGAATATCATCAATGGCAATCTCTCGCCTCACATTCTCAACAACCTCAACGTTGAAGCCGAGACGCGTGCCATCGTTGAGAGCCTGCGACCACAATTCCGTGACTATGAAACCAACCTGCGCAAGGATGTGCTCGACAGTGCTGCCGAGCGATGGAACAAGGAGCGTGCCGAGATTATCGAAAAACTTAAAGACACCGACGACAAGGCTCTCAAGGCCTATAGCGAAATCGAGGAACTGAAGGAGAAAATCAAGGCTACCGAGAATTCGCGCAAGACCACTCTCACACGATATAACGAACTGCAAATGAAGATGCAGGAAGTGATGAATGCTAAGGAAAAAGCCGAAATGGACAACCGAAGCCTTCAGAACAAGATGAAAGTGCTGCAAATGAATGGCGCTAATGGTGAGAACAATGACAAGACTAAGGAGGAGCTGCTCAAGCTCAATGATGAACTCACTCGCGAGCGCAAAGAGGGCACCAAGTCGAAGGAACGCATCGCTCAGTTGCAGAAGCAAGTTGATGAGCTTCGTGCCAAGGGTGACGCGGCTCCAGCAGCCGCATCTACAGCCAACGATGCGATGATTGAAGACCTCTCGGCCGAGGTGGCATGGCTGCACCAAAAGCTCGACGACACCACCGAGGAACTGGAGCGCGCCAACGAAGAGCTAGCTCAAGCTCAAGAACTGATGACCCAAATCGACAAGTTTGAGGACATCAAGCGTCGCAAGGACGATGAGATTGCACAACTCAAGAAGAAACTTGCCGCAATTGAGGGCAAGAACAACGACAATCAGGTGGAGCAACTCACTCAGGCCAACAAGGAACTGCAACAGCACATCGAAGAGCTCAAACAACAGCTCAACGATGCTCAAGAAGCTGCCGCTAAGGGTGGTGAGAGTGGAATCCTCAACGACCTTGACGATGGCATCGAGTTTGCCAATTCAAGCAACGATGAGAAGGACCAGATGTCGCTCTTCTAAATCACTCTGCAACTTTCACTTGCAACGTCTTTTATAGCAATGATACTCAACGCGGCTCCCACATCTTGATGAGGTTGCCGCGTTTTTTCAACCTTTTGGCACGCTTTTTGCAAGATGACATAATGAAAACATTCTTTTAATGTACAACGCTTAATGTACATCGAAACCTAAGTTATAAGCCAACTAACGCCTCACTCATGTCACAAAAACTAAAATACGCTGGCCTCACTCCCGAGCAAGTAGCCGAAAGCCGCACTAAGCACGGTAGCAATGTGCTGTCGCCTGTAGAGAAAGAACCATGGTGGAAAAAACTGCTCGAGAAATTTCGTGACCCGCTCATCATCATCCTGCTGGTAGCAGGTGTGCTCTCGGTGGGAATTTCCTTCTACGAGTACTATGCCTTGCACGAAGGGCCATCGGTGTTTTACGAGCCGGTGGGCATCTTCATCGCTATAGCACTGGCAACGGGCATCGCGTTCATCTTTGAGCAGAAGGCCGAGAAGGAATTCTCCATCCTCAACCAGGTCAACGACGACGAGCCTGTGCAGGTGATAAGAGGCGGCAAGGTGCAGCACATAGCACGACGCGACGTGGTGGTGGGCGACGTGGTGATGATCAACACTGGCGAGGAAGTGCCTGCCGATGCCACTCTGCTCGAAGCTCACTCAATGCGTGTCGACGAGTCGACGCTCACTGGCGAGCCTCAGTGCTTGAAGACAACTGTCGAGGCTCTCTTCGACCCCGCAGCCACCTATCCAAGCAATCAGGTGCTCAAGGGTACCAAGGTTATTGAGGGGCACGGCATTGCACAGGTCACAGCTGTGGGCGATGCCACCGAGAACGGCATGGTGATGGAGAATGCCCAAATCGACTCGAGCGTGGAAACTCCTCTCAACGAACAGCTCGACAAACTGGGGATATTCATCTCACGCATGAGCTACCTGATTGCCGCTTTGGTGATTGTTGGGCGCATAGTAGCCTATTTCATCAACACTGCCGACGCTGCTCTCGACCTTAATTTCATCACCTACATGTTGCAATCGGTCATGATAGCTGTCACGCTCATTGTGGTAGCAGTGCCTGAAGGCTTACCCATGGCAGTGACACTGAGTCTGGCCTACAGCATGCGCCGAATGCTCAAGACCAACAACCTGGTGCGACGCATGCACGCTTGCGAGACAATGGGAGCTGCTACTGTGATATGCACCGACAAGACAGGCACTCTCACACAGAACCAGATGCACGTGCATCACGCATGCTTCTACGGGATGAGTGGAGGGTGGCTCTACAACGCCGAGCAAGGGGCCATTGTGAGCGAGAGTGTGGCTGTGAACTCGACAGCCCACCTCTCGACCGACGAGAACACGGCTCGAACCGAAGTGCTGGGCAATCCCACCGAGGGTGCCCTGCTGCTGTGGCTCAAGAGCCAGGGTCTCGACTACATGGCCGTGCGTGACAACTGCGACGTGCTGGCCGACGTGCCATTCGACACCGAGCGCAAGTTCATGGCCACTGTGGTGCACAGCAAGGCACTGGACCGCGATGTGATATATGTGAAAGGCGCACCCGAGATAATTGCCGCCATGTGCGAGAGCGCCAGTGGCGATCTCGACATCGACACCCAATTGAGCGACATCACAGCATTCCAGAGCAAGGCAATGCGCACTCTCGCCTTCGCCTTTAAAATTCTTGAACCAGGCGAGCAACCGCTCAATGCCGACAACAAGATAGTGGCATCGGGGCTCTCGTTCCTGGGCTATGTGGCAATTGCCGACCCTGTGCGTGACGATGTGCCACCGGCTATCAACGAGTGCATCAAGGCTGGTATCGAGGTGAAAATCATCACTGGCGACAACGCTGGCACTGCCAAGGAGATAGGACGGCAAATAGGGCTATGGGACGACTCACGCGACACCACTGCCAACATTGCTACTGGCCCCGAAATAGAAGCCATGAGCGACGATGAGCTTGATGCGCGTGTGATGGACCTGAAAATCATTGCACGCTCGCGACCCAACGACAAGAAGCGCGTGGTCGAGGCACTGCAGCGATGCAACCAGGTGGTAGCTGTCACCGGCGATGGCACCAACGATGCACCAGCACTCAAGGCTGCGCAGGTGGGCCTCTCGATGGGCGACGGAACCAGCGTGGCCAAGGAGGCGAGCGACATCACTATCATTGACAATTCATTTGCCAGCATAGGGCGAGCTGTGATGTGGGGACGCTCACTATTCCGCAACATACAGCGGTTCCTGCTCTTCCAGCTCACCGTCAATGTGGCTGCTTGCCTGGTGGTGCTGGCTGGAGCCTTCATGGACACCGACGCGCCTCTCACCGTCACGCAGATGCTGTGGGTGAACCTTATCATGGACACCTTCGCAGCTATGGCCCTGTCGTCGCTGCCGCCCAACAAGCGTCTCATGAGCGACAAGCCTCGCGACCGCAAGCGCTTCATCATCAGTCTGCGCATGAGCCGCCACATCTTGGGCATGGGTCTTGCTTTCAGCGCACTGCTCATAGCCATGTTCTATGTGATAAAGCACTGCGACGTGAGCCAGATTGGATCGCTGAGCGAACTGTGGCACATGCTCACAAGTGGCAGTTACATCAAGGCACCAAAGCACCCCATTACAGCCTACGAGAGCGCTCTGTTCTTCACCACATTTGTGATGATGCAGTTCTGGAACATGTTTAATGCACGCGCTTATCGCTCAATGTTCTCGGCACTACACCTCAAGAACTGCAAGGGATTTGTGTTCATCGCCTTCTTGATTTTTGTGGGCCAGATTATCATTGTCAATTTTGGAGGCAAAATGTTCAACGTGCAGCCAATTGAATTTCAGGACTGGATCTTCATTGTTCTGGGCACATCGCTTGTGCTGTGGCTGGGCGAAGCTATGCGACTCTACAAAAAATGGAAAAAAAACAGAAGTTAGTCTTCTGACTCCTGTTTTTTTAGTAACTTCGCAGTCTAAATCATGGGAGAGTTCAGGTTATACAAGAGCGAGAAGCTGTGCAGCAAGTTGGAGATTGAGAAGCTCTATGCCCACGGCACATCGGTGATTGCCTATCCGCTACGGGCGGTGTGGCTTGCAGTGCCTGCCGTCCCATCGCATCAGCCTGTTGCAGCACGATTCCTCATCTCAATCCCCAAGAAGCGCATTCGCCATGCCGTCGACCGCGTGCTGCTGCGACGGCGCACTCGCGAGGCTTACCGCCTCAACCGCAAGCTATTAGCCCCAGCTGCTGCTCAGGGCATTACGGTGCTCATAGGCTTCAACTGGCTTGCCAAGCATGAGAAGGACTACTCATCAATCGAGCACAGCATGCAGGAACTGCTCACCAAGATTTCCACGGCGATAACCAATGAGCAAGTGCCATGAAATTTAGCTTAACTAACATATTCAAGCAACTGCTCATCCTGCCCATCAAGTTCTATCAGCGGTTCATATCACCGCTCACTCCACCAGTGTGCCGCTACACTCCGTCGTGCAGCCACTATGCCGTCGAGGCAATTCAGGCACATGGCCCCATCAAGGGCACATGGCTTGCCACCAAGCGCATCATTAGCTGCAACCCACTGGGAGGCCACGGCTATGACCCGGTGCCTCCGGTTATCACCAATTTCCACAGTCACGACACCAATGCCCAGCAGGCCCTCATCAGCGTTGATGTCGATGACTTTAACCCGCAATATGGGCACATTTACTCGGTGGGCATCCACCCATGGCACATTGCCCACGACTGGCAAACACAAGTGGAGCGACTCAAGGAAATAGCACAGCACCCTCTGGTGGTGGCAATAGGCGAGACTGGACTCGACTCGCTCAAGGGGCCTAACATTGAGCTGCAACAAGAGGTGATGCAAGCCCACATTGATATAGCTGCTGCCGCTGGCAAACCGTTGGTGATACACTGCGTGCGCACATCTCAACAAGTGATCAAGCTGTGGCACGACAATCCTCATGCCCACAATGTGGCGTGGGTGATTCACGGCTTCAGGGGCAACGACAACGTGGCGCGCCAGCTCATTGATGCTGGTTTCTACCTGAGTTTCGGAGTCAAGCACAACACCGCCGCTCTTGCCATCACTCCTCTCGACCATCTGCTGCTGGAAACCGACGACAATCCCAGCGAGAGCATCGACGATGTGCTTAGGCAAGTTGCCCAAGCCAAGCACTGCAGCGTGTGGCGCCTGCGCCGTCAGGTGCGCCACAACGCATTGAAGATTGTAAAGTATAAATAATTCATTTCCCCATCAATTTCACAAGGCATGACATCAAGCGACAATAATAGCAACCCTCTGGTCTCGGTCATCATTCCGGTCTATAACATGGACCGCTATGTCGAGGAGTGTGTGGCATCGGTACTTGCGTCGACCTATTCCCCACTTGAGGTGATTCTTGTCGACGACGGCTCAACCGACGATTCTCTTGCCACCATCACAAGGCTTGCTGCAACCAACCCTGCCGTCACAGCCACCACACAGCCTAATAGCGGTGTGAGCAGGGCGCGAAACCATGCCATTGAGATGGCAAGGGGAGAGTTTATCCTTCCTGTCGATGCCGACGACAAAATAGCTCCAACCTACATTGAGCATGCTGTAGGTGAATTTCTTAGCAACCCCGATGTAAAAGTTGTCACCGCTCATGGGGAGTTCTTCGGCGACAGAACGGGTGTGTGGAAATTGCCTCCCTTCGACTTGCACCTGCTTGCCAGACGCAACATCATCAGCGCATGTGCCATATACCGCAAGAGCGACTGGAAGCGTGCTGGCGGCTACTGTGAGCACATAAAGGGCCGTGAGGATTGGGACTTCTGGATAGCTATGCTCAAGGATGGCGGCACTGCCATCACACTCGACGAGGTGGGGTTTTACTATCGCATTCGTCCTGGCTCAAAGCGCATTGCCGACCGCAAGCACAAGGCCAGCGTGATAGCCACTCTCAACGAGCGCCATGCCGAGTTTTTCCAGCGTGAACTCGGTGGACCGTTGCATGTGCACCGCTCATGGTCGCGACTGCTCAACGGCCTGAACGCCTTTAAGAAAAAGCTCTTGCACCAGCATTAAAACACCTTAGCAATGAACGAATTACATATCATAACACCCGTTAAGGATTCAATCGACACAACCATCGAGACCATCGATGCCATCATGGCATCCAAGCTCGACTGGCCACACTCTTACACCATTTATAACGACTTCTCAACGCCCGAGAACACAGCACGCCTCACCCAATTGGCCACCGAGAAGCACTTCAACCTGGTGAACATGAGCGATGTTACCAGCACTCCATCGCCCAACTATAGGCTCATCTTGCAACAGGCAAGGCACAAGGCGCTCGAGGCTAATGCTGGACTATTGATTGTGGAGAGCGATGTGGTGGTAAGGCCCGACACTCTGCAACAGCTTGCCACCAACGCCGCAAGCCTACCCCAATGTGGCCTGGCTGCGGCAGTAACTGTCGACGACAATGGCGACATCAACTACCCCTATCTCTACATGACGGGGCAGGAGAACCAAGTCGTTGACAGCCGCAAGCACTGCAGCTTCTGCTGCACGCTAATCACCCCAGCACTGCTCAAGGCTTTTGACTTTGATCAACTCGACCCTAAGAAGCACTGGTACGACGTGATAATCTCTCACGAGTCGCTCAAGTTAGGGTTCAAGAACTACATCTTCACCACCCTGCCAGTGACGCATCACCCTCACTCGAGCAGGCCATGGAAACTGCTAAAATACAAGAATCCATTGAAATACTACTGGCGTAAATTCACATTGGGATTCGACAAAATATAACACTAATGGCAAACATCCACAACACAACAATAAAGAGCGTGCTCATCACCAGCATCTCAACGCTGAGCGAGGCAGCAATGGCAGTGCCCGTCGTCTATCCAGTGTGTGAGGCCAATAGTCATGTGAACTTTGTGCTCGTCACCACTGCCGAGGCCCAGGACATCTTCGTCAACCGCCCGACCAACCTGATTGTGCTGGACATCGACCCCGACAAGTACGATGGCATTACGGGCCCCATCAAGTTGGCTCGCAACCTGCAGCACCGCTATGCCTTCAACGCAGTGGCCAATCTTCACGACGATTTCCGCACCATGCTCATGAAGCTGGTGCTGAAGCGCAAAGGCGTAGTGGTGGCAACCGTCGACCAAGGCAGTAAGATGAAAAATACCGGCAACTCAAAGTCCACCACCCCAACAGTGCACATGCGCTATCAGGCTGTGTTCCGCCAGCTGGGATTAAAAATAGGCGATGATTTCGTCAGCATTTATGGCGAGGGGGATGCTCCGCGCAGTGCTATGGTCCCTGTCAAGGAGCAAGGCGAGCGCTGGATTGCCATTGCGCCATTTGCCAGCCACAAGGGCAAGCAGTACCCGCTGGAGCAGATGCAGCTGGTTATTGCCGAACTCTCGCGCTGGGAGCATTTCCACATCTTCCTGCTGGGCAATGGCACCCAGGAGCGAGATGCTCTCGACCCCATCATGCGGCGCTACAACAACGTGATATCGGTGCCTCACATCAAGCACTCGATGGCCGACGAACTATCACTGCTGAGCCATTGTGACCTGATGCTCACGATGGACTCCGCATGGATGCACCTGGCATCGCTCGTGGGGCTGCCAGTGGTGAGTGTGTGGGGCGCTAACGATGCTGGAAGCGGACTCTTGGGATGGCATCAGGCACTCCGCGACACAGTGCAACTCGACGAACTCGACTGCCGCCCATGCTCGCGGCATGGCAACAAGAAGTGCCGCTATGGCGACTACCACTGCCTGCGCGACATTAGCCCTGAATTGATTCTCGACAAAGTAAAAACCATTCTTCAACGATGACAAAGAAAATACTCATTACTGGCGCCGGTGGCTTCATTGGTGGCTACCTGGTGGAGGAAGCCCTGAGCCGTGGCTACGAGACATGGGCAGCCGTGCGCAAGACCACAAGCCGCAAGTTTCTCACCGACGAGCGCATACATTTCCTCGAACTCGATTTTAGCGACGAGCAGGCACTTCATGCCGCTCTCGAAGAACATGTGCAGCAGCACGGCAAGTGGCACTATGTGGTGCATAACCTCGGGCTCACTAAGGCAACTAATTATCTCGACTTCGAGACTGTGAACTATGGCTGCCTCAAGAGTATTGTCGACGAACTTAAGGCACTCGATGCGGTGCCCGAGGTGTTCCTGATGATGAGCAGCCTCAGTGTCATGGGGCCTGGCGACGAGGTTAACTACACCGCCTTCAAGAGCACCGATGTGCCTGCACCCAACACCCGCTATGGCACATCAAAGCTCAAGGGCGAGACCTATCTGGCTATGCAGCAAGGTTTTCCTTACACCATCTTCCGCTGCACTGGCGTTTACGGCCCCCACGAGCGCGACTATTTCCTGATGATTAAGAGTATTAAGCGCGGCTTCGACTTCAGTGTGGGCTTCAAGAAGCAGATGCTCACCTTCATCTATGTCAAGGACTTGGCGCGAGGTGTAATGGATGCTCTTGAGGCTGGCCCCATGCGCAAGGCCTATTTCATGAGCGAGGCGCGCAGCTACACCCAGCAGGAGTTCCGCAAGATTGTGTGCGACGAACTCGGCAAGAAGGTGGTGATGCCCATCACCTGCCCCCTGTTGCTGGTGAAGATAGTGTGTCATGTGGCTGAGTTCTGGGGCAAGGTGACCGGCAAGGCCAGCACCCTCAACCCCGACAAGTTCCGCATCCTCAAGCAGCGCAACTGGCTGTGCGACACCACCGATGCCCAGCGCGACTTCGGCTTCAAGGCCCATTACGACCTGCGGCACGGCATCCACGAGGCAATCGAATGGTACAAAAGTGCCGGCTGGCTTTAATTAATTCTCAATTTCCCCTTCATCCTGCTTATTTCGACAAAAGGACAACGAGCAGTGAGGTGGCGAGGCCGTAGAACACAGCGTCGCCAGGCAGCGCAAGCAGGTGGGCTGCCAGCATCATGGCTGTGCCTGCCACCATCGATGTCATCACTGCGCGAATCTTGAACCGCCCTGGCAACCACAGCGCAAAGCTCAGCGGGAATATTATTGCCACGGCCCGCAGTCCCAGCGACAGGAAACCCAAGTCGTTGATGAAACTGCCGTTGAAGGTGTTGGCCACAACAACAGCTATAGCAAGCAACACCACAATCGAGAGCCTTGTCTCCATCAGTTGCGACATGTGCTTCTTGCCGTTTGCCCACTTGCGTTGTGCGTTGGCAATCACATCGCGCACCAAGATGGTGGATGCCCCAAGCATCAGGCCACTGCCGCACCCCAGGATGTTGATCAAGAGCGCTCCAAGCATCAGTCCTCCAAACCATGCTGGCAGGTGATTCAAGATGAAGGCAGGAAATGCCTGTGCCGAACTGGCAATCACACCGATGCCGCTTGGCAATGCCTCGCCAGCCTGCTGCATGGCCTTGAGCTCATCGGCTGTGACATAGTGGCCTCGCATGTACAGGCCCACCAGCGTGCAAGCCGCACCAATCACTGGAATGAAGAAGGCGCACAGCAGCGCTCCACGACGAGCCTTGCTGGTGGTGGCACCCGACCAGATGCACTGGGCGTAGGTCTGAGTCGACACCACGCCAAGCACCAGCGACAGGCAACCTCCCAGGTCCTTCATCGCGCCACGCGCTATCATGCTGCCGTAGCGGTGATGCAGACTTTCAATGCCGCCAATGCCGTTTGCCGCAGCAATTGTTGGCGACTGGTAAATTTCCTGAATGCTACCAGCGAAACCATCCACACCGCCTGCCATGCGCCACACGATGATGCCCGTGGCCACCGAGCCACAGTAGAGCAGTATCAGCTTGATGATACCGCCAGCGCCAGCACTCTTGATGCCGCCAAATATCACAAACAGCATGATGAGCACTGCACCAGTGATGAGCGACCACATCGTGCCCATGTTGAACAGACTGCCTATCATGGCCGACGATGTGAGCACCTGCGCAACAATACTGATGAAGATGCCTATCAGGAACAGGATTGACCCCACAGCCTCGATTTTGTGACCATATTCACGACCCACAATCTCGAGCAGCGTGCTGCAGCCACTGCGACGCAGCGGCCCGGCGTAGAACACGGCGAGCACCACTCCACCCAGCGCAGCACCCAGCGTGAACCACCATGCCGAGATGCCATAGCTGAACGCCAGCTGAGCTGTGCCCACCGTCGACTGGCCACCCGCCAGCGTTGTGAGGAATGCCCCACACACCATCCAGCTGCCTGCTGTGCCGCCAGTGGTGAAACTGCGTTCGTCCTTGATGTTGCGTGCCGAGAGCCAGCTCACCAGCAGCAGCACAGCCACCGTGAGCACCACTCCTATAATGTGTGTTGTAGAAATCATCTGTTGTTTGGTTTATTTTTTGAGCGTGCAAAATTAGTGCAAACCGAGTGAAGTACAAAATGAAAAGCGAAAGATTTTCATTTTTATTTCCGAGGTGAAGCCTAATTTATCTAAAGTTAACGTGAGTTCGACGAATTTATCATTTGATAATCATTGCGTTAGCAACTCCCCCTCT
>DEJJ01000021.1:0-30238 GCA_002353285.1 Porphyromonadaceae bacterium UBA2751 | reverse complement strand
GCCTGATATACAGCCATTTTTTTCGTCGAACTCACGTTATAGTTACTACATTTTGCCTTTGGTTGTAACTATGATGTGGCAATTAAATGCAATATTGAGCAAAAATCATCGCCCAAAAAGTTTGTAATAAAAAAAATATACCTATTTTTGCACGTTAATTTCAAAAATCACACGAAAAAGTTCAATAACTAAGTTAACAATAGGAAAAGTACAATTGATATGCCATTACTTTCTACTTCATTTGGAAAATATGCTTCGCTACCAATGGGATGGATTCTCATGCTGCTGGTGGTTATTGCTGAAATCATCATAATGTCGAAATACCTCTCGCGACAAACATTCAATCCACGCATCATGCTGCCTGTGGCCGTGAGCAACATCGTGAGCGGTGCACTTGGGGCTATTATCTCAAAGCTGCTCAATGGTGGCTGGATGCTGGTGGTATGGTTCCCCTGGGTGAGCTCTATCGAGGTCAACACCGAAGACACCGAGACGCTGCTAGCCTTTGTGGTCTACTTGGTCGCATCCTTTGTGGGCACGGTGCTGGTGGAGGTGTTAGTGAACGGCAGGCTCATGAAGAGCCGTGGATTCAAGCAGGTGATGCATGCCACCATCATTGCCAATGTGGTGACCTACGTGCTTGCTTGCTTCGCACTCTACTCCTATAGCTTCTCTTTTGTGCTCGACTCTTAAAGCACAGAAGCCAGACGGCAGATGTCAGATGTCAGATGTCAGAGGTCAGACTTGGGTCAGACATAGTCAGACTCAGTCAGACAAAGTCGGACAAAGTCGGACAAAGTCGGACTTAGGCAAGAAATCAGTAACTCATAACTCTCACTCACAACTCATAACTCGCAACTCATAACTCACAAACCCTTTAATTATGGACACTAAGTACAAACTCTTTTTTGGTGGGGCTTTCGCATTCGACTCTCGTGACGAAGACTACGAGATTGCAGCAGCCGAGGACTACCGATCGCAAATTCTGGGCAGCGTGCAGACTCTCCTCAGGCCCAAGGACATGAGTGGTGTGAGCATTAACGACAACGTGCTCTACATTGGTCCATTCTATTTTGAGGCCGAAAGCCGCAAGGCCGACGACATCATAATGTGTGAGAAAAAAATGATTGAGAGTTGCACCGATGCTGTCTTTGTACTTGACGACGCCGCATGCCCTGGCACCATTGCCGAGATTATGCTGGCCAACTCGCTGGGCAAGACCATCCACATGTTCTACGTCAAGCACGACGACGATGATGAGACCGAGAGTAATCTTCACACACCGTGCTGGTATCCACTCACATTGTGCCAGTTGACCAACGACAAGGCTAAACTATACCCTTGCGACGACCTCAACGACGCAGCACGCAAGGTCATCGACCTGATTACCTTCAGTTTCACGCCCGAAGATCAACCCGAGGATCAAGTAGAAGAAGCACAATAAGTTTTGAGTTGCGAGTTAACAGAAGTCAGATTTCAGATTTCAGAAATCAGAAGTCAGAATTAAAAACTCTCACTCACAACTCAAAAACTCACAACTCATTAGAGCAGCGCTGGGAGCTGGAACAGACGGTTGCCGTTAGACCCCTTGATGAGGATGTAGTAGCCTTCCACTGGCTCAGCAGCGAGGGCGGCCTTGACGGCTTCAACGTCGGCAAACTTGCGATAGTTACAGTTGATGTTCTCAAACTCGTTGCCCACGAGCCACACCTGGTCGATGCCGCACTGGCCAATGTGCTTGACCATTGCTTCATGTTCCTGCATGCTTGACTCACCCAGCTCACGCATTTCGCCCAGGATAGCCATCTTGGGCGACACTTGCATCAGCCTGAAGTTGTCGAGGGCTGCTGCCATCGAGGTGGGGTTGGCATTATAGGCATCAACGATGAGGTGGTTGGTGGCGGTGTGAGTGAGTTGTGAGCGGTTGTTGCTCGGCACATAACCCTCAATGGCAGCATTAATATCCTCAGGGTCAACGCCGTAGTACAAGCCCACTGTGACAGCAGCAAGCACGTTGTCGATGTTGTAGCTGCCAATGAGGTGCGTTGCCACCTGGTGCCACTGCTCGCCACCAGCGCGCCATCGCAGCCTGAGCATGGGGTCGCATGCCACCACCTCGCCTATGACGCATTGTCCCTGGTTCTCGGCGCCTTGGCAGTATTGAACAGATTGAACATTCTTAGGCAAAATTTTCATCAGCAGCTCATTGCCGGCATTGATGAAGATCACGCTATCAGTGCGTGTGGCCAGGTTTTCGTAGAGTTCGCCCTTGGTCTTGATCACGCCCTCGAGTGAGCAGAAGCCTTGCAGGTGGGCCTTGCCAACGTTGGTGATGAGTCCACTGGTGGGCTCGGCAGTCTCGGCCAGTGTCTTGATGTCGCCAGGATGGCTGGCGCCCATCTCCACCACGGCAATCTCGTGCTCGGGAGCAAGACGCAGCAGGGTCTTTGGCACGCCCACATCGTTATTGAAGTTGCCCTCGGTTGCCATCACGTTGTATTTGGCGGCAAGCACAGTGCGCACGAGCTCCTTGGTTGTGGTCTTGCCATTGGTGCCAGTAATACCCACCACTGGGATGCTGAACTGGCGGCGATGCTCGCGGGCAAGATCCTTGAAGGCCTGCAGCGAGTCGCGCACAAGCACCATGCGCTTGCCCTCAAGAGGCTGCTCGAGAAATTGATTATAGACCTGCTCGTCATCGACCACAGCAAGTGAGCAGCCCTTCTCCAGTGCTTGCGCGGCAAACTTATTGCCATTGAACGACTCGCCCTTGAGGGCTATAAAGATGCTACCTGCTGGGCAGTCGCGACTATCGGTTGTGACCACTGGGTGCTGCTGATAGTATTGATATAGTTCCTTGATGTTCATATGTGTGTGTGAGTGATAGTTTTTGTTGGTGCTGCGAAGTTACGCATAATGTTTTTAATAACGCTAATTTATCAAGAAAAATTGCAACAGCTTGGTTAGGATATAAATCTTTTCTGTGTTTTTTTGCTGATTTTCAGGATTTTTCTTATCTTTGCAACACCACATTTAGCATAAACCAAACCAAACTTGGACAAACTAAATATTTATACACAATTACTCTATTTATTAACTAAAACCCAACAAGAAAATGAAAAAAAATTTATTTCTTCTTGTGTTGGCTTTTGTTGCCTGCGTTGTGGGCGCTAGAGCCAATGAGCTAACCGTAGTAAACGGGAGGACCACCACCAATGAGACCATCCCCATCTACGGCTACTACTGCGATGCTGGATTCATCAATTCCATCGTTTATCCTGCCGACATGTTGAGCGACATGGAGGGAGGAGTTATCAACTCACTCACTTTTTATGCCAACGACGAAATCACAGCCCTTCAAGGTGGTGAGATTCAGGTATCGGTTGGTGAGATTGAGGGCAACGCCCTGACAGCCCATGCAACAGGCTTGGCACCAGTGTTCAACGGCATTCCCACTAACGACGGAAAGAACTGCGTGTTCACATTCAACACCCCCTATGAATATGAGGGCGGGAACTTGGTCATTAGAATTGAACTGATAACCAAATGCTCAAATTGCCCCCACATCTACTTCTATGGTGAAGCACTGGGGCGCAATACTACATGGCACAGCCATGGTTCCTATTCGTCAAGTGGTTCAGGTGTAGACTTCCTTCCCGAGACCACCTTCGACTATGATGCCGCCACTACCGAAGAGTATGCCGCAAAAGTCACTCCCGACAAACTTGAGTTCGGCACAATCCCCACTGGCAGCACCAGCACCCTCAACTTGTCACTGCGCAACTCGGGAACTAACGCTTTCACTCCCAGTGTGACAGTTAGCGGCAATGGCTTCAGCACCACTTATGTTGCCGCCGAGCTTGCTTCCAAGACATCTGCCACGATTCCTGTTGTGTTTGCGCCAACAACCAACGGCGACTTCACTGGTACCGTGAGCATCGACTGCGGTCACGGCATCACTTTTGAAGTTCCTCTTACCGGTAGCGCTGCTAACGAAGTGACTGTTGCGAACGGTAATGCATCAAGCAGCTTACTGCCCATTTATGGCAACTGGTATGATGCGCCACAAATCAATCAGATGATTTATCCTGCCGAGATGCTTGCTACCATGCAAGGCAAGAGACTCACAAGCATGACTTTCTACACAAGCGCAACATCATTCATCTCAGGTGGAAATGTGGCCTTCTCACTGGCTAATGTTGATGCCGGAACTACCTATCCCACCAGCGGAGCTGCACGTATCGAGGACGACTTGGTTGAAGTTTATTCGGCCGAGCCTACTGTTGCACAAGAATGGACTATCACATTTGAAGATGATGCCAACTTCATTTACGAAGGTGGTGATTTGCTAATTGATGTCGCCACCCAAGCTGGCACTTTCAAGAGCATGTCATTCGTTGGCGAGACTCAAGAAGACAATGTAGCTTTCTACAGTTACAATAATGGATCTCTCTATGTGCAGAAATTCCTTCCCAAGGTGAAATTCACCTTTGAGGATGCTGGTGAGATAGAGCCCGTTTACTCGATGGAGGTGACTTCGAGCAAAGCAATCGACTGTGGTAGCGTGATTGGTGCTGGCAATGCCGTAGCAACCGAGAAGCTCGTTGTTAAGAACACAGGTAATCAGCCTGTGAAGCCAACTATCGCCCTGAGCGGTGACAATACTGGCATGTTCACCATTGAGCCTGCCGAGGCCGCTGAGCTTGCTCCACGCAAGAGCGCTGAGTACACCATTACCTTCACTGCTGCCGAGGGCACTGAGGCTGGCGAGTACACCGCCAATGTTGCCATCACCGACGGCAATGGCAATGCTCCAGCCATCGAGGATGTGACCGTTAAGGGTACCGTTATTGCAACCGTTATCAGCGGCACTGTAACTCCCGAGACACTGACATTCACTATTCCTGCCGAGAAGACCACTACCGGCACTATCACTATTGCCAACACTGGCAACACTGCCTTCACCCCAGTATTCAGCACCCTCGAGGCTCCTTTCAGCATTACTGAGGCTACCGAGATTGCCGCTGGTGAGAGCAAAGAGTTCACTATCACCTATGCTCCTGTAGAGGAAGGCACCAACGAGGCCACTCTCAATGTCACCATTGGAGAGCAAGAGCCCATTGCAGTAACACTGAACGGCACAGCCACCGAGCCCACTCATGAAGTTGTAGTGTGTGATGGCACTAACAGTAATCAATATGTACCATTCTACAGTTTCTGGGCCGATACCTACTTGGTTGAGTCTCAATTTATCTATCCAGCCGAGAAACTGACCGACCTCAATGGCCGCAAGATTTCAAGTGTTAAGTTCTTTGCCGATAGCAATATTAAGGCTACAGGTGGCACCCTTCAAATCTCCCTCAAGGAAACTGAGCAGACCGTCTTTGCCGACGCTGGCAACGACAAGGTTACCGAGATGACCGTAGCCGGAACATGCAATATTGATAACAATAGCAATACTATTGAGTTCTTCTTCAATGAACCAATTGCCTACAATGGTGGAAACCTGGCAGTAGAGGTTGTGGCTCTTGAGAAGAGCACTGACGTTGACAAGACCTATTGGCTGGGCGAGAGCCAAAACACAGCAACCAGCTTCTATCACTATGGCAACTATAACACCTTAAATTACTTCTTGCCAAAGGCTGAGTTTGGCACAATCGCAGCAGAGCAACCTGTTGAGGGCATCACACTTGCTGAGATGCTCACCACTGGCGAGAATGGTGCTGAGTACACCATCAGCGACGACCTGGCAGTGGTTGACATGGCTCAAATCGAGAACCATGCGTTCCTGACCGATGGCCAAGACAACTGGATTCGCGTTGACTACAACAGCGACATTGAGGACTTCGTGCTCATGGACGCTATCAAGGGTGGCTCTCTCAAGGGCACTCTGAGCAACGTAGAGCTCAACCCTGTATTGACCGTTACCGAGATGCCCGAGGAGGGTGAGACTCCAGTTGAGTACACCGTTCAGAGCATCAACCTTGCCGATGAGTTCGACACTCTCAAGCCCAACCAGGTGGTTAAGGTAACTGGCTACTGGAACGCTACTGAGAACACACTGCGTGGCTACAGCGGCGAGAATGGTGCCGCACAGGGCCAAAGCATGAGCCTCAACACCACTTGGGCTGCTACCGAGAACACTCTCGAAAACGGCAAGCGCTACCAGGTGACCTGCGCCATCAACCTCAAGGAGGCTTGGAAGCCTGCTACCGATGGCATCAGCCTGATGGACTATGACTACGAATTCCAGAACTACCTTGCCTATGCACTCGTGATGCCAAGCACTCCCACCGCAATCGAGAACATCAACCTCGACAACGTGAAGGCCGTGCGCTACTACAATGTGGCTGGCGTTGAGAGCGCTACCCCATTCCAGGGTGTTAACATCGTGGTTATGGAGATGACCGACGGCACTACCAAGGCCGTTAAGGTTGTTAAATAATTATTGCTTAACACTTTATCCTAAAATGCTTGGCACTCACGCTGGTGCCAAGCATTTTTCTTTTTTATAATAAAATTTGGTATTTCAGTGGTGTAGTAGTAACTTTGCAAGTCAAAAAGAATAAAACACATAATATCGGCAATGAAAAAAACAAAACGTAATATAGCCATCGTGTGTGGTGGCGACTCTTCGGAGCATGAGGTGTCGCTCCGCTCGGCACAAGGTCTTTACAGCTGGTTCGACCGCAACCGCTACAATGTGTATATAGTCGTTATCAGGAAAAACGACTGGCACGTGAATCTGCACGACGGCAGTCTTGCACCTATCGACAAGAACGACTTCTCGTTCAAGAGCAAGGGCAAGGGAGAGAAAACCACTTTCGACTATGCCTACATCACCATTCACGGCACGCCAGGCGAGAACGGCATCCTGCAAGGCTACTTCGACCTGATTGGGCTGCCCTACTCTACCAGCAACGTGCTTGTGGAGTCGCTCACCTTCAACAAGTACATGCTCAACAACTACATGCGCTCATTTGGAATTACCGTGGCCGACAGCATCTTGCTGCTCAAGGACGTGGAGCGCCACATCACCGAGGACGACATCGAGCGAGAGCTGGGCATGCCATGCTTCGTGAAACCTACCGACGACGGCTCAAGCTTTGGCGTGACCAAGGTCAAGAACAAGAGCCAGCTGGCTCCTGCCATTAAAAATGCCTTCAAGCAGTCAGGGCAAGTGATGGTTGAGCGTTTCCTCGACGGCACCGAGGTGACCGTGGGGTGCTACAAGACGAAGAAAAAATCCACGGTATTTCCAGTCACCGAGGTGGTTACCGACAACGAGTTCTTCGACTACGATGCCAAGTACAACGGACAGGTGCAGGAAATCACGCCTGCCCGCATCAGCGATGAGCTCACACGAGCCCTGCAAGAGGAAACGAGCCGCATCTACGACATCCTGCACTGCAACGGCATCATCCGTGTGGACTACATCGTGACCAAGAACCCCGATGGAACCGACTGCATCAATATGCTCGAGGTGAACACCACACCCGGCATGACGGCCACCAGCTTCATTCCACAGCAAGTGGCTGCCGCAGGCCTCGAGATGAGCGACGTGCTCACACAAATCGTGGAGAACCAGTTCTAAAGGAACTCACATTAATATAATGCACAAAAAAAGGCGCCTCACGCATTGTTGAGGCACCTTTTTTATTGCTATCGATTAATGCGCTGAGATCAATCGTTCATGAGGATGTTATAGACAACTGTCACGTCGCCAGCAGTCACTTCACCATCACCGTCCTGATCGCCATTCACCATGTAGGTGTCGTCCTCGCTCAGCAGCCAGTTGTAGAGCACAGTGATGTCGGTGCTATTGACTGCTCCGTCGCCATTCACATCGCCTGCCACTGGTTCATCGTCCTCGACCACCCACATGCAAGCAAAGGTGAAGCGGTTGTCAATCTTGGCAATGCGAGCTGCCTCACCAGTGTTGACGTCAACCTCGTAGAGAGCGGTGTCGTACTTCCCATTGGCTTTCCAGTTGTTGTCGGGAAGCGGTCCCCAGTTGCCATAGTCGTTATAGCCCATGCCGCTATTGACGAAGCCATTCCAGTACATCTTGCCAGGGTTATTCTTGCTGAAGCAAGCACTCTGACGCTTAGCTTGCGAGCAGTAGCCAGTAGCACCCCAGTCCTTAAGCATGAGGCCAGTGGCAAGATCAAACTCCAGCAGATGGGCGCCAGCGAGGTTGCCATCGATGTCATAAAATTTCCCATCCTCGCCCTCGTAGCCAGCAGTGGCACCGCTGGTCATGGCAAATGCACGACCTTGTGCATTGATGGCAAATGTCACGAAATTGTCGTAATACAGGCCAGGAGTGATTGGAGTTATCTCCATTGTCTCGAGGTCGATGGTGCATATTGCGTAGCCCGAGTCGGTGTTGTCGCCAAAGAAGTCGGGATCGTTTACAATCTCCTCGGGAAGATCAACATCAGTTAAATAAAACAGGCCATAAACCTTGCCATCAACAGGGTTAAGAGCCATGCCTGCACTCTCAAGGCAAGCATTCTTGGGATAGTACTCATCGCTTGCGTTGAGCAGATCGCCAGTCTCAGCGTTCCAGTGTCGCACGGCAAAGATGTTGGTCGAGTCCACGTCAGCACTCTCGGTGCGAGATGTCACTGTGGTGATAACACCATTAGCCATCACGGCTCCTGAGTTGCCATACATGAGGTTGAAATTGTTAGCCCACAGGGCCTTGTCGTTGTCGGTAAACTGCCCGTTAGAGAAGAAATCGCTTTTTTCAACAGGAGGTTCTTTCACTGGTGTGCTCACGGTGTTACCGTCAACTTCCATGGCGTAGATTCCATTTTCCACAATGAAGATGGCACGTTCCAGGACACTATTCCATCCCACGTAGGTGGTATACCAGTGGTCGGCATGGTCATCGTAGCGGTTGTTGTTATACACGCCCTTAATCTTGATGGGGTCGGCGATTGCCGTGCTGCACAAAGCCACCATAGCCAGCGCAACAAGTGTAATTTTCTTTGTCATAGAAGATTAATAAAGTGGGTTTATAAAAATAAAATTATCACGGTTCTTAAGTTAGGTTTAATGCACAGTTTCAATTTCTAATTGAAAAGCAAGAGCCTAACAATACTGAATGGCCCTTGCTTTTAGCTTATGAAATAAAAAATTACTTCTTGGTAGTTTTCTTATTCTTAGCAGCGGCTGTCGTAGTCTTCTTTGCTGCAGATGTAGTTGCCTTCTTTGCTGCGGTTGTAGTTGCCTTCTTTGCTGCAGATGTCGTAGTCTTCTTGGCCGTAGCGGTTGTCTTCTTGGCTGCAGCTGTCGTGGTCTTCTTTGCTGCGGCTGTAGTGGTCTTCTTTGCAGCAGCGGCGGTCGTCTTCTTTGCAGCAGCGGTCGTCTTCTTAGTCGACTCAGCCTTAGTTGCTACTGTCGCCTTCTTAGAGGCTGTTGTAGTCTTCTTTGCGGCTGGTTTCTTGGCCGCAGGCTTCTTGGCCGGTGCCTTCTTGGCTGCAGGCTTCTTGGCTGGTGCCTTCTTGGCGGATGGCTTCTTAGCTACAGGTTCAACCACGGGCTCAGGAGCAGGTTCGGGAACGGGTTCTGGCTCTGGGTCTTTGAATCGCTCCTGCTCAATGCGTGGCTCATCGGGATCATCAAGATGCTCCTTGATGTAGTTGTCCATAGCAGCAGCTATCGATGGAGCCTTGCTTGTGGTAGTGAGGTCGAGCCTTAGTCCGTTGTTCTTGAGCTCCTCGATGGTCTTGCCACCCATAGCGCCTATTGCGATATTGCCTTGCTCAAAGTGTGGGAAGCTCTGGAGCAGCGATTTCACACCCGACGGGGTGAAAAGGATTATCATGTCGTAGTCGAAAGGCTCGTCATTGCCTATCACGTTGCTCACAGTGCGATACATCACAGCCTTGGTGAACTTGATGCTGCCATCCTCAGGGATGTGCAACTTCTGGTCATGAACATCGCTAATGGGATAAAGATAGGTTTCCTTGTTGTGCTTGGCAAGCAGTGGGAGCAGCGCCTCGGCATGGCCAGTCTCGCTATAGAAAATCTTGCGCTTGCGATAGATGATATACTTCTGCAGATAATGGGCAATTGTCTCGCTCACACAGAAGTATTTCATCGTGTCGGGAACGTTGAAACGCAGTTCCTTGCACAAGCGGAAGTAGTGGTCAACAGCAGTGCGTGCAGTGAAAATCACTGCCGTGTGGTTAGTGATGGGGATTTTCGACTGACGGAACTCGCGCGATGTCAACCCCTCAATCTTGATGAATGGCCTGAAAACCACTTCAACGCCATACTTGCGTTGCAAATCGAAATACGGAGATTTTTCAGATGATGGCTTCGGTTGAGAAACCAAAATTTTCTTAATCTTCACTGTTTCAATGTTTTTTGTTTATAATATGCTGCATATATAAACTGTACCGGCAAGTGCCAAGAGAGGGGGTACAATTTCAACGGCGCAAAGGTACAAAATAAAATAAATACTTGACGAGAAATTATTGAAAAAAATTCTAAAACCTTTCCAAATAAAGACTATTCTTGCCAAAATATATAGGACTATTGCGAGCGTGAGCATCGACTTGATTGTGGAGGGAAACACCAGCGTAATAACCACGACTGGAAAGAGCACTAAACCGAGTGTGGCCTGCGAGGCGAGAAATCCGCCAACCCACAACTCGGTGAGGCGGTCATCGCTAAATGTAAAGCCAATCAAGCGGTAAAGAAACAGTTGCAGCGTGATGAATAGGCCTGCAGCAAGCACCAGTACAAAAACGTGCAGGAACACCGAGCTCTGCAACGCCAGCGCAAGCTTGGGGGCATACCACGACAGGCCGTAGAAGAGCAACATCCCCTCCATGAGGCAAGTGTTTACAATCAAGGCAATGATGATGCGCGTGTCGCTCATCGTGTGGTCGCTATAGAGGTCGTCTTTTCCCTTGGTTGAGAACATGTTGTGTCCCAAATTGGCGATATAGACGCTGCCCAGCCTGTAGCTCGTGAGCAGGAACAGGCACGAGAGCAGGAACATTATCATTGAACCAGTGTCGTGCAATGGCGAACTGTTGTGAGTGATGGCATTGCCAGCTGCCGGCATCTCGAGTACTGGCATCTGGTCGATGTGCTCGTAGACCGAATCGTTGCCGCCATACTGCGGAAAACCGTTAAGATACTGCGCCCGGTGCTGCTTGGGTGCCACCACGGTGTCGAGGCTGCCGGTAGTGTCGGCGGCCATCGAGGCAGAGTCGGTAATTATATCTGAGTTGTGAGTTGGCATTGTTAAGAATTAGTATTTTGACTCAATGGGCTTGTCGCCGTCTTGCAGCTCTTGCTCAATGATGTTGATAGCCTGGACTGGCGACTGGGCCAGCCGCCACAGGCGGTTGTGGCTCGCTTTCATGAAGCCGTGCTCAATGGCATGGTTGAGCATCTCCACCAGCGGGTTGTAGTAGCCTAGAGTGTTAAGCATCACAATGGGTTTGGGGGCTATGTTAAGCTGCCGCCAGGTAATGGCTTCGAGCAGTTCCTCCATGGTGCCACAGCCACCAGGCAGCGCAATCACGGCCTGCGACATTGAGGCCAGTGTGCTCTTACGCTCGTGCATAGTGGAAGTGGCGATGATGCGGGTGAGGCGGTCGTAGTGCCAGCCATTGTCGATCATGAACTGCGGAATCACCCCGATGGCCTCGCCTCCGGCATCAAGCACTCCATCGCTCACTGCGCGCATCAAGCCCTCATTGCCAGCCCCATTAAGGCATCGCCAGCCGCGCTTGGCCATGATGGTGCCCAGCTCGCGTGCTGCCTCGATGTAGGAATCGTCGAGGTTGCGACTCGAAGCACCAAAGATGCAAATGTTTCCCTTTATCTCCATGCTATCGTCATTGCTCGGGGTCAGGGTCATCGTTCACAATCTGGAAGTCACGGTCGGGGTCGTCATATTTCTCGGCCCAGTATTCATCGTCCCACTCCTGCTCGTCGACAATCATCTTGCCACCAGCATCGGGCATGTCGTCGTAGTCGGGGTCCTGTGCAGCAAAAATGAAATCGTCCTCCTCTTGCACACGGTGCTGAGAGTCGAGGTCGTGCAGTGCCACGGTGTCGGGGATGCGGTTGTGCTCGTCGTTGATGGTGCGCCACAGCAAGTCTTTGAGTTCGGTAAGACCCTGCTGCGCCACACTCGAGATAAAGACCACAGGCACATCACTGGGCAGACCCTCGCGCAGCATCTCCTTGAGTTCCTCGTCGATGAGGTCACACTTGGTCACTGCCAGCACTCGTGGTTTCTCCACGAGGTCGGGATTGAAGGTGGCGAGCTCATTGCTCAGTATCTCATACTCACGCTTGATATCATCAGTATCACTCGGTATCATGAAGAGCAACACTGCATTGCGCTCAATGTGCCGCAAGAAGCGCAGGCCCAGGCCCTTGCCCTCACTTGCGCCCTCAATGATACCGGGGATGTCGGCCATGACAAACGACTGTTGCCCGCGATAGGTCACGATACCCAAGTTAGGCTCGAGTGTGGTAAAGGGATAGTTGGCAATCTTTGGCTTGGCGGCACTAATTACCGAGAGCAGTGTCGACTTACCGGCATTGGGGAAACCCACGAGGCCCACGTCGGCCAGCAACTTGAGCTCCAGGATAATCGACTTCTCCACACCGTCCTCGCCTGGTTGAGCGAAGCGGGGAGTCTGCCGAGTAGCGCTCTTGAAGTGAACGTTGCCCAAGCCGCCACGGCCACCCTTGAGCAGGCGTACCACCTGGTCGTGCTCGGTCACGTCGCACAGGAACTTGCCCGTCTCGGCATCGTAGACCGCCGTGCCACAAGGCACCTCGATGGTGCGGTCCTCACCCTTCTTGCCAGTGCACTGGTTCTCGCTACCTGGTGCTCCATCGGTAGCGAAGATGTGGCGTTGATATTTCAGGTGAATCAGTGTCCACAGGTTGCGGTTACCCTTTAGGAAGATGTGACCACCGCGACCGCCGTCGCCACCGTCGGGGCCTCCTTTAGGGATGTACTTGGCGCGGTGCAGGTGTTTCGACCCTGCTCCACCATGCCCACTGCGGCACAATATCTTTACATAGTCAATGAAGTTGCTCTCGGCCATTTTGAGTTTCGAGTTTTGAGTTTGTGAGTTATGAGTTGAGAGTTTCAGCCTGCAAAGTTACAAAATAGTTTTGAGTTATGAATTAAGAGTTAAGAGTTTTTGAGTTTTGAGTTTTTCAATGGCCGAGGCTTGATTTGTGTCAAGATTTTAAACACTAAAGGGTGAAAATCACTCTTGAGTGCAACATTTTGCCCCACATGTTACGTCAATAGTGTGCGAGCGGCCCACAATGATTGTGGCTCCAAGATTTTAATCGATATAAATTATTCACGTTACAAAATATGATTCTTAAAATGAAACGAATTGCACTCCTAATGGCTTGCCTGATTGAGACAATAAGCATGATGGCAGGCGACTACACCGGCACGGTGACCGACGAGAACAATCAACCTTTCCCCTTTGCCAACGTGGTGCTCCTTAACCCCGCCGACAGCTCCTTCATTGCTGGCGCCACAACGGGCGAGGACGGCACATTCACCTTGCCCAGCGGCAATAGCAGCCTTATTGTGAAGTTGAGCTACATTGGCTATGAAACCAAATATATCAACGCCACCAGTGGCATCCCAATGGGTACCGTGCAGCTCGTGCCCGAGGCCACGATGCTGGGTGAGGTGGTGGTGAAAGCCTCGCGCCCCGTCTTCAAACTCACCACCGAGGGTCTCAAAACCGACGTCGACGGCACGCTGCTAAGCCGAGTGGGCACGGCTAACGATGTGTTGCAGAACCTGCCTGGAGTTCAGAAGAAAGCCGATGGCCTAGAGGTGTTCGGCAAGGGAACACCAGTCATTTATATCAACGGCCGCGAGATGCGCAACAAGAGCGAGCTCGACCAGCTCAAGAGCGACGACATTGAGAGTGTGGAGCTAATCACCAATCCAGGTGCCAAATACAAGGCCGATGTGGAGAGTGTAATCCTCATCAAGACCAAGCGTCCGCAAGGCGAAGGCTTCTCGTTTGATGCCGAGGTCAATTATTATCAAGGCAAGAATATGGACCTAGCAACCGGCATCAACTGGAACTACCGCAAGGGCGGAGTGGACGTGTTTGGCGCCGTGTGGTACAACGACGACCGCTGGGAACAAAAAGACAAAATAATTTTTGACGTTCAAGCCGACACCACTTGGCTCCTCGACCAGCATCTCAAGGACAAGAGCCACAGCCAGTCGCTCTACAGCTCGGTGGGCGTGAACTATGTGTTAGGCGACAACCACTCGATGGGCGTGCGCTACGATACCAAGTGGTACTTCAAGAACCACGACACGGGCACAATGATAGCCGACGTGATTGCCGATGGCCAATTCTACGACCACGTTGAGAATACTGCCGATTATCACTCTACCTATAACATGCCCCACACCCTCAATGCCTACTACAACGGCCGGGTGGGCAAGCTAGGCATTGATGTGAACCTTGACTACATGTTCAGCAAGAGCCGCAAGCACCAGTTCAACGACGAGGTAAGCCAAGAGCGCGACAGCCGCATCGTCACCGCGCAGAGCATGGCACGCAGCCAGCTACTGGCAGGCAAACTCGTGCTCTCATGGCCAGTGCTGGGTGGCAACCTGCAAGCAGGCACCGAGCTGAGCAACACCCACCGCAACGACGAGTACCTTAACCCTGAGCAGGTGGTGCCGTCGTCGGTAACCGAGCAGCGCGAGCAGGGCTATGCCTTCTTTGTGGAATATGCCCGCCCATTGCCCTTCGGCTCGATGCGTCTGGGCTTGCGCAACGAGAATGTGACAAGCGACTACTACAGCATGGGTGAGCGCATTGCCGAGCAGAGCCGTACCTATCACCACCTGTTCCCCACAGTGGGCTTGCAGGCTCGTGCCGGCGCAGTGCAACTCATGCTTAACTATAGCATGAAGATTCAGCGTCCCTACTACTGGCAGCTCACCAGCAACGTGTCCTATGGCAACCGCTTCACCTGGGAGAGCGGCAATCCCACCCTCAAGCCATCAATCAACAATCAGGTAGGTCTCATGGTGATGTGGCGATGGATGAGCTTCATGGCCGAATACAAGCACGTGAGCGACCACATCATCAACGTGGCGCATGAGGTGCCCGGCAGCGAGGCCACCACCCTGCTCACCCGTGAGAACCTCGACCACAGCCACAAGATGCGCTTGATGTTAAACTTCAACCCCAAGTTTGGCATCTACGAGCCACAACTCTCGCTGGGCATGATCAAGGACTGGACAAGGATTCCCACACCTGTTGGCTACATCAGCCCCAAGCGCCCCATTTTCCTGATTCAGTTCAATAATAACATCAAGATTCTGCCCACACTCACAGCTAATGCCAGTCTCGACATCACCACCCGGGGCGACATGGAGAACGTGTCGCTTACCCGAGCGCTTTTCAACCTCTACTTGAGCTTGACCAAGACATTCCTCAACGACCGCTTGAGTGTGAAAATTGCCGGGCGAAACCTGCTCGATGCACAAGAAAAGGTGCAGCTGCGCTATGGCTTGCGCAACATGTGCCAGGCGCAACACCGCGACTCGCGCGAGGTGCAAGTTACAGTGCGCTACAAGTTCAATGCCGCCTCCAGCAAGTGGCGCGGCAGCGGCGCTGGCAGCGACGAGAAAGCCCGCCTGGGCCAATAAAAGACGTAAAACACCTGCTTCCTATAATTGTAGCTCGAGCGGCACCCGAAGGGCATCATTGCCCCGGTGCCGCTCACATTTTGTTATCGTCCTGTTCAACGGGCTCTATTTCTTAACCAAATTGACAAGAAACGGTCATAGACCATATAGCAACCATTGTCGTTTATCACAAAGTCTTTTTCTATCAACGCTTTTAATGCACTAACCGTTGAACTTGGCGACACGAGTCGATATCGTTTATTGAAATCGCCACTGCTTATGTTTTTCACTTTTCGTTCCCGAGCAATTGCCATCAACACCGCTCGCTGCTTCTCTGGCAGCTGGCTAATCATCGTTTCATAGTTGTCATTCAACAGACTTAATATGTAGTCTATAGCATCGTCGGCCATTTCGACAGTTGCCTTACTTCCTGCGGGAGTGTTCATGTACAGGACATTCATCACTCGCTGCAAACACAACGTAACACCATCAAATTGATTGTAAACTCTCTCAACCACCTCATCGCTGATTGAACGGTCGCGACCAGCAAACAATTGTTTTACAAAACTGGTATACTTATCACACGAGATGGGAGCCAGCCCCATTGTGATAACCGACTGGTAGAAAGGCCTTGATGGTGAAGTGAACATCTTGCCCATCAAGTGGCGGCGGCTACCACTGAACAGGAACACTGCATTATTGCAACGCTGAATGTGGGTGCGCAGGGCTGCTTCCACATCCTCACCTTGTGAGTAACTGGTGATTTGCTGAAACTCATCAATTGCCACAATGCAAGGCTTATCAGCGTTATTAAGGTACTCGAAGATTTCGTCGAGGGTAGTGGCAGGGTTGTCAATGCTTGAAAGACCCATGCCCCACACCGGATTGCCCGAGAAATCAAATGTTATTTCAGCCTTAATTGACTGTAACATCATTATGAATTTTTCCCAGCTTTTCTTGCCACGGGGCTTCAGCTCATCAAGTATGGCTTTTCCCAGCGTATTAACAAAGTCATGCAGCGAACTGGTGGCATAGATATCAATCAAAAAAGTGTAGTACTTATCTTTTAACTCAGGTTGGGCAAAGCAATGCCTTATGAGATCGGTCTTCCCCAACCTTCTAGGCGAAATGATTGCCACATTGTTACCATTAGTGAGCAGGTTCACAATGTCACGTGTCTCATTCTCTCGGTCGCAAAAGTACTCGGCCCCAGCATAACCTCGGGTGATAAATGGATTCATAGTATTGTGTCTTTTATTGTTTTATATGTGCAAAATAACAACATTTTTTTCTCTAATGCAAGCTTTTTATCAGAAATTTTATCGCAAACACAATAATCGTGTTTATGATAATTGTGTTTACGATAATTGTGTTTACGATAATTTGAAACTGGAAGCAATGGCAAATATAGCCCGTAATAGCGACAAAAAAAGGTAAACCATAGAATAGTAAAGGAAAAATGATTAATTTTGCACTCTAATTCTGAAACCGAAACTAACAAATCAAGCAAATGATAATTCTGGGAATTGAGTCGTCGTGCGACGACACCAGCGCTGCAATCGTTAAGGATTGCATTCTGATGAGCAACGTGATAGCCAGCCAAAAGGTGCATGAGGCCTATGGTGGAGTGGTGCCTGAGCTTGCATCACGCGCCCACCAGCAAAACATAGTGCCTGTGGTGAGCGAGGCCATCCGCCAAGCCGGCATCGAGAAAGGCGACATCGACGCGATAGCCTTCACACGCGGCCCTGGCCTTCCTGGTTCATTGCACGTGGGCACCTCCTTCAGCAAGGGCTTAGCGCTGGCACTGAATGTGCCGCTGGTCGACGTCAATCACCTTCATGGCCACGTGCTCGCCCACTTTATCAAGGACGACGAGAACACCGTGGTCCCCAGCTTCCCCTTCCTGTGCCTGCTCATCAGCGGCGGTAACTCACAAATCATCAAGGTGCAATCGCCCACCGACATGGAAATCATGGGACAAACCATCGACGATGCCGCAGGCGAGGCTTTCGACAAGTGTGCCAAGGTGATGGGCCTGCCCTACCCTGGCGGCCCCTACATCGATGAGCTAGCCCAGCACGGCGACCCCAAGCGCTTTAAGTTCTCAAAACCTCACATCGAGGGCTATAACTACAGCTTCAGCGGGCTGAAGACATCCTTCCTCTACACCCTGCGCGACAACATCAAGCTGAACCCCAACTTCATTGAAGAAAACAAAGCCGACCTGGCGGCATCGCTGCAACACACCATTATCGACACCCTCATGGACAAACTTGACAAGGCCGTTAAAGCTACTGGCATCAAGACAGTCGCCATTAGCGGTGGTGTGAGCGCCAACAGCGGTGTGCGAGCAGCTGTGCAGCACTACTGCGACCGCCGCAACATCACAGCATTCATTCCAAAGCGGTCGTTCACTACCGACAATGCCGCAATGATTGCTGTGGCTGGCTACTTCAAGTATCTCAATGGCGACACGTGCGACATCACAGCACCACCCTTTGCCCGCGTGGTGATTTGAATCACACTAAATTAGCAAAACATAGGGTTTTATAAATTTTTTTCATTATATTTGCAAAAAAAATTACTTAACCAATAAAATTTGACATTATGAAGAGAATAACAATCTTATTGATTCTTGCTGCTTTGCTTTCAGTGTCAGCAGGTGCACTGTCGATTGAGAAGAAATCAATCAGGAAAATTGCCAAGAAAACTCAAGTGGTGAATGGCTCCAACTACCAGAAAGCCATGGATGCCTACGACCGAGACGACCTCACTACTGCAGCTCTATACATGAAGAAACACCTCGACAAGAACCCTAACGATGCCGAGAGCTGGGCAATGCTGGGAGGCATCTACGGCGAGGCAGGCATGTCGACCGAGGCCCTCAAGGCTATTGACCGCGCACGGCAGTGCCGCATCAGCGACAACGACACCGAGCTGCTCAACTGGCTATATTTCACTCGCTCAGGTGTCAACCTGCAACTGAGCGACACCATTGCTGCCATCGAAGACCTGAACATGGCACTGCGCTACGACAAGACCGATGTGGATAGCTACTTCCGCCGAGCCAACATATTCAAGCGCATGCGCCGATTTGACGAAGCTCTCGTCGACTATGGAATGGTGGTGCAATATGAGCCTAAGGAGATTCAAGGCTACCTGGGCATAGGCACCGTGTCGGGCTCGCTCAAGGACCGTGATGCCGCCATCAAGGCCTACACCAAGGCTATAGAACTTGCCCCCGACAGCGGCGAGCCCTACGCACTGCGTGCTGTGGAGCATTACAACAACTGGGACTTTGAGAAAGCCGCTAAAGACGTGGTGAGCGCCCTTGAGCTCGAGAGCGACAACACACGCGCGCTATGGATCCTTGAGCACCTAAAGCAAAACGAGGATGCCACCAAGGACCTGGAAAAAGTGTTCAAAAACAAAGCAAAGAAGACTAAAGACCCCTCATGGCTCGACCTGATAAAGTAAAGCGTTGAACGCTAATGGGGTGTAAAAATTGATATGCAAGGAAAAGATAGGTTAAACGAACTCGATAAAGCTCCGATAGGCAAGCTGTTGTTCAAGTACAGCTTGCCTTCGGTTGTGGGTATGGTGGTGATGTCGGTCTACAACATCATCGACCGCATGTTCATTGGCCAAGGCGTGGGACCCGATGCCATAGCAGGACTCGCCATCACCTTCCCGGTGATGAACGTGTCGGCGGCATTTGGCGTGCTCATTGGTGGCGGTGCTGGAGCCCACACCTCGATAGTGCTGGGACGGGGCAACCGCCGCACTGCCGAGCAGATATTGGGCAACAGCCTGGTCATGACACTGGCATTAGGCACCTTCTATCTCACGGTGCTGGCAGTCTACATCGACGATGTGCTACTGCTCTTTGGCGCAAGCAAGACATCGCTGCCCTATGCTCGCGACTTTATGCTCTACATGCTTCCCGGCTTGCTCATCAACAACCTCACTTTCTCCTTCAGCAACATCATGCGCGCCACTGGCTATCCCAAGAAAGCCATGTGGGCCAACTTCATAGGCGCAGGCATGAACGTGATTTTGGCCCCCATCTTCATCTTTGGTCTCAAGTGGGGCATTAAGGGTGCAGCCATTGCTACCGACATCTCAATGTTCATTGCCATGATCTACGTGCAAGTGCACTTTTTCAGCTCTAAGAGCGAGATACACTACAAGCGTGGCATCTACAAGGTGAAATGGGAGATTCTGCGACCCATCTTTGCCGTGGGTGCGGCACCGTGCATCGTCAACACCGCAGGCTGCGTGATAAACGCTGTGCTCAACCACACGGTCTACAAGTACGGTGGCGACACCAGCGTGGCAGCGATGGGCATCTTCATGACGTTCACACAGCTGGCTGTGATGTTTGTGCTTGGAGTGTGCATGGGAATGCAGCCCATCGTGGGATTCAACTATGGTGCAAAGCGCTACGACCGCCTCAAGCGCGCCTACTGGCTCACCGTGAGCGTGAGCACCGTGGTGTGCCTGCTTGGCACCATTGCGAGCGTGTTCTTCCCAGGGCAAGTGGCTCGCATCTTCACCACCGATAGTGCGCTGATTGCCGCTTGCGAGCATGGCATTCCGCTGGGCAACGTGGTGTTCTTCGTGGCAGGGTTCCAGATTGTGACCACCAATTTCTTCCAGTCGCTGGGCGAGGCAACCAAGTCGATATTCATGAGCTTGTCGCGCCAGGTGATTTTCCTGCTCCCATTCCTGTTCATCCTGCCACCGCTTCTCAAGCTGGATGGCGTGTGGTACT
Organism: Porphyromonadaceae bacterium UBA2751; assembly: GCA_002353285.1. Classification (GTDB taxonomy): domain Bacteria; phylum Bacteroidota; class Bacteroidia; order Bacteroidales; family Muribaculaceae; genus Sodaliphilus. Next base: position 9,776 of record DEJJ01000021.1, on the reverse strand, counting down.
CATTCCCTGCCAGCGACCTGCTTGCTGCACTGCTTGGCGTGGTGCTGCTCACCCTCGAAATGCGCAAAATTAACCGTTTAGTAAAGAGCCAAATGTCCCAACCAGCCTCACAAGCCTAAACTAAAAAAACTAACAACTAATAATTAATAACTAGAAACTAAAAACTAAAAACTAAAAAACTAAAAAACTAATAACTAACCAAACCCATGTTAAAGAAAATAAGAAAAACACTTGCAGTGCTGGCTTTTGTGGCTGTGACGTTGCTGTTTCTTGACTTCACTGGCACCCTGCACCATTGGCTGGGGTGGACTGCCAAGGTTCAGCTTGTGCCAGCAGTGCTGGCGCTCAACGTTGTTGTGATAGTGGCTTTAGCCCTTATCACACTCATCTTTGGCCGCATCTACTGCTCGGTGATATGTCCACTGGGCGTGATGCAAGACGTCATCTCATGGCTGCACTCTCGCCGCAAGAAGAACCGCTTCACCTACTCCAAGGAGATGCGATGGCTGCGATATCCTGTGCTGCTAATCTTCATCGTTGCAATGATTGCAGGAATTGGTTCGCTCATGGCCATTTTGGAACCTTACAGCACATTTGGCATGATAGCCACCAACTTGCTGCAGCCCGTGTACCAATGGTGTAACAACGGCCTTGCCGCCATAGCCGGGCACTACAACAGCTACGCCTTCTACAGCACCGAGGTCTGGGTCAAGAGTGCCGCTGCGCTGGCCACATCAATCGCCCTGCTGCTCGTCATCGGCTACCTGGCATGGCGTGGAGGCCGCACCTATTGCAACACCGTGTGCCCAGTGGGAACCTTCCTGGGCCTGCTGTCGCGCTTTTCACTGCTCAAGGTGCACATCGACGAGAGCAAGTGCATCAAGTGTGGCATGTGCACACGCAACTGCAAGGCATCGTGCGTCGACTTCAAGAACGGCACCATCGACCACAGTCGATGCGTGACCTGTGGCAACTGCATCGACAAGTGCCACAAGGACGCCATCTACTACGGACGACCACGCAAGGCGCAAAAGTTCCCTTCGACGACTGAAGAAGGCAATCAGGTAGCAATGTCGACCACCGCTCATGATGAGAATGTTGCCTCACAAGCAGCCCAAAGCATCGACAAGGGCAAGCGCGCTTTCCTCATTGGCAGCGGCATCGCAATCGCAACCACCGCAATGGCACAGGCCAAGAAGAAGGTGGATGGTGGCCTCGCAACCATCGAGCAGAAGCAGATGCCCGAGCGCAAAACCCCTATCACTCCTCCTGGTTCGATAAGCGCACGCAACATGGCGCGGCACTGCGTGGCATGCCAGTTGTGTGTGGCCGAGTGCCCAAACCAGGTGCTTCGCCCATCGGCCGACATGCTCACCTTCATGCAGCCCATCATGAGCTACGAGCGAGGCTACTGCCGACCCGAGTGCAACCGATGCTCGCAAGTGTGCCCTGCTGGTGCCATCAAGCCCATAAGCCTTGAGGTGAAATCGTCAACCAAGATAGGCAAGGCTGTGTGGACCCACTTCCTGTGCATCCCCACCAAGGACAAGGACGAGGAGGGCAACCCCATCTCGTGCGGCAACTGCGCCCGTCATTGCCCCACAGGAGCCATCACAATGGCCCCTCTCAACGAGAACGACGAGAACTCACCCATGGTGCCACTGGCCATCGACGACAGCAAGTGCATTGGCTGCGGTGCATGCGAGCACGTGTGTCCAGCACGCCCTGTCGCTGCTATCCATGTCGAAGGTCTTGAAGATCACCGAACCATTTAAAAAACCACACCACTTTACATTCACATTGCAATGAACAACGACAATCATAAAATGGACCGACGCCACTTCCTTAAGGTGGCAGGTGGCACAGCCATCGCATCGAGCGCTGTGCTCGCCGCTTGCAGCAGTAACGATAACAATAGCGGCGAGGCAATATCGGCCGCCGATGTGCCCAAGGGCAAGATGACCTACCGCACCAATCCTAACAATGGCGACCGCGTGTCGCTGCTGGGCTACGGCATGATGCGACTGCCAGTGGAAGGCGGAGGCTCAGGTCGCGAGATAACCGATGTGCCCATCGACCAGGAACTGGTGAACAAGGAGGTGGATTTCGCACTTGAGCATGGCGTTAACTACTTCGACACTTCTCCCGCCTATTGCCAAGGCAAGAGCGAGGCGGCAACTGGCATTGCGCTGAGCCGGCATCCGCGCGACAAATACTTCATTGCCACCAAGCTATCCAACTTCGACCCAGCCACATGGTCGCTCGAGGAGAGCCAAAAGATGTTCTTCAACTCGCTCAAGGAGCTCAAGGTCGACTATGTCGACTACCTGCTCATGCACGGTGTGGGAATGGGCGATGACGGCGTCGAGGAATTCAATAGCCGCTACATGGACAACGGACTGCTCGACTGGCTGGTGGAGCAAAAGGAGGCTGGCAAGATTCGAAACCTGGGATTCAGCTATCATGGCGACATCGCCGTCTTCGACAACTTGCTGGCATGGCACGACGAGGGCGACTACCACTGGGACTTTGTGCAAATCGAGCTCAACTATCTCGACTGGAAGCATGCTAAGGAAATCAACGAGCGCAACACTAATGCCGAATATCTTTACGCCGAGCTTCAGAAGCGCAACATCCCCGCAGTTATCATGGAGCCTCTGCTCGGCGGACGGCTTGCCAACGTGCCCGATGCCATCGCAGCCGACATGAAGCGACGCGACCCTGACGCCAGCGTGGCAAGCTGGGCGTTCCGCTATGCTGGCACTCCCGAGGGCGTGCTCACCGTGCTCAGCGGCATGACCTACATGGACCACCTCATGGAGAATATCAAGACTTACTCCCCACTCAAGCCCATCACGCCCGAGGAGGACAAGTTTCTGGAGAAGATTGCCAACACCATTGTGGCACTGCAAACCATCCCCTGCAACGACTGCAAGTACTGCATGCCATGCCCTTATGGCATCAACATCCCGGCAATCTTTGTGCACTACAACAAGTGCATTAAAGAAGGCAACCTCATCAAGAGCGAGAAGGATAGCGACTACGCTAAGGCCCGCAGGGCATTCCTCGTGGGCTACGACAACAGTGTGCCCAAGCTGCGCCAGGCCAGCTACTGCATTGGTTGCAGCCAGTGTGTGGGCCATTGCCCACAACGCATCGCAATCCCCAAGGAACTCGAGAAAATCGACCGCTTCGTTGAGCAACTCAAGCGCAGCGACCCCAAAGATTAACACTCTCACACACCCTTCATCCTCGCAGTGCTGCGGGGTGGAATCGGTGGAATGGCAATTCCACCGATTCCTATGTTTTACTATAATTCATCAATCCATTTTTTAGTGAAAATGAAAAAAAATTTGGTGGTTTGAAAAAATGTTTCTACCTTTGCAACCGATTTCGAGTCAAGGTACTGCGGTTTAGTCCCGTTAGACCTGTTCTGTGACATGATCGTTGAAACTTCGATGGCTGCTTGACGATGCTTAAAATGTGGCCATAAAGCGTAGGACGATATTTAAACGAAAAAACAACTACTGGTGGGTAGCATTGATGGCTTCTCACGTCGATTTATCGCCAGTGAATTAGTGTCGTGGTAGAATATTGTGCTACGCGCGGACACACTAGAGCTGAAGTCATGGCCCGGAATCAACGAGAGAAACAAAGATATTTTGATAACATTATTTTGAACTGAAAACATTATGTCAAAAGTTTGTCAAATCACAGGCAAGAAGGCGATTACAGGTAACAACGTGTCGCACTCTAAAAGAAGAACAAAACGCAAGTTCAATGTGAACGTGTTCAACCGCAAGTTCTACTGGGTTGAGCAGGATCAATGGATCAAGCTCACAGTGAGCGCCAGCGGACTGAGACTTATCAACCGTATCGGCCTTGATGCAGCTCTTAAGAAAGCAGCTCAGGACGGACATTTAACAGAAATCAAAGCAATCTACTAAATCGAGGATTAAGTTATGGCAAAGAAAGCAAAAGGTGACCGCGTTCAAGTAATCCTTGAGTGCACTGAGCAAAAGGGCAGCGGCGTTCCCGGAATGTCACGTTACATCACTACCAAGAACCGCAAGAACACAACTGAGCGTTTGGAGTTGAAGAAATACAACCCCTACCTGAAGAAGTACACAATTCATAAAGAAATTAAATAATAATATAGAGTCATGGCAAAAAAGACAGTTGCAACCCTTCAAACTGGTGAAGGTCGTAATTACAGCAAGGTGATTAAGATGGTTCGCTCTCCCAAAACCGGTGCTTATGTTTTTGAGGAAAGAATGGTTCCTAACGACAAAGTTGACGAGGCTCTGAAATAATTTCTTCGTTATCCTTAGAACGTTAATTTGTTTATAATAAAACAAAAACGCTATATTTTGCGAAAGGCTTGTGACCCTGCAGTCACAAGCCTTTCTTTTTCGTTAAACACAGCACATTATATCCTACAGTGCTGGCAGTGCTGTGATGGTGCGCATGATGTCAAGTGCCTGCAGCACGGTAGTGACTTGGGAGATGACCATTGAGCGCTTGCCCCCGTTGTCGCGCAACTTGCATCGCAACGGATTTTGCTGGAGGTAGTTGAGCATTCGCCCGAAAGCACGCGACTGATAGTAGGCCTTGTTCTCGTCGCCTACGAAATAGGCATACAGCTGGCCTTTTTTCAACGCCAGTTTCTCAATGCCCAGCCGCCGGGCGGTGTGTCGCAATGGCACGATGCGTATGAGCTCAAGCCCCATCTCGGGTATAGCACCAAAGCGATCGCGCAGTCGCTCCTCGAAGTCGTCGATGTCGCGCTGGTTCTCCATGTTGTCGAGCTCACGGTAGAGCGAGATGCGCTCGTTCTCCTGTGGCACATAGGTGGCCGGGAACATGAGGGTGAGGTCGGTGTCGATAACGCAGTCGGCGGCAAATTCGGTCTCGTCGGCCCCGCCCACCTCGGCATCTTCTTGCATCTGCTCCATGTAGGTGTCGGCAAACTCTTCGGTCTTGAGCTCGAGAACAGCCTCCTTGAGAATCTTTTGGTAGGTTTCAAATCCCAAGTCGGCGATAAAACCACTCTGCTCGGCTCCGAGCAAATTGCCAGCACCTCGAATGTCGAGATCTTGCATTGCAATGTGAATGCCAGCTCCCAGGTCGCTGAAACTCTCGATAGCCTGCAAGCGGCGCCGAGCCACAGTGGTGAGAGGCACTCCTGGCGGCACAAGCAGGTAGCAGAAGGCCTTGCGGCTGCTACGCCCCACACGTCCTCGCAGCTGGTGCAGGTCGCTCAGACCGTAATTCTGTGCATTGTTGATGATGATGGTGTTAACGTTGGGCATGTCGATACCACTCTCGATGATAGTAGTGGCCAGCAGCACGTCGTAGTCATGATTAGTGAAATCGATGATGCGCTGCTCGAGCTGTTCGGGCGGCATCTGTCCATGTGCTATCACCACTCGTGCATCGGGCACCAGGCGGTTGATCATCGCCTTGAGGTTGAACAATGGCTCGATGCGGTTGTTGACGAAGAACACTTGCCCATTGCGTGAGAGCTCAAAGTTGATGGCCTCGCGCACCACATCATCCTCCAGTGCATTGATACTGGTGAGGATGGGGTAGCGATTGGCAGGTGGGGTGTTGATGGTGCTCAAGTCGCGAGCCCCCATGAGCGAGAACTGCAGAGTGCGTGGGATGGGGGTGGCGCTCATCGTCAAGGTGTCAACGTTAACCTTTAGCTGCTTGAGCTTGTCTTTAACAGCCACGCCAAACTTCTGTTCCTCATCAACTACCAGCAATCCCAGGTCCTTAAATTTCACGGTCTTACCAATGAGCTTGTGAGTGCCGATGATGATATCGATCTTGCCTGATGCCAGGTCGGCAATCACCTGCTTGGTGTCCTTGGCACTGCGAGCCCGGCTCAGGTAGTCGACACGCACCGGGAACCCCTTCAAGCGCTCGGTAAAGGTGTTGTAGTGCTGGAATGCGAGCACAGTGGTGGGGACAAGAACAGCAGTTTGCTTGCCATCGACTGCTGCCTTGAAGGCAGCACGAATGGCGACCTCGGTCTTGCCAAATCCCACATCGCCACACACCAGCCTGTCCATGGGCTTGTCCCGCTCCATGTCGGCCTTCACGGCCTGCGATGCGAGCAACTGGTCGGGAGTGTCCTCATAGATGAACGAGGCCTCGAGCTCCTGCTGGAGATAGCTGTCGGGACTGAAAGCGAAGCCCTTCTCCTCGCGGCGTTGTGCATAGAGCTTAATCAGGTCGCGTGCTATGTCCTTGAGGCGGCCCTTGGTGCGACTCTTAATGCGCTCCCACTTGCCTGTGCCCAACTTGCTGAGCTTGGGGGGCACACCCTCCTTGCCACGATACTTCGACAGCTTGTGCAGTGCATGTATCGACACGAAAATCACGTCGCCATTGAGGTAAGAGAGCTTTATCATCTCCTGCATGGTGCCGTTGATGTTGGTGCGCAGCAGTCCCTCAAAGCGTCCTATGCCATGATCCTCGTGCACGATGTAGTCGCCAGTCTCAATCTGGTTAAGTTCCTTGAGCGAGAGAGCCAACTTTCCCGACCGCGCGCGCTCACTCTTGAGATTGTACTTGTGGAAGCGGTCGAAAATCTGGTGATCGGTGAAGACACACACCTTGCGGTCGTCGTCAACCCATCCCTCGTGCAGCGTCTTGCTCACTGGCGTGAAGTCGATGCGGTCGTGGCGGTCGTCGAAGATGACTCGCAGGCGCTGAATCTGCTTGTCGCTGTCGCTTAATATATATAATGTGTAGCCTTTCTCCAGGAATTGAGTGAACGACTGGCTGATGAGGTCGAAATTCTTGTGGTAGATGCCTTGAGGCGTGCAGTGCATCGACAACTTGGCATCGCCAGTGGCAAGACTCTCGCCGTAGTAGTACTCGAGGCGTCGCATGGACTCGAGAGTGCTCATGAACTGTGGCACGTCTACCACCTTGCGCATGGCATCGTGATCACACTCCTGTGCCTCAAGAGCACTGTGGCTCATCGATTCCTTACCTATTGCCTCGATGCGGCTCTTGAGCCAGCTGATGTCGCGCACCACCAGCATCACGTCGTTGCCCACATAGTCGAGCATCGACACTCCATTCGTCACAGCTTGCGACGATGTGTTGTTGATGATGCTCACACTCTCGAGCTGCTCAAGCGAGAGCTGAGTCTCAACATTGAAGGTGCGCACGCTATCAATCTCATCGCCAAAGAAGTCGATGCGATAAGGATACTCATTGCTGAATGAATACACGTCTAGGATGGAGCCACGCAGCGAGAACTGACCAGGCTCATACACATAGTCAACCTCATGGAATCCAAGTTCACGCAACTTTACCGCCACTGCGGTGAGGTCCATCTCCTTGCCTTTCACGAGCGTGACAGTGTCGCGCTCGATGTTCACTCGCGGTGCCACTTTCTCGGCAAGCGCCTCGGGATAGGTCACCACCCATCGCAGTTGCTTGTCGGTGTGCCATCGGTTGAGCACCTCGGTGCGCAGGATTTCCATCGGGGCATCGACCTGCCCATACTTGATGTCGCGCTTGTAGCCCGACGGGAAAATGAGCACGTTATTCTCACCAGATAACTGGCACAGGTCGTTATAGATGTAGCCAGCCTCGTCGAGGTCGTTGGCAATTATCAGATAGGGCGACTTGCCCTTGGGCAATGTGGCAAAGAGCATGGACGAGGCCGAGCCAGCGAGTCCATCCACCACAACCACACGGTTGCGCTTGCTGCCGAGCATCGCTGCCAGAGCATCGCGAAGCGCCTGTGTCGACACCTGCTCGGTGAGAGCGATAAGGCTTATGGGATTGGGCATGGCAGGGCGCTGTTATTTCTTCGACTTTTTGTTGCCTTTAGCCTTGGGCTGCGATTGCTTAGCGGCCTTAGCGGGAGCAATATTGAGGATTCTCTCATACTCACCAGCCTTGTTAAACATGTCGCTTGCACACTGAGTGTACTTGTCTTGCTTGAGGGCATAGATCATCTGCCCACGCTGGTAGTAGTAGCCCTTGATAATCTCCTTCGACAGGATTTTCTCGAGCTGTGAGCGATTGAGGTCAAGGTCCTTGTTGAGGTCGTGCTTGAGAAGCTTCTCGAGGCGGTCAAATTCGGCCTTAGTCTCATCGTTGAGATAACCCTCGGTCTCGGCAGTTTTCTTGAGCGATGCGAAGCTGGTTTCGCACACCTTGTCATACTGGAACTTCTCAGGGTCGATAAACGCCTTGAAGTCGTTGAAAATCTCATCGGTGATAGTGAAATCCTCAGGGGAGGGAATGGTGGGGTGCTGCGAAGCATACTTAACTGCATAGTCAAATGCCCAGCCGTCGCGCACAATGTTGTAGACCAGACGGCTTGCCTGAGTGGGTTCAATCTTGATGTCGGGGGTAATGCCGCCTCCACCAGTCACCACCCTGCCGTGAGCAGTGTGGAACTGCTGGGCTGTGCTGTCGGACGCCTGCTTGGGAGTGCCGTCGTCGTTACGCTTTGAGTAGTCAATCTCCTGTATGAGACGGCCACTGGGAATATAGTACTTAGACACCGTGACCTTGAACAGCGCATCAAAAGGCAACTGCCTGGTGGCTTGCACCAGTCCCTTGCCAAACGAGCGCGTGCCAATCACCACGGCACGATCCAGGTCTTGCAATGCACCCGCAGTGATTTCGGCTGCCGATGCTGAGCCGCCATCGATGAGTACTGCCAGTGGGATTGAGGTGTCGACAGGTTCCTCGGTGGTCTTGTAGGTGCGTTCCTGTTGCTTGGTCTTGCCACGGGTTTGCAGCACTTGGGTGCCTTTGGGCACAAAGAGCCCCACAATCTGGATAGCAGTCTCGAGCAGTCCTCCACCATTGCCACGCAAGTCAAGCACGATGTTCTTGACAGCGGGATTCTGCTTGAGTTCGAGCAGAGCTTTCTTGACATTGGTTGCCGAGTGCTCGTTGAAAGTTTCAAGTGCGATGTAGCCAATGTTGCCATGAGTGACGCAATAATAGCTCACTGGGTCAACCTTGATTTTCTCACGAGTGATGGTGAAAGTCTTAATGCTATCGGGGTCATATTTGCGTGCAATCACCAGCTTGAGCTGAGTGCTTGCCTGCCCCTTCAGGTGCTTGCTCACCTCGCCGCTCTCCCAGCCTTGCACCGAGTCGCCATCGATCATGATGATGCGGTCGCCAGGTTTGAGGCCGGCCTTAGCAGCAGGACTGTCCTGATAGGGCTCGCTGATGTAGACATTTCCATCGCGCTCATAGATGTAGGAGCCAATGCCACCATACTCCCCAGTGGAAATTACCATGAAGTCGTCGCGAGACGATGCGGGGATATACTCGGTGTAGGGGTCAACATCGTCGAGCATGGCGTTGATTGCTGTTTCCATCGACTTGTCGATGTCGAGCGAGTCGACATAGAAAGTGTTAAGTTCCTTGAACAAGCTGTTGAAGATGTCGAGGTTGCGTGCAATGCGCGTGTCGCGAGTGCTCACATCACCTTGCTGGGACTTTGCGGCAGGAACCGCCATCGACATCACACACATCAAGGCAATTATTATTCTTGATTTTTTGTCCATTGATAAAATATAAATTTTTCTTATGCTGTTTTTAGTCTGCTAAAGTACTACTTATAGTTGAAATATCGCATCTAAAAGACCTTAAAAAAGCCTTAATCGAGATTTTTTTTCAATATTTTGGCCAAAAGTGTTGCACAATTCAAAAATTGACTGTAATTTTGCACCGCAATTCTCGAAAGGGAGGAGCAACTGCTTCAATAGCTCAGTTGGTTA
>DEJJ01000010.1 GCA_002353285.1 Porphyromonadaceae bacterium UBA2751 | reverse complement strand
CAACCTTTGAAAATCAAAACATTTATGCTAACTTTGCAATTGACAAACTGTTCTCCACATCATTTATGAGCATTCATAACTCACACATCCACCAAATATGTCCTCAAAAGAATCGTCCCCTTGAGGACAAAAAAACACAAGTTTTACCCTGACCCCAAACAATTATTAGACTTTTAATAAATAATATTGTATGTTATGAAATTATATAGAAAATTTTTTAGCTTTTTTGTTTTATTCATTTTTCTTGTCAGCAATAGTTATGCCCTTGATGAAAGAAAGGAAACTAGAACTCAATATATAGAAATCAAATCACCCCAGAACGATAGCCTATATTGTAAATATGTTTTAGAGACTATGAAAAATGATTCCAGTGTTGTTTTCACGAGGGGCGATATGAATAATACTTTCTCTTGCAGAAATGACTTCGACTGGAGACAGATTTCCACTAATATTAAAGAGGTTCAACAAGCCAATGTCGATACAGTGGCTTACACTTATAAATATCTTTCTGAAGAGTATTATAAATTGAGATGCTATGTAAATCTGTTAGCTTTACATGATTGCCAAATTGGTGACACTCTATATATAATGGACAACATGAATACAATAGAATGGACAATAAAAGAAGTCTCATGGAAAAATAATGACATAAACAATTATTATATAACCAATATAGATGAGTATTATGTGTTAGTCATACCATCATCTTCATGCGACACAAATTTCTACTCTAATCAGCAGAATTTAATATGCAATTGGGATTTGTCTATGTTAAATCAGGAATATAATTCCAAAAAGGAAATAATGCAACATCACACATATAAATATGGAGATATTTTTGTGTCAAGAGTTATACTTCAGGAAGATGGAAAATACAAGTTAAACACATTGAAATATAATGATTATCCATAAGTTTCTTTACAGGGGTGCTTATTTTGTAAAAGACAATGTCATAGTATACTTTTATAACATTAAAAAAAGATAATTTCTTCAATTGGTTTGAATTAGTAAGTAGTTCTTTTCATGTGATACCTTTTGAAGAGAGTGTGTTTAAAAAATGATGAAAGATAAGAACTATAATAATATCAGACATGGCAACGGAGGCACTCGTCCAGGCATTGACCCGCCTGTCCGTCATGATGCGAAGCGTGTAATCATGACCCGCGACTATTGCGGAGCTTACACCTACCGCAACGGCGCCATTGAGCGCGTCATGATGGGTAGCGGCTTCATGCAGGACAGCGTCTATTATGTCCAGGTCAAGGACTATCAGGGCAACGTGCGGGCCGTCCTCGACCAGAACCATAATCTTGTGGAGCGACAAAATAGAAGGCCTGTAGATTATGCCCTTAACTCATAAATTAAAATCCTCTGTTTTCACGCCTGATTCGTGCCATTTTTTCGGAGAAGCCACCATTTCCCATAAAGTCTTGCTCCAAGCGCTCGAGTTGTTTAAAGAGCAAGTAGTCGGCTTGATAAATGAGAATAATAGCCATGTTAGCAATGGTTTCTGGAGGCCGAGAACGACAAATGTCCATAAAAAATGAGGCATCGTTATGCTCACGTCCAAGTTTTCGCATAGCCATCCATTCTTCCGATTCTTCTTCCCACTGCCTGTGGTTGCGAGTGCGAAGATAGTCGATGTAGTCTTCAAGCAATTCCTGTAGGCTGGCTTTTGCAACATTAAGTAATTTTATTTCGGTTTTTGCCGAGGTTGCCGATGCGGCGCACCCTTCCACAATGTTCTGCTTGCCGCTGCGTGCTGCCTGAATCATCTGGTCGATAGTGCGGTCACCACCTTTTAAATAGGTGTGGCAAAAGTAAAAGGTCATCTCGTAAATGACTTCTGTCTTTTGGTAAGAAAGCAATTTGCGATAGTTGCCACTATGTCGAATCAGTTTTTCAGGCATGACGCTTGATTTTTTTAAAATTAATTTTCTTGTTAAGGGCCTTAGGGACTTTAAGGGCTTTAGGGGCCTTAAGGGCCTTAAGGGCTTTAAGGACTTTAGGGCCATTAAGGATGTTAGAAGCCAGTCCAGGTTTGTCGCCATAGGGTGCGTGCGAGCTCATCCCAGCGCACGATTGTAGCCCCAAAGAAGTCGGCAACGTAGCCGTTAAGCATTTCCTGTGCAGCCTTAGGGTCCTGACGGTTGAGGCTTTGCCAAGTGTTTTCCACAAAGGGGAGCTCACGCTGGCCCTTTGCGGTGAAATAGTCGCGCACTGGCTCCAGAGTCTTGCGGTAGGTTCCCCAGCGCACGGTGGCAAGTCGGTTAGCCTTGCGGTAGTGCCACAGAGCGGCATCGTCGCGGTCGGTGTGCTGGCCGCACACCTGTAGCATTTTAGGTAGCTCGGTGGTTCCAGCAAAGATTGGGAACCTGGGGCTCTCGCCGGGGTTGTCGAGTGCAATCCATGCCACGCCACCCACCTCGTTGGGCAGCCATGAGCGCAATTGAATCACTGTGCTATAGGCACACCAGGGCACACTCACGGTGCGAATGTTCTTCATCGCCGAGTCGCCCATAGCGTAATACATGTTAATCTCATCGGGTCGCATCCAGGGATTGCTGAATGGCGAGACAATGCTGTCGGGCTCATTCTCCACCAGGTTACCCTTCTTGTCCTTGCGCTTGGGGTTGGGGATAATGTGACGGCCACTCAGGTTCATGCTGGTTCCCTCGTAATAACTACCAAGCAACTGCATTACCTGCTGTGGGCTAACCAGTGTGTCGGGCTTCACGCTCACTGGCAATTCCTCGACTGTGTCGCTCAAGTGCTTCGATGGCGCCAGTGCATTCATGATGAAGTGCTCACGCACGCTGTAATTCTTAGTCTCCTTCATGTAGTTGCCACCGCTATAGGCCCGCCAAAAGCTGAACTCGCTCTTGCCGTCCCACAGCTTGAGCTCACGGGCAAGACTCTTGACATTGCTCGAAGCCATGAAGTGGTTCTTATCATTGAGGTCAATCTTGCCGATGCGTGATATGTTGGCCGAAACGGCAATCTCATCGTCGGGGATGCGCTGTGCTGCCCACACAGCACCAATCTTTTTAGGTCCAGCACCAAAAATCTCAAAAATCCACACCTCGCGTGGGTCGGCCACGGTGAGGCACTCGCCGCTGTCGCCGTAGCCATACTGCTCGGCCAGGCTGCCCATCAGTGCAATAGCCTCGCGCGCTGTGGCGCATCGCTCCAGTGCTATGCGCTGCAACTCCTCGATCATGAAGAGGCCCTTCTTGTTTTGCAGCGTGTCGAGCCCGCCAATGGTGGTCTCGCCCATAGCCACCTGCCGCTCGTTGAGGCAGGGATAGGCGGTGTCGAGATAGCGATAAGTGTGCCGCACCTGCGGAATGGTGCCACGGCGGTAGAGCTTGGTGCTGTCGGTGGCGGCCTGGGTGTGCATGCGTCCGTCGTAGATGGCGGTGATGGTGTCGCGCTCGTAGTCACGGGCCGGTGTCATGGTCATCCAGGTGCGATACCACGAGTCGCAGGTGTGCGATGTCATCACCGAGCCATCGGTGCTGGCGCTGCGCCCCACCATGATGCTCGTGCACGACAGGCGTTTCATTCCCTGTGGGGTGGATTCATCAACTTGTGCAGCCACTGGCATTATAGCCACAGCCATCATTATTGTAGCCAAGAATTTCAGTTTCATATCAAAGTCTTCATTTATCGATTATAACATATATAGTGGAGGCATATACCCCACAATTATTAATTATTGTGAGTGCAAAAATAGTGTAAACTCCCATAAGCACCAAATCAAGAACTACGTTTTTTTGCATTAATGATTGAATAATGACATAAAAATATTATATTTGCAATCGGTTAAACTCTAATCAATTAAATTATGAACAGATTTTTCAAAACAATCCTGCCAGTTGTCCTGCTGGCAATCGTGCTGAGCATGAGCATTAGCACCCAAGCCAAGACCAAGAAATCGCAACGCACCATCTATTACATCGTGTGCGGCAGTTACTCATCGCTCGACAAGGCAATCAAGCAGAGCGAGATGATGAGCGAGGTGGTGTTCTACCATGTGTACAAGGCCACAGTGAACGGCAAGGCAGTATATCGACTGTGCTGCCAGTGCTACTATAATGAAAGCGACGCCAAGAAGGACCTCAACGGCATCTTCGAGGGGTTTAAGGGCGACGACTGGTGGATATGGCCTTCGAAGGGCATAGCCAAGTGTGTGTATAGGCCGCTGTCGCCTGCCGATGGTGAGACACGAATGCCTGCCCTCAAGCCACTCACCAAAGCCATAACTGAATAAAAAGAAGGGCTACTACATGAAAAAGCTAGCATTTCTTCTCACAGGCTTGATGATTACCTTGACGGCCTGTGCGCAAGACAACTGGAAAAAGGTGGTGGGCCTGCCTAGCGACTGCAACAACCCTGTGTTCACTCGACCTGGCAACATGCACTCATCGAGTCGCATACAGGGCGCTGGCATCAACATGAACGACGGTGAGGCCTACACCGACACCTACATCCAGTTCAACAACGATTGGCACTATGCCCCCAAGCTGCCACTGTGCCAGCAAGAGATGGATGTGATGCCCCAAGTGATGGGTCTCTACATCGACCAGAACCACCCCCTTGAAATGTATAAGCCCCTAAAGTTCAGCGTGCGCACTCATCATGGCTGTGGCGCTGTGGTGGTGTATCGTGCCTTCCGCAACTGCCGCTATAGCAACATCGAGAGCGACAACCTGGAGCAGTTCATAGCCGTGTACGACGGCAATGGACGCCTCACCGACTGCATGATGATGGGCTATGATGGCGACATGTGCGATGTTCTGCGCGTTGAGCCCCACAAGGACTATCAAGTGCCCAACAACATGGGCGACCACCACTTGGTGTTTGATGAGAAAGGCGGTGAGCACTTCACCATTAGCCGCTACTGGTATCTCAAGGACGAGGCCAAGGGGCTGCCCGACAAGGTTGAGATGTGCCGTTACTACAGCATCACTCCAGAAGGCAAGATTCGCCTTGACAAGGTGACCAATGGCAACGAGAACCACAAGCAAGGCTCGACCTTGAAAGCCGGTGCCCCAATCAGCGAGGTGGCCAATCCTGCCGCCGTCGACATGATGGATCTCATCGTCACCCCCATGAGCGACCCACAGCTGCTCACCAAGCTCGACAAGACCTACGCCAGCCTCAAGGACGACAAGCAAGTGGGCGAGCGCCTGATGCACCTGGGTATGCTCATCTACAACCGCTCACCCAAGTCATTCTTGAGCTACGCTTATGAAAATAGAACCAAGACATCACTGCTCACCCTGCTCAAGCGCGCCAAGGCCTACGAGGGCAAAGGCTTGCAATATGAGAACTGCATCGACGAGACCCTCGACAAATGCTCCCCTACCCCAAAATCCAGAACCTGGCTTAAGAGCAGGATAAAGTAGTTTTCAGCACAATCAGCTGCTTGTTTTTTTTGACCACAGCGCCCCGTGTCAGTCGCGGAAACTGCTGCCCCCCAGGAACTCGCGAATGAGGCTGGTGCTGGGGATGGTGCTGTCGCTGATGGGCTTGAAATAGTGGAGGAAGCGCAACAGGCGATTGGCCACGGCAAACTCGGGCACGTTGGCAGGAACTTGCCTTAGCACAGGCTCGGCTTGCTCCTTGATCACAGCAAGCTCAAAGAGCAGCGACGAGTTGAGCATAGCATCGGCATTCTCTTGATAGGGGAAGATCCACTTCTCCTCGCCACGGCGCACACTCTCCCATCGCGAGATGCTCGCCAGTGCATCGGCACCGCGATACTTGTAGTCGCGCACGATGCGACGCAGCAGGCGGTTGTCGCTCGTCGACACCCAGTTGTGATCGTCGATGCTCAGCGTGGTGAGCGCGCTCACATAGACACGATACTTCATGTGCTCGGGAATCGACTTGGTGAGTTCAGGATTCAAGCCATGAATTCCCTCCATGAGCAGGATGTTGTTGTCCTTGAGCTGCAGCGTGTCGCCACGATATTCGCGCTGCCCGGTGTGGAAGTTGTAGGTGGGCATCTTCACCTCCTCGCCGTTGATGAGCGCCGTGAGGTCCTTGTTAAATTGCTCCAGGTCGAGCGCATAGAGCGACTCGTAGTCATAATCGCCATTCTCGTCGCGCGGAGTGTGCTCACGGTCAACGAAGTAGTTGTCGAGCGAAATAACCTTAGGTACGATATAGTTGGTAATCAGCTGAATAGCGAGTCGCTTGCTCGAGGTGGTCTTGCCGCTTGACGATGGTCCGGCGATGAGCACCACGCGCGCGCCACCATTGTTGTAGCGAGTAGTGATGTCGTCGGCAATGCGTGAGAACATCTTCTCGTGCAGTGCCTCGGCCACGTTGATGATATCGGCAGCCCTACCCAACTCGATGGCCTTGTTGAGCGTTCCCACGTCGTCAAGGCCCACGATATCGTTGAATTTCACATAATCGGTAAACGCCTTGTACATCTTCTCCATGGGATAGACCTTGCGAGGCTGGCTGGGATTGTCGCGATCCATACCCAGCAGCAACATTCCCTCCTTGTAAGGCTTGAGGTCGAAGGCTTTGATGTAGCCAGTGCTCGGCGCCAGTGGCTCGTAGTAGCTGTCGATGATGTTGTCGAGCTTGTAGAATGTGGTGTAAAGATCGTTGCTCGACTCGAGCAGGCGCACCTTGTCGTTGAGACCTTGCTTGCGGAACATCTCAATCACATCGGCGGTGAGGCGCTCGCGGCGCACGAACTTGAGGTCCATCTCTACTATCTCATGCATGCGAGCCTTGATGCGCTCGATGTTTTCGGGCGAGAGCAAATCCTCGTTGTGCTTAATCTTGCAGTAGTAGCCTCCCGAGATGCTGTGCTCAATGCGCAGCCGCTTGCCTGGGAAGAGGTCCTCGATGGCTTTGTACAGGATCATGCACAATGAGTGGATATAGACCCTCAAGCCATGGGTTGAGGTGGCCTCGATATATTCCACATGTTTGGGTCCAAACACAGGGTAGCTCAGTCCTTCAATCTTGTTGTTGACCAGTGCGCATATTGGCCTGAACGGCAAGCGCTTCTCGATGGTCTCATATATCTGTTGCAAGGTGTCGCCACCGTCAATGTCGATATACTCTTGAGTGTTTTTGCAATAAATCTTCATGTCGTTATTCATTGCCGGAGTGTTTTTTAGTTGTTTGTTATTAGTTGTTTGTTATTAGTTTTAGAATTTCTAGATGTTCTAGATTATCTAGTTATTCTCTATCACAAAGCTGCAACAGCAAAAATTGCAGCATAGCTGAACCACAGCAGGATGAGCAAAATCCACATCACCTCGGGGCGCTCATTGCGGCAATGCCATGCCAGCAGTACCGAGCCCAGAGCGTAGAATGGGAACAGAATCATGAGCAAGCGCTTGGTACCGTCCCACAGGTAGGCACTGTCGTGCAGTATCGACACGGGCCACCACAGCAGTGGCAGCAGCGACAGCCATATCACGAGTTTCTTCCATCGGGGGGTGTTTTCGTGTTCCATAACTAACTGAAATGTTTATTTTGCTGGTTGATAGTCACCATTTAACCAACGGTTTTTGTATTCATTTATTATGTTGAGGAATTGGGGATTATTCCTGATGTTGTCGAAATCGTAGTCGAGGATGGCATAGCCGTAGTTGATGGCATCGGCAGCATTGCTCTCGAAGTGGCGCTTGAGGAAATCGAGCGCCATGCCCGAGTCGCCATGCAACGACCAAGCGCAGGCAAGATTGTAGAGCGACATCACCTCGGGCAATGTCTCGGCCTCGTCCTTTTGCTCACTGGTCATGGCGGCAACCAGCTCGGTGTTGGCGGTGAGCTTCCTGAGGATGGTGAGCGACTCATCGGTCCTGCCCAGATAGTAGAGCACGTTCATCTTGAGCTCTTCGTTGCCATCGAAGCTGCTGGTGGCGAGAATCTGTTCAAGCTCATTGTGCCCCTCATCCACTTGGCCTTTGAGCACCAGTGCTCGTGCCCTGTAGTAACGAGGCATCATGTTGTCCTCATCGTGCTGCTGCCAGGCGTCGCAGCAGGCAATCATACTCGCCCAGTCGCCCAGTGCCGAGTGGGCCCACGCTTTATAGCTGTAGCAGGTGGGCAACACGGGGTCAATGCCCATGTTCTTGAGCACCATGGCGTCGTTAATCACCTCGCTTGCCATGCCACAGTTCATCTCAATCTCCATCTTGCGCTTGAGTGCCTCACCTTCATTATCGAAATGGGCGGCCTCGTCGAGGAGGTAGAGTGCCTTGTCCACGTTGCCCAGCAAGTAATACTGCTCGGCAATGAATGCCTTGACCGCATTGTCGCTGCTCATTTTCAGGGCTTGACGGGCGCAATCGAGGGCCGTGTGATAGTCGTGCCGCACGCTCGAGTGCAGTATCGCCTCGGCGAGCCACCAGTTCACTGGCAGGTCGCTGGCATCATCACGGACCTGTTGCTGCTTCACGGCATCAATCACCATGCCCACGTCGCCACTGGCTGTGGCAATAGCGGCGAGCGGTTGGTCGACATCGGCGATTATGTCTTTGTTGGCCATAGTGATGATATCATCGACAGCCGCTTTATAGTTCTTGGTCAGCTGGTGGAGCGATGCTCGCAGCTGCAACAGCTCCTTGTCGCTGGGAGCTTCGTCAAGCAAGTCGTTGGTTATCGCCAAGGCCTGAGCGTAGTCACCATTGTGCGCACAGGTCACGGCCTGGTAGTAGCGCACGATGGGATTGTTAGGGACATAGGCAGCAGCCTCTTTAGCAACCCTTGCCACATCGTCATGATAATTGTTGTCGCTGTAGAAGCCTAAGAGCTCGAGATAGCTCTTCTCGCAAGGATGCAGCACCACAGCGTCGTGTAGCCACTTGAGTTGCTCGCTCTGGTCGGCATCAATGCTTTTGAGCATCTCGCTCATGACGATGCGCGCATCGCAGCGCGACTGCCTGTCGGGCACAGGCAGCAGCTCCATGCCCCTCTCAAGGGTTGCGATTGCCTCGGCAATGTTGCTCTCACGGTCGTGTGTCGCTTCTTGATAGATTGAATCGAGCTTAGCCATGAATTCTTCGCCAGCGCCAGCATTCTGCTCAGCGGCATTGTTGAGAAGATCGACAAGGAACTTATTGAGCGCAATATCAATCATGTGGTACTGGCACAGCGCCATGTTGCACAGGGCATAGCCGTTGCGCGGATGCTTGCTAATTTCCTTGTTGAAGCTTGCAATGGCTTTGTCGTAATGCTCAATCACGTTTTCGTCATCACTATTGAGAGCGGTGTCCATAGCCTTGATGCCTTGCATGAAATAGGAGCTACGCGCCCAGCGGTTGTGCTGCTTGCTGTCGAATTTCTCGGTTTCTAACGGCTCTTGGTCGGCGAAAGCGAAGTCGGGCATGTCGCCATCCTGTGCCCACGCTGCCTGGCATGCCACAATGGCGAGCAGCGCCAGGAGCATCAATCTCATTTTATTATTAAGTAGTTTCATGAGTCAAAGGTTGTTAGGTGGGGTGATTATTGCTGGTTGAGCCATTGCAGGCGCTTTTTCTCTACAAGCTGGCGCAGCTCGGCATTGTCTTTAACTTTGTCGAGGCGACGGTCGAGGGCCATGAACCCAAAGTTGTAAGGCATGAAGTCATAATCAAAATGCTTGGTCATCCATTCCAGCACCTTTGTCTCATTGCCAAGCATGGCCCAGGTGGCGGCTATGTCGTAGCATGTGGGCTGGTAGTTGGTAGGTTGCTTATCAGTGCTCTCATTAAGAACCTGCTGCCACTTATTTTCAACAGCCTCAAGATGCTTGAGGGCCATGTCGTCACGCCCCAGCAAGGCACATGCCTGCGACTGTATCAAGTCTTGCTCAAAGAGGTTTTCTTCATCGTAGTTGGCATCAAATGTCGCCTCGAGCCTTTGAGCAGCCTCCTCGTCACGGCCCAGGGCTTTTAACGCCCTGCCACAGTTGAGCAGAGCCTGTGGCGATTCTGGCTCAATTTTTAGGGCTTTGTCGAGGATTGTCACTGTGCTGTTATAGTCGCCGGTGAGCAGGTAGCACAGCGCGAGAGTGTTATAGTCGTCGATTGATGGTTGCATGAGGTCGTCCATCTCTATTTTGGGCGCTAGGCGCTTGATGATTGGTCCCACCATGCCCAGCTTGAGCTGTAGTTGTGTGAGCTGTAAGTCGGTGCCTTCAAGATATTTAAAAGCCTGCGCATGAATCAGGGCATTGTGAGTGTCGCCCGTCATGTAGCAGCATCTTGCCATCATAATGTTAAGGTAACCTGAATCATAGCTACTACTAATCTTGCGGTAATAGTCAAGGGCTTGGCGACAGTCGTTTTGTTGAAATAAACAGATGTTGCCTCGCAGCATGTTCCATTGATCGGCGGTGCCTTCGCCAGCAAACTCACGTTGCCCAATTTTCATGAGTTCCATTTCGGGATTAGCATCCACTGTTTTCAGTCCTTGCCACAAGTAATCACAGTTGTCGCTGAAGGTGTTGAGTAGGTAGTCGACAGCCGCTTCCTTACCCTTGGTGGCGGCCAGGGCTTGGGCATAGGCTATCTCAAGGTCCTCGTCAATACTGCCCTTATTGCCGCGCTTGGCTTTGGCTTTGTAGCGCTCAAAATATTGCACATAGTTATTAATATCTTTCTTCTCATGGCACAAAGCGAGCATTAGTTCGATTAGGTTAGTGTTGTCAGGAGAGAATTCAAGAGCTTGTTTCGCAAGTTTTTCGGCTTTGTCCATGTCGCCCGACTCTAATGTTAACTTCAGCAGAATTTCATACACATCACTTGTGGGATTGAGCTCCACGCTCTTCTCTAAATCGGCTATAACGGTGTCATTTTCGCAACCCATCATTCGGTGAAAAGCAGCTATGTACATCCATGCAAGGCCTCGCGACTTGGTGTCGGCTTCGGGAATTAGTTTCAATCCTTCTTGCATGATGTTAATGGCCTCGACAAGTTTCGGTTTGCGTTTTTCCTTGAGGGCCTCGAGCACGTCGCCGTCGTTGCCGTCGTCCACCCCTTCGTCGTTATTGAAATCGATCACTGAAAATGCTATTGCAAAGGCCTTGTTGCACAAGGCATAGCCGTTGCCTGGATGCTCGGCAAGTTCCTTATCGAGTTCATTGATTGCCTCGGCCAGATCTTCAGCTTCAATTAGTTGCAAAGCTTGAGCAGAATGCGGGCTTTGCGACCACGGGTTGTGCTGCTCGCTGTCGAAGTAGAATTGTAGCTGGGCATTGACCACAATGAACGTGGTCATCAACATGAGAAAGGCTATAAGTCTATTTTTCATATATGGGATATTTTTTGCATTAACCTCCAAAGTTAAGCATTTTCTTGCAAGTAAAAAATAATAGAAGGGCAAAATTCAAAAATCCCACCTTTTTTAGGCACCGTGTGGCTTATTATTAGTAATTTTGTTGTCACAAAGATAACACACAACACTTGATTATGAAATTCTCAACTATAGTTATTGGTGACGAACTGCTCATTGGGCAGGTCACCGACACCAATTCGGGATGGATAGCACGCCACATGGCACCACTGGGATGGGAGCCACTGAGCGTGAGAGTGATAGCCGACGATGCAGCACAGATTAAACTGGCCATTGACCAGGCGTTTGCCAGCACCGACCTCGTGCTCATGACAGGCGGCATTGGACCCACTAAGGACGATATAACCAAGCAGACTCTGCTCAGCTACTTTGGTGGCGAGATGGTACTCCATGAGCAGTCGCGACGCAATGTCGACGAGATGTTTGCTCGTCGTGGCATTGCAATGAACGAGCTCACTGCCCAGCAGGCAATGGTGCCATCGTCGTGCCAGGTGATACTCAATGAGGTGGGCACAGCGCCCATCATGTGGTTTGAGCGGGGCAATAAGGTGCTGGTGTCGATGCCAGGCGTGCCTCACGAAACTCGCACCATGATGGAGCGTGCAGTGATTCCGCGCATTGTGAAGCGCTTCCACAGCGATGTTGATGTTGAGTATCGCACCATGGTGGTTATTGACTATGCCGAGAGTGCTCTGGCCGAGAAATTGGCACCGCTTGAGCAGCAACTGCCCAGCTACATCCACTTGGCCTATCTGCCCGAGCAGGGTATCATTAGGCTACGGCTGACGGGTACACACGCCTCACACGAGGTGCTTAATGCCGATATGGACCGAATCTCACAGCAGTTGCACAAAATCCTGGGCAACTGCATCATTGCCGATGCCGACAAACCACTGGCACAAATTGTGGGCGAGCGGTTGCGCAAGCATCAACTCACCTTATCAACAGCCGAGAGTTGCACCGGCGGCAACATCGCTCACAAGATTACTGAGATTGCTGGTAGCAGCGACTACTTCATGGGCAGCGTGGTGAGCTACAGCAACGACGTGAAACACCGAGTGCTGGGAGTGGACCAAACTGTGCTCGACACCTGTGGTGCAGTGAGCCAGCCTGTGGTGGAGCAGATGGTAGCAGGCGCTTGCAACGTGTGCCACACTAACTGCGCTGTGGCCACCAGCGGTGTGGCAGGGCCCGGCGGAGGCACCCCCGACAAACCAGTGGGCACCGTGTGGATGGCAGCCCGTGTGGGCGACGTGACAGTGAGCCGATGCCATCATTTCAACGGCAGCCGCGCCCAAATCATCGACCGCGCCACCACCCACGCCCTCATCATGCTTCTCCACCTGCTGTAACTCTATAACTTCTAGAGTTTCTAGAACATCTAGATTATCTAGTTCTTCTAGATTAATCAAAGAGCGACAACTGCCCCACGAGGTTGAAACTCTTGCGATGATAGGGCGAGATGCCGTGTGCCACTATTGCAGCACGGTGGTCGCGAGTGGGGTAGCCCTTATTCTTTGCCCAGTTGTAGTGAGGAAACTCCAGGGCGATCTTTTTCATGTACTCATCACGATGAGTCTTGGCAAGCACGCTTGCCGCAGCGATGCTCATCATCTTGCCATCGCCCTTGACCACGGTGGTGAATGGGATGTCATTATAAGGATAGAAACGGTTACCGTCTACAAGGATGTGCTCAGGTCTGACTGTGAGCTGGTCAAGCGCGCGATGCATAGCCGTGATTGATGCCCGCAGAATGTTGATGCGGTCAATCTCCTGGGGCGACACCATTGCCACTGCCCACGCCACCGCTTCGCGCTCGATGATGGGGCGCAGCAGGTCGCGCTGATGCTCGGTGAGCTGCTTGCTGTCGTTGAGCAGTTCGTTTTCAAAGTCGGGTGGCAATATCACAGCAGCTGCCGTCACCGGCCCAGCCAGGCATCCACGCCCAGCCTCATCACATCCCGCCTCGATGCGCCCCTCTTGTAAATATCGTTGTAACATAGCAGCCGAAATTTTAGAATTGCATCAAGCTAAGCATTTGGTCGATGACAGTGCGGTTGTTGCTCAGGCGCGGCACTTTGCGCTGGCCGCCGAGCTTGCCCGTGCAACCGAGCCACTGGTCGAAGAGGCCACGTTGTGCCACCACCACCTGGGGAGCATCGAGGAAGATGCTCTGGTAGCGCTTGGCTTGATAGTCACCGTTGTCCTCCTGAAGGTATTTGTCGAGCAGGGCGGCAAACTCATCGATGCTCGCCGGCTCCTTGTCAAACTCGATGAGCCACTGGTGGCGACCCTTGCTCTTGTCGCCTGCGTAGACGGGTGCCGCGGTGTAGTTGAGCACCTGAGCTCCAGTTTCTTGCGAGGCACGGGTGATGGCCTTGTCGGCATTGTGCACCATCAGCTCTTCGCCAAAGGCGTTGATGAAACTCTTAGTCCTACCGGCGATATTGATTTTCACTGGGTTGAGTTGCTCAATGTGAACTGTGTCGCCAATACGGTAGCGCCACATCCCGTTGCAAGCGGTGATGATGAGTTCGTAGGTCTTGCCGGCTTCTATCTCCCAAATGGGCAGCACGTCGGGGTGGTCGCTGTCAACCTCACTCAGCGGTATGAACTCGTAGAACACGCCCACGTCGAGCAACAGCAGCATTGCGGTGGTGTCCCATGAACTCTGCGTTGCAAAGAAACCCTCGCTGGCGTTGTAGGTGTTGAGGAAGTGCATCTTGCTCATGTCGCACAGGCGCTCATACTGCTCACGATAAGGCTCAAATGCTATGCCGCCATGGAAGAATACCTCAAGATTGGGCCACACGTCGTGGATGCAGTCCTTGCCAGTGGCCTTGAGCACCTCCTTTATCACTGTTAAGAACCACGATGGCACTCCGCTCAGGTTGGTGATGTTCTCGCCTTTACTCTTCTCAACAAGCAATGGGAGCTTCTCTGCCCAGTCCTCGAGCAGCGCAGTGCGCTTGTCGGGCACACGAAACCAGTTGGCAATGGGGTTTATATTGTTGATGAGCGTGGCCGAGAGGTCGCCCACATGGGTGCCAGCTGGCAAATTCAACTCGTTGGCAAACGACCCTCCCAAGATGAACGCTTTCCCTGAAAACAAGCGGCTCGAAGGGTTGAGGTTGAGATAGTGCGACACTACGTCGCTGGCTCCTTTGTAATGGTTCCACCGCAATGACTCGGGCGTGATGGGAATGTACTTGTGGTTGCCGTCGCTGGTGCCCGATGACTGGGCAAAGTTGTAGCAGCGGCTAGGCCACAGCACGTCTTTCTCGCCACGCACCATACGCATGATTTGCGGCTGAATGTCCTCGTAGCGGTAGAGCGGCACACGAGTGGCAAACTCCTGGTAGGTGCGGCAAGTGGAAAAGTCATACTTGCGGCCAAACCAGGTCAGTGCGGCTTTCTCGACAAGCTTTACCAGCTGCTCCTGCTGCACAGCGTCGGCATGCTCAATGTAGCGCGCATGATCTTTCATGCGTGCAAGCAATCGGGGCCGGGCTATGGGAGTGAAGTTAAGCAAAACGATGTAAGAAGTAAGAACTAGTAAGTAAAAAGTAGTAAGTAGTGAGATTGCGCCTGTGGCGCGCTTCTCGGCATTTGCACCACAAAAATAGTGCTTTTACCATTTGCTGGCAAATTTTAGCGACAAAAAGTTTATTGCCCTTAAATGTGTAGTTTTCTCTTCAATTTTTATAACTTTGCAAATTATTTCCAACAATTTCACACAATGTCGTTCAATTCCATAGAATTTCTCATCTTCTTGCCAGTAGTGTTCCTGCTCTACTGGTTTGTGTTCAAAAGCACAAAGAAGCAGAACCTTCTCATTGTGGCAGCGAGTTATATTTTCTATGGATGGTGGGACTGGCGTTTTTTGATTCTTATTGCTATAACTTCTATTTGCAGCTACGCGAGTGGTTTGCTGATTGAGAATTGGGAGGGCAAGCGCCGATGGCAGAAAACAGTCAGTGCAACCAATATTGTCCTTAATATCTCAATTCTGGCGATTTTCAAGTATTATAATTTCTTTGTCAATAGTCTTAACGATGGATTTGCTGCTATAGGATTGACACTCGACTGGCCTACTGCAAACATTATCCTTCCAGTTGGAATTAGTTTCTACACCTTCCAAGCGTTGAGCTACTCAATAGATGTTTATAGGAGAAAGATAGCACCTGAGCGCGACCTTGTGGCTTTTTGTGCTTTTATCAGCTTCTTTCCGCAGCTTGTTGCAGGTCCTATTGAGCGAGCCACGCGTTTACTACCACAGTTTATCAAATCTCGCACCTTCGACTACAGTAAGGCCGTTGATGGTTGCCGCCAGATGCTATGGGGTTTTTTCAAAAAACTTGTAATAGCCGACTCCATCGCCGAGATTGTAGATGGTGTGTGGGCTGGCTACTTGCATTACACGTCACTTAACTTGGTTCTGTGCAGCATTTTATTCTCATTCCAAATTTATTGTGACTTCTCGGGCTATAGCGACATAGCAATTGGCTGTGCCCGATTGTTTGGAATAAACCTGACTAGAAACTTTAACATTCCCTATCTCTCCCGAAGTCTACCTGAGTTTTGGCGCCGCTGGCACATATCTTTGATGTCGTGGTTCCGTGATTATGTATATTTTCCCCTAGGTGGCAGCAGGCGTAGCTTGGGTAGAACCATCTTCAACACCTTTGTTGTGTTTTTCATTAGTGGATTGTGGCACGGAGCCGACTGGTCATTTGTGCTATGGGGTCTTTTCCACGCCGTTTTCATTTCACTTTACCGTTTCGTGCCATTGAAAAGTAAGTTTGAGCACAATGTGGGCGCTAATCGACTATTGCCAACTTTCAAGGAACTAGTAATGATAGCTTTCACATTTGCACTTGTGACGTTTGGGTGGATATTGTTCCGAGCTCCAAACGTTTCCTTGGCTTTCGACTTCATGAGTCATCTTTGCGACAAGTCTATATTGTGCTTTGACAATCTCATTGGCAAGTGGCCATTAGTCATGTGCATGGGGCTCATGGTAGTGGAATGGATGCAGCGCGACAAGCAGCATGTGCTGCAGTTATCGGGCAAGTTTTTTGCCAAGCGATGGATTAGATGGATACTTTATGTGTCAATAGCCATGTACGCATTGCTAGTGCCATGCTCACAGCAGGATTTCATTTATTTCCAATTTTGAGTTGTAAAATGAAGCGTTTCATAAAATATTCAATATTATTTGCTGCAATCATTGCTGTGTTGCTAGGATGTTGCGAACTAATGGTTCGTAATAGCCCGAACACCTACACGATGAAAAAGAATTGGATGATAAGTCACAGTGGAGGTATTAAAACCCTTATCACTGGCAATTCACACAGCTACTACGGAATCAAACCTAATGCTATTGGAGATAGTGTATTCAACATTGCGAATGTATCGCAGGGTCATGAATATGATTACTTTCTACTCACCAAATTTGAGCCTCAGCTCACAAATCTCAAAAACCTGATTGTCATTGTTGATGAAAGTAACATTTTTGACCCCCCCTTTGAGGACGCAAAAGAATGGTTTAGGGCTATTTATTACAAGATTTATTACGGTTATGATAAGCATAGCGATTTTTCAATATATAATTATGAGATCTCAAACTACTCAACATTCCCTATAAAGTTCGAAAAGGCGAAAAATTATTTCTGTGGCGATAGCATTGCTTCTGATTGTGACTATCTGGGATGGGGATGCGTCTTTAATGCACCTAAGCATTTTAACGTCACCGAAATGAAGATTGATGCCAAGACAACGCTGGAAAGACATCGTTGCAAGAACTGGGAAAATGTAGGCTACAATGTTCAATATCTTAACAAGATAGGGGATTGGTGCAAGCACCATAATGTCAATATCATTATAATCACAACGCCCATGTGGGATGAATTTGTCAATATGATTAGCGACAGGCAACTTTCAACCATGTATGATGTGATAAATCAATTTGTTCGCAAGTATAATGCCACTTATAAGGATTACTTGCGTGACCCACGTTTCCAAGGGCGTGATTTTCATGACGTCGACCACCTCTCCGACCTTGGCGCCGAAAAATTCTCTCGCATTCTCAAGCAAGATATCCCTGAGTTGTAATCATTAGAAATTTATGGTATTCAATAGAATGTGCATTGTTTATTTAGGCTATGCTCATACTTGATTTCTTGTGGCTTCAAAGGTAAAAAAGTGCCTCGGGACTGCTCTTCAGTCTCGAGGCACACATGTAATTAAGTCTGGGTTTATTTAGGCGTTTCTTTTTTTATTGGGGTGTCATCACCAGCCGCTGCCACCAGAATAGTTCGAAAGCGATACTGACGAACCACCGCTGGCATTGCTATAGCCGTTACCACTCCAGAACGAGGTGCCGCTACCTGTTACGCCACTATAGAGTTTGCACGATGGCGAGGTTACCACCATGGTGTTGCCACCGCTGCCGCCACCGGGACCCCAACCGCCGCCACTACTACCCAGAGTAGGTGTCCGGAATGCGGCAACTACGGTATTGCCGTTATATAATGCATACCAGGTCTGTGAGCTAGCCGTTGCTGAGTAGCATGTTTGGCTGATTGATGCACCACTCTCAATGGCGCCCATGCTACGACCTATAGCGGCAATATTGGCACCACTTTGAATATACACCTTGTATCCACCCTCGCTATTGGCATCAAGGCCCTCTTCACTGCCACAGCAGAACACCATGCCACCGCTCAAGTACATGTTGCCGTTGCTATCTATGGCGTCGTTGTTGGTAGCCACAGCATAGACGTAGCCGCCCTTGATGTACATGTGCGAGGCACTGTTGAGAGCATCGTCATAGGTGTTGCTCTCAACGTAACCGCCGTTGATAGTGATGGTTTGCTTGCTCTCAATGCCCTCACTGCCTTCACCGCCTGTGGCGCTCACTTTAACAGAACCGCCGTTGATGGTGATAGTACCCATCACCTTGATAGCCTTGGATGAGCCGCTGACGCTGCTGCCGCCACCAGGACCCCAACCGCCGCCCGACGACGATGCTGCAGCTGTGCCGGTTGTAGAAACGGTGAGTGTGGGGCCAGTGCCGTCGCTTGCGCCCTGCACATAGCTTCCGTTCACTTTAATGCCCTTGCCGCCCTTGCCGGTCATGCTGATGTTGATGGTGCCACCCAGCAGGTTCATGTTACCATCGGTCTTGAAGCCCTTGGCAGTGTAGTAGTCGCCGCTGGTGCCGGCAGCCTGTGGGGCGCCAGTGTTGGTGATGGTGATAGAGCCGCCGTTGGTGGTGAGGGTGGTTGTAGAAATGCCCTTTCCAGCCACGCCGCTCGAGTTTATCTTGAGCACGCCGTCGTTCATCACAAAGTCAACGGCCTTGATGCCACTGCTGTAGCTGGCGTCGCTGTTGATCACCTTCATGGCACCACTTGGGGTGAGGGTGATGTCGCCGCCGTTGATGGTAACGGTGGCCTTGCTCTTGATGCTCTTGCTCATCTCACCGCTATTAGCCACGGTCACTGTGCCGGCATCGATGGTGATGTTTCCATCGGCCTTGATGCCTGCAGCATTGTAGCTTGTGCCTGTGTCCTCGCTGATGTCGCTAGTGCCGCCATAGGTGGCAGTGACGTTGGTCAGCACATAAATTCGAGGATTACTACCTGAATAACTATTTGACACTTGATAATACACATCTGTGCCATCTGGAGCCGAGAATGTCGCTGTCTGGTAATTTGTGTTGCTGCCTTTGAAATAGAAAGTTCCATCGGTAGGCCCACCAAAATCGTAGTAGTAGAATCTCACGGTTGAATACCCCGATGATTTGTCAACATAGTTGGTTAGGGTTCCCAAATTTGTGCCGTCGCTCTTATAAAGTTTAAAACTGTTCCATGAAGAACTATAGCTAGATGACTTGGCAATATACACCCTATAACTCTTCGGGGTCTCGCCGCCACTTGAGCTACCAGCCTCGGCAGTACCGCCCTGGCCGTTGGCCTTGATATTAATAGTGGTTGTGGCGCTCGACTCATCAATGTCGATAGTACCGTCGGCGTTAAGACCCTTGCCACCTTGAGCGGTGTTAGTTATATCCACGCTACCACCGCGAATGCTGATGTTGCCATCGGCCTTTACACTGGTGCCGTAGCTGATATCGCCGTCGCCAGCCACCAGATTACCGCTCTGCACCACCTTGAGAGTGCCGCCCAACATGATGAAGTCGCCCTCGGTCTTTACACCCTTGCCACCATTGCTGGTGATGTTCATGTCGAGTGTGCCACCCTTGAGAGTAATCTCGCCGGTGTTTTCCACATCCTCGGTAATAGTGCCGTCATCGTTAGTCTCAAACGACACCTGGATGCCGTCGTCGGCCACGTTCTTAACGGTCACCTTGCCACCATTCTGCAAGTAGTACTGGTTGATGTTGAAGCCATCGCCCTTTGAACCCAGGATGTTGATCTCGCCCACGGTCTTCTTGATCTCGACATACTCCTTGCCCCAGAAGGCATGAGTAGAGTTTCCAGTAATATTGAGGATGCCGGCACCCTTGAACTCGGTGTGACCCTTAACGGCAAAGCAACCTTTATGAGTGCCACCGGTGCCGTCGGTGAGGTTATTAGTGGTTCCCTCGATGAGCTCAACTGCTATGCGCTTGCCGTCGCGAATGTTGATGGTAGCGCTATCGGGGTTGTTAAGGGTGAGCCCGTTGAGCTGCATTGTAGCCTTGAAGCTACCATCCTGATAGAACGAACCGTTGGTTGAATTACCTTGCAGGGTATACACAATTTCCTCGGCCACATTAGCATCTTGCAATGCCACCACATGAGCTCCGTTAACGCTGGCAGTCATGTTCTTGGCAATGTTACCTGCCACAATCACCTTAGCTGTGTTGCCGCTATAAGTCACGTTCACGGTGTTGTCGGCCACAGGAGTGTTGTCAACGTAGATGCTGTCAACATCGTTCATCGCAAATGTCTTGCCTTGAGCGGTGAAGGTGGTTGCGCCGTTATAGGTAATGGTGTCGAGCTGAGCGGTAGTGAACGCCCACTTCACATCACCAGTTACCACCCACATCGTCTGGTCGCCATCGGTGACCTCGCCCACTGTGCCAGTGCTGCCGCCACCCACAACGGTGGCCTCGGCATTGCCCATGAGAACTGCATAGATTTGAGTAACATCGGCACTGGTGATGGAGCCATCGCCATCCACATCGCTTGTGGCAAAGTATTCATCATCGCCATTGAGCATGTAGTTGTAGAGTGTTGTCACATCGGCACTGCCCACGTTGCCGTCGCGGTTCACATCCTCAAGGATGTAACTCTCGCCACTGGTGCTGCCTTTGCCAAACATCATGAACAACACGTTGCTCAAGCTGTTGCTACCGGCAGTTGCACCGTTATTGCTGGCAACGAGCTTGCCATTCTCAAATTTCAGCGCCAACCCTGTTGTGGAGTACGACGCTTCTGAACCATTATTAAGGCCCACATTTAGGTAGGGGTAAATAGCCGCCGTAGCCGCCATCACGCCCACCGAGATTAGAATTGATAAGATAGCTTTTTTCATAAGCATAATATGATTATTTTCGCATTTTTGATTGTCATTTATGACATAGAAACTCACAAAATTATTGATATTCAGCCAAGGAAACAACTATTTTCAACTAAAACGGCCTATTTTTAAACAAACACAATGATTCGGACAACAATTCAGAACCATTGTTGCAGCATTTGATTTATAAATTAATGAGTAAACTACACTACCTGTAGCGGCGAGCTATCAACGCCATTTCAAGAGCAGCATCGGCGGCCTCGGTGCCCTTATTGCACAATGCACCGCCAGCTCGGTCAAGGGCCTGCTGCTCGTCGTCGGTAGTGAGAACGCAGAAGATTATGGGCACATCGCCAGTGGCATTGAGCATAGCACAGCCTTGAGTGGCACTATCGCACACGTAGTCGAAGTGGGGAGTGCCACCACGTATCACACAACCTATCATTATCACTGCGTCGTAGTTGCCACTACGAGCCATGCGCGCTGCGGCAAATGTGAGCTCCACCGTTCCTGGCACTCGCTGCACTGTAACACAGTCGCTGCTGTAGCCCTGCTCCACCAGCCTGTTGATAGCGCCATTGAGAAGCGATTCGGTCACCTGGCTGTTCCACCGTGCCACCACGATTGCCACCTTGAATCCTTCCAGATGAGGCAGCTCCACAGCTATGCTATTGTGTAATTGAGTCGACATGATTTTTTAGTTTATGCTGATTATATAATCGCAATATAATAATTTATTACAGTTTTAATACGATTGAAAATTAGGCATTGCGCATCAGAACAAGCTCTTGAGCAGCGACATGATATTAGTGTTCTTGCTCTTGTTGTTGAGAAGATTCTCAATCTCGATAAGCTCATTCACAGCATTGAGGCGGCGAGCCAGTGGCTGCAGCGACTCAAGCAGCTGCTCGGCGCTCTCACGGCGGTTGGCAACCTTGTTCAGGGCCTTGGCAAGGCCTATCGAGAGTTGCAGCTCCTTGTGACCCATGTGGGTGCTCACTTTCTTCTGGTAGCGCAGCGCCTTGGTGTAATACTTTGCGGCATTGTGACCATTGCCCATCTCAAGCATGATGTCGCCCTCCTTTTTCAGGGAGTTCACAAGATTGACAAGTGCCTCGCGAGTCTTCTTGCTGTCGCCATTATTTAGCATGCCAGTGTAGAGCTTCACCTCGTCGTCATAGTGCTTGAGCACCTCCATCTGCTTGGTCTTAGATGTGATGATACTTGTCGAGGCTTCGATGGCATAGAGCAGCATGGGCGAGAATCGACGCTCGTTCTTCTTCACCAGGCGCTCAAAGAGTTTTTGGCACTTAGTGAGCTCCTTCTTGGCCCTGGCATTGTCGCCCAGGCTGTGATGCACCGAAGCCAGGTTATATAGCAGCGAAGCCAGTATTGCCAGGAAGTCCTCCTTCTTTTTGTTGGTAACCTCCACCATCATCATCAGCGCATTCTCGGCAGCACCCAGTGCAAGCATGTAGTCGCTGTTGGTGATGAAAATTGTCATTCGGGCAAGCCATAGCCAGCTCACGTGCAGCCGGGGCATGTCGCTATAGCTCTCGTCAAAGACCAGAGTGTCGATTAGTGGCGCAGCATCCTCGTTGCGACCGCTGGTTATCAAGTCGAGCACCTGCAACAACTTTATCTCAAGAATTGTCGCACGCGTCAGGTCCTCTTCAAGATGAAGCTCCGACGCATCAAGCTGCAACCTGAACCTGCTCAGGTCGCAACTGAGTTTTGGAAACGACGATTCAATAAGTAAAGATTTCATTGATACTTATTTAAGAGACTGTCAATGGTTTGATAGTAATTGCTGTGATTTCTCTTGAGCATAGGCCACAGGCAAGCAATTAGTCTCGCTCTCGGCACATTGCTTGGCAAAGTCGAATGCCTCATTGAGCATCGTGTCCCACTGCTGCCATGAGATAGTGGTCACATCGCCATGCTTGATGCCGCCAGTGATGAGACCGTAGATGATGCCAGCTATGAAGCCGGCCTGCCATCCCAGGTGATTATCACTGCTGCAGCTATAGGCAAGCTCGTGCTTGTCCTGCCCCTGATACACTGTAGCGTTCTTCCCAGGATTGATGTGCACATAGCTGCACTCATAGAACTTGATGTGGTTGTTGTACACCTTGTCACTGTCCTGATTGGGAAACATGTTGTTGATGTCCTTGTCGTGGTCAATCACCAGCGATGCCACTTCAAAGTTCTCGAGTATGTTGGGCATCACCTTGGTGAGATTGAATTGTGTGCCATGCTGGAATCCTGGCAGATACACCAAGATTGCCTTGCGCTCGGCGGCATAGCTCAGCAGGTCATACAACCGCTCGCGTTGAGGGGAGTCGATGGCATAGTAGGAGCCAAAGAGCACGATATCATCCTCATCAATGCGAGGCCATATCACGTTAAACCGATTCATTGGATACTCCCCATAGTTGACTATCGACTCGCCACCAGCCTCATCCTTGAAAATGGCGGCAAAGGGAGTGGATCCATCGGTGTAACGGTCAATCGAGCGGGTGTCGACATGGTGTTTCTCAAAGAAATCTACCACCCAATCGCCCACCTTGTCGGTGCAGCACTCGCTCACCATCGATACTGGCAAGCCAAGCGCACCAAGCGATGCGGCGGCATTGCTCACACGCCCTCCCACAAAGGTGCGATTAGGACGGCCGTTGCAGTACACGGCGTCGAGGATAGATTCGCCTATGGCAATGATTTTTCTCATTTTTTTACAAAAAATTGTGTGTCTTTTATAATATTGTTATATGGCCTCCTGGCATGACCATTTTTTTGACTATGCAAAGTTAGTGCAAGTTGAGAGAAATACAAAATCCAAGACGAAGTTTTTAATTTTAATTTCCTAAACGCACCCTAACTCTGAGAGCTACAAGCAATTCATGCTATTTTTAAAACCATTAACTTAATAATGATTGAAAAAAGAGTGCCACTAATAAAAAAATCACTATATTTGCACCAAGTTTATTAGGATTTTGAGGATTTTATAAAGCTATTTAAGAGATTCACCACCATGCTCTTTCAATGCCCACAATGCAACAAGTACATCGACATGACACTCGAGGAACTCGCCTTGAGCAAGAAGGTTGTGGTGTGCCCACAATGCCTCAATGAGTTCCTGGCGCAGGGTGTCGACATCCCTGCAACGATGCTGCGCACCAGCATTGCAACCAAGGCCGCACACCGCCAGCTCTACTGCCACAACTGTGGTGAGTCGCTGCCTGTGGCTGGGCTCAAATTCTGCCCTTACTGTGGGGAATCGCAAAACCTGGCCACAACAGCTGCCACCACCACCCACAAGCCTGTTGCTGCCACTGCCGAGCCCAGCACGCAAGCAATGGGCACTACCGAGCTCAAGAGCAATGAGGATCAAGTGGTCGTTGAAGATGACGCTAACGACATCATCTCACGGTTACCACTCATCAGGCCACTACCCCGCTTGCGCAGCAAGCGCGAAGTGATGGGCTCGCCTCTCACAAGAGCCATCTGCTACATCATTATCGTCATCCTGATTGCTGTGTTCCTCTTAATCCTTTACCTTTCCAACTTCGACGAAGATGGTGCCGTGGCACGATCATTAGGATTGAACATGTAATACACCTTATTCCCTTTTCATAACCCAGCGGGCACGACCTGCGCTACTGCGCCAGTCGTGCCCGCTATGGTTTGTGAATGCAATTAGTAGCCCCTGCTGTTACAATTCCCCTTTACTTCTGACGGAAGTAAAGATTAATTGGTGTGCCGCAAAAGTCCCACTTCTCTCTGATCTTGTTCTCAAGATAACGCTTGTAAGGGTCCTTAATCCACTGCGGCAGGTTGCAGAAGAACACAAACGATGGCACTCTCGCCTCCTTGAGCATTGTGATATACTTAATTTTCACATATTTGCCCTTTGTTGCAGGGGGTGGCACAGCAGCAATGGCCTCTTGAAGCACATTGTTGACCTGCGACGTGGAAATCACCTTCTTGCGCTTGTTATAGACCGCTATAGCCTCCTCCAGCACGCGCAGGATGCGTTGCTTGGTGATGGCCGAGCCAAAAATGATGGGAAAATCGGTAAACGGCGCAAAGCGCTCTCTGATGGTGTTCTCCATGTAGGTGATGGCCTGCTGCGACTTTTGCTGCGCCACGTCCCACTTGTTGACGAGCACTACCAGCCCCTTGCGGTTTTTCTCAATGATGGAGAAGATGTTCACGTCCTGCGACTCAATGCCGCGAGTGGCATCGATGAGCAGGATGCACACGTCGCTGTTCTCGATGGCACGAATGCTGCGCAGCACCGAGTAATACTCGATGTCCTCGTTCACCTTGTTCTTCTTGCGAATACCAGCAGTGTCAACGAGATAGAAGTCGAAGCCAAACTTATTATAGCGCGAGTAAATGCTGTCGCGAGTGGTACCTGCAATGTCGGTCACGATGTTGCGCTCCTCATCCATGAGAGAGTTCACCAGCGACGACTTGCCAGCGTTAGGACGGCCCACAATGGCAAAGCGGGGCAATTCCTCCTCGGGCTTGTCATCGGCCTTCTTGGGCATAAGCCGATACACTTCATCGAGCAGGTCGCCAGTGCCAGTACCGTTTATGGCCGAGATGGCATAGGGTTGACCCAAGCCCAGCCTATAGAACTCACTCTCGCCATAATATCCCTGATTGTTATCATCCTTGTTGACAACCACCACCACAGGTTTCTTGCCGCGACGCAATATCTCGGCCACATGGTCATCGAGGTCGGTCACACCAGTCTTGATGTCAACCATGAAGAGTATCACGTCGGCCTCCTCAATTGCGAGGTACACCTGCTTGTTGATCTCGCTCTCAAACACGTCATCGCTACCCTCGACCCAGCCGCCAGTGTCGACCACACTCATCTCCAGGCCGTTCCACTCCATGAGGCCATACTGGCGGTCGCGAGTGGTGCCACTGGTGTCGTTAACAATGGCAGCCCGAGTCTTGGTCAATCGGTTAAAAAGGGTTGACTTGCCCACATTGGGGCGTCCCACTATTGCTACTAATCGTCCCATATATTTTTAGTTCAGAGTTTATACTTCAAAGTTCATAGTTTTTCATAGCTACTCATAGCCACTCCTATTCGATGTATCCAAACTGGCGCAGCTTGTTCTCCTGGTTGCGCCAGTCTTTCTCCACCTTAACGTAGAGCTCAAGGAACACACGCTTCTCAAAGAACTTCTCAATGTCCTTGCGGGCCTCGATGCCCACATGCTTGAGTTTCTTGCCCTGATGGCCAATGATAATGCCCTTCTGGCTATCGCGCTCAACATATATCACTGCCATGATGTGAATCGACTTATCGTCCTCGTCAAATTTCTCCACTATCACCTGTGTGGCATAGGGAACCTCCTTATCATAGGTGAGCAAGATTTTCTCACGCACAATCTCAGTCACGAAGAAGCGCGAGTTGCGGTCGGTCAAGGCATCCTTGCCAAAGTAGGGCGGACTCTCGGGCAGCAACTCCACAATGCGACGCATGATATTGTCAACATTAAAGTTGTGGAGAGCACTGGTGGGATAAACCTCGGCCTGAGGCAACAGTTGTTTCCATTGCTCAACAAGCGACTCAAGTTCCTGCTGCCCACCAGTGAGCAGGTCAATCTTGTTGATGACCAGCAGCACGGGAATCTTTTCCTTTGCCACCTTGTCGAGGAAGTCCTGATTCTTGGTGGGAGTCTCCACCACGTCGGTCACATAGAGCAGCACATCGGCATCGATGAGTGCGCCACGCGAGAAGTCGAGCATCGACTCCTGCAACTTAAACTTGGGCTTGAGCACTCCTGGCGTGTCGCTGAACACAATCTGGTAGTCGTCGCCATTCACGATGCCCATGATGCGGTGACGCGTGGTCTGCGACTTACTGGTGATGATCGAGAGTTTCTCCCCCACCAGCAGGTTGCTGAGCGTCGACTTGCCCACATTGGGGTTTCCCACTATATTTACAAATCCTGCCCTGTGCACGGTAGTTGTTATTTATTAATTGTTAGTTTTTTTCTTTAAATCTTGACACAATTATCTTAAAAGCTCTCAACATGCACACCTTCTACGCAAAAATGCGCCACCACCAGGCACGATAATGCCTTGAGCGGTAAGACGCATTTATGATTAGGCAAAGTGTGTTAGATCGCCCACACCAGGTACTCAGCTCCCCATGTGAAGCCGGCACCAAATGCTGTAAGCACAATCTTGTCACCCTTCTTGAGGCGATGCTTGTTCTCATCAAGACACAAGGGAATCGACGCTGCACTGGTGTTGCCACGATGCTGGATGTTGACCAGGATCTTCTCGTCGGCGATGCCCAAGCGGCTACCCACGGCCTCGATGATGCGCAGGTTGGCCTGATGAGGCACAAACCAGTCAATGTCCTCGTTAGTGAGGTTGTTGCGCTTCATCACCTCGCGGGTCGAAGTGAGCATGTCCACAACAGCATGACGATACACTGCCCTACCCTCTTGATACACAAAGTGCTCGCGAGCCTCTACGGTTTCAATCGATGCAGGTCGTGCCGAGCCTCCAGCCTTGTACACCAGGTGCTCAAGACCGCTGCCGTCAATGTGGTAAATGCCGTCGATGATGCCTTCCTCGCTGTTCTCGGTTGGCTCCATGAGCACGGCTGCACCAGCGTCGCCAAAGAGTGGACATGTGGCGCGATCCTGATAGTCGGTCATGCTGGTCATCTTCTCGGCAGTCACTACAATTACCTTCTTGTAAAGGCCCGATTTGATATAAGCATTAGCAGTATAAGACCCCACCACAAAACCAGCGCACGCAGCCTGAATGTCGAAGCCGTAGCATTTCTTGCCTGCGCCATCCATGCCACAGTTGTGCATGATCACCGACGCAGTCGATGGAAAGCGGTAGTCGGGGTTTGAAGTTACACAAATTAGAAGGTCCACATCGTTGGGGTCGGTTCCTGTCTCCTCAAGCAGCTTCTGCACTGCCTGAGTGCCAAGGAAAGATGAGCCTTTCCCGTTCTTGAGAACACGCCTTTCCTTGATTCCCACGCGGGTGGTAATCCACTCGTCGTTGGTGTCTACCATGCGCGACAGCTGTTCGTTGTCGAGCACGTCGTCAGGAACATACGATGCTATGCCTGTTATCTTTGCGTTAAGCATAAAGCGTGAGTTTTACTAAATTCTAGTTTTCTTGTTTATTAAGTGACATGAATAATCAATCCTAAATACCATGCACCTCTTCACTACTGCCATCACTCAATTGATTAAGCGTCATAGCAGGAGGCAATATTTAGGATTGATGTCATTTAATCGGTAATGAGACTTGATATTCGGTTTTATACGGCAGCCTCATCGTCAAACACCTTCCTGCCGCGATAGTAGCCACACTCGGGGCATACGGTGTGATAAACATGCCATGCACCGCAGTTGCTGCAGCGGGCGATTGTTGGGGCAACAGCCTTATCGTGAGTTCTTCTCTTGGCTGTGCGAGTCTTTGATTGTCTACGTTTTGGATGTGCCATTTTTCAATTTATTTTTTATTGTTTTTATTTTCCAGTAATTGCTCCAGTGCTGCCCAGCGAGGGTCAATCGACCCGCCGCCAGCGTCACTATCGCTTTCTCCAGGAGGCGTCTCAAAGTCCTCGTCGCTGCTATAGTTGCGAGCTGCGTGCTCCTCGAGGCGGCCAAGCATCTCGACGTTGCACTCACCTGGGGCGTGAGCATGCATCATCGGGATTGTGAGCAGCACAGTGTCGCGCACAAGCGGCGCAAGGTCAAGTGTCCTCCACGACGACGGTATCACTAGCACACCATCGGTGCTGTCGTCTACTGCGTCGCCCATCTTAACGGTAACTTGGTAACGAGCGTCAACGGCATGATCCATGTCGTCAAGGCAACGGTCACAGGGTATTGTGATAACACCATTGCACACGAAGTCGAGCTCGTAGATCCCCTCCTGAGTGTGAGTCACGGTTAGGGCGACATCAACACTTCCGGAGCGAACTTCGGAGGCTTCGATTTCGTTGAAAAACTCACCGTCAACATGGTAGTTAAACTCCTCTGTGCCAAACGGTAAGGACGAAATGGACAATTTCATTTCAGCCACTGTTTCCAACTATTTCTCGTTAAAATCGGCGCAAAGTTAAGAACATTATCGCTAATAATCAACCATTTTGCCACCTTTTTTACTTTTTTTAGGCAAAAAACTAATTTTACTCGACAGCTACTGCCACCTGAAAAGTGCGGCACGCATGACTTTTTTCACGCGTGCCGCACCTTAACGAATTGTCGGGGTGAGAAGACTCGAACTTCCGACCTCCACGTCCCGAACGTGGCGCGCTAGCCAACTGTGCTACACCCCGCACTGTTTTTCTCTTTGCGGCTGCAAAGGTAACACTTTATTTTAAATACACAACCAATTATCACCAAAAAAAATTTCCGCCCTCACAATCTCATGAGATGTCACAAAATGGGCCGAAAGCTATAATTTGCCCTCGGCCCATTTACTATTATTCAAGCACCTCATCTTGAGAATTGATGACGATGATTGACATCTATTTCTTGGCGCGATCTTTCTTGAAATGGTCGTTATACATCTTGATGCCAAAGATTATGGCACTCATGACTGTGGTCAAGCTGTTAGCTATGAACAATGGCCAGTTTTCTGTGAGCAAGCCATTGATGGCAAACAGGATGCTTCCCAATCCCATGAGCAGGAAAGTGCCAGTTGCAATGTCGTCGGTGCGACGGGTCTTGACGGTGTGGATGGTCTGGGGCAAGTAACCAAGCACAAGGCATATGGTTGCTGCATAACCCACGATTTCAGTAATACCCATAATAACTCTAAATAATAAATCGTTTTTAAATATTATTTTTTAATCTCCTTCATCAGCTCCTGAGTGGCTGTGATGAGCTGGCTATCAACTCCCTCAACCACTGTGGCAGGATCGTTGAGAACCTTGATGTCGGGCTCGAGCTGTGTGTTCTCGAGATAAGAGCCGTCGGGAAGGCGATAGCCAATGATGGGCATGCCGTAGATGAGCGATGGATCTTGCAGCGTCTCCCACGACACACTGCTCATGGTGCCTGGCACTGGTGCACCCACTAGCTTGCCTATGCCGGTGTGCTTATACACCCAGGGGGTGCCGTGAGCGTTGCTGTAGCAGGCCTCACACTGCACCATGATGCTGGGCTTGTTCCAGCGGCGGCTTGGCATGTCGCACGCCTCGCGGCCACGAATCACCTGTGTGAAGTACTTCTTGCCACTGAAGAGCACCTCGATGTCCTCGTGCAGGCGGCCACCACCGTTGAAGCGG
Source organism: Porphyromonadaceae bacterium UBA2751 (assembly GCA_002353285.1). Classification (GTDB taxonomy): domain Bacteria; phylum Bacteroidota; class Bacteroidia; order Bacteroidales; family Muribaculaceae; genus Sodaliphilus. The sequence goes on along the minus strand of DEJJ01000010.1, from coordinate 11,922 downwards.
ATGTCAATCACGATACCGTCCTTCTTGTAGTATTTGCCCATGACTTGACTGTATACTTCACGGTAGCTCTCATCGTTCATCGACTGGATGTGCACGTAGCCCAGTCGTCCTCCCGACAGGCTGTCGACCAGGTGTGCATTGTGCTTCACCCACCGCTTGTAGAGCAGGTTGTTCATAGCTCCGTTGGTGATGGGCAGGATCACCTCCTCAAAGGTATCACCGCCTTTGTCGCGAATGGTGACCAGCGTCTTCTTGCCAGCCAAGCCGTTGAGCAACTGGGTGTAGTCGTTCTCGTCATTGATTTCAATGCCGTTGATTTTCTCTACAATCATGCCTGGACGCACCTTGCTAGTAGAGCGGGCAAACGGACCTTTCTCTACCACCTCATCTATCTTGAGTCCCTTGCCAGTGTAGGTCCAGTCAAAGAGCAATCCCATATTGGCTGTTGCCTCACTGCTATTGCTAGGATAGTAGCGACTGCCTGAGTGCGACACGTTGAGCTCGCCCAGGAGCTCGCTCAGCAGGTTGGCGTAGTCATAGTTATTGTTGATGTGGGGCAGGAACTTGCGATAAGCGTCGCACATCATGTCCCACTTGCAGCCATTGAGGTCGGTGCGGAAGAATCGCTTGTTCACCTGATGCTGCACGTGGTTGTACATGTACTCTCGCTCGGCGGCCAGGTCCATCTTCACCTCGGCCTTGTAGGTGATGGGGGTGAGCTTGTCGCCAGCCACGGTGAGCTTGTTCATGGCCGATCCCAGGACGAACATGTCCTTGCCGTCCTTACCCATTTGAATGTTGGCCCAGCCCGAGTTCATCTTGTTGATGAGCTTGGTTGAGTGCTTGCGCATGTCGAGCTTCCACAGGTCGTAGCCGCTCTCAAACTTCGACAAGTAATACAGGTTGTCACCGTTGTTGGTGACCATGGCGCTGGCAATGCTGCTCGAGTTGGGGGTGAGGCGCACCACGCGGTCCTCTATGCCGTCGAGCTCCACTACGATTTCCTTCACCTCGTCCTTCTTCTCGCCAGAGTCTTTATCATCTTTCTTCTTATTCTTCTTTTCTTCCTCGGCTTTCTTCTTGTCGGCCTCTTTCTTGGCTTCCTTCTCGGCCTCCTTCACAAGCTCGTAATCCTCCTTGCTCATGCGATATTTATCGTAGGCATCCTGATTGACAAATGCCAGCAACACGTCGTCCTGCGAGCCCCACGATCCATGGGCACGCATGCCATAGCGGTTGCTGGTGAAGAGGATAGCGTTGCCTTCCATCACCCACTTGGGCGACTCGCTGAAGTAGCCGCTGCCTGTGATGTTGGTAATCTTGCCTCCATCGGCGCTCACGATGCCCACATCGGTGTAGGGGTCGCGCTGGTTGGCGATGTAGGTGAGGGTAAACCACTTGCTGTCGGGCGACCATGAGTAATCGAAGCCGCCGTTGGTCTCATACCACGTGGAGCCATCGGTGACCTGATGCACCTTCCCGCTTTCGATGTCCATGACCATGAGGCGGTTGCGGTCCTCGATGAAGGCGAGCTTCTTGCCGTCGGGGCTCACGTCAGGGGCGGCACGCTCCACGGTGGTCGAGGGCAACAGTATCTCCTCCTTGATGGTGGTGGCGTTGGGGAAGTTGGGGTCTTCCTTGCGCTCAATTGTAGCCTTCACCAGCTGCCAGTTGCCATTGCGCTCGGTGGCGTAGTAGAGCGAGCGGTTGTCACTACCCCACGACAGTCCGTCCTCGGCCTCGGGGGTGGTGGTGATGCGCTTGGTGGTGGCATACTCAACCGAAGTGACAAACACCTCGCCACGGGCGATGAACGCCACCTGCTTGCCGTCGGGCGATGCCACTGCGGCGGTGGCTCCTCGAGTCATGGTGGTGCGCAACACGTCGTCGGTGTCATCGTGGAAGAGGTCAATCTTCACCTTCGAGGGCTTGCCCGATGGGGCCTGTGTGTAGAGCTCACCGTCGTAGGTGTAGCACAATGTGCCGTTGTCGGCAATCGACAGGAAGCGCACAGGGTGAGTCTTGAACGAAGTCACAGCTTTGATGGCTGTTGGCTGATCGATAGGGAACTGATATACATTCATCGAGCCGCCATTGCGCTCGCTAAGGATATAGACTGTGCGGCCGTCGGCGCTGAGCACGGGGCTGCGGTCCTCACCAGCATGGTTGGTCAGATTGGTGTGACGGCCTGTGCTTGCGTCATATTTCCATATCTCGCGTGTCACGCTGCTGGTGTGATGCTTGCGCCAGGCATCCTCCATGCCCTTTTGGTCCTGATAAACCATAAATTTGCCCTTGCTGTCCCAGGTGAGTTCCTCGGCTGGGGTGCCCAGCACCTGGGTGGTGCGCCCACCTGCCACTGGCACCTTGTACACCTCGGTCAGTCGCGAACTTGGGAACAATGCACTGCTGGCAGGGTCTTGGATTGCTGCCGAGAAGTAGATGTACTTGCCGTCGGGGCTAAAGGCCCATGGCAACTCACTGGCTGAGTTGGTAGTCAACCGAGTTGGCGCGCCTCCTGCCGATGGCATGACATAGACGTCAAAGTTGCCCTTGCGGTCGCTGGCGAAGGCCAGGTAACGCCCGTCGGCACTCCACACGGGATTCATCTCATAGCTCGACTGAGTGGTGAGCTGAACAGCCTGCCCGCCTGTTGCAGGCACCTTGTAGATATCGCCCTTGTAGCAGAAAGCTATCTCCCTGCCATTTGGCGAGATTTTGGCATAGCGCAACCACAGCGGTGTCTCGGCAAGTGCTGTTACCGCCACCACCACGCCAAGGGCTGCAAGTAAAAATCTTTTTTTCATAATATCAATTTTGTCACGTTTAATGGTAATTTCTAATTCTCCCTAATCAAGCGCAAAGCGCATCATTTCGCTATCAGCAAGAAATAGTTCTTCTTGCCGCGCTGAGCCAGGATATACTTATCGTTAAGCAGGAAGCTGTTGTCAATCATCATGTTGGGGTCAGCAATCTTCTCCTTGTTGATGCTCACACCACCACCTTGCGTCATCTTGCGCATCTCGCCCTTGCTGGGGAACACTGCTGCATCGTCGGTGAGCAAATTGATGGCAGGAACGCCGGCACTCAGTGCGTCGCGGCTAACCTCAAACTGTGGCACACCCTCAAACACCGAGAGCAGCGTGTCTTCGTCTATCTTGTGAAGCACATCCTTTGCCTTGTTGCTGAAGAGAATCTGCGAAGCCTCAACGGCCATCTCATAGTCCTGAGCCGAGTGCACCATCGTGGTAATCTCCTTGGCAAGGCGCTTCTGCAATGGGCGCATGCCAGGGTCGCGCTCCTGTTCCTCCTCGAGGGCCTTAATCTCATCCTGAGGCAGGTCGGTAAATATCTTGATGTATTTTGCTGCGTCGGCATCGCTCACGTTGAGCCAGAACTGGTAGAACTTATAGGGCGAGGTGCGTTTCGGGTCGAGCCACACATTGCCACTCTCGGTCTTGCCAAACTTTCCGCCATCGGCCTTAGTAATCAATGGGCAAGTGATGGCATAGGCCTCACCGCCAGCAATGCGGCGAATCAACTCGGTACCTGTGGTAATGTTGCCCCATTGGTCGCTGCCACCCATCTGCAGGCGGCAACCCTCATGCTCATACAGGTACAGGAAGTCATAGCCCTGAAGCAGCTGATAGCTGAACTCAGTGAACGACATGCCATGGTCGGCGTTGGCAGCCAAGCGCTTCTTCACGCTGTCCTTAGCCATCATGTAGTTAACAGTGATGTGCTTGCCTATGTCGCGAATGAAATTCAGGAACGAGAACTCCTTCATCCAGTCATAGTTGTTCACAAGGATGGCATGGTTAGGAGCATCGCTATCGAAGTCAAGGAAGTGTGAAAGCTGAGCCTTAATCGCCTCTTGGTTGTGGCGAAGCGTCTCCTCATCAATCAGCTTGCGCTCCTGCGACTTCATCGATGGGTCACCAATCATACCAGTTGCACCACCTATCAGCGCTATGGGCCTGTGGCCTGCACGCTGAAAGTGCTTCAGCATCATGATGCTCACCAGGTGACCAATGTGGAGCGAGTCGGCCGTCGGGTCAATTCCCACATAGGCGCTCGTCATCTCCTTCTTCAACTGCTCCTCAGTACCAGGCATGATATTGTTAATCATTCCACGCCAGGTAAGTTCTTCTACAAAGTTCATAATAATATTAATGCTTTAATAGTGAATATTCTTTTTCAACCTGCAAAGATAACAGAAAAAACACGAATAACCATAAATTAACCACAATTTATCGCCCAATTCACATCCACAATGCCGGCACAACGCAACCACTCTCAAACAACAACTATAAACCGACTTTGGCTTTTTGGAATATGTGCCTATCTACCTCGCGTTGTTCATGAACCTTTTTATAAGTTTTTAATTGTACGTTATTAAGTTTTATCTGAATCTTATTTGGAAATTAATTACGATATAAAAGTCATTTCCATCTTGAAATACATATCCAAAGTCACCCTTTTTCCCATGACAGTCATTCAATAAATTAGTCTTTTCTCCTTCTGTAAGGTTGCGATTTTCGTTAATGAAACATTGAGCTTCCGCAATTGCCAAATCTTTCAGTTCTCCTCGGTCTGGGCGATCAAGATAAGTGTGTTGGTATAAGTAGTTTTCAAAAACATCATCAGAAATAGCTCTATAATATAGCATTTCTCCTTCTTTATCAACATCAATATAACCGCCAGTTAGCATTTTTCTACCATTCCATTCTTTTGATGCAGTCATGCCCGCAAACGATGCGAACAAAAAAGATTTAAGTTTTGTCTTATAAAATGTCTGAGGGTTTCTAATTCCAAGAGGATTATTTGATGCTAAAACATCACAAATGCTTGGAAGTGTATTGGAAGAACTGTTGGGAACATAACCAACAAAAAGAAGCATTGCATATTGCAATATCTCATCCATGCGTGAATCAACCATTTTGATATTTTGCTCAAAAATTTCATTTCTACATCCAATGTATTCCAATGAGTAGTTTTTTCTTATACCACTAATGATATCAAGAAATGAATCTCTTGCGTTTAAACTGTGCATACCTTCCTCATTGCACCCCACTACTTTATATATAAACCCAGAAGTTTGTGAAGAATTAAATAGTGTAGGCGAACTACCAATGTGAGATTTAATAGAAAAACCTCCAGTTGTTTTTACATGATCCAAAGAATCTTCTGATGTTATAATTATATCAGTTTTGCTACCGAATCTTTTTTTTGCCTCTTTTGATAGATTTGCTTTTGGAGTATCAATAAGGAAGCTTTCAAGATACTCCTGTATCTCTGGAATATCAACTTTTCGATTTCCTGTTCCAAGTAATTTAAGTTGTCTATACAAATGATCTGCTTTCTCATTAAATTCAGGAGCAGTTGCAATTTTCAAAGACTCATTATCTTTAAATAATTGGACATAAGATATTTTATCTTTAACAAAACGCTCAAATATCAAAAATTTATCAGGTTCGTCTCTGATAACATTGACAATATCAATATAAGACGTTTCATCTTTAACAAGTTCTGCCGAAGCACCATAAATTCTTCCCACACCAAGCAAGCGAAGAAAAACGTATGCTTCTGTCCACTCTCCACGATTAAACTCCCAAACTGCCATGTTATTTTCGTTTTTTTAATGTTTTAAGAATCTGCTCGGCAGTTGCTTGAATTGCGGGAACTGCAACCGAGTTACCAAATTGCTTATATGCCGAAGCATCAGCAACAGGTATAACAAAAACAGGTTTTCCATTGCCAGTATCATAAACTGGATAACCTTGCAATGCTCCCCACTCGCGAGGTGTCATTCTTCGCCATCCATCACGATTATACTCGCCTTTAATCCGTGTGGTGGGTGTCATGTCGGTTTGTCGTTTATCTATAACGATGTTGCGCTCTCTACCCATTCCACCTACCACAATAGCATTTGCCACGCCATCATCGGAGATGATGGCATAACCAAATCCATGCCCCTTTGCTTCATGTCGTTTCTTATGGTTGATTAAAGTATTGACATAAGTAGTGGAAAGATAGTATTTTGAGGGAACTGGTTCAGATTCTCTGACATCTATCCAATGCGTTGTCACCTCTTTTTGTTCTGGGTATGTGAAATCTTCAGGAGCTATACCTAAATCTTTCCTAAATCCTACTATATAAATGCGCTCTCTGTGTTGAGGAACACCAAAATACATGGCGTTTATTATTTGGGGCTCTGGAACTACATAGCCAACCTCGTCTAGTGTGTTTAATATCGTTTTTAAAGTCTTTCCTTTGTCGTGAATGGCAAGTCCTTTTACATTCTCAAGGAATAATGCTTTTGGTTGTTTGCGCCTTAAAATCTCAGCTACATCAAAGAATAAGGTGCCTCTTGTTTCTGCAAAACCAAGTCGTTTCCCTGCCAGTGAAAAGGCTTGACAAGGAAAACCAGCACAAAGTATATCAAAATTATCTGGTATATACTGCTTAGTGCTTTCAAGAGTTATATCTCCAAATGGATATTCACCATAATTGGCAAAATAAGTCCTTTGTGCTTGTGCATCCCATTCTGACGAGAAAACACACTTCCCACCTAAGTTTTGAAGTGCCATTCTAAAGCCGCCGATGCCAGCAAACAAATCTATGAAAGTGAATTTTGGCTTTTTTATGGGTTGAAAAGGAGCATTATAAACATCCTTGAATAAAAACATTTCAAGTGATGTTTCTGAAAGCATTCCTTCATCAATGTAAACTTCTTTTGGTTTGCCTCTTACCCAATCAGCCCAAAAACGAGAGAAATAAGTGCCTTTTTCTTTAAATGGGTCTTCAAAGTTTGTTCCTTGGGTATGCAAGAAATGTGACACAATAGCCATTTGGGTTTCAAATGGGATAATGTTTCCATCTGAATCCAAAGAGTTTTCATCATAAATTTGTATCTTGCCAGCCTTTTTTAAACCAAAATCAAAAAGGTTAAATGATTTCTCGTTTTCCATTAAATAGAAATAATCTTTTTCAATCTGCAAAAATAGTCATTTTTGCTCATTATTTTATCACAAAGTGAATTTTATTTGATTTTTGAATGCAAAGATATATCAAACTGTGAGCAAAAATTAAGCCCATAAAATTAAAAAAATAGAAAATCACAACATTCCCTCAATTTAATGGTAATTTGCGGTACATTCACGGTAATTTGCGTGAAAAACTCCCCACGCGCAGTCCCTCTTCCCTCTCCCCAATCCACCACTCATCCCACTAATTTTTTAATATTGCATTTAAATAAAATAAGGTGTTACCTTTGCCCCATGCATCCCAGCACAAGAGCCCCTTGACATACTGCCACCCATGAAAAAAAACAAAAACTGTCCCACCACCCTGAGTCACTTGAGTCAGTTGAGTCACCCGAGTCACTTGAAACAATAATTTTAGTGCGAAGCACCACTATAATTTTAGCACCAAGTGCCATAATTTCCACTCCACAGGAATGGTCCACACCGATTCCAGCGATTTCTAGATTTCCTAGCAATTCCTAGTAATTCCTAGTAATTCCTAACAATTCTACCGATTCCATGATTCCATGAAACCAACAAAAAGTTGTACCAGTTGTCTCCCAGTTGTGCCAGTTGTTTGAAAAAAAAATCACAAAACTGTCCCACCACTCTTTTGCAAGATGCAACAATCACATTAATTGCGTGAGCCACATGAGACACATTTTCAAAAAAACAATTGAAAAAAAACGCTAAAAATTTGGTAGATTGCACAAACTAGTGTAATTTTGCACCGCATTTGGGACTCAGAGATGAGTTATATAAATTGCTTGAGTCATATTTTTATTGATTTTTGAGCAGATTTTGATCAAGTTTGAGATATTGTAGAGGTCTACATATCAAAAACTTGAGATAAAAGATGCCAAAAAGGATAAAAAGATGACCAAAACAAAAAAAGCAACATTATCGGAATTTATATAACACATCTCAAGGTCTCGATGTTAAGATTGTCCTATAGTGTAATGGTAACACAACGGTTTTTGGTGCCGCATTTCCTGGTTCGAGTCCGGGTAGGACAACCTCCAGAGAGCCAGCCAGTTAGGTTGGCTCTCTTTTGGTAATATCAAAATACTGCTAAGCAACCACTTGCAACGCAACACGAGGCACTATGCCTCCTAACCCTATACTAACAAACAAAAAAAACTTATAACTATGTCACGCGACAAAGACACCACAGGCGGCATCACGCTGCTGGGCAACCACGACAACGACTATAACGACAAGTACACTCCCGAAGTGCTGGAGACTTTCGAGAACCTGCACCCCGACAACGAGTACGTGGTCACCTTCGACTGCCCCGAGTTCACCTCTCTGTGCCCCATCACTGGACAGCCCGACTTTGGGCGCATCATCATCCGTTACATCCCACGCGTGCGCATGGTTGAGAGCAAAAGCCTGAAGCTCTACTTGTTCAGCTTCCGCAACCAAGGCGACTTCCATGAGGACTGTGTCAACATCATCATGAAAGACCTGGTCAAGTTAATGGATCCACGCTACCTCGAAGTGACAGGCACTTTCAACCCCCGTGGAGGCATCGCTATTGTGCCCTTTGCCAACTATGGCGACGACGAGCACCAGGATTTAGTGAAGCAACGCCGACTGGAAAGCTTCAACATTGGCAAATAAGATAAAGAACATTATGGCTAAAGATTCTGTGATAATACTCTCAGGAGGCATGGACTCATGCACACTGCTGCATGAGTACCGCGACCACATAGCCCTGGCCATCACCTTCGACTACGGCTCGAAGCAAAATGCTCAGGAGCAGCGCTATGCCATTAAGCAATGCAAGGCACTGGGCATCAAGCACATCATCATCCCACTGGGCTTCATGAAGCTCTATTTCAAGAGCGCGCTGCTCAGCAGCGACCCCGAGCATGACATCCCCGAGGGAAACTACGACGACGAGAACATGAAGGCCACGGTGGTGCCATTCCGCAACGGCATCATGCTGTCAATAGCATGCGGCATTGCCGAGAGCAACGGGCTGCACCGCGTCATGATTGCCAACCACAGCGGCGACCACGCCATCTACCCCGACTGCCGCAAGAGCTTCATCCAGGCCATGTCGCAAGCCACCGAGCAGGGAACCTACGAGGGAGTGACGGTGTTTGCCCCTTACACCAGCTTGTCAAAGACCGACATCGCCCGCCACGGCAAGGAGCTGGGTGTTGACTACGCCATGACCTACTCATGCTACCGCGGCGGCGACAAGCACTGCGGCAAGTGCGGCACATGCCGCGAGCGCATCGAGGCCCTGCACGATGCAGGCATCCCCGACCCCACCCCTTACGAAGAGTGAATATAGAGGACTGAGAAAGAGTGAAAACTAACTACTAATAACTAAGAACTAAATAACATATATGTACTACGTAGAAAAAACACTTGAAATTTCGTCGTGCCATCAGCTCTATCTCGACTACGAGAGCAAGTGCGAGAACCTGCACGGACACAATTGGATCATTAAGGTGTACTGCAAAGCCCGTGAGCTCGACAGCAACGGACTCGTGTGCGACTTCACACTCATCAAGAAGCTCATCCACAACCAAATCGACCACAAGAACCTGAACGAAGTGCTCAAGTTCAACCCCACTGCCGAGAACATCGCACACTGGGTGGTTGAGACCGTGCCCAACTGCTACCGCGCCGACGTTTGGGAGTCACGCGACAACATGGCATCCTACGTACGCGACGAGTAACGAAAAACAAGAATTTGAGAGTTGAGAGTCAAAGAATCGAGAATCGGTCAACTTCTTCCTTCTCACCTCTCACCTCTCACCTTTTATTATTTAGCATTGTATCCAGTCAACGAAATATTCTATTCACTTCAGGGCGAAGGCTTTAACACAGGCACCCCCAGCGTATTCATCCGCCTCAGCGGATGCAACCTGAGCTGCGCCTTCTGCGACACCGACCATCACAGGCACACCATGATGTCGGCCCCACAAATCGTCGATGAGGTGATGCACTTCCCAAGCGCGCCACTAATCGTGATTACAGGTGGCGAACCCTTGCTGCATGTTGACAATACACTGGTTAAAGCACTGAAAATGACGGGCAAAGCCATCGCTATCGAGACCAACGGCACACTGCCTCTCCCCCTTGGCATCGACTGGGTCACACTATCACCCAAAGAAGCGTTTACCGGTGGCGACTCACTACCATGTGTGCTCACCAGCTGCGACGAACTTAAGGTGGTCTATCTTGGGCAAGACTTGAGCCAGTATGACCACATCGACGCTAAGCACCGCTTCCTGCAACCATGCTACGTCGATGACTTTGAGCAACGACAATCCAACATGAAATCCTGTGTAAAAGCCGTGCTCAGCAATCCCACCTGGCGCCTCTCGTTGCAAGCACACCGCATTTTAAAAATCAGATAACTATAAAACACCATATAAAGAATAAAGGCTGAACCAGTTGTGGCTCAGCCTTTTTCTTTTCATATACTGCAAATTAGAATTCCTGATCGATAAGCTCAATGAACATTGTGCCAACCTCACGCAGCACTATCATGTGGCGGTTCTCACCCACCATCTGACTCATATAGAGTTCAAAACCTTCGTCGGTCAATGCCAAACCTTGCAACTCGGGCAAGGCATTCATGAAGTCACCCTTGTCACCTGGAGTCCACAACCAGCCGCGGCCCTTCTCGGCAACCGCCCATTGTTCAAATGTCGACACCAGTCTGTTGCCAATGAAGCATGCTATTACCGCCAGCGACAAGTTGCCTTGCGCTTTAAACTCCACAGCATAGAGTTTACGGTCGCTCTCCTCAAGGTTGGCAAGCCAGCGGGAGTTCTTAATAGCCCATCCGCCATAATGCTCGCTCACTGCCTGCTGCTTATCACGTTCCATAGGCTTAACACGCTCTGGATATTTCCAGCGGCTGAAGGGCATCATCCTGTGAGATGTAAGATATTCACTGGTTACAAGGATTGGGTAAAGCTCATTATCCTTATAGCCACGGAACATAGTCTTTATAGCACTTGCGTCGGCAAGAGAATAGACGCGGTTGCCTGCGGCATCGCTCTTGAGTGCCACATCGCCCACCTGCTTCTTGAAAGCGATGTGACTGTAGCTCGAAGCTGGCAGCATCGACATTGCACCAGTGGCAAACTCGTTGGCCTTATAACTGGCTCGCGTGAGCACAGGCATTTGCGACAATGTTATATCATCTTGACGATCAATAAAATTACCTATCTTGCGAAACGGAATCCACTGCACCGATTGCGAGTTGTACACCTGAACCGTGGCATTCTTCTTTAGGCCACGGTCAAGTTCCTTCTGCACCTTGGCAAGTTTTAGCTCCTTACCATTGTTGTCGAGGTATACCTCACGGCCATCCACATTACGCATTGAGAATTCTAACGGTTCAAGCACACCCAAGGCATAGCGATAGAAGCTCGCTGCCAAAATGTTACCCGCATTATCGCTGCTGGAAACAATCAGCACACCATTACGAAAGGCAAGATCGACATGCTCGCCAGCATCGTTATAGCCCACGTTGAGCAACCTCTCTAAGCGTCCCCCGGCACTCGAGAATAGGCAACCGCAGCTCTCATTGAAGGTGCTAACCCATAGCAAGCACTCATCGCCATCACCTATGGGGATAGTAGCAAACTTCTCAGGGCGCTGATTGGCAGCATGATGAGCCTGCTCAAAGTCTTGAATAACCCTCGCCACATTGCGTGCATAGGGCCTAACAGCAAGTGATTGATCTTGGGCTAAGCTAATAGTCGTGCCTAACGCAATGAGAACTAACACTGTAGCCAGCATTTTCGATTTAATAACGCTAAATAGGATTGTCATAAGCAGCTAAATATATAAAACGGTTAAAAAAGAAAGAGGACCCGGGAACGTGTCCTGGGTCCTCTTAGGGGGCGATTACCTACTCTCC
>DEJJ01000005.1 GCA_002353285.1 Porphyromonadaceae bacterium UBA2751 | reverse complement strand
ACAGCGGGAGCAACTGTGGGCTCTGGCACAGCGGGGGCAACTGGTGGCTCAGGTACGGCGGGAGTAACTGGTAGCTCAGGTATAGCAGGAGCAACTGGTGGCTCGGGCATAGCAGGAGCATTAGCTGATGGCACAGGTGGCATGCCTGGTACAGCAGGAGGGTTAGCATTGGTTGGCTTCACTTCGATTGCTTTGCCACAACTCATACAGAATCGTGCACCCTCAGGCACGATGTTTCCACAATTAGGGCATTTGTTAGGTTCCATATAAAATTTGTTATAAGATTAATTCAAAAAGTTGAGGAAAATCAATATTTCTCAAGCGAGTATGCAAATTTGGTAAAAAATCTTCAAATAACCAAGAAATGTGAAAGAAAATTTCAATTAGTTATTTTTTTTCTTTTTATTCAACTTTGGTGTGAAGAATTATGAAATAATAGTTATATTTGCATACTTTAAATATAAGTGAATAAAAATACTCCAATATAATAGTGTTATGAACTTAAAGAAAGTTTTGATATTAGGTAGTGCGGTGGCATGGGTGGCTGCAGTGCAGGCTCAACCAAAAGTTATGGACGCCTCGGGTGGTTACTATCACCGTGGTGTTTTAATGAACGACTTGCGCAACTATGTGGGCTCGACACATCAGCTTGACCACTACAACAAGTACTTGGAATTAGTGTGGGATCAAGAAGTTGAGGCCGAGTATCTTAAGGCCATCAACGAGTTTGAGCTCGGCAAGCCATCCAGCCTTACCATGCTTGAGGAATTTATCGAGAACTATGAGGGCGAGCCGCTTACCGTGCTGGCAAGATCCAAGGTGGGCGACTACTACTTTTATCGTGGTGACTTTGCTCAGGCGCTTGATAACTACAAGCAGGTGAGAGCCAAGGCTCTTGATGACGACACCGATGAGGATGTGCTCTATCGTCGTGCTTACTGCGACCTGATGCTTGAGGACTATGATGAGGCTAAGAGCCTATATGACAAACTCTCGAGCACTAAGCAATATAGCGATGCATCAGTTTTCTTCAAGGGATATATTGAGTATGCAGGCAAGAACTACAGCGAGGCCTATAAGCTCTTTGAGAGCGTTGACCGCACTGGCGAGCTTGGTTATCAGTCGCAATACTACATGTGCCAAATCCTGTACAAGCAGGGCGACTACACCAATGCCGCCAGACTGGGCGAGTCGCTCATCGAGGACAACCAGAATGACTACTTCAGTGCCGAGATGAATCGCATAGTGGGAGAAAGCTATTACCGCCAGGGTAAGAATGATGTAGCCAAGCCATACCTGAGCAAGTTCATTGAGCTCAACGAGGAGGAAACAGTGGAGAAGCGAAACGCTACCTACATGCTTGGCGTGATAAACTTCAACTCCCGAGAATATGGCAAAGCCATCGATGACATGCTGGCTGTGGCCACCGAGGATGATGCACTCACACAGAGTGCGCTGCTCTATGTAGGGCAGAGCCGCCTCAAGAGTGGAGACTACAATGGGGCGGCGATGGCGTTTGAGCGAGCTGCCAACATGCGATGGGACAACAATGTGCGTGAGACGGCGTTCTACAACTACGCTATCAGTCAAAGCCGTGGTGGCCGCACACCATTCAACAAGTCGATCGACATGTTTGAGCAGTTCCTTAACGAGTATCCCCAGTCGGCTTATTACAACAATGTTGAGAATTACCTGATAGATGCTTACACCACCACTACCGACTACGACCGTGCGCTGGCGAGCATCGCTAATATCAAGAACCCGAGCGAAAAAGTGCTCAAGGCCAAGCAGACAGTGCTCTATCACAAGGGTGTTCAGCAGTTGCGCAACAACAAGCCCGCTGCAGCAGCCCAGGCCTTGAAGCAGGCCATCGATGAGGGTAAAAAAGATGCCGATGTGTTCAACGACAGTAAGTTGTGGCTTGCCGAGGCTCAGTATCAGCTGGGCGACTACAAGAGTGCAGCCAAGAACCAGCAGGACTACGTGAATGCAGTGTCGTCGAGCAATGCCAACTATGGACTGGCGCAGTATAACCTGGGATCGTCGCTGTTTAACCAGCAAAATTATTCCAAGGCGATAGAGGCATTTACTAAGGCTATTGAGACCAACTCCCTGAGTCGCGACATGGTGGCCGAGGCCTATAACCGCATAGGCGATGCCAAGTACTACGGCAAGGATTTCAATGGTGCTGCCGAGAGCTATACCAAGGCTGCCAATAGCAATATCGACGCTTCGGCCGAGTATGCAATGCTGCGCAAGGCCATCATCGCTGGCGACAAGAGTGAGTATGACTCCAAGATAGCACAGCTTGACGAGCTCATCAGGACTTATCCCAACTCGACCAAGGTGCCAGAGGCAATGCTCGAGAAAGGCAATGCCCAGGTGAATGGCGGCAAGCTTGGTGAGGCCATCAACACCTATGGCGAGTTGCTGCGCAAGTATCCTGAGCAGCCCGAGGCACGCGAGGGCATGCTCAAGATGGCGCTTGCTCAAAAGTCGAACAACGACATCAACGCTGCTGTAAACACCTACTGGAACGTGATAACCAAGTTTCCTGCCAGCAACGAGGCTAAGACTGCTGCTCAGGACCTGAAACTTATCTATGCCGACCGTGGTGAGTTGAGTGCTTACAGCAAGCGGCTTAACAGCATTGAGGGTGGTCCCAAGATTGACGTTCGCGAGGTTGAGAAAGCAGCCTTCGACGCAGCCGAGACACATTATATTGACAATGGAAGCATTGCAAAGCTTGAGAACTACCTGAGAGATTATCCCGATGGTGCCTACACAAGCGAGGCGATGTACTACATAGGGCATCACTACTACAGCAAGCATGACTATAACAGCGCCATGCAGGCCCTTGACGATGCCCTTGAGGGTAGTGAGGATGCCCCATTTGCACAGCGTGCCATGGCATTGAAGGGCGCATTGCTGCTTGAGCAAGGCCGTGCTGGCGATGCAATTGAGGTGTATAAGACCTGGGCCACCAAGGCGACCAACAACGACAACTACGCGCTGTCGCAGTTAGGCATCGTGCGTGCAGCGCGCGAAGCTCAGGAGTGGGACGATGTGGTGACCAGTGCCAACAACTTGCTTGAGGGCGGCTACACCCTGAGTGGCGATGTTGAGCAGGAAGTGATCCTGGCCCGTGCTATTGCCTACACCAATCTTGGTAACACACTCTCGGCGATGACCGACCTTAACAACCTTGCCTCCAACACCCAGAGCGCAGCAGGTGCTCAGGCCGCCTATGAGATAGCAAGGCTGCAATATGAAGACGGTGATATGGAAAATGCCGAAAAGAGCCTCGACGCACTCATTGGCAGTGGCACCGAGCATAACTACTGGGTTGCCAAGGGCTTCATCTTGCTGTGCGACATCTACAACGAGCAAGGCAACCAGAAGCAGGCTATAGAATATCTCGTGAGCCTGAAGAACAACTATCCTGGCAAGGAAGGTGAGATTTTCAATGAGATAGAAAGTCGCCTCAATAACTGGCAGAAGAAGTCGAAGAAATAAGATTAGTGAGTGAGACAAACCAATCAGGATTTACATATTAGTTGCACATAACGATAACAGCACAAAAATATATAACTTCACAATGATGACACATAAATTAAAATATACTGCTCTGGCCTTGGCACTTGCCACCACAATGGGAGGCTATGCCCAAAGTAATAACGAAGACCTTAACAAGGTTATCACACTGGAGAGAGAATTTGATCCTGTTAAGAAAGAAGTGGTGAAAAAGGCTGTTCTCCCCAAGGAGATAAAACAGAGCACCAAGGAGGCTGTGGCTCCACAGTTCAGCGACTGGACAGTGCCTGCGCTGGTGCCTGTCGACATCCCCACCATGTTGCCCTACGGCTACAGAACACGTCACAACTTCTCCAACCAGCGTGGATATCTTAATGTGGGGTTGGGCGCTTATTTCAATACCGTGGTTAGCACCGGCTACCGAGCTATTGATAAAGACAACGAGCAGTTGGGAGTGTGGCTGCAGCACAACAGCACGTGGTTGGGCAAGAACACTACAAAGCTGATTGAACGGTCGAGCGACAAGCAGAAGCAACGCTTCAATGACAACCTGCTAGGTGTGAGATGGAATAAGGAGCTCTCGAAAGGCACATTGGGCATTGATGGACGCTTGCACTTCGACAGCTTCAACTGGTACGGTGGCTTCAGTGACTACCTGAGGAACAATAAGACCGCCTTTGTTGAGGCACGCGTTGATGGCAAGTGGGAGAGCGAGTATAAAATCGATGATGATAAGGCTATCGAATATGAGGCTACCGCGACACTTGACTATGCTGGCTACGACAAGTCGCATCTTGAGGGCATCTCGGGAGCCAAGGAGTTCTGGCTTAACGCTTCAATCGATGGCGAGTATAATCTTGAGAAGGTGGGCCACGTGGGCCTGCTCTTCGGCCTTGATGTAGCAAACCTGCGTCGTCACGACATGTGGACCAATAAGGCAAATGATAAAACCTATGGCATTATCACCCTTAATCCTTACTATAAATACTCTAACGACATCTTCAGCGCAAAGGCTGGTGCCATTATCAACTTCTCGTTCAACGAAGGCACAGCAGTGCGCTTTGCTCCCGACGTGAACCTCAACTTCAAGATTTATAAGGGAGTGAACCTATATGTGAATGCCACTGGTGGCAAGATGATCAATCACTTGGGCGCTATGCACGATGCCAATCGTTATATCGACCCACTTGCCAACTATGGAGTGAGCACCTATGTGCCCTTCGACGGAAGGATAGGTTTCAACGTGGGGCCTTTCAGGGGATTCAGGGCCAAGGCCTATGTGGGCTACGGCTTCATGACAGGACAGCTCGATGCTGTGGTGCCTGCAGCTAACTCGGGAACCTATAAGGAGGTGCTCGATATGGAAAACCCCACCCCCGACGGCCCAAACTCACCATATAAAGACTTTAACCAATATGCTGCGGTGATTTACATGAATACAAAGAGTAAGGGTGCATATATGGGCATTGAGGCAGATTACAAATACCGCTCATTGGCCCAGGCCTCGTTGCAGTTTATCCACACCTTTACCAGCGATGAGGATTATGTTGATGGCATGCGCTACAGGGGTTATCCCCTTGGCGATGATGGTCCAACAACTATTTTCAACTTTGACGTGTCGGTGTGGCCCATCAAGCCACTGATGGTGACTGCAGGTCTTAATTGCCGCATCAACCGCTCGACATTCGTCCGCAGGTGGGCCACTCCAATCATTGCCGACGATGGCACCCTACTCAGCGATGGATTTTACAACTACGACGCACTTGAGATGAAAGACGTAATCGACTTGCACGTGGGAGCTCGCTACAGCTTCAGCCACATCTTCTCGGTGTGGGCACAGGCCAATAACCTGCTGTGCAAGCAGTGGGATATTATGCCAGGCATGGGTGCGCAGAGGATAGGACTCATGGGCGGCATTTCACTCAATTTCTAAATTTTAATGTAAAAATGATGGCTGTGAGAGAAATTATTGTCACAGCCATCATTGTTTTTATGAATTGACCATGAGAAAAATTCGACATGCTACGCTACATGATGTTGACCGTGTGATGGATGTGCTTGAAGTCGCCAAGGAAGTGATGCGAGATGCTGGCAACAAGCAACAGTGGGTTAACGGTTATCCTACTCGCGAGGCTGTGCTTGCCGACCTGGAGTGCCAGGGTGGGATGGTTGTAGAGGATGATGGGGTGGTGGTGGCTTACTTTGCTTACCTTCCCTCGCCAGAACCAACTTATTCCCGCATCTACAATGGGGCGTGGATTGACGACAGCCTTCCCTATCATGTGGTGCACCGCATTGGCGCATTGCCCTCGGCTAAAGGCATTTTCTCGAGCGTGATGGACTACTGCTTTGCTCACGACCCCAACATGCGCATCGACACCCATCGCGACAACAAGATAATGCAGCACTTGCTTGAGAAGCATGGTTTTGCTTATTGTGGTATCATCTATCTTGCCAATGGTGATGAGCGCTTAGCATTTCAAAAATGCTTGGCGCAATAAAAATGAACTAAAAGAGAACAGTCCCCAATTTCTTCAGATTAGTCGTGCCATAGGGTGATGGCATGGTTTTTGAGCGTGGCCTGGACGTCAATCAGCCGCTGGTTGTTGCTGCCACGGAAACGTAGCTTGGTGTTGCGCTGGTTGAGGATGAAAGGACTGTCGACGAGCACGTCGATGTGCTTCACTACTTCCATGAGTTGTGGGTGCTGCATCACCTGATCCCAGGTGTAGCCCGTGTAGCACCAAATGTTGTAGCCCAATTCCTTTTTTATTCGCTTGACGAGTTGTGCAAGCGGCACCGGTTGTGCCAGAGGGTCGCCTCCCGAGAAGGTGACAGGTGCCTCGTTATAGGCTATTACTTCCATCAGCTGGTCGAGGGTGCGGTCATCACCACCGCTCGGGTTCCACGACTCGGGGTTGTGGCAACCAGGGCAGTGGTGACTGCATCCTGCCAGATAGATTGACGTGCGCAGGCCAGGACCATCAACGCTGGTCCCCTCCACGATGTGAAGCACACGCAAAGACTCGTTCATTGCACCTGACAGTTAATTACTTGTGCACAACGCGGTCGCGCAGCTCGGCGAGCTTGCCGCTGTTCCAGCGGTCGGTAGTGCCCACCAGGTAGCCGGTGATGCGCTGCAGCTTGTCGATGTTGTGGCCGTGGCACTCAGGACACTCGGTGAGATTGTCGGTTGCATCCTCATAGCCGCAGTCCATGCATCGGTTGCGGTTGTGGTTAACCGAGCCATAGCCAATGTTGTACTTGTCCATCAGGTCGACGATGTCCATGATAGCCTGTGGGTTGTGGGTGGCATCGCCATCGATTTCGACGTAGAAGATGTGTCCGCCTCGTGTAATCTCGTGGTAAGGAGCCTCAACCTGGGCCTTGTGCTTGGGGCTGCACTTGTAGTAGACAGGCACATGGTTGCTATTGGTGTAATAAATCTTGTCGGTCACTCCAGGAATCTCACCAAAGTCCTTGCGGTCGCGTCGAGTGAATCGTCCAGCGAGTCCCTCGGCTGGAGTTGCGAGCACGCTGTAGTTGTGCTTGTAGTGCTCGCTGAACTCATTCACGCGCTGGCGCATGTGCTCCACAATTTTGAGTCCCAATTCTTGACTTTGTGCGCTCTCGCCATGATGCTTGCCAGTGAGAGCAATGAGGCACTCGGCCAGACCAATGAAACCAATGCCCAGTGTACCCTGGTTGATCACGCTCTCTATAGTATCGGTGGGCTTGAGATTCTCGCATCCGTTCCACAGTTGCGACATGAGCAGTGGGAACTGCTTGACCAGTGCTGTGCGCTGGAATTGGAATCGGTCGTCGAGCTGACGCGCTGTGATGTCGAGGATGTTGTCGAGCTTTTGGAAGAAGGCTTCGATGCGTTGCTGCTGATCCTCGATGCCCATGCACTCGATAGCCAGGCGCACGATGTTGATGGTTGAGAATGAGAGATTACCGCGGCCAATACTCGTTTTAGGGCCAAAGCGGTTCTCAAACACTCGAGTGCGACATCCCATCGTTGCAAGTTCGTAGTGGTAGCGCTCGGGGTCATTGATGTCCCATTTCTCATGCTGATTGTAGGTGGCATCGAGGTTCACGAAATTAGGGAAGAAACGTCGCGCTGTCACCTTGCAAGCGAGTTTGTACAGGTCGTAGTTAGGATCGGTGGGCAGGTAACTTACGCCCTTCTTCTTTTTCCATATTTGGATGGGGAAGATTGCTGTGGAACCATTGCCCACTCCCTCCCATGTGGAATGAAGGAGCTCGCGGATGATGCAGCGTCCCTCGGGGCTGAAGTCGGTGCCGTAGTTTATAGAGCTGAACACCACCTGGTTGCCGCCACGGCTATGGATGGTGTTCATGTTGTGGATAAACGCCTCCATGGCCTGGTGCACGCGGCTGGCGGTGCGGTTGATGGCGTGTTGAAGCACTCGGTCACGCCCCTTGAGATCGTCAAGCGGACGAATGATGTAGTCCTTGACCTTAGCGTCGTACATATCCTTATAATCCTCGCCATAGATTTCCTCAAGCACCTTCACTTCCTCGATGAAAGTCTTGCGAACGAATGGTGCCAAGTAGAAATCGAAGGCAGGTATCGCCTGGCCGCCGTGCATCTCGTTTTGGGCAGTTTCCATTGAGATGCATGCGATGACGCTTGCAGTCTCGATGCGTTTAGCGGGTCGCGACTCGCCGTGACCAGCCCAAAAGCCGTTGTTCAATATCTTGTCGAGCGGATGTTGCACGCACGTGAGACTCTTGGTTGGGTAGTAGTCCTTATCGTGAATGTGCAGGTAATTGCCACGCACCGCCTCGCGGGCTTCCTCGCTGAGCAGGTAGTCGTCGACGAAGGGCTTGGTGGTCTCGCTTGCAAACTTCATCATCATGCCGGCTGGCGAGTCGGCGTTCATGTTAGCGTTCTCACGAGTTATGTCATTGTTCTTGGTGTTGATGATTTCCAGGAACAGGTCGCGCGTCTTGGCCTTGCGGGCAATGCTGCGCTTGTGGCGGTAGTTGATGTAGCACTTGGCCACCTCCTTGCGTGGGCTCTTCATGAGTTCGAGCTCCACCATGTCTTGGATGCCTTCCACGCTCATTTGGCTCTTGCCACGAGCGCCAATGTGGTCGGCGATGCGCTGAATGAGTGCCTCGTCGTCGCCAGCTTCGGTAGCGAGCATAGCTTTGCGGATGGCTGCTTTAATCTTTTCCTCGTTGTATCCTACGATGCGTCCGTCACGTTTTACTACTGTCTGTATCATGTTTTATATATGAAAGAGAGATATTATATATAATAGGTATAAATTAGTTGCCATGGTGGGGCGTGCAAAAAGCCCAACTACTCGGGCTTGGATGGTGGTTGCTAAAAAAGTGGAATCTTTTATTTGCAGTGCAAAGCTACAAATGTTGAACAAAAAAGCAAAATTTTTTCCAAGGAAAATATCAACAAATTATTATTTTGGAAAACTTTTATGGCAGGTTGTAAATTTAAGTGTCTGATGATTAATGATATAGTAAAAGTTTTGGATAACTTTTTGCGCGATGAATAGTTTTTGAATAAATATTTTTGTGGATTGTGATGTGAAAATAGGAAATGTGAGATGCATGTTAAAGTTGTTGTTTAATAATTAAGAAAATAGATTCTGATTTGGTTAAGTTGGATAAAATTAGTAACTTGCACAACTTTTCCATATTGTGATGTGAAGTCGCGATAAATTTACAAACTAAACACATATATAGCTATGAATAAACATTACTATCTGCTCGTGATGCTGTGGTGCATGGCACTGGTGGGTGCTGCCGAGACCCGCAGCGTGACATTCGACTTCAGCAGTCCCGAGTCACTTGAAGCAATGGGGTTGCCCACCCCCACAAGCGGCAACCCAACGTACCTGAGTGATGAGATTAAGCTTGGCGAGATTACATTTCAACCGCAGACCACCCCTCCTCGTTCCACGTATTATCAGGGTCAGTACACGTTCTACACTACCAGTGGCAATAAGTTTGCTTTTAAGGCCGATCAGGGTGCCACGATTACGCGCGTGGATTTCGATGGTTTCTACGCCAAGCAGAATTTCACTGCCAGCCCCGCAGGATTCGACAGCGGCAACACCTACTGGAGCGGCAGCACCGATCGCGTGACCTTCACTGGCACCAGTGGTAACAGCCTGTTTAAGATGACGGTTACCTATGAGTATGAAGCCAGCAATCCACTTGATGTGAACTGCGATGGTTCGGTGACCAGTGCCGACGTGACCTCGCTCTATGACTATTTGCTCAATGGTGATGTCACCTTTGTCGCCACTTGCGATGTTAATGGCGACGGCTCAATCACCAGTGCCGATGTGACAATCATCTACAATTATATGCTAAATGGTGATGAACCCTCGACGACGGTAGCAGCTCCCACCTTTAACTATCCATCGGGCACAGTGTTCCCCTACGAGAGCAATATCATAATAACTGGTCCTGAAGGTAGCACAATCTACTACACTATTGACGGGACCACACCAACTACCAGCAATTACTGGGAGCGAGGCGCGTCGCCCTATGAATTCACACTTGATATAGGAACTATCACCATCAAGGCAATAGCCGTGCTGGGTGGCAAGACGAGTGAAGTGGTTACTGTCACCTACACGGTGGAGGGTCCCGTAGTTGACAATAATGCCAACGCGAACTGGAAGGAGACCAGCTACAACATTCCCGAGAGCGGCGTGACAGCCACCAGCAGCAGTGCCACCTACAGCCAGGCTTGGCGCATTGAGTATCCCCACATCAGCACCAGTAGCAACAGCATGGTGGTGGTGCATGCACAAAGTGGCAGTGGCATCTCGCTCTCGCTCGAGCTCGACAAGAGCCAGCGCGCCAACCGCTGGGCTTGCTTCACGATGCATGCTGGCTTGCCCAACAACAACGTGGGCCGCACCACCAGCACCTTCCATCCCGACGATTATGTGCCCTCGGCCTATCAGGTTAACACTAACGAATATACCAAAGGCAACTACACAACATCGACAACCAACCTTGACGGCAACAACATGGTGCTCTTTGCCCGCGGACACATCTGCGCCAGCGAGGATCGTCAGACCACCGAAGCCCAAAACTTTGACACCTTCATCACCAGCAACATCCATCCGCAGTATCAGGCTCACAACGCTGGCCTGTGGCAGCGCATGGAGGCCAAGGTGCAGAATTGGGGCTACAGCAATAGCTTCCGCGACACGCTCTACGTGTGCAAGGGCGCCACAATTGGCAATGTCACGCTCAATGGCAGCACTACGTCGGGCCTCATTCCCAAGAGCGAGGTGCAGAGCAAGTTTGGCGTTAACATCACTGGCACGCTGCCCATCCCGCGCTACTGGTACATGGCAGTGCTACGCCTGAAGAATGGCCAATATCAAGCTATGGCCTACTGGACTGAGCAAATCAATAGCTCATGCAATGGCACCACACTGCAAAGCTGCATGATAAGCATCGACGAGCTGGAGCGGCGAACAGGCATCGACTTCTTCTGCAACCTGCCCGACGACATCGAGGACGAGGTGGAGGCGTCGGTCACCACGAGCATCTGGCAATAGCGATTATTAATGCACGAATCTTGATTAATGAGACTTGTGGCCATGGCTTCAGGTCTCATTAATCATTGTTTTTGCTTTTTTTCGGGAAAAAGGGGTGTAGATTCAAGAAAAAGTAGTATTTTTGGAAAATAATTGATTATTTACCCGCAAAACATACTTGAAACTATGAAGAAATTACTCATTGCAGCATTGCTGGCAACGCTTATTATGCCCGTGATAAATGCGCAGGACAATGGCCAACAAACGAAGCGCTATAAGGTGTATGGCGTGATGTTCTACAATCTTGAGAACCTGTTTGACACTATCAACGCCAATGGCACCTACGACCTTGAGTTCTCGCCCAAGGGCGCTCGCCAGTGGGACGGCCGCAAGTACTGGTCGAAGATCAATAGGATGGCTTATGCCATCTCGCAGATGAAGACTGATAACACTCCCAATGGCCCGGCCATCATAGGCGTGAGTGAGATTGAGAATGTGACAGTGCTTCAAGACTTGGTTCGTGATCCACAGATTCGCAACTGGCACCTTCAGGTGGCTCCCTACCACGACAGCCCCGACCGTCGTGGTGTGGACGTGGGTGTGTTGTATAACCCCCGCTTCTTCAGGGTGCTGAATGTGACCAATCAGCGGTTGAGCGAGGAGGACTTTGCTCGCGCTCGCGAGGCAGCCGACGATGAGCGCAAGATGGACTATGAGTGGAACGAGAACTTCCGCACCCGCGACCAGATGTGCGTGGTGGGCTTGCTTGCTGGCGACACTGTGGCGGTGATTGTTAACCACTGGCCATCTCGCCTGGGCGGTCAGGAGGCCTCGAGCCCCAAGCGTGAGGCTGCTGGCATGATGTGCCGTCGCACCATCGACTCGCTGGTTAATGTGCATGGCGACAACATTGGCATCATCTTCATGGGCGACCTTAACGACGACCCAATGGACAAGGCATGTGCCGAGGCCGTGGGTGGCAAGCGTGACATTGATGAAGTGGATGAAGCCGACGAGATGTTCAACCCCTTCTGGAACGTGCTTGCCAAGGGTGTGGGCACACTGGCTTACCGTGGACAGTGGAACCTCTTTGACCAGATAATGTGCAACGGTTTCTTCACAAAATACCGCAGCAGTAAGGACAAACCCCAACTCACCTACCTGCGCTGCGAGGCACTGAACCGCGACTTCCTGAAAACTCAGGAGGGCGACCGCAAGGGCTATCCCCTGCGCACCTACAGTGGCGGTGTGTTCCTGAATGGCTACAGCGACCACTTCCCAACCGAAATCTTCCTCGTTAAGGAAGCTGAGTGAGTTGCATGTAGCAAGCAAAAGAGAGAGTGTTATAATTTGTGATAAGAGAAAGATTATCTAGATTGTCTTGTTTCCCATAGATAATCTAGATAATTCTTGTGAGATAATTATTAAATGGATAATGATAAAGTGATAATTTCATCACAAACTCAAAGACCATCGGGCATAAGGCAAAGAAAAGACTTTGAGCTGATGGCTCCAGTGGGTTCGTGGGAATCGCTGGTGGCGGCCGAGCAGGGTGGTGCCGATGCGATATACTTTGGAATCGAGAACTTGAACATGCGGTCGAAGTCGAGTGTGAATTTCTCGATCGACGACCTGCACACCATAGCGCAATGGTGCGCCGAGCGTGGCATCAAGACTTACCTCACGGTCAACACGATAATCTATGACGAGGACATCGACTACATGCACCGCATAGTGGATGCGGCACGTGATGCCCACATCAGCGCCATCATTGCCAGCGACATGGCAACAATACTCTATGCCCGCAGCATAGGGGTGGAGGTGCACATCTCCACGCAGGTGAACGTGAGCAATAGCGAGGCTGTGAAATACTACGCCCAGTGGGCCGACGTGATGGTGCTCGCCCGCGAGCTGAACCTGGATCAGGTGACAAGGATTCATGAGAACATCAGCGCTCAGGGCTTGACGGGGCCTCATGGTGAGCCAGTGCGTCTTGAAATGTTCTGTCATGGCGCTCTGTGCATGGCAGTGAGTGGCAAGTGCTACATGAGCCTGCACGAGGCCGCCTCGAGTGCCAACCGTGGCGCCTGCCGGCAGATATGCCGCCGCAGCTACATCGTGACCGACCGTGACACTGGCGACGAGCTCGCAATCGAGAATAAATACATAATGTCGCCTAAGGACTTGAAGACCATCCACTTCCTTAACAAGATGGTGGATGCTGGAGTGCGTGTGTTCAAGATAGAAGGCAGGGCAAGAGGGCCGGAATATGTGCGCACGGTGGCAAGTTGCTACAACGAGGCGCTGCAGGCAATAGTAGATGGCACCTACAGCGAAGAGCGCATTGCCGAGTGGGACGAGCGCCTTGCGCGCGTGTTCAACCGTGGCTTCTGGGACGGTTATTACCTGGGTCAGCGACTTGGGGAGTGGACCTCTAAATATGGCTCCAGTGCCACCCATGTGAAGGTGTATGCCGCCAAGGGCATTCGCTACTTCTCGAAGCTTGGCGTTGCCGAGTTCCAGATGGAGGCAGGCGAGCTGCACGTGGGCGACGAAATAATCATCACTGGCCCCACCACTGGTGCATTGCCACTGAAAGTTGAGGAGATACGCGTCGACCTCAAGCCGGTGGAGAAGACCGTGAAAGGCGAGCGATTCTCGATAAAGACCGGCGAAAAGATAAGGCCGAGCGATAAACTTTTTGTGTGGAAGCCCGTCTAATGAATGCACAATCTTTTATTTAATGCATAATTCATAGCTGGCAAAATGAGTTGCGCTAAGCGATAATGCGTTAAGATGAAAGGAGTAAGGACTTATATTAAATTGATTATAAAGAAATGAAAAAGTTTTTGTTGATGGCAATGGCCATCGTTGCCATGAATGTGGCAGCTCAGGAGGCGAGCAATCGCCCGTTCACAGTGAGATATGTCGATGAGGATCAGCTGTATCAGCAATATGTAGTGGCACAGCAATACTTGCAGCTGCAAGCCCAGCTCAAGAATGAGTTTCAGCAGGCCGAGCAGAAGAAGCGCAAGCAGATAGAGACCTTCTACAATCAGGTGCAGACGAAGTACAAGAACGGTCAGTACAAGACACAGAAGGCATTTGATGCCGACCAGAAGAAGCTTGAGCAAATGCAAGAGAATGCTCAAAAGGAGATGGAAGCCATGCAAAAGAAGATGGAGCAACAACTCGGTGCTGAGCAATCGAAGCTTGCCAACGAGATAGACCTGTTCCTTGCCGACTTTGCAGTGAAGAACGACTATGACGCAATCCTGCGCAAGGAGGCTGCAATGTTTATCAACCCTCGCTGGGACGTTACCGACAAGGTGGCCGAGGGCCTGAATGCACGCTACAATGCCGCCAATGCACCTGTTGCCAAGGGGGAACCCATTGTCGATGGCAACGCTGCTACTGGCGACAAAGCCACTGATAGCGACTCGGCTCCAGCAAAATGATTATACAAAACGTTTTTTAAAAAATAAGATATTATGAAAAGATTGTTTTTAGCCTTATTGGCAATGGTTGTGATGGCCGGTGGCGCAATTGCCGACGACAATATCACTGAAATCCCCATCAAGAAGGTCCCCGACCTGGGATTGCGCATGGTGAAATCCTATTTCCCCACCAACAAAGTGGTGAAAGCTGTGAAGAACAACAGCAAGGACATGAAGAACCGCACCTGCGTGCTGCTCGACAACGATGCCACTATCGACTTTGACAAGGATGGCAACTGGATGATTGTGGACTGCCGCAAGAGCGTGGTGCCCATGCGCATGGTGCCTGGCAAGATTCAGATGTACCTGAGCAAGAACCATCCTGGTGCCGACGTGGTGTACATGGGGCGTGAAATCAAGAATGGCGATATCACTGTCATTCTTGACAATGAAACCGAGCTGCATTTCACCAACGAGCACACTATCATCAAGTGAGGCCTGGCATCCAATAGCCAGCTAAGAAAAAAAGCAATGCGCTGCAAGCCATAGAGTTTGCAGCGCATTGTGCTGTGGTTGTGTGGTACTCCGACTGGGAATCGAACCCAGATTTTAGGTTTAGGAAACCCACGTTCTATCCGTTGAACTATCAGAGCATCATGTGCGAGGAAGCTCTCGCTCAATTGCGGTGCAAAGGTAAGAAAATATTTGGTAAATAATTATATTTTGGCACACATTTTGCATGATTATGGTTAACTTTGCATTCTTGAACTAAAAATGAAGATGATAAAATGGCAAAACAGCAGGGCTTGACACGTGAAAGGGATAAGGTGTTCACCAACTATCCAAAGCACTACAAGGTGATATTCCATAACGACGATTTCACCACGATGGACTTTGTGGTGAAAGTGCTCATCGAGGTGTTCTACAAGTCGCAGAGCGAGGCCACGACCATCATGATGGCGGTGCATGAGCACGGCCAGGGCGTGGTTGGGCTCTACAGCTACGACATGGCAGTGTCGATGTCGAACAAGGCCACAGCGATGGCGCGTGAGGAGGGTTTCCCGCTGCGCATCACCTATGAGCCAGAATAGCGCCAGCTCAAGCGGAATAATAAGTTATAGTTGATAAAATTACAATGTATTATGGAAAGTGAGATAAAAAATAGTTTTCCCCTCAATGTGGCAATGCAGACATCGATACAGCATGCTGTTGTCATGCGCAACCCGTTTTTCACACCCGAGCACTTGCTGGCAAGCATAGTGGCAATAGGTCCTGTGAATGAGGCTCTTGCTGAATTGCGCATTGACTGGAAAAAGATCTGGAATGTACTTAAGAACTATATTCTAAAGTTGGATAAGGTGCCTGGCGATAGTGAATATAAGATAGAGCCATCGCTGCAGTTTGAGGAGATGATGAGCATGGCACTGAGTTACATGCGTGCCTCGGGTGGCGAGGTGCTTGATATCACTCATGTGATAAAGGCTACCATGGGCTTGAAGAACTCGCTGGCAGCCAATGTGCTGAACTTCTACGATGAGCGCACCGACGAGTTCCTGTCCACAATAATATGGCACATGGAGGAATTCAACCGCAAGGGCCATCCCACAGGGATGATTGACGATAGAAAAGAGGTGGCTGTGGTTGAGAAAGGCGTTCGGCCACTTGACGACTCGGTGAACGATGAATTTGAGGACGAGTTCTTTGACGATGACATTGACGATCTCTTTGGGCCTGAAGGAGAGGAACGCAGAGCACCAATCGAGAGCTATGTCACCTGCATTAACGAACACCTGAAGGAACACAACCCGCTCATTGGGCGCGAGGCTGAGCTTGAGCGCACCATCCACGTGTTGTGCCGCAAGGACAAGAACAACCCGCTGCACGTGGGCGAGCCTGGGGTGGGCAAGACGGCGCTCATCTACGGCCTGGCGCAGCGCATCGAGGATGGCAACGTGCCCGACTCGTTGCAAGGCTTCAAGATTTACCAGATTGACATGGCGGCGATGATTGCCGGCACGCAGTATCGCGGCGACTTTGAGAAGCGCGTGAAGCAGACCATGGACTACCTCTCGAGCCTGGACAATGCCATCGTGTATATCGACGAGATTCATAGCATAGTGGGTGCCGGAGCCACTGGCGACAGCGC
Source organism: Porphyromonadaceae bacterium UBA2751 (assembly GCA_002353285.1). GTDB lineage: Bacteria > Bacteroidota > Bacteroidia > Bacteroidales > Muribaculaceae > Sodaliphilus. The sequence continues at coordinate 58,778 of DEJJ01000005.1, read as the reverse complement.
AATGGATGCATCTAACATGCTCAAGCCCTATCTCGAGAGCGGCAAGTTGCGGTTCATTGGGTCGACCACCTACGAGGAGTTTAACCGGCAATTGTCGCGCAGCAAGGGCATTGTGCGGCGTTTCCAGCAAATCGACATCCTTGAACCCACTGTGGAACAAACCATCGAGATAGTGAATGGGCTCAAGGCTGGATATGAGCAGTATCATCATGTGAAATATGCCCCTGCGGCAATCGAGCATGCTGTGCGTGCCAGTGCCAAGCACATCATGGGTCGCTACCTGCCCGACAAGGCCATCGACCTCATTGACGAGGCCGGAGCCTACCGTCACATTCATCCCACAAGCAAGAAAATCCAGACCGTTGACAAAGCTCTCATCGACGATGTGCTCAAGAAGGTGATGAAGATTAATGCCACCGCCATGAAGGAAGATAACAATGCACAACTCAAAACCCTTGCCAAGCGCATCAAGAGCCGCATCTATGGTCAGGACGAGGCTGTGCGCGAGGTGGTGGAGGCCGTGCAGATGTCGAAGGCTGGACTCATCGACGATGGCAAGCCGCTGGCGTCGCTGCTCTTTGTGGGACCCACTGGAGTGGGCAAGACCGAGGTGGCACGCGTGCTGGCGCAGGAGCTGGGAGTGGAGCTTGTGCGATTTGACATGAGCGAGTACACCGAGAAGCACACCGTGGCCAAGCTCATTGGTTCGCCAGCGGGCTATGTGGGCTACGAGGACGGTGGCCTGCTCACCGATGCCATTCGCAAAACGCCTAACTGCGTGCTGCTGCTCGACGAGATAGAGAAAGCACATGAGGACATCTACAACATCCTGCTTCAGGTGATGGACTATGCGCGACTCACCGACAACAAGGGGCGCCATGCCGACTTCCGCAACGTGGTGCTCATCATGACGAGCAATGCCGGTGCTCAGCATGCTGGCAAGAGTGTGGGATTCGACAACCGTGGCAGCCGTGGCGGCGACATGCTCAAGCAGGTGAAGAAGACCTTTAAGCCTGAGTTTATCAACCGCTTGAGTGCCACTGTGGTGTTTAACGACATGGACGAGACAATGGCTGGCATGATACTCGACAAGCGCTTGCGTGAGTTGCAGGCGAAGCTCACCCCCAAGAAGGTGACACTCGAGGTGGATGCTCAGGCACGTGCGCTGCTGCTCAAGGAGGGATTCACGGCCGAGTATGGTGCCCGCGAGCTCGACCGCGTGCTGCACCGTGACCTTAAGACCCAGCTGGTGCGCGCCATCCTCTTTGGCAGCCTCAAGCGCGGAGGCACCGCACATGTGGTGGTTGACGATGGCAAGATAACGCTAAGCCAGCCCAATAAAGCCAGAAAAAAGAGCTGAAAACTCACAACCCAAAACCCAAAACTCAAAACTCAAAAGAACTCACAACTCAAAAATGCTATTTGAACTAGATGAGAATATCATAGCGTTTCCGCACCCTGAGTTGCCGTTGCTCGACGGCAACAATGGCCTGGTGGCGGTGGGTGGCGACTTGTCGACCGAGCGCTTGCTGTTTGCCTACGACGTTGGCTATTTTCCATGGTACGCCTTCCGTTACATAGACATTCAATGGTATTGCCCGCGGTTGCGCTTCGTGATTTTCCCCAGCGAGGTGCATGTGAGCCACTCGATGCGCACATTGATGCGCAAGCACCTCTACAGGGTGACGTTCAACACCGCCTTCGACCGCGTGATAAGGGCTTGCAGCACCGCCGATGCCCGCGACCAGGAGCTGGGAGCATGGCTGGGCGATGACATTATCGAGGCCTACAGCGAGTTGCACCGCCTGGGCCGGGCGCGCAGCGTGGAGGTGTGGCGAGGCGATGACCTGGTGGGTGGCCTCTATGGTGTGGATTCGGGCACTGGTTTTGTGGGTGAGAGCATGTTCTCGTTTGAACCCAACACGAGCAAGCTTGCCCTCATAGCTCTTGCCCGAAAGATGCAGGAGCATGGCGGCTCGCTCATCGACTGCCAGCTTCACACCGATCATCTCGAGAGCATGGGCGCGCGCTACATTGGCTACAAGGAGTACATCACCACATTGCATGGCGCTGATGCCTATCACACATGGCAGGAAAGAGCGATATTAATGCCTAATTCATAACTCACAATTGCTCCCAGGGCATAAAAAAACCACCCAAACTTGGGTGGTTTTTTAGTTGCAATGGTTTTGAAGAGGGTTAATTACTTAACGTACTTCTTACCGTTGATGATGAATACACCTTGCTCAGGAATGCTCTTGAGCTCACGGCCCTGGAGGTCGTAGATGCGGTTGTCGCCATTGTCGTTGTAGAGGTAGCTGATGCCAGTGTTAACAGGCTCAAGAACTACAGTCTCAATAGGCTGGTTGATGTTAACATCGTCAAGAGTCTTAGTTACATAGCCGTCCTTAGCGAAGGTCATGCTGTAAGTAGCGCTCTCAACGGGAACAACTTCCATAGTGTACTTACCCTCGGCGTCGGTAATGGCGGTAATAGCGTCCTTAGCGGTAGCGTTAACATTCAGAGCAACAGCAACGCCCTCGAGAGGAACATTTTTATTGTCGGTAACGATACCGGTAACGGTAACCTTCACGAGCTCAAGAACTGCATCGATAGGATTGTTGATGTCAACATTCTCAACGGTCTTAGTTACATAGCCGTCCTTAGCGAAGGTCATGTTGTAAGTAGTGCCCTCGGCAGGAACAACTTCCATGGTGTAAGTACCATCGGCAGTTGTAGTGGCAGTGATAGTCTCCTCGCCAGCGGTCAGAGTAACGGTAACGCCCTCGAGAGGATTGTTCTCCTCGTCGGTAACCTTGCCAGTTACGGTAACGGCCTGTGGCTCCTCGCCCTTAACCTTAACGATGTCGCCTTCCTTCACGAGTGTGAGAGTAATAGCCTCATCAGCAGGCCAAGAATTGTGTGCCTCTTGGCCACCAGTGTAAGAGAAGTTCATGTTGTGGCCACTAACTGAACTGGGCTTTGTAAGTGGAGCCTCAATGGTGTACTCGCCATCCTCTTCGCCGCTCAGGTCAATACCGAATTTGCCTACAGCAATAGGTGAACCCTCGTTAACACGGGGGAAGAAGCGGCATGCGTTGGTGCTCAAAACCTCAATAATAACAAGGACGCCATTGTTGTCATTGCTTTTCAAATCGCACACTGATGAAAGAGCAGCGTCTAAATCAGCATCTGACATTTGTCCAGCCAAATTGCCAAGAATGTTATGGCCATAGCCATCGCCAGTGAAATAAGCTGGCAAAATCACGTTGCCGTAATTGTGCCATGCGCCACCAGTTTTGGTGACTTCCATGTCGAAGCCATTGAGGTTGTCACTGTTGTTGTAAAGCAGAGTGAGTTCGATTTCGAAGTTGCTGGCCGCTTGCTCAGTAGCAATGGGTGTGAAACCGAGCTTTGATGGGCATGGCTCTGTTGTCTCTTGAGCAAAAGCGCAGATGCCCAGCAATACAGCTGCAAAAAGTGTAAATACTTTCTTCATTTTAAAATGATTTTTTGGTTAATAAATAATTAATTATTTAATAGTCACGAATTTGCAGGTTAATAAATAGTTTGTTATATTTTGGTGTAGTATTTATCCTTTTATGGAAATTCATGCAAAATAAATAAAATAATTTTGAATTAGCAAAATTTTTCAGCAAAAAGCACAAAAAATAGAACCGAAACCGCACTTTGTAAACGTTCCATTTTCTCCATGGGCAAAAGGTGTGTGGGTCCTCTCGCAAAGTTGCGCCTGCCGGTGCCGCAAATTTGGCTATCGCTAGATTGATACTAATTTGCCAAAAAAAACCACCCAATTGTGGTTGGGTGGTTTTTAGCATTTTGCAGCAGTTAATTACTTAACATACTTCTTGCCGTTCTGGATGTAAACTCCGTGCTCGGGAACACTCTGGAGCTGACGGCCCTGGAGGTCGAAGATGCGGTTGTCACCAGCGTTGTCACTTGCGATAGTGCTGATGCCAGTAGTCTCCCTTGTTACGGTCATCACGAGAGGCTCTTGAACACTCTTGAGGCCACCGGCAGGTTGCATAACGGTGATGGTGTACTTAGCCTTAGCGTCAACGCGGAAGTTAGCACCGTCGATGAGGTCGATTGGGTTGTTGAGAACGCCGTCGTTGATCAGGAAGTAGCCAACCTGATTCTCGTCAACGCCACCAAACCACTTCAGGCCTTCCTCAAGAGGAGTAACAACCTTGAACTCAGCATCCTGCTCGAGTTCGATAACGCCAGTGAACTGAGTGCCTTCCTCGTTGGCAGTGAGCTCAACCATGTTAGCAACGTCTTGGTTCCACTCGTTGAATGTGCCAGTCAGGTAGAATGCGTTGTACTCAACGGGCTGTGGTTCCTCACCCTTAACCTTAACGATGTCGCCAGTTTTGGTGAGAGTGAGAACGATATTCTCATCACCTGTCCAAGCACGAGTGCCTTCTGGGCCACCAGTGTAAGAGAACGAGTAAGTAGCAGGAACAGCGTTAACCTCGATAGTGTAGTCGCCATCCTCTTCAGCACTCAGGTCAAGTGCGCATTTGCCAATGGGAAGGGGTGAACCCTCCTCAACAGCGGGGAAGAAACGGCAATTAAGGGTAGACAAGAGCTCGATAATTACGAGGTTGCCACTTTCCTTAACATTGCTCTTCACGTCGCACAATGATGAAAGAGCAGCATCTAAATCAGCATCTGATACTTGTCCAGCCAAATTGCCAAGAATGTTGTGGCCATAGCCATCGGCAGTGAAGTAACTTGGCAAAATGACGTTACCAAAATTAACCCACTGGCCACCAGTCTTAGTAGTCTCGATGTTAAAACCATTAAGGTTCTGGCTGTTGTTGTACATGAGTGTGAGCTCAAGCTCAACCCTGTTAGCGGGTTGCTCGTCGGCAACAGGAACGAAAGCAAGCTTAGATGGGCATGGCTCATCTTGTGCAAAAGCGCCAATGCTCAGCAATGCAGCTGCAAAAAGTGTAAATACTTTTTTCATTTTAAAATGATTTTAGTGTTAATTAAATGGTTATTTATTAGTCACGTGTTTTTTGATTAATGTGTGAGAATTTCGGTATTAGTAATGAACAATAACGAACTTCTAAAATCGAAAGCAAAGTTAATGTGATTTTTTTTTATTTCCAAATTTATTTTGAAAAAAATAGAGAAATTGAAATAAAATGTTTTTCAACATGAATATTTTTTCAGTGGGCAAAATGCTTAAAAGTGTCGCAATGTGACAGTTGCGATTCCATGCTTGCAGTTGTGTGGCAGTTGGTGTTGATGACGTGACGGGTGGGATGGGTAATAGTGATCAGGATGGGTACAAAAAAACCACCCAAGTGGTTGGGTGGTTTTTAGCGTTTTGCAGTAGTTAAGATTAATTACTTAACATACTTCTTGCCGTTCTGGATGTAGATTCCGTGCTCGGGAACGCTCTGGAGCTCACGGCCCTGGAGGTCGAAGATGCGGTTGTCGGTGATAACCTTATCAGCTACAACAGAGGTGATAGCAGAAATGACCTTGTCACCAACCTTCTCAATAGTAAGCTCAATAGGCTCATCGGTAGTCCAAGCGCGAGTGCCCTCAGGTCCACCAGTGTAAGTGAACGACATGGTCTCAGGAGTCTTTTGTGCAAGGAGAGTGTAAGTGCCATCAGCCTCACCGCTCAGGTCAAGAGCAAACTTGCCAATGGGAAGTGGAGAACCCTCCTCAACAGCTGGGAAGAAGCGGCATGTGTTAGTACTCAAGATCTCAATAATCACAAGACGACCGTTAGACTTTACGTTGCTCTTTACGTCGCACAATGATGAAAGAGCTGCATCTAGATCAGCATCTGATACTTGTCCAGCCAAATTGCCAAGAATGTTGTGGCCATAGCCATCAGCAGTGAAGTAAGCTGGCATAATAACATTACCGAAGTTAATCCACTCGCCACCAGTTTTCTCAACCTCCATGTTGAAGCCATTGAGGTTCTGGCTGTTGTTGTAAAGCAGTGTAAGCTCGAGCTCAACATTGCTAGCGGGCTGCTCGTCAGAAACAGGAACGAAATCGAGTTTTGATGGGCAAGGTTGCTCATCCTGTGCATAAGCGCACACGCCGAGTAATGCAACTGCAAAAAGAGTAAAAATTTTCTTCATTTTAAAATGTTTTAATAGTTAAACGTTTAATTATTATTTATTAGTCACGTTAGCGAAATTGCGATGAATTGTCACGATTGGGGCAAAAAATAAATTGCTTTTCGTGTAATTCAATGCAAAATAAGTAAAAGTTTTTTGAACAACCAAACAAAATGATGAAAAATCAAGAAAAAAATGATTTTTTTATGATTTTTTCTTTTTTGTTCCTTCCACCAGTGAGGTGAAGCTTGGAGGGGCTGGAGAGTGGTAGGTGACCACCTGGCCAGTGATGGGGTGGACGAAGCTCAGTGTGGTGGCATGAAGTGCCACGCGGTTGATGGGGCTTGGATGGCCGCCATACTTGCGGTCGCCGCTCACTGGGTTGCCCATGTCGTGCATGTGCACTCGAATCTGGTTTTTGCGTCCGGTCTTAATTTCGATTTCGACCATGGCAAACTGGCTGCCCTGCTGTAGCACTCGGTAGCGTGTTGCGGCAAGCTGGCCGAGCTTTGGGTCGGTGGTTGAGTACATCTCGAAGGTGTCGGGGTTCTCGGCAAGGAAGCTCTTGATGACGCCCTCGGGCTGCTCCACCTTGCCCTCGACAACAGCGATGTACTTGCGGTCGATGACCATGTTGCTCCAGTTGCTGATGAGCTTGTCGCGTGCTTGCTTGGTGCGGGTGAGGAGCATGAGTCCTGAGGTGTCGCGGTCGAGGCGGTGCACGACGTAGACGTTGGCCTTGTCGCTGAATCCTCGGGCATATTTCTTGATGATGTTGTAGACGGTGTCGTCGCTGGGGCGGCCGGCGGCTGTTGAGAGCACGCCATATCCCTTGTCGACGATGATGATGTCGTTGTCTTCATGCACCAGCTTGATGCGTGGGTGGCTGAAGACTTGGAATGAGCGGTCGAAGTTGACCCACAGCTTGTCGCCAGCATGCACTGGTGCGTCGAATTGTGTGGTGGGCACTCCGTTGATTGCTAGCTGGTTGTGTCGCAGTAGCGACTTGAGTTTGGTTGGCTTGTGGTCGGGCAATAGGGTGGCTGCTGCGGCGAGCAGTGTGCCGTCGCTTGCGATGGTGAATTTTGCCACATTGTCGGTTGCCGGTCCTCGGCGTGTTTGTTTCTTGTTGTTCATTATTTTGTTTTTTTTCTAGATTTTCTAGACGTTCTAGATAATCTAGATGTTCTAGGGTTTTTGCATTATGAATTGTGCTTGGTGTTGCGGGGGTGGTGGAGGAGGATCTCGTTGCGCAGGGTGGAGCGGTCGATGTGGACGTAGATTTCGGTGGTCTCGATGGTCTCGTGCCCGAGCATCTGCTGGATGGCGCGCAGGTTGGCTCCTCCCTCGAGTAGATGGGTGGCAAATGAGTGTCGCAATGTGTGCGGGCTCACCGTTTTCCTGATTCCTGCCAGCTCACACAACTGCTTGATGATGTAGAATATCATCACCCTGGTGAGCTTGTTGCCACGGCGGTTGAGGAAGAGGATGTCCTCGCAGCCGGGCTTTGGCACCTGATGGCTGCGCGTGTGCTCGATGTAGAGGCTGATTTGCTCGAGAGCCTCACCCGAAATGGGCACCAGTCGTTGCTTGTTGCCCTTGCCAATTACCACGATATATTCCTCTTGCTCAAAGACTTGTGACAGCCGTAGCTCCACGAGCTCCGACACTCGCAGTCCGCAACCGTACAGCACCTCGATGATGGCCCGGTTGCGTTGCCCTTGCGGGTGGGAGAGGTCGATGCATGCTATCATGCTGTCGATCTCGCTGAGTGTGAGCACCTCGGGCAGGTGGCGTCCCACTTGCGGCGATGGCAGCAGGATGGTGGGGTTGGTGGCAACGATGTGCTCCATGTTGAGATACTTGAAAAAGCTCTTGATGCCCGAGATGATGCGTGCCTGCGAGCGTGGTGCGATGCCCACGTCGTGCAGGGTGGCAAGAAAGAGCTCGAGGTCGCCCTCAGTGACGCTATCGATGGTCTTGCCCTCGCTGTTGAGGTAGCGCACAAGGTGGTCGACATCGCGGCAGTAGCTTGCTGCGGTGTTGGCCGAGAGTCCTTTCTCGATGCGAAGGTATCCCTCAAATCGTTGCTTTATTTTATTGATGTCGTTGATAGCTGGTAGGCGTTTTTTTTAGCAAATCCAAATTCTTGAAGCTTGAATAACAAAGAAAATGTCATCAAAAAGAATGAGTTGTTCCTCTTGATGACAGTTTCGATGCTGCTCACACAGGCTGTGTGGAGCGCTTGAGGTTTTTTACTTCTTAGCGGCGGGTGCCTGTTCCTGAGCTGGAGCTGCGGCAGGAGCCTGCTCTTTTTGAGCTGGAGCTGCAGCAGGAGCTTGCTCTTGCTGTTGTGCTGGAGCTGCTTGCTGAGTTGGGAACTGAGGCGCCTTCTGCTCTTGCTGTGTCTTGATGTCTTCAAGGGTTATTTTCTTGTTGGCCGACACAACGGTGGGTTGTGAAATGAAAGGAGTGGCAATGCTGAGCACGCAAATGAAGATTGCGAGGCCCCAAGTTGCCTTTTCCACAAAGTCGGTAGTTTTTTTAACACCCATAAATTGGTTGTAGTTGCTGGCACTTGCTGCCAAACCACCGCCTTTTGACTTCTGAATCAAAACCACGCCAATGAGCATAATTGATGCCAAGAAGATGAGAATTGAAAGTGTAATTGCCATTTTATCAAATAGTTAGTGTTTGTTTTTTAATGTTTCGTTAAGTACTAATTTTCGCAAGAAGCGAATTTGGTCTGCAAAGTAAATACTTTTTTCTGGAAAATTCAAATTTATGCTTTCAATAATTTCAAGAGCCTTAGAATATTTTCCTCGTGCAATGTAAACTTTAGCAAGGCTTTCGCTTAGCATCGACCCATCATTTTGGGTAGAATTTTCGACCGCATCGTGCGATGCTTGCTCCACCTTCTCGGGTTGCAGATGGATGTCGACTGCTGGTTGCTGCGCCATGGTCACTTGCTCTTGCTCACGGGTGTGAGCAATGAAGCTGCTGATGAGCTCATCCTGCTTGTCGAGCACTGCCGGGGTGTTGCTGTCGTGACCGTCGTCTTGCGCTGCGAGGATGTCGGCATAGTCGGGGGTGGGGTTGAAGATTGCCTTGCTGATGGCGTCAAGCTCCTTCTGGTTGCTACCCTGGGCGTAGGTTTCGAGGAACTTGTCGATGATGTTGTCGACGTCGTGATTTTTTTCGGGAACTTCCTGTGGATAGAAGCTTGCAAAAGCTGCTGGTGCGTTGCCCACCACTATCGAGAGGTCGCGACGGTCGGGGCTCATGATCGATAGGCGATGCAGTGCCTCGGTGTCGCTGGTGTGCTTGACGTGCAACAGCAGTGGCAGTGCAAAATAAGGGTAACGGCGAGTCATGTCGTCGACCCATTGTTGCTGGGGTGCCTCGCCTGTGGCGATGAGCCTGGATATGTCGTTAGAAATGTTCAAATTATTTTTGTTTCCTAAAATTATCAAATTATCGAATTATCGAGGAGTCGAGCAATCGAGTTGATTGTGCATTGTGCATTATGCATTGAGATCACCAGTTGCCGAGGGTCTGGTTGAAGATGAGGTCGACTAGTTCGGTCGAGATTTCCTCGCACAGCTGGTCCTGGACGTCGATGAGCAGCTGGTTGCTGTCGAAGTCGCGGTAGGCCGAGACGTTGATGTCGTTGCTCAAAGCTGAGTTCACGTTGTCGATGTATCGCACTCTCACCGAGATTGTTAGCCTGGTGCGGGTGGCATAAGCATTCTCGCCCACGGCCTGTGGTGAGAGGCTGTAGTTGGTGATTTCGCCCTCAAATCGCAAGTTGCTGTTAGGGTTGTCGACCTGCTGGAGGCGTGTTTGCTGTGTGACCACATCCTGCAACTTGTTCTGGAACACCTGCTGCAATGGCGGGTAGACCAGGGCTGCTCGAATGGGGAAGTTGGCAAACGACACAGTCTTGTACTTGTTATAGTCGATTGATGCGCCGTTGAACTTGTAGCTAATGCATCCTTGCGCTAAGAGCATCACCAGCAATGATATAATCAATTTTCGTGCCATAGTGGTGGGTTCATGACATTATTACTTGCGGTTGTTGCGATATTCGAGGCCATATTCCTTGATCTTGCGGTAGAGGGTGCGCTCGCTAATGCCAAGTTCCTCGGCCGTCTGCTTGCGGCGGCCCTTGTTGCGCTCTATGGCATTGATAATGACCTCGCGCTCAGTGTCCTGCAAGGTTTTAATCTTGTCCTCTTCAACATCAACGGCATTGGCCTTGATGTCGCTGAACGATGAGCGCTGAGCACTGGTTGTGGCATGGCTCTTGTGGGTGTCGATGTCGGTGTAGTGGTCGGAGACTTCTTGCCACTCGCTGTCGGGGATGTCGACATCGGCCAGTGAGTCGGCTTGGGCGAGGGCAGTGCTCTGGCGCTGAAGCTCGCTGATGGCCGAGCTCAGGTGAATGTTGTTGCCAGTGTGCCCACTGTTAGCTCCCATGTCGATAGCCTTCTTGAGGTCCTTGATTTCTTGCTGCATCTGGAGAATGAGCTTGAAGATGAGTTCTCGCTCCTGGGTGTAGTCGTGCTGAGCGGTGTCGAAAATCACTGGCAGGCTCGAGCTGTGGTTCTTCTGGCTGAGGTAGCGCTTCACGGTGCTGCCGTTGACCATTCCGCTCTCGAACGACGACATCTCGCGCACTAAGCTCTGAAGCTCACGCACGTTGCCGCTCCAGCGGAATGCCATGAGCTCGCGGTAGGCACTCTCGTCAAACATGAGCGGAGGGCAGCTGTGCTCCTCGCCGTAGTCGTAGCTGAACTTGGTGGCAAGCAGCTTGATGTCCTCGCCACGCTCACGCAATGGTGGCACCTCGATGCGGATGGCTGCGATGCGGTAGAAGAGGTCCTCGCGAAACTCTCCTCGCTTTACCATCTGCATCAGGTCCTTGTTGGTGGCGGCAACCACTCTCACGTCGGTCTTGCGCACTCGCGATGAGCCCACGCGCATGTATTCGCCGGTTTCGAGCACTCGCAGCAGTCGTGCTTGTGCGTCGAGGGTGAGGTCGGCAACCTCGTCGAGGAAAATGGTGCCCTTGTCGGCTACCTCGAAGTAGCCGGCATGCTCGGTCTCGGCACTGGTGAAGGCTCCCTTCTCGTGGCCGAAGAGCTCGCTCGAGATGGTGCCCGAGGGAATAGCTCCACAGTTCACGGCTATGTACTGCTTGTGCTTGCGCGTGCTGTTGTCATGAATGATCTTGGGGAAGAATTCCTTGCCGGTACCGTTCTCACCGTTGATGAGCACCGAGATGTCGATGGGTGCTATCATGAGTGCTCGCTTCACAGCGCTCAGGAGCTTGGGTGCCGACCCAATGATGCTGTAGCGCTGCATCGTTTGTTTTATCTTTGCTTCGGTTATTGTTGCCATTTCTTCATTTTATAGGTTTCTTGTTTTAAAAATGTTCCAAGCTGCTCGGGAGTGCTGTATTGGGCCAAGGTTTCGGGGGTGATGATGTCGCCCACCGACACCCTGAAGTTGTAGCCCTTCTTGTTGAACACCTCGGTGGGCAGTCGCAGGGTGCGCAGTCGCCAGTCAATCATGCCCAGCAGGGTGAACTTCCAGCTGTTGTGACCGTGGAAGTAGATGGGTATCACTGGCACCTTGAGCTTCTGGATGATGCGCAGCACCGATGGCTGCCACTCGCGGTCCTCAATGCGTAAGCCCCAAGTGAGCTTCGACACGGCACCTGCAGGGAAGAATCCCAGTGGGTGGCCCTGCTTGACGTGGCGCATGGCATCGGCAATGCCCTTGACCGACACGGCACGCTTCGATGGGTCGTTGCTGGCTAGCGCGTCGACGGCGATGAAATTGGGCCTCAAAGCGCCTATTTGGTTAAGTATCATGTTGACCATCACCTTGAAATCGGGGCGATGGTGCCCAACGATGTCGATCAGTGCCATGCCATCGAGTGACCCATAGGGGTGGTTCGACACGGTGATGAACGGCCCATCGGGGATGCGGCTCAGCACCTCTTCGTTTCGGATTGTCATGGGGGCACTAAGCTCTTCAAACATTCTGTGTGAGAAGTCGGGGCCCGACAAGTGCATGTTGCGCGCGTGGTAGTCGTTGGTCTTGTCGATTGCAAGCCAATGGAATAGCCGGTTCACGAGCTTCTCTTTCCCCTCGAAGAATGGTGCTAACTTGCACACGTCGTTGTAGTCGAGCACCGAGGGCTTGACTGGCAGTTGGCTGGGTGTATTGTGTGTTTCTTCGTTCATTATAGTTAATTGGTTGCAAAATAGGATTATAGGCAGTATGGGCTGCCTGGTTGCGCCCTTTTGGGGGTACAAAGATAAAGCAAAAAACTGAAAAAATGTCAGTTTTTTGCTTTTTTTTAGAATAGTTATGTGACGAGTACTATTACTTGGGCCAGTTGATGCGAGTTTTGAGCTTCTCGACATAGTAGGGCTTGATGTCGTTCCAGCGGTAGTAGGGGAAGGTGCTGGTGCTGAATGGTAGCTTTGCCTCATGCTCGTTGAAGAGCACCTTGACGAGGACATCGTTGCTGGCATTGCGGTAGAACACCATCTGCACGTTGCATGCCATGGGGAAAATCTCGTAGTTGCGCCAGTGCTCATGCAGGGTGTTGAGGTCGTCGCACGAGTAGTTCACGTTGTCAATCTCGAGCAGGCAGGCCAGTGGCAGCACGCAGGTCTCGTGACCAAAGCGCAGGGCTGCGCCGTGCCAGCCTTGTGGCAAGGCGATTACCGAGTCGGCAGTATTGATCATGTTGGTGAGCAGTGCCCGCTCAATGAACGGCATGCGGTTGCCACCCTGGGGCGAGTTGCCCCACTGCAGGTACCAGTAGATGTTTTTCACCTTCCACAACTCGTAAATCTCGTCGTCAGTGAAGTAGTTGAACAGGTCGATGCCGTCGAAGGCATGGTGATTCTGGAGGCTGCCGGCAACGTCAAACACGTCCTCCATGAGCTTGGCGCATTGCTTGAAGTGGGTGGCACAGTAGTTGCCATCGGTAACCAGCTGGCTCATGAAACGCTCAGGGCGCACTCGTGCATTGAAGATGCTGTCGCTGATGTGGCGTATGGCCTTGCGCTGCGGGTTGGCAAGGGTGTCTTCGCCATGGCCCCAACCAGTGTAGTACATGTCGTGGTAGCTGGCATCGGTGGTGATGCGCGCTTGAGGGTTGAAGGCCTTGATTTGAGCAGTGGCATTGCCCATCGAGAGGATGCAACGAATCCACACCGTGGAGCGTGCATCGATAACGGCATCGCCACTCATCACCTCAGGAAAATTGTCGCACATGCGCTGCGTTATGCCCTGATGCTGCTCGGCACCCACATCGCTCAGCTCGCCAATGCGTCCGCGCGACTCGATTGCCACCTTGCGCATGATGTCGAGCAGCACCTCACCTCGCTTGGTGAGAAGGTGTTGCTGCTGCAGTTGCTCGAGTGTGGCCACTGGCTGGTCGTAGGTGCTCTGCTTGGTGAGCCAGCGGCTGCCATGGCGGCCGTAGTGGTTGATGAAAAATGGCTCATAGCCAGCGGGGGCTGGTGTGAGTTTGGGCAGTTGCTGGGCAGGGTAGGGGTAAGCATAGTGGTTGCTGCCACTGCGGTTGTGATTGGCAGCGAGCTGTTGCTCAGCAATGGAGGGCTGCGCCATAGCCCCAATCGAGGCAACACACAATGTCAATAAGTATAAAGTCTTGCGAAACATGAGGTTGTGGTTGTTTTAGAGTTGAAAATGATCGTTGTTATATATAATTATTAGTCTCTTTTTCTCCTTTAGCTCTATTTCTTGCCAGTGATGATGGCCTTGATGTCGTTGAGCTTGTTGAGGGCCTCCATGGGGGTTAGATTGTTAATGTCGATGTTCAGAATCTCGTCGCGCACCTGGCTCAGCACTGGGTCGTCGAGCTGGAAGAACGATAGTTGCACACCATTGCGGTTGTTGGCCACATCGTCGAGATCCTTGCTCAAGGAGTCGTTGTGGCTGTTTTGCTCCAGTCGCTTGAGCACCTCGTCGGCACGCAGCACGATTGCCTTGGGCATGCCGGCGATTTTTGCCACATGGATACCAAAGCTGTGCTCGCTGCCGCCAGGTTCGAGTTTGCGCAGGAACACTACCTTGCCGTTCATTTCGCGCACGCTCACATTGTAGTTCTTCACGCGCTTGAATGTCTTCTCCATTTCGTTAAGCTCGTGATAGTGGGTGGCAAAGAGGGTTTTGGGATGCGCTCCCACTTCATGGATGTATTCAACTATTGACCAGGCTATTGAGATGCCATCGTAGGTGCTGGTGCCGCGCCCTAGCTCGTCGAAAAGGATGAGGCTACGCTCGCTCAGGTTGTTGAGGATTGACGAGGCCTCGGTCATCTCGACCATGAAGGTGGACTCGCCCAGCGAGATGTTGTCGCTGGCGCCCACGCGCGTGAACACCTTGTCAACGATGCCCACTCGGGCCGATTGCGCTGGAACAAAGCAGCCTATCTGGGCCATGAGAACTATGAGAGCCGTCTGCCGCAGCAGGGCCGACTTACCGGCCATGTTGGGGCCGGTGATGATGATGATTTGTTGTTCGTCGTTGCTGAGCCTTATGTCGTTAGGAACGTACACCTCGCCTATGGGGAGCTGCTTCTCGATAACGGGGTGGCGTCCCTGGGTTATCTCTATGTCGAGGCTGTCGTCGATTACAGGTCGGTTATACTGGTTCTCGAGCGACACGCGAGTGAACGATAGCAGGCAGTCGAGTTGGGCTATTAGGTTGGCATCGTTCTGAATCACTGGGATGTAGTCGCTCACGGCCGCCACGAGCTCATTGAAGAGCCGGTTCTCGAGTACTAAGATTTTCTCCTCGGCACCCAGTATTTTTTCTTCCAGTTCCTTGAGCTCAGGAGTGATGTAGCGCTCGGCGCTCACGAGGGTCTGTTTTCTTATCCATTCTTCGGGAACTTTGTCCTTGTGGGTGTTGCGCACCTCAATGTAGTAGCCAAACACGTTGTTGTAGGCAATCTTGAGGCTGGGTATGCCGGTGCGCTCGCTCTCGCGCTGCTGCAGGCGCATCAGGTAGTCCTTACTGCTCGAGGAGATGTTGCGCAGCTCGTCGAGTTCGTCATTCACACCGTTGCGTATCACGTTGCCGCGGTTCACCATGCTGGGAGCGTCGGGGTTGAGTTCGCGCTCAATGCGGTCGCGAATCAGGGGGCAGGGGTTCAACTGCTCGCCGTAGCTGTATAACACCTCGTTGTCGCTGTGTTCACACATCGTCTTGATAGGCACCATGGCTTGCAGGGCACACTTTAGCTGCACAAGTTCGCGCGGAGTGATGCGGCCCACAGCCACCTTCGACACCAGTCGCTCAATGTCGCCTATCACTTCGAGTTGTTCCTTGAGCAGGTCGCGGCCTGCCGTGTCCTTGAAGAAATGCTCCACCACGTCGAGGCGGCGGTTGATGGCTTTCACGTCCTTGAGGGGGAACATCACCCAGCGGTGGAGCAGGCGGGCACCCATGGGTGAGAGGGTCTTGTCGATAACGCTGAGCAGGCTCTTGCCATCGTCGGCCATGGGAGCGATGAGTTCAAGGTTGCGCACGGTAAACTTGTCGAGCCTGACATAGCGCTCGGCCTCGATGCGGGCGAGCGAGGTGATGTGCTTTATCTGGGTGTGCTGGGTGAGGTCGAGGTAATGCAGTATTGCTCCCGACGCCACAATGGCGCACGTCATGTTCTGCACGCCAAAGCCCTTCAGGTTCTTGGTCTCGAAGTGCTTGAGTAGGCGGTCGGTGGCGGCTTCTTCGGTAAACACCCAGTCTTCCATCTCAAAGGTGAGATATTTGCCGGTCATCGACTGCTGGAGGCGGTTTCGGTTGCTACGTTCAATGAGCACCTCCTTGGGGGCAAAGTTGCCCAATAGTTTGTCGACATAGTCGACCGAGCCCTCGGCTGTGAGAAACTCGCCAGTGCTGATGTCGAGAAAAGCAACGCCAGTGGCTTTCTTGCCAAAGTGGACCGATGCCAGGAAGTTATTCTCCTTGCGGTCGAGCAGGGTGTTGCCAATGACCACGCCAGGGGTCACAAGCTCGGTGATGCCGCGTTTCACGAGTTTCTTGGTGAGCTTCGGGTCCTCGAGCTGGTCGCAGATGGCCACACGCTTGCCGGCGCGCACCAGTTTTGGCAAGTAGGTGTCGAGGGCGTGATGTGGAAATCCTGCCATCTCCAGGTTCTTACCTCCAGTTCCATTGGAGCGGCGAGTGAGGGTGATGCCCAGTATCTCGCTTGCAATGATGGCGTCCTCGCCATAGGTTTCATAAAAGTCGCCCACGCGATAAAGCAGCAAAGCATCGGGATGCTTGGCCTTCATCTCATAAAACTGTTTCATCATCGGGGTTTGCCCCACTTCCTTTGCCATAATGCTCTTGTTTGTTTTTTACAGGACTACAAAGTTACAATTTTTTATTCACATGGCAAAACTTAAAAAAAACTGGCTGGCACCGCATTGATGGCACCAGCCAGTTGATGATGGGGTTCTTGCTTAGTACACGAGCGACACGTTGTCAACCCAGAATGTCATGCCTGGAGTGCCGGTGTAAGGAGTGCCACAGCCCGACGAGAGCATCACTAGGATGTGGGTGGGAGTGGCGTTGGCCTCGTCCCATTTCTCCTCAATCACGGGCACCATCTTGCCCTTGCTGTTCTTGGCATAGTAGGTCTTATCCTTGGGCAGCAGCCCCATGTAGCTCTGGTAGCCTGCATGGTGAGTAATGTCGCCATACCACACGGGGATGCGGTGGGTGGTCCAGTTGGCTACGTTAGAGCCAAAGCGCTGACGGCCAGTGCCCACGCGTGCAGCGTGGATGTTGCCGTTCTTGTCCTCCCAGCGACGCTGGAGCAGGATGAACACCTCGGCATAGTCTTGCCCAGGCAGGGTCTTCTTGCTGCCGAAGCCGCTCGAATAGATGCGCTGGCCACTGGGCACGGTGAGTTTGTACTCAAACTGCAATGCCGATGGACGCTTCGAGAATGGCATGCCCATGTTCATCTTGCTGTAAGGATTCTTAGTGCTGCTCACTGGCTCGAGCATTTGGCCCAGGAATATTGTTCCTGATGCAAGCACGTCCATATTGATGATGCCTAGCGCCTTAACGTGCTCATATTGAGTGGTGAGCTTTGCGCAATAGCCATTTCCGTGATGGTCGGGATACACCTGGTTGCTGGTCTTTACCACGCCAGCAACTTTGGCATACACGTTACTTGTTGCCCATGGCGAGCCGCCCATATTGGAATAAGGACCTGCATTCTGGATGCTCCTGGTGGGTCCAATCTCAAACACTTTCTTCTCAGCGCCGCCAATGATGCCCGACTCCTTGATGTGGCGGGTAATCCATTGATCGAAATTTCCATAGCTCAGCGGTACCACCTGCTGTGCTTTAGCACCTGTGATGGCCATGCAGGCCAGTGATGCTAACAATAAAGTTTTTCTCATTTTTTCTAATTGTTTTAAACTATATATGTCTTAAATATGTAATTCTTTGCTTTGTCAGTCGCGATGTGCTGCCTCGCTTAGCAGCTTGTGCCCAATCTTGCAGTATATGCACTTGCGGGCATCGCAGTAGCTGCGCTTGAGCTCAATCAGTGCCTGCGATGTGAGGGCGCTATCGCACTCAATTCCAGCCATGACAAATGTTTTGACTATCGAATTGCTCTCAGGTTTAAGGCTCTCGAGCAATTCTATTGATTTGTCGATAAGGGCATAGTTGCCAGTAATCTCACCGTAAGCGTAGTAGAGTGGGGCAACGGTGTTGATCAGCACTATATCTATCGACTGCTGACTCAGGGCCAACGACGGCTTCTCATTGGGCTTACCAAAGCTGTAGTGGTTGCTCCAGTAGCCCGTGAGCTCCACCTCAAAGAGCTTGCGCAACTCTTTCTCGCCATTAGCGTCAAGGATGGCGCCCATCAGGCGGAAGCTTCCCTCAATGTAGTGAGCCAGCATCGCTATGCGGCGATAGGGGAAGTTTTGAGGGCGGATGCGGAACATCTTCCACGCATCAGGTTCCATGGGCTGCAGCGAGAACTTGTTGGCAAGAAATGCATATTCCGAGCACAACTGCCGGTAATAGGCATCGGTGCCAGTCGCAGTGGGATCGAGCATCCCTGCTTGGCCAAAGAGCAACGCCTCAATCTGCAGTAGCGAGTCGCTGTGCTTGTGAAGCAGGCGCAGCGGTGTGCGGCGTGCTAGGCGTTCAAAGGCCTCGTTGTTGATGCCAAAACCCAAGTTGCGCGATAGCGTGATGTAGCACACGTCTTCCCAACTGCCGTGGTACATCTCAAGCAAGTCGCGCACGCGCTGCACCTTGCCATGAAGCCGCTCAAATGCCAGCCGCTCCACCCACTCGGTGATGGTGAGGCTGGGCACCTGCCTTATCACGCTCTCGCATGGCAACTGCTGGCGGCTGTTCACCAGCTGCTGGTAGCTGGTGCCAAAGAGCGGCGACACCTGAAGCACCAGTTGCGGGATGCGCTCCCCATTGGTGCGGTAGACTGGAGCATCGTCCTTGTCGACCACATGCAGCACCACGCTATCATAGGCCGTGTCGTGGTCGTGGCCATGGCGTTTCCAGTCGCTGGCGCGCACATGCATCTCAATGTTTCCCACCCACATTTGGCCGTCAATCTCAATCTTGGCATTGAAAAAGTCTGGACCAGCATCGGTGTTGAGCAGTCCCGGGTCAAGCACACGCACATGGCGGCCATCGTTGGTCGTCATGTCCTCGCTTCGCCACAGGCGATGTTGCCATATGTAGTGCATCAACTGCTCCATGCCGGTCGCCACCCATCTGCCATCTTTTACAATGGGTGCTTGAAACGATGTGCGAAATTACACATTCTTTTCGTAACAAGGCCGCTTTTGTCCATCTTTTTTATCATTTTTCAATTTTTTGACACCAAAACACGATTTTTCCGCTAAAAAGTTTGGTCAATTCAAAAACTTGACGTAATTTTGCAGTCGCAAATCGCAAAACGTAGGTGCCTTAGCTCAGGTGGTAGAGCAATGGACTGAAAATCCATGTGTCCCCGGTTCGAATCCTGGAGGTACCACAACAATCAATCGCAAGTAGCTTATTAACAGCCGCTTGCGATTTTTGCTTTTTCTGTATTCCCCCTTTTTATTCCCCCCAATATAGATTATTTTTAATTTTTTTTAACAAGCTCTTGGTTTATTACATGGCTTTGGTTACTGACATTCTTGCGTGTAAGCTATATATTCATGTCACTATTAATGTCAACTTGGGTCTTGGCATAATTGTTGCTGGCCATTCTTGTGATGACTACAAAAAATCATCGAAAAAACGAAGCCCGAGGCAGCTTTGTAAATCATGCCTCTATTGCGATAAATAGGTTTTTTACTAACTTTCTAAATAATAATGCCTATGAGGTAAAAGATTGCAGTTAGAAACGGATTATAAAGAATTAGATTGAAGCGATGTACTTCAAGACCGTTTCTTTGTGGTCGAGAAAGAAGAGCATTTAGATGCACTCAAGCAGATCTTGATATGGGCCAAAGATAATCTTGGCAAATGTAAAAATTTTGAATTTGAAGACTATGGTCTTGTGTTGAACGTGAACCCTAGGCCATTTACGAGAGAACTCACTGATGACGTTATCAAGAAGGTTAATGATAACGAAGAGTTGTTCAAAACTAAAATTCAAAATGCGTTACTCCACTACGGGAATTACGAAAAACAGGCTTTTATCACGTATTATTGCTTTGTTTATAAAATTCTTAAGTCAAGGAGGTATAGCTACAGAACAGGTTCGGGCTTTAGAATTATAAGTCTCAATTATTTCTGTGATGTATTTAACCTTCGCCGGAGAACGCTCTTTGACAGATTTAATTCGACGGGCGAAAAATTTGCTTATTGTCGCGATGACCTAGGTGAATATGGCATAAGCAAAGAAGTTGATGCATCAACACCAGAGAATGTGAAGATTTTGATACCTATTTTCAAGGAATTGCAAGAAGCAATTGGAAGATGAAGTAATGCACGCCAGTGAGCGTGCTTTTTTTGTGCCGTGGCGCACGCATAACACAGGGTAGAATCCATTGCAACCACCACACCAATACTCATGGGCCAAAAATTGTCCTCCTAATACCCATTCATAAACTATACCCTTTTCAAGTCATTAAACCCTTAACCGTACAATTTTTATCAATTTATCAGTGTTTTGTACGGTTGCTAAGACGTAGCTGAGAAATCATTCTAAAAAGTTTGGGAAATGTATTTTCTTTGCATCGAAATTAATATTTTCAAAATTTGAAATTTATGGATAAAAGTAAGAATCGTCGTGTCATCGACATGACCGAACAGGATTTAGTTGAGTTGCTAACTAGAACTCAGCAACCAGAACAGGAGAAGGTAACTGGCAAGGCAAAGGGAATAGAGAAGAAGCTATTGCGCGGTTACAAAGAACTGGCGGCGTTTTTACATTGCCATGTGTCAACGGCCAATCGGAAAGTGGCTTGTGGTGATATTCATGCGCCAGCTGTGATTAGATCAGGGAAAATGGTGTTGTTCGATCCCGATTTGGTGATTGAGCAGCTTTTGGAACTGGACAGTAAATGGGCTAAGGTTAGCAACAAGACAAAGTAGAGAGTAGAATTTGAAGAGTGCCACTTGTGTGGGTGGTGGTGTATTAATTAATGTGTAGGTGTAGCACACAATGCACCTACAACAATTATAATTCATATAATTCACTTTTTTTAAAATAAAGAGAATGAATAAGACAAAAATCATATGGACTGACAAGTCCTTAAACCCTGTAACTGGGTGTAGTCACGCTGGTACTCCCGAGTGTGATCACTGTTATGCTCGTGAAATGGCAAAACGGCTGAAAGCGATGGGTAATCCCAAATATGCTCACGGTTTTAGTCCAGCTATGCATCCTGACGTGATTACTAAGCAGCTCAAAGATGCTGCAAACAAGCGAAAAACCACGAGCTGCTTCTTGGTTTCGATGGGCGATCTGTTCCATTCTGCTGTAACGGATAGTTTTATTGACGATGTGATGGCTATGGTAGAGCTGACCCCTAAGGTTGTCTATCAAGTACTCACTAAGCGTGCAGAGCGCATGGAACTCTACTTCTCGACTCACGAGGTACCAGCTAACCTCTGGGTGGGCGTGACGTGCGGACACCCACAGAGTCTGCCACGAATTGAGAACCTGCGCCGTATCGCAGCGCCTGTGCGTTTTATAACCGCTGAGCCTTTGCTGGACGATATAGTAGCCGCTGGACTCAATCTCGATGGAGTCGACTGGATAATTGTTGGTGGCGAGAGTGGCAAATGCGCTCGCCAGATGCAAGAGTCTTGGGTGTTGTCTGTCAAACAATTGGCTGATGCTAGCGGAACAGCTTTCTTCTTCAAGCAGGTAGGTAGCGTTGGCTTTGATGGCAAGAGACGTTCGGCGAAAGCTAATGGTGACCTCCTTCAAGGAAAACAGTATCACAACTACCCGATTCCTAGGGTGAACAATTAAATTATTTATAAATTATTAATTTCTTTTATTATGACACAATTCAATTTAACACTTGAAGAGCTCAAGAAGCTCCATCAATTTGACTTCACTGATCGACCTGATCTTGAATTATTTCGAGACTTATTTGTCCTCCAGAGCCATCTCGGTTTGAGGATTTGTGACTTGTTCTCGGTCACGAAAGCCAATATTGTTGGTGATGCCATAGAGTATTCACCAATCAAGACTGGCAACCGTGTTGTTAGAGTCCCACTTACAGGGACTGCCAAACAGATACTTGAAAAGTATTCTCGTCCTGATGCTCAGTCGCTTGTGCCCAAGATTCCATTAACCGACTATAACAAGGGTATTAAAAAGGTGCTCAAGGAGGCTGGAATTAACCGTGTGGTTGCTATTATGAATACCACAACTGGACATGAAGAGCATTATCCTATCTATGAAGTTGCGAGTAGTCACATGGCCCGTCGCACTTTTGTTGAGCTCGCTTGTCGACCGATCAGCTTTAGTGTAACTAGAGTATAATTATTAACCCGGGTAGCTTGCGGCACCAAACCAAGAGCTACCCACAAATAGAAACCTGGCGATGTATAGGTTAATCGCTTTTTTTAAATGGGTAATTATAAAATAAAAAATGGGGAAGCAATATTCCCCCTTGGCATTTGGCGCATAGAAAGTAACGAGTTTGATAACATTCAAGACTTAACCAAAGTTGTTGTTCCTGAGAGTGTTAGATATGTTGACCACTTTGCTTTCTCTGATGCAGTAAATTTAAGAGAAGTAGTTTTGAACGACTATATTAGAGATATTGGTGATGGAGCTTTTATAGATAATAAGAGTTTAGAAAAGATAATACTACCAGAGAAATTAGAAAGTATCCGTTTTTCTAGTTTCATGGGTACCAGCAGTTTATTATCCATCAACATTCCTGACACCGTCCAAGTAATTGGTTGGAGAGCATTTAAAGACAGTTCAATTAAATCACTGAGATTCAAAAATTCTATCATCATAATCAAAGGCGAGGCATTTACTGGCAACCTTAATCTGGATAACGTCACATTTGTAGGCAGCTTAAAGACACAAATAGAATCCAAAGCTTTTGCAGGCAATGCCAATACGAAGTCTTTGAAGGTGAATGACTGCTGCAACATTGTATTGGGCAGTGGGGCATTCTGCAGGAACTACAACATGGAGACAGTTGAGGTGACAGATAGCGATATCACTGTCGGTTACAAGGCATTCAGCGAGAATGACAAGCTCAGGACTTTTAGAGCCAACGGCAGTATCATCAGAATCGGTTCACTGGCATTCTCAAGATGTAGCCGACTTGAAACATTAGATCTCAGCAATAGCACCATTGAGGACTTCAACCCTAGAGCTCTTGGCCGTGGGAACAAATCGCTTAAGTCGATTATTGTTGGTTCTTGCTACGAACAGATGATGAAAAACACGTTGCCTAGCTGGATGCATGACAAGATAAAAATAAAATGATATGAATACTCTAGATTTAATCAAAGTGGCGAAAGAGTGTCCCGGCTTGAAGGTTGAGATAAGTATTGGCGACTTTATAGAGGCTAACATGCTGCTCATAGCTGAGGTGAAGCGTGAACTCGAACAGACCATCGCCGACGAGAAAGCTGAAACATACCTTAGTCGTGAGAAGGTGATGGAAATGCTTGATATAGCATCTACCACTCTCTGGCGAACCTTTAGAGAAGGTTCCCTTGTTGCTGCTTCACGGCGGTCCGGGCAGTACACACAACTATTTCGAGGTTCTCGACTGCATCGCCGATACAGGTCGGCAAGTCATCTCATACGACCAGATCGGCTGTGGCAATTTAACGAAGGCTATGTTACGACCACTAATCGGACGTAATGTTATTCTTTCCCCTGAAAATGGCAAATTCAATGAGTGGAGCGAGAAAGGAAAAGCTTTGGCCCACATGTTCAAAAGACTGTGGATCACCGACATCATGGAAAAATGTAACAGGGAAGAAGGTGAAGACATAGCAGATCTCATTCTACGCAAGTATACTTCTTGGAAACTTGATGGTGAAGATATTATTAATCTGCGTTGGGGTCTCCTACCACTATATTGAACGGGCGAATTATAAAGAAAGTTGTGATACTTGGCTGTAGATTAGGGAGCGATGAAGAGTCGCTCCCTTTATTTTTGCATTGCGATAAAGGTAAATTTAGCTTTTCATGCCACTCCGCCGTAGTTTTTCTGCACGTACTCATAGACAGCATCCTTATAAGTGTCGATGCTCTCGTCGCTATAGCTTTCGGGAAGCATTTGCCACAGGGTGTCGCGGATGGTAACGATGATAGCTGCTTTGGTCTCGCGTTTTTCGAACGGGTGGTCCATCGTTGCCAGTTGCTCCTTAATCTTGTCAAGCAGCTCCACAGCAACCTCCTTGATTTTCTTGATCTCGTTCTTGGTCAAGTCGTCCTTAATGAGGATATCATACATCGTTAGTTGCTCATCGTTCTCGAAGCCTTCCCTCACATAGCGCTTCTCCTCTTCACTAAGGCTCTTGGTAAGATCCATGAGTTCTTGGAAAGTCTTCTCGATGGCTACGCGGTCCTGCTCCTGGTTATAATCCTCGATAATCTTTTGGTAGCGCTCATAGAAATTGATGCGGGATGGGTTGGCTGAGAGCATCTTGTCGAGTCGTTCCTGTAGCAGCTCCAGCAGGTCTTTTAATATCAGGTTCTTCTCGTTACTTTTAGCAAACTCTTGCCTCAACAGGTCGAAGTTAATGCCGCTGATATCAAACCGTCGTCCTACCATGGGTTCAGCCACCATTGAAGGTTCCACCTCGAGGTGGTCGTTTACTATGGCATTAATGGCTACGCTAAGGTCGGTAATGTCGGCATCTTTGCGTTTCTTCTGCAACTGCTTGTAAATGGCCTGGATAGCGTCCTTGTGCAGTTTCATTTCGGTGGTGATGTCATCGCGGTCAAGGTATTTCCACAGATTTAGCAGCCTAGAGGCCATTATTGTAAATGATTTCTTGATTTCGATAGTTTCACACATGGCATTGGCTGCGACTTTCAATAGCGATAATCTATTGAACTCCTCGGCCTCAATCAGCGCGTTCAAGTTCACATCATGCTCTTTAAGGAATGCCTGGGCAGCAGTTATTGTCTCAAGAACTTTAGATATAAGTTCTTTCTTGTCGATGGTTGGGTTATTACCGTCGCCTCCGTCGCTATTAGCGGTATAATCGGCCAGTAGCGGTATAATCGGCCAGCGCTTGACGCAGAGCTTTCACAATACCGATATAGTCCACCACCAGACCGTTGGTCTTGCCCTCGGCCACGCGATTAGCTCGGGCGATGGTCTGCATCAGGGTGTGAGCCTTCATTGGTTTATCGATATATAGGCATGAAAGCGTTTTCACATCAAATCCTATACCGACAAGATTTCGAGCATATTGACCTCAAGTTGCCGTAGAAAAAACGGCAGCTTGTGCTTGGTGCCTTCCGAAATAAGAAAAATTCTGATCAAACAGGCCATCATTCCTTATAAGTGAATTGAAAGTGAATTTTTGCGATTCACTACGCCGCATCACCTTATGAGTAGAATTATGTATTATCAATTATATCAAGCCCTCTTCAGTACCTTAACAGGGGAGGAGGCACAGCCGTGGGCAGAGACTCGCGCAAATCTGCCACCACTGGCTGTTAAAAGTGACAAATGCGCGTCCCCAGCTAAGAAGGCCCCTAAGGTCAATCTTGCAGAGGATATACAAAGGCTTGAAGTTTCCCTATTCGACGGGGAACCTCTAGCTCCAGGTTACTGCATTGATATTCGGTTGCAGGACCTATTAACAATCTGCCCTCGCTCTCGCCGTCGCCGCGACTCCTATAGGGGTCTAGTAAAGGCTCTAGCAGTTCGAGGAATAACATTAAAAATAAATTAAATTATGAAGAAAAGTATTTTTATTGGTGGCAAGATCAGGGAGCTTGATTTTGCCCAACCCTCTATGTTCGAGGGGGAAATGCGGAAAGATTTGACTTCCTTTTTGAAACAAGACCAAGAAGTGCCTTTCATGGTTACCGCTAACTCAAAGAGCAAAAGAGTGACATTCTTATGGCCGATTCACTTGAAACCTGATTATAAGCATGAGTGGGATCAAGATCCAAACAAAATTCGTGAGGAGTTTGTTTACATAATCACTGGTCACAGATTCGGCTACCTGCCCCAATACCCTGGTTATTACTACCATATCAAGCTCGGAGAGTTTTATTCGTTCTACCGCAAGCTTTGTAAAATGAATGGGGCCTCGAAGTTTAAGGACGTTCAGGTCAAGAAAACACCTGACAAGGGGATAGAACTGGTTTTAACCTTTTGACCATGAGTGATTACCAGCATTCATCGCTTGTAGAAGAGCGGTTCTTTCACTTGGACGTGGAAGGCTTGCGGAAGTATTCGCCAGAATTTGACTCAGCCTATAGTCGTGGCGAAGGAGAGATTGAGATTGGGCTCGGTGATTTGTATGCTATTGCTCCACGAAGGCAGCGAAGTATCAAGCAGTATCGTCGATTGGTGCGATTCCTTAAAAGAAAAGGAGTTGACTTACAGATAGTCAGCCGAAAAACTAAACGACTGGCTAGTGAAGAGGCAATTGATGTCTCTAACCATAACACAAACAACAATGATTTTTAATAAAATTACGAAGAAATGTTATTGTGACCGCTTGACCGCTAAGAAGGTGTTGGGTGGTACTAAGGGCTTCAATGAGGCTCTAAAACGAGGAGAATTGCTGTTTATCAACAGTGATACTATAAAGGCTAACAATAAGTTAGCTAAAACTATTAATTCGCATTCGCCTTATGAAAACACAAAATAATAATGAATATGTGGGATATATCTACATAAGAACTTTAATTAGCACTGGATTGAAGTATGTCGGCCAAACCGTTGATATCGAGCATAGAAACTCGCAGTGGAGAGACACCAATAATCCTTACGCAGGAAAAAAGATAAATAAAGCCAGAAAAGAAAATGGTGTAAGTGACACTGATTGGCTATTGGAAGTCATTGAAATCAAGGCACCAACGAAGAAAGACAGGGCTCAGCAATTGGATTACCTTGAAGAAATTTATATCATTAAAAACGATAGCGTTAATAACGGGTATAACCAATCTTATGGCCGTGGAATGAAGGGGTTGCATCACACTCTCGAAGCCAAAGCTAAAATATCTCAAAAACTAACAGGGATTAAACGTTCCGGTGAAACCAAGAGGAAGATCTCGGAGGCGGTGAAACGAAGATGGGCTAAGCAAAAGCAAAGCCTACAACAAGCAGCTACTACAGCCTTAGTCTCTGCTGCTTAAAGATCAGATGATGATGGTCGGTGATTCTAACGTCACCGGCCATTTTAATAATTTTAAAACACAACGCAAACGATGTTTAAAATAAATGTTTCAAGAGAGAGTTACAAGAACAAAAAAGATGCATTAGCTTGCTTGACTGCCGCTGGTGCTAAATCCATCGGCCGTCACAAGATGGCTTTTAAAGAGCGAGAAATCACTATTGATGAGTTCCTGTCGCTAGCTGAGCAGGGTCACTCGTTCTGCAATCTATTTGAGTATGAGGAGAATAAGAAATACTACTTCACTGGCAAAGACGGTGCTATATTCGCCCGATACCCTATATATCGGCGTGGCCCTAACAAAGGCTGCATGAAGTTGGAATTTAAGCGCGATGCATTTTTCAAGGCAAGTCAAGCCATTTTCGTAGATATTGACTATACTACCTATAGCGATGTTGGCGATTATATTGACTGTCTCACTATCAAGCCTAGTTGCGCTTACATGTCTTATAGTGATGGTCTTGAAAAAAACGGTATTATGAGCCGTAGATTTCACTTGGTTTATGTATTTTCAACACTTCTGGATTATGACTGCTTCACTATCGCCAGCCATATTATTAACACACGAATTGTTGAAGACACACATGAGTTGCTTGATGATGACTGCGGAAAAAGGAGAAGCCAATATTTCAATGGCTGTTATGGTAATGAAGAGACATACAATACTTCTATAGTACATGATTATAGTAAATTAATAGCTATATTTAAACAAGATAAACAACAAGAGGAAGGCACTAGCTATTACATTTGCGAAAATGAGACCACCCCTTGTGATATTGATAAGGAGGTAGTTCACGATATGCAGATTCAAGACTATGACACTTTTATGCGCTATAACCGCCATAAATTTAAGTACTTTTATAGACCTGAACGTGACGATTGGGTTAATGGTACATACCAATACATCGACGATAACTATTTTTGCTTGCCATATACAGTCGAAGGTTATAAAATCTGTGATGGTCAAGGCAGGAGGAAGTCTCTATATTCTAGGATGTGTCTCAGGCGAATAATGAAGCCTGATGTGAACCCAACAGAATTGCTGTTTAACGCTTATGAAGATCTACACCGCTTCTACGATAACAGCGACGGCACTATTACTATCGATTGCTTGGTAAAGAACGTAGAGAGTTGCTTTAACAATTGCATTGAGCAGTTGGAGGAGAAATATGCTGGCACTATTCAGGAATTGAAGGCTAAGAGACCAAAATCGGGCATCATTATCAAGCCTGGTGTAAGTAAAAACATTGGCGAGACACAAGCTCTGATTAGGGAGATTAACTATAAACGAATTAGTACGATCTATAACCCAGCTCTATCGATCAAAGAAAACTGGCAGGTAATCAACTCGCAGTACCCAATCCACATCAGCACCCTCTATAAGTATTGCAACACTATGGGTATCAAGTTCAAGCTCAATGATGATGATATATGGGAAATTATTGATTGTAATAAATCAGCAAATTTTAACTATAAGAATATCAAGAATAAAGGTATAAAAATAAGTAAAAAAAGATTATTACGAATTTATAATGAAAAAAGGTAGGCACTAGCTATTACATTGGCGAAAAAGAGACCACCAGGAGTCACATATTAAGTCGTGCTCTTGGTGGCCTTTTTTATGGTTAGTAAATTGCTGTTGATGGTTTAGCATTCCACTTCAAACTCGTGAAATGCCCAGTCGTCTTTCTCAGTCACCGAATGTGGGATTGCGCGTACCATTGGACTGCATCTGTCGCTTTAGCCGTCTTGTTCATGCCGAGGCGATTATACTCAGACTGAATCATTGACTTTATCTCAGCGTTGGAGTAAACTTTACCCACCTCGAGGGGAAGCTTCACATTGGAGTATTGGTTGAGATTGTCCAGCTCTCGTTGCAGCCTGCTGAATTTCAGTGGGATATTTTTTTTGTTCTAAAAGTGTAATCCTATATGTAACCCTCTCACTTCAAAGGAATATGGGACAAAAGCCAAAATCAAGTTTTTTCAAAAAGATCAATATTTTCTCTAATTTCGCACTTGCCAGTTGACTCTACATGGATTTTCAGAAATTGTTTTTAAATTGTTTAAGCGTTGGGAAATTTGGTGGGTTGGAAAAAAAGTTATACCTTTGCGGCGAAATTTTGTGGTAATTGTGATGACTCCGTTGTCACAATGCAAGGGAATCCTGTGAGAATCAGGAACTGTACCTGCAGCTGTAATCCCCGTCAAGTTGGGTTTCACGCATGCCACTGGCCGTTGCGATGGCTGGGAAGGCGAAACCGAAAAGGGGTAAGTCAGAAGACCTGCTACAATTATTGTATAATCACTAAAAGTGCGACCACTCAGGAACAAGTGGGGCATGACAATGAAAAAAAAGGCTTATATCTTTTTATTGCTGGCATTTTGCGTGCGTTTTGCCGCTTTCTCTCAGACTGACTCCTTGCAGGTCAATCTGATGGAGGTGGTTGTGACTGGCACGGGCACTCCGCATCTGCTTCAAGATGCCCCTGTTCAAACCGAGGTGATTACAGGCAAGATTCTTCGCAACTATGCGGGCAAGAGCATCGAGGACATCCTTGGTGGCCTCACTGCGTCGTTTGCTTTCAATCAGGACGATATGGGCTCTCAGATGCAGCTCAACGGTTTGGGAAACTCCTACATCCTCATCCTTATTGACGGCAAGCGCATCCACGGTGATGTGGGCGGCCAGAACGAGTTGTCGCTCATCGACCCGCAGAACATCGAGAAGATTGAAATCGTGAAGGGTGCGTCGAGTGCGCTCTATGGCTCGGATGCCATTGCTGGTGTAATCAACATCATCACCAAGAAGCATCGCGACGAGGGAGTGCTCGTTGAGAACACCACCCGTGTGGGCAGCTATGGCGATGTGCGTCAGCACAACGGCTTGTCACTCAGGTATGGGAAAGTGAGTTCTTACACCAACTTCCAGCTGCAGCACAGCGACGGGTGGCAGAACACAGCGGTTGAACACACGCTCCCTACTGAAGATCCCATCACAGATTCGCGCAATAAGACGGTGAACCGTCACACCAACTGGCAAGTGTCGGAGCGAATTACCTATCAGCCGTTGAGCAACTGGGAACTCTATGGCGAGGGCAGCACCTACTGGAAGCGCATCTACCGCGTGAGCGGACGCCATCCTCATTACGACGTAAAGACTTGGGACATGGAATACCACAACGCGTCGGCATCGATAGGCGGCAAGTGGCAACGCTCTAAGACCGACTATATCTCGCTCGACGTGGACTGGAACCGTCATGCCTACTATTATTACTATACAGCTACCACGCTTGTGGAGGACTACGATAAAAGCGCAGGGACTCCTTATTATCCCTATTATCCCTACCTGCCCGACCAAAAGGAACTGCAGAGTGACCAGCAACGCACCATGGCTACGCTGAAGGGCGTGTTCACGCTCCCATACGAGAATAGGCTGAGTGCCGGTGCTGAGTACAGATATGACTGGTTGAAAGCTCCCACGCGTGTCAAGGGAGGCAAGGCCAGCGACTGGACGGCAGCCGTCTATGTTCAGGATGAGTTTAACCTGATACCGAATTTCAATATCACGGCCGGAGTGCGGTTTAACCAGAACGAGCAGTTTGGTTCAAAATTCACCCCGAAAGTGTCAGCCATGTGGAAGCCGGCCACCGCATGGCGTCTGCGTGCCACCTGGAGCCAAGGCTTCAAGACTCCGGCCATCCGCGAGCTCTTCTACCGCTATGTGCGTCAGATGAGCGGCACTTACCTCTACCTTGGCAACAAAGACTTAAAGCCACAATCAAGCAACTATTTTTCGGTGAGCGGAGAATATAGTTTTAGTGGCCTGAACATTACGGTGGCGGGGTACTATAATAAGGTGAAAGATATGATAGCCCTGGTAACCATTCCCAACTATCAGGCCCCCGACGAGTATATTATTCAGTACGACCCTATTAAAACCCGTCAGTATCAGAACATAGAGGATGCCAAGACGATGGGCGTTGATGTGAATGTGCGTTATAATTGGCGTGAATTTGCATTTGGTTTGGGCTACAGTTATCTCAATACTGATGCCAATCAGTATGACACAAATCACGACAAGATGCATAAAGTGACCATCGATGGCACGGCGCACCACAAGGGTAATTTCTTTGCTACGTGGGGACATCGATTCACCCCTGATTACCAGCTGGGCATTGGCCTGTATGGTCGCATGTCGAGCACTCGCTACTATCAGGATGACGGCAATGGTAAAGGCTACCAAATTTGGCGCATCTCCACCACACACGACCTGGGTCACTCTCGCACGATGAGTTACCGCCTTGAGGCCGGCGTGGATAACATTTTCAACTATTGCGACCGCACGCCTCACGGTCTCCACCTGGGCACAACCACTCCGGGTACCACGGTGTATGCCTCGTTTACAATCCGATTCAATCAAGGAAAAAAGCTTAACAACAAGTATAATTTAAATTCCAAAAAACAAAACTATGATGAAGATTAAATCAATGATGATTGCCGTGCTGGCAATCTGCATGGGTGTTTTCTTTACCGCTTGCAGCGACGACAAGAATGAGCCCACCGAGAACAATTACACTATTTACCAAAAAGCTGTTAACGAGAACGTAAAAGCAAATAAGAAGAATGATAAGGTTATTCTTCTGGTTGCCTTCGGTTCGACTTGGGAACAAGCCTACGATGCTTTTGATGCCACTGTAGCTGCCTACAAGAAGGCATTCCCTGGCTATGACGTATTCCTTTCTTTCTCATCGGCTATCTGCATCAACCGTGCCGCTGCTGGTGAGAATGTTGACCCACGCAACTTCTATGCACCTCCCTTCTGGCTCAATGCTTTTGCGCAAAATGGCGTTAAGTATAGCGAGATCGTTGTTCAATCACTGCAGGTTATTCCTGGTGAGGAGTACACTCGCGTGATTAACTACATCAAAGACTTTGCCAATAACGCTAACGGTGACATCGATGACAACTACCTGGCTAACGTGACCCTGAAACTTGGTGTACCCCTGTTGCAAGACGCCGAGGCCGATGTTAACAAGGTTGCTTTCGAGCTCAACAATCTCTACAAGGACTTGGCAGCTAATAGCGTAGTTGCTTTCATGGGTCATGGCAACCCCGACTCATATGATACCTACAAGGCTAACATTCGTTATACTCAGCTCGAGGAGGCTCTTCAGGCATACAGCAAGAACTACTTTGTGGGTACAGTAGACATGATGAACAACTTCAAGACAAATGTTTATGAACGCATGGTAGCTGCTGGCATCACCAGCGGCAAGGTTTATTGCCACCCCTTGATGTCGATTGACGGTGACCATGGTCACAACGACATGGCTGGCGACGACGATGACAACTGGGATGGCGTGAAGTTCACTCCCAATGATGAAGGAGAAGTTGAGGATACTTCTTGGAAGATGTACTTCTTCCACCTGGGTTACGAGTGCAGCAACTCAACAATGATTGAGAAAGGTCTGCTCGAGCTTCCAACCATTCGTCAAGTGTGGATGAACCACACAACCGACGCTATCAACGGTCCTGCTCTGGATTTCTATCACAGCATGAACCCTGAATAATCATTTCATACAGTTTTAATGATAAAGAAACTTCTAATCTTTACAGTGGCACTCTCAATGGGGAGTGCCGCTTTTTCCCAAATCCACAAGATGGAACGTAGCGACTCGTCGATGATGGGTCGCTCTTATACTTTAAACCCAGTGGTAGTGACAGGCTCGGGCCACCACCAGCGCCTAAAGAGCACTGCCACACCAGTGCATGTGCTCAGCAGTCAGGAAATCCGCGAGCAAGGCATCACCACATTTGACGGTGCTATCACCCGCATGATGCCTCAGGTGTCGATGTCGCCCAACTCAATGGGCACCTTCCTGCGTCTCAACGGCCTGGGCAACAAGTACATTCTAATCCTTATCAATGGTCAGAAACTCACTGGTGACATTTCAAGCAATGTTGATCTCAACCGCATTAACATGGAGCGTGTGAAGCGCATCGAGGTACTCGATGGTGCCGCATCGTCGCTTTATGGCTCTGATGCCATCGCCGGTGTGATCAACATCATCACCGACCAGCCCACCCAGCAGCTGGTGAGCGCAACGAGCAACACCCGCGTGAGCGGTCACGGTATCTTTACCGAGAATGTGACTCTCGATGTCTACAAGAATGGCTTTGGCTCCTACACTTCGTTCTCTCACGATAGAGCCAACAGTTACCAGAACAACAATCTGGAGTATGTGAAAGGGTCTGACACCGAAACTCAACCCACTATTGCACCATTCTTTACTGGCTACCGAGCCTATAACGTGGGGCAGAAGTTCACCTACTCGCCCAACCAGCACTTGGCATTGAACGCTGGTGTTGATTTCATGCACAAGATTACCGACCGTCCCAATACTCGCACCGACATCACCGGTGGTACCGACTATGAGATGCGCTATCGCGGACTGCGATGGAATGTGGGAGGTATCTATAAGTTCACCAACCGCAACTCACTGCAGGCCGACTTCACTGTTGACCGCTTCCGCTACGGCAAGCAGTATGATATGGAGACCAAAGATTATGCCATTGGCGACTATGTTCAATCCAAGAAGCAGAAGTCGATGGAGCTGCAACTTAAGGCTATTTTGGGCCTGATGAAAAACTCAACCACGATTTTCGGTGCCAACTGGCGCCAGGATTACCTTACCGCCACATCGGGTAACATCAACCAAAACGTTTATACACTGGCAGCATTTGCACAGCATGAGATGAAATTCTTTGATGTATTGACTGCTACATTAGGCCTTCGCCTAACCCAGCACGAAACATTCAAAACCCACCTCACTCCCAAGGTTACGCTGATGTATGCTCCTGGCAACTTCCGCCTACGTGCCACCTATTCGGCTGGTTTTCGCGCACCAGGTCTTGAC
This sequence comes from Porphyromonadaceae bacterium UBA2751, assembly GCA_002353285.1. Classification (GTDB taxonomy): domain Bacteria; phylum Bacteroidota; class Bacteroidia; order Bacteroidales; family Muribaculaceae; genus Sodaliphilus. Next base: position 24,836 of record DEJJ01000005.1, on the reverse strand, counting down.
GAGATTTACTACCACTATTTCTCCATCAACCGTGGCAAGCCGCAAATTATTTTCGGCAACGAAAAACTGTCACCTGAGAAGAGTAACTATTTCTCGCTAAATGCCGAGTATCGCACCAATGTAATTGCTGTGAGCGTGACAGGTTACATCAATCGCATCAACGACATGGTGGTGCGCAAGAACATCAACGTCGACGAGACGACACTTGCCATGCTACAGGCTGAGTTTCCCGAGATGACTGCCGATCAGGCTGCGAAGCTCGAGCGATACTCTCTATATCAAAACAGCGACAAGGGCGACGTGAAGGGTGTGCAAGTGAACGTTTCGGCCAATGTTTTTCAAGGTTTCAACCTGTCGGCCAACTATGTTTACACCTATGCCCGCACCAAGAGTGGTGACGCGTGGACCATGCTCGAGCGAAGCATTCGCCATGCAGCAACCATGGCGGCCAACTATTTCCACCAGTGGAACAATTATGGGTTGAATGTGAACCTCAACGCCCGCTTCCAGTCAAAGACTTACTATCCTGACTATGAGGACGCTCCTGGCTACGGTATCTGGAACCTGAACACCACTCACACGTACACTGGCCTGAAGCATGTCTTGATTGAGCCAAGCATCGGTGTCGACAACATCTTCAACAAGGTAGACCGTCGCATCGACTCTTCAAGTCGCAAATATGCTCTTTACACACCAGGCCGCATGCTTGTTGTGGGACTGAAGCTGAAATTCAAATAATTATATTAACTTTGCAGTTGATATGGGAAAGATTATAGTGGCAGGCATTGGACCTGGCAGCAAAGACGATATAACACCCGCTGTGCTCAAGGCTGTTCAGCATGCCGATGTCGTTGTGGGATATAAATACTATTTTCAGTTTATCAACGACATTGTGCCACAGTGGTGCGAATGCATCGACACCGGAATGAAAAAAGAGCGAGAGCGTGCCGAGCAGGCATTTGAGCTTGCCGAGCAGGGCAAGACGGTTGTTGTCATCTCTTCGGGCGATGCAGGCATCTATGGCATGACACCTCTCATCTATGAGATGCGCCGCGAGCGCAAGTCGAGCGTTGAAATTGAATCACTGCCTGGCATCTCGGCATTCCAAAAGGCGGCATCGCTGCTTGGCGCACCCATAGGGCATGACATGTGCATTATCTCGATGAGCGACCTAATGACGCCCTGGGACGTAATCGAGCGCCGCATCAAGGCCGCCGCAGTTGCCGACTTTGTCACTGCCGTCTATAATCCCAAATCAATTGGCCGTTACTGGCAACTGTACAGGTTGCAGGAGTTGTTTCTGCAACATCGTGCGCCATCCACGCCAGTGGGCTATGTGCGTCAGGCAGGCCGTGAGGAGCAAAAAGTTAAAGTGACCACCCTTGGCCAATTTGATCCTGAGGACGTCGACATGTTCACAGTGTTGCTCATAGGCAACTCACAGTCCTACATTAGCGACAATTGCATCATCACTCCTCGCGGCTATTATCGTGAGGGCAGTGACAGCAGCATGAAGCCAGGCCAGCAAATCATGATAAACTCATTCCGCACAATCGAGAGTGAGTTGAACAATCGTAACCTGCCTCTTGACCACAAGTGGGCCTTGCTGCATGCCATCCACACCACAGCCGACTTTGATATGGAGAGAATCCTCTATACCGATCCAGGGGCTGTGGCATCGCTCTATGATAAGATTGCCAGCGGCAAGTTGACCACTATCGTTACCGATGTCACTATGGTGGTGAGCGGCATCCGCAAGGGTGCGCTCGAGCGTCTCGGCTTGGAGGCAAAATGCTATCTGCACGACCCACGTGTTGCCGAAATGGCAGCGAATCAAGGCATAACTCGCACTCAGGCGGGAATACGCCTTGCTGTTGAAGAGCATCCCGATGCGTTATTCGCCTTTGGCAATGCCCCAACGGCACTCATGGAACTGTGCGACCTCGTGCGCAAGGGTAAGGCTCAGCCTGCAGGCATCATTGCTGCGCCGGTGGGTTTTGTGCATGTGTGCGAGTCGAAACACATGGTTAAGCCGTTCAAAAGCATTCCCAAAATCATAGTTGAGGGTCGCAAGGGTGGCAGCAACCTTGCCGCCACGTTGTGCAACGCCATCTTGTGCTTTGACGATGCAGCTCAACTAAAACCTGGACGCGACTTATGAAATTCTATGTGATTGGCATAACCGATGCTCCCCAGCCTTTTTTCCCACCCGAGGTGCTGGAAATCATCAAGCAGGGGCGGCTGTTCTCGGGCGGCAAGCGTCACCATGAGCTCGTGGCTCAATTCTTGCCCGAAGGGGCGCAGTGGATCGACATCACCGTGCCGCTCGATGCTGTCTTTGAGAAGTATCAAAATAACAATGACGTAGTGGTGTTTGCCAGCGGCGACCCCTTGTTCTTTGGCTTTGCCAACACTATCAAACATCGCCTCCCCGAGGCTGAGATTGTTCTCTACCCGGCTTTCAACTCCCTTCAAACTTTGGCTCATCGCTTAGTGATGCCTTATCACGACATGCGCATCGTGTCGCTCACTGGCCGTCCTTGGCCCGAATTTGACAAGGCTCTGATAGAGCGTGCTACCAAGATTGGAGTTCTTACCGACCGAGAGCACACGCCAGCCGCCATAGCCCAACGTATGCTGGATTATAGCTACGACGGCTACACTATGCACGTGGGCGAACATTTGGGCAATCCTGAGCGCGAACGCATCACCACGCTGTCGCTTCAAGCAGCTCTTGGTCAAGAATTTGATTACCCAAATTGTTTAATCTTGACAGGCAACGATTTGCGGCCTCGCCACTTTGGCATTCCTGAGAGTGAATTTGTCCTTCTCAATGGTCGTGAAAAGATGATAACCAAGATGCCAGTTAGGTTGCTCACGCTCCATGCACTTGAGTTGACTCGCCGTCGGGTGATGTGGGATATAGGTTTTTGCACTGGCAGCGTCTCGATTGAGGCTCGTCTGCAATTTCCGCACGTGCACATCGAAGCCTTTGAATGTCGCCCCGAGGGCGAGGCGCTAATGCACGAAAACAGCCGACGGTTTGGCGCGCCAGGCATTAGTAGCCACATTGGCGATTTCCTTGATATCGACATCAGCCGATTGCCACATCCCGACGCTGTGTTCATTGGCGGGCATGGTGGACATCTTAGGGAAATCATGCAGAAAGTACTCACGGTTCTCACTCCCGACGGGTGCATCGTGATGAACAGCGTTACAAGCGCTGCTGTCCACATCGACAGCCACTTGCTCTTTAATGAGGCGTGCGAGGAACTTGGCTTGACCCAAGAGCCTCCAATGCGCATTATAATCAACGATAATAATCCAATATCCATACTGAAATGTCGAAGATAGCCGTCATCAACATCAGCAAGGAGAGCGAGGCAATTGCACGCACTCTGCAATGCGATTTAGGAGCTAAATCCATTAGTCGTGCCCAAGTGGGCAAGAATTGGACAGATTTTAATGTCTTTATCTTTGTTGGGGCGATGGGAATTTGTGTGCGCACCATTGCTCCTTTTATTAAAGACAAGCATGAAGACCCTGCTGTGCTGTGTGTTGATGGCATGGGAAAGAATGTGATTTCGGTGCTCTCGGGCCATGTGGGTGGTGCCAACGAGTGGACACGGCTTGTGTCAGCAGTTCTTGGTGCCAATCCTGTCATTACCACTTTGAGCGACAATGCTGGCTTGTGGGCTTTAGATACACTTTCTAATCGTTTCAATTGGCCCATTGCCAGTGAAGACGATATGAACGCCTGCATCTTTGCTTTCGTCAACCGAAAGCCAACCGCACTATTTCTCGAGGTGCGTGATGAGGGCACAGAGTACTTGGAGAGCACGCTTCCAAGCCATGTCACCATCGTCAATGATTTGAGTGAGGTGACAGCTCAAGAATATAAACTTGTCATCATGGTCACACCGTTCAGCAAGCCCTATATCAATGGTGTGCTTACCCTGCACTTTGTGCCAATGGTGGGAACCATAGGTTTTGGGCTGGCGCACCATCCCAATGACTATGAACGTATTTACGACCAGATGGATGAGGCCATCGCTAGGCAAGGCCTGTTGCCATGTGCCACAAAATATTGTACTATTGATGTTAAGGCCGACGAGCCATTTATTGATATACTTGAAGATGAGGGACATGAAGTGGAATTCTTCACTGCCGAACAACTAAAGGCGGTGGATGTGCCAACTCCAAGTGACACCGTAGCAAAGCATGTGGGCACCCCAAGCGTGTGTGAGGCGGCGGCGATTCTGGGCTCGAATAATGGCAAGTTGATTATTCCCAAGATAAAAGGCAAGAATTGGACCGCTGCCGTTGCCTTCGACCGCAAGTGTTTACGCAGCCAGCAGGGTCACATCGAGATTGTGGGTGCCGGTCCTGGCGACCCCGACCTGGTGTCGGTGCGCGGTCGCAAAATGCTTGAGCGTGCCGACCTCATTCTTTATGCTGGTTCGCTCGTGCCGCGCGAACTCACAACTTGCCACAAGCCTGGTGCTGTGGTGCGCAGTTCGGCAAGCATGAATCTTGAGGAACAATGTGCTCTCATGAAGGAACATTACGACCGAGGGCACTTCATCGTGCGGCTGCACACTGGCGACCCCTGCATCTTTGGCGCCATACAGGAACAGATGGCATTCTTTGACAAGCACGGCATGGACTATCACATCACGCCGGGCATTTCGTCGTTCCTGGCCGCTGCAGCCGAGCTTCGCAGCCAGTTCACAATTCCCGAGCGCACACAGACCATTATCCTCACCCGTGGCGAGGGTCGCACGCCGATGCCCGCGAAGGAACAGTTGCACTTGCTGGCACGCAGCCAGAGCACGATGTGCATCTTTTTGAGTGCATCAATAGTCGATGACGTACAACGCCAGCTGCTTCAAGAATATCCCGAGGACACTCCTGTGGCGGCTTGCTACCACCTCACCTGGCCCGACCAAAAGATTTATCGCGGGCAACTGAAGGATTTGTCGAAGATTGTTCGTGACAACAACCTCACGCTCACAACAATGATTGTTGTGGGTGAAGCTATCGACAACCGAAAGGGCCTGTCGGAGCTCTACAACAAGCATTTCACTCACTTATTCCGTAAGGGCGACGTATGATTCTGGTATTTGGCGGCACAACCGAGGGACGCATGGCGGCTAAGGTGCTCGACGAGTCGGGCGCCATCTACTACTATTCCACCCGTAGCGATGTGCAAGACATTCAACTTGCACATGGTGTGCGCCTTACCGGAACGATGGAACTTGCCCAGATGAAGGTGTTCTGCCTTGAGCACGATATCGCCCTCATTATCGATGCGACCCATCCGTTTGCCCAAAATTTGCATTACAATGTGGTGAATCTGGCGCAACAATTAGGTGTGCCGTTAATTCGCGTGAATCGCATTTTCCCGCCCCACGATGCCGATCTCGTGTGGTGCCGCGACTATGACGATGCAATTAGCCAGCTCAACAAGCATAATGTCGAGCGCCTGATTGCTTTTACCGGTGTCAACACCATCGGCAAGTTGAAGGACTATTGGCAACACAATGAGTGCTGGTTCCGCATTCTCGACCGCGACGAGTCGCGTGAAGCAACTGCCACTGCAGGATTTCCACAAGACCATCTTGTGTACTACGAATCTCATGGTACCGAGCAGTTGCTCAAGCAGTTGCTGCCGCAAGCCATCATCACCAAGGAGAGTGGCACCAGTGGCGGTTTTGTCGAGAAAGTGGATGCTGCTCGACGCAATGGGGTGCTCACTTTTGTCGTGGAGTGCCCTCCATACCCTTCGGCCTCTGGCATGGCAATAGAGCATGTCAATGGACCTCATGGCTTGCGCAGGGCAGTGGAGAAACTCCTGCCTGAGTTTTATCCTTTGCACAGCGGCATCACAACAGGCACTTGCGCCACTGCTGCCGCAATAGCAGCCACTACGCGTCTCACGACAGGCGAGACACCCTCGGTGGTTGCCGTGGTGCTTCCCAATGGTGAGACAATACAAGTGCCTGTGATTTATGGTGATGGTTATGCCTCGGTTTACAAGGAGGCAGGCGACGATCCCGATATAACCAATGGCATTGAGATTCGGGCTTCGGTGACGCTCAGCGACAAGTTTGAAATTCTGGGTGGAGAAGGCGTTGGTACTTTCACGGTTCCTGGCTTTGACTATCCCCCCGGCGAGCCGGCCATCAACAAGGGCCCACGGCAGATGATGCGCGAAAATATCAAGCAAAACGTGCGCATCGTCATTTCGGTTCCCGAAGGGGGTGCCAAAGCGAAACGCACTTTTAATCCACGCTTGGGCATAGAGGGTGGAATAAGTATCATTGGCGTGTCGGGCATCGTCAAGCCATTCTCTGAAGAGGCCTTTATTGAGAGCATCCGCAAGTGCATGCAGGTGGCAAAGGCCTCGGGAACCGAACGCATTGTCATCAACAGTGGCGGTAAGAGTGAGCGTTTTGTAAAGACACTATATCCCGAGTTGCCACAGCAGGCATTTGTGGAATATGGTAACTACATTGGAGAGACGTTAAGTATAGCTAATGAATTAGGCATCAAGAACGTGACGCTGGGCGTCATGCTTGGTAAAGCGGTGAAACTCGCTGCCGGCAACCTCGACACTCACAGCCGTCGTTCAACGATGGACAAAGATTTTATTTCTTCCATGCTTCACGAAGCGGGTTGCGATATCGACATCTCAAGTATTACCCTTGCCCGTGAACTGTGGGAAATAATCCCGCAAGACAAGCTACAAGCTTTTGCCACCGTGGTGATTAACCACTGTATGGAGCATTGCAGCAAGTTGCTGCCCAATGGCAAGCTGTTGATATTAATGATAACCAATGATGGTGTCATATATGGTTAAATAATCAGTTTTTTATATAACTTTGCAAACTATTAATATTGATAAAAAAATGAAGAAATTATTTGGGATTCTTTTGATGACTGTTTTGCTTGCCGCATGCGGCAATAACAGTACAAAAAACTGCAATGCCGAAGGTGGTGCTAATGAAGCAATCACAGTGAAGTATGCCAAAGGATTCACCGTGCGCGACTCGGCCGATGTTAGACTTGTCGATGTCGGCAAAAAGGACCATTTCGCTTTGGTGAAAGATGCCAATGCCGCTGTCCCCGAAGGATATACGAAGGTGACGGTACCCATCAAGAGCACAATATGCATGACTTCGCTTCAACTGTCGAATTTCACTATTCTTGATGCCCACGATGTGGTAAAAGGTATAACCAGCACCAAGAACCTTTTTGATGAGGACATCAAAGCTCGCGTGAAAGACGGGAAAATCGTCAAGATTGGCATGGAAGGTGAGTTTGACAATGAGCTTGTCATGGCTGCCAACCCCGATGTTATTTTCATATCGCCGTCTAAGCGCGGTGGTTATGAGTCGATAAAGGAAACAGGCATCACACTGGTTCCGCATCTTGGATACAAAGAGTTGGACCCGTTAGGACAAGCCGAATGGATTAAATTCATAGGCATGTTTATTGGCAAGGAGAAAGAGGCTAACGAGATTTTTGCCGGCATTGAAAGCCGCTACAACGATCTGAAGGAAAAAGCTGCCAAGGTGGCTAATCGCCCAACAGTGACCAGTGGCGAGATGCATTATGGCAATTGGCATGCCGTGGGTGGAAAGAACTATCTAGCTCAAATCTTCCGCGACGCCGGTGCCGACTATGTCATCAACGACGATGAGGAGTCGGGCGAAGACTTGGAGTTTGAGAAGATGTATGCACTCTCGGCCAACGCTGACTATTGGCGCATCCTCAACAGCTTTGACGGCGACTTCACTTACGAAGCACTTAAGGCAAAAGAGCCTCGCAACGAGATGTTAAAGGCTTTCAAGGAGAAAAAGGTGATTTACTGCAACATGAAGCAGACTCCCTACTATGAGATTGAGCCTGTCAAGCCCGATGTTCTGCTGAAGGACTTGATTGCCATTTTCCATCCCGAATTGGTTGAAAAAGATTACACCCCAACTTTCTACCGCTTGTTGAAATGAAACGTACCCTGCCATTGATGCTTGCTCTCATCGTTGGAATCATCGTCATGGTGATTGTCAACCTGTTCATAGGAACCATAAAGATTCCGGTGAGCAGCATTTGCAGCATATTGATGGGACAGGGGAGTGATTCGGAAATTTGGACCAACATCATTTTGAGTTCTCGCTTGCCACAGGTGCTCACGGCAATTGCAGCAGGGGCAGGACTTGCCGTGAGCGGACTGATGATGCAAACGATCTTCCACAACCCACTGGCTGGTCCTTCGATTTTAGGTATTTCCAACGGTGCCAGCTTGGGAGTGGCATTTGTGATTCTTCTGTCGGGACAGATAGGTGGCGTGGCGTTGAGTACGCTGGGCTATCTGGGCGACGCAGCAGTAACAATGGCTGCTATCATTGGAGCCGTAGCGGTGATGATGCTCATCGTGTGGATTTCGGGAGTGGTGAAAGGTAATGTTACATTGCTTATAATTGGTGTGATGATTGGCTATTTGGCCACTGCAATCATTGGCGTGATGAAATTTCTCAGTCCCGAGGAAGATGTGAAGGCATTTGTCGTTTGGGGCTTAGGTTCTTTCTCTCGTGTTTCGGGTAACCACATGATACTTTTTGTCGTAATCATGTGTATTCTCACGCCGCTGAGTTTCCTTTTTGCCAAGCCGCTCAATGCCATGCTGCTGGGCGACCGCTACGCTGCCAACCTCGGTTTGGATGTTAAGCGCATGCGCACCTACATCATTTTGTGCTCGGGCACCTTAGTTGCTGTTGTGACGGCTTATTGTGGTCCCATCATGTTCATCGGTATGGCAGTTCCGCATTTGGCACGAGGTCTTTTTCGCACGAGTGACCACTGGCGGTTGATGCCAGCCACTGCGCTGTGTGGTGCATTGTTGGCACTTGTGTGCAACATCATTGCCCGTGCACCAGGTTTTGATGGCGCTATGCCTGTCAACAGCGTTACGGCACTGATTGGAGCACCCATAATCATTGTAGTGCTCTTCCGCCGGCACAAGACAAATTTCGAGTGATTTTTCTATAAGAATGATGACAATGGAAAACAACAAGCATTCTTCTCGATGGTATCAAAACCTGTGGGCAGCGTTGATTTTCTTCACACGCTTGCCGTTTTGGCGCATTTATCAGTCACCACAGTCCAGCTACAAGGCAGTGGTGGAGTTTTGGCCTCTTGCAGGCTGGCTCACGGGAGGCATCATGGCTGCTGCCCTATATTTAGGCAGTATGGTTTTCCCTTGGCCTGTGGCTGTGATGCTGGCCATTGTCGTGCGCTTGCTTGTTACTGGCGCATTGCATGAAGACGGACTTGCCGATTTCTTTGACGGCTTTGGTGGTGGCACCGACCGCGACCGCATTCTCGCCATCATGAAGGACTCACACATCGGCACCTACGGAGTAATCGGGCTGATACTGTATATCCTGTTGCTCGGAGCCACGCTCTGCTGTATGCCGCCCCGCATAGCGGCGATAGCTGTGCTGGCAGCCGACCCATTTGCCAAGTTGGTGTCATGCTCGCTGGTGACTATGTTGCCTTATGCGCGTAGCGAAGAAGAGGCCAAGAATAAAACCGTATACCGCAAAATAAGCGTTCCAGCAGCAATAGGCCTGGCATTGCAAGGTTTGTTACCCATGTTGTTAATGCTTTGGTTGACGTCGATAGAGTGGTATTTTGTCATGGTTGTGCCATATATGGTCATGTATTTCCTTTACCTTCTCATCAAGCGCAAGATTGGCGGCTACACAGGCGATTGCTGCGGCGCAGTGTGCTTGTTGGTGGAATTGTCGATTTACCTCGTCATAAGTTCATTATTATTTGTAAAATAGCATGGAAGTTGTTTTGGTCAGACATACCAGCGTCGACGTGCCTCGTGGCACATGCTACGGCCAGACAGATGTGCCTGTGAGCGACACCTTTGAGCAGGAAGCTCAAGTTACATTCAACGAATTGCAGCAATTCATGCCCTTTGATAAGGCTTATTCTTCACCTCTGTCGAGAGCACGAAAACTGGCAAATTTTTGTGGCTTTCCCAATGCTGTGCTGGATAATCGTCTAAAAGAAATGTATATGGGCGAATGGGAAATGCAACGCTATGAAGAAATACAAGACCCACGCATTGAGGAATGGTATGCCGACTATATGCATCAGCCCACCACTGGCGGCGAGGGCTTTCCACAGCTTTATCAGCGTGTGGCAAGTTTTCTCGATGAATTGAAATCTCAAGACTTTCAAAGCGTCGTGATTTTTGCGCATGGTGGTGTTCTTGTCAGCGCAGGGCTTTATGCAGGGCTTTACACCGAAGAGCATGCCTGGGACAACTTGGTGCCTTTTGGCGGCATCCTAAGAATAAATATATAAAATGAATCGGATTATTTTGATAACAGGCGGCCAACGCTCGGGCAAGAGCAAGAAGGCCGAAGAACTCGCCATGAGTCTTTCGGACAACCCGGTCTACGTGGCCACAGCCCACATCTGGGACGAGGAGTTCCGTGAACGGGTGAAGCGGCATCAGGAACGTCGTGGACCACAATGGACCAACATCGAGGAGGAGAAATTCCTCAGCCGTCACGACCTCACTGGACGTGTGGCCGTGATTGATTGTGTAACGTTGTGGCTCACCAATTTTTTCTTCGAGAATAATAACGTCGATGAAACCCTCACGGCTGTCAAGGAAGAATTTGAGCGTTTCACGAAGAATGATGCCACCTACATCTTCGTTACCAATGAGATAGGCAGCGGCGGCGTGAGCGACAATGCTGTGCAGCGCCAGTTCACCGACCTCGAAGGCTGGATGAACCAGTACATTGCCAGTCGTGCCGATGAAGTAATTCTAATGGTGTCAGGAATAGCAGTAAAAATAAAATGAAACAGTTTAATATACACCCCACCGACAAGTCAATTGCCGATAGTATTCAACAGAAAATCGACCATCTGAACAAGCCTAAAGGCTCGCTTGGGCGATTAGAAGAACTGGCCATGCAAGTGTGCCTGATTCAACACACCTTGTCGCCCAGCCTGAACCATCCGTGCCACTTGTTGCTCGGCGGTGACCATGGCATTGAGCGCGAGGGCGTGAGTGTGTCGCCACGCGAGGTGACATGGCAACAGATGATCAATTTCACGCATGGAGGCGGTGGCGTGAACATGTTTTGTCGCCAACATGGCTTTGACTTGAGCATTGTCGACGTGGGCGTTGACTACGACTTGAGCGACGTGGAGGGTGTCATTGACCGCAAAATCGCCCGTGGAACATGCAATTTCCTGCATGAACCCGCTATGAGCGAAGAGCAGTTCAACCTCACCATCGAAGTGGGATGCGAGCTGGTGGACGATTGTGCAAAAAAGGGATGCCAAATTCTGTCCGTTGGGGAGATGGGTATCGCCAACACTTCGCCATCAAGCATCTGGATGAGTCTTTTCGGCAATATCCCGCTCAACGAATGCATCGGTGCCGGAGCCGGACTCGGCAATCCTGGCATTGAGCACAAGCGCCAGGTTCTCAATGCGGCATTAAAGCATTACAACGAAACTATGGCACCAAGCGACGTGAACGCCATCCGCTACTTTGGCGGCTTTGAGATGGTGGCGGCAATTGGGGCCATGCTGCGCGCTGCCGAGCAAGGAATGATAGTTCTTGTCGACGGCTTCATCATGACGGCATGTGCCATCGCTGCCATTCGTCTATATCCTGCCGCACAGGACTATATGATTTTTACCCATTGTGGCGACGAGAGTGGGCATCGAAGGATGCTTGATATTGTAGGTGCAAATCCGCTGCTCAACTTAGGCCTGCGCCTGGGCGAGGGCACGGGCGCTCTGTGTGCATTCCCCATTATCGACTCAGCCGTGCGAATGATTAACGAAATGAACAACTTCGACACAGCAAAAATCACTAAGTATTTCTGATTTTTTGTCTGGAAATAAATGTGTAACAAATGGCTAAAGGATTTCTCATAGCGTCACCAACAAGTGGTTCGGGCAAGACGACAATTGCCCGAGGACTGATGTCACTTTTTACGGCAAAAGGCTATAAGGTCCAACCGTTTAAGTGCGGTCCCGACTATATCGACACCAAGTTTCATGCGGCAGTGTGTGGGCGGCCAAGCGTAAATCTCGACACTTTCATGGCTTCTGACGAGCATGTGCGTGAGCTGTACGATCGCTATGGCTCTGTTGCCGATGTGTGTGTGGCTGAGGGCATGATGGGGCTCTTCGACGGCTATGACCGCGATGCTGGCTCGTCGGCCGAGATTGCCCGTGTGCTTGACTTGCCTATAGTGCTCGTGGTTGATGCCAAGTCGGCAGCTTATTCAATGGCGGCGCTTATTTCAGGCTTTGTTAATTTCCGCGATGATGTGCACATTGCCGGTGTGATATTCAACCGCGTGGGGTCGGCGCGCCATTTTGCCATGCTCCAGCAAGTGTGCGACGACCTCAATGTTGAGTGTTTCGGCTATCTTCCTAAGGATGCCGCGCTTGAGCAAGGGTCGCGCTACTTGGGGCTGGATTTCAGTAAGACACCCGAAAATGAACGGTTGGTTGAGTTGCTTGAACAGAACGTGAGGTGGCAACGGTTTTTAGAAATTACTATGCATAACGCACAATGCAGAATTAATAATGCAGAATGTAATGAGAATCACACCACTCAGCGAACGCTGATTGCCCGCAATGCAGAGTCGTTTTCATTTATCTATCAAGAGAATATTGACTCACTTGATAATGTGGCGTTTTTCGACCCCGAGACCGATGTTCCATGCCTTGACGACGTGGCACTGCTTTACTTGCCAGGCGGTTACCCTGAGAAACATCTTGAGGCTCTTGTCAAAGCCGAGGCTACGCGCCGTGCAATCAAGGACTTTGCCGACCATGGCGGACACATCGTTGCCGAGTGCGGTGGCATGATGTATCTGTGTGACAAGATTGTCACTGATGATGGCGAGTTTCCCATGTGCGGTGTGCTTCCTTACGCGATTACCGCCCGAAAGACCGACCGCAAACTATCACTCGGCTATCGTCGCTTCTTGCTCGACGGCAGGGAGTATCGCGGCCACGAGTTCCATTACACCCAATTTCTGAGTGAAGCGCCCCAATCGGCGGCACAAGTGTTTAACGCCAAAGGTGAGCCTGTGCCAACGCCAATCATCCGTTATAAGAACGTGTTTGCAAGTTACACCCACCTCTACAACATAACATGAAACAGATTTATACCAAAACCGGAGATAACGGCACCACCAGCCTGCGCGATGGCGTGAGAGTTGCCAAAGACGACCCCCGCATCAACGCCAACGGGCTGATTGACCAGTTGAATTCTCATCTAGGCATCGTGCGCTCAATGCTTGAGGATGATGAGACTAACGCTCAACTCATCCATGCCGTTCAGCGCGAACTGATGGTGGTCATGAGCCATATCGCGACACCAGAAGGTGGCGTCAATCCCCGCGAGTTGCACGCTGCCGACTTGTCGCAGCAATTGGAAGATGCCATTGACCGGGCCGACTACAAAGGTGGCTTTGTGATTCCAGGCGGCGGATCAACTGTTGCTGCGTTCATCCATCTGGCCCGCACGCAGACCCGCACCGTCGAGCGCACCTTGTGGGCTTTGAATCGTCAGTATCCAGTCGAAGAATCGATACTCGTGATGATAAACCGACTATCGGACTATCTGTTTGTATTAGCCAACGAAAAAGAATGAGCAACGATAAGAAACTATTACATCCGCTAATGATGGTGGGCACAGGCAGCGATGTGGGCAAGAGCGTGGTGGCTGCTGCCTTTTGCCGCATCTTCAAGCAAGACGGCTATAATCCAGCACCTTTTAAGGCCCAAAACATGGCACTCAACTCATTTGCCACCCCCGAAGGGCTTGAGATAGGTCGCGCTCAGGCTGTTCAGGCCGAAGCCGCGGGCATACCTTGCCACACCGATATGAACCCGTTACTGCTCAAGCCACAGAGCGACCACACTTCGCAAGTGGTGCTCCACGGCAAACCCATCGGCAATAAAAATGCCTACGACTATTGGCGCCGTGGCACATCAGACATTGATTTCCGCGCCGAAGTCAATGCGGCTTTCGACCGCCTGGCGGTGCGCTACAATCCCATCGTGATGGAAGGTGCCGGCAGTGTGTCGGAGATAAACTTGCGCGACACCGATCTCGTTAACCTTCCCATGGCCCGGCATGCCCATGCCGACGTGATTCTTGTGGGCGACATCGACCGTGGAGGAGTATTTGCCTCGGTCTATGGCAGTATAGCTTTGCAGACTCCCGAAGACCGCCGGTTCATAAAAGGCATCATCATCAACAAGTTTCGTGGCGACATGAGGCTCTTTGACGACGGCAGGAGGATGCTTGAAGACATCTGTGGTGTGCCGGTTCTGGGTGTAATTCCTTATTTCAAAGATATTTACATCGAAGAAGAAGATAGCGTGGCGCTCGCCCGCAAGTCAATGCAGCTACAACAAGGCAAAGTAAACGTAGCAGTTGTCATGCTCAGGCACTTGTCAAACTATACCGACTTCGATGCCCTTGAACGCGATCCACGGGTGCACTTGTTCTACACCAATAACACCGAGGACATCAAGAATGCCGACATCATCATTCTGCCTGGCACCAAATCTACCTTGCATGACCTTTACGAGCTGCGCCGCAACGGATGTGCCCAGGCCATAATGCGGGCTCATCGCGAGGGTGCTTCGGTGCTTGGCATCTGCGGTGGCTATCAGATGATGGGCATTGAGGTGCTTGATCCCAATCACATTGAGGGCGACATAGAGCGCTTGCCCGGTCTGGGACTTTTGCCCACAAGCACCACAATCACCGAGGAGAAACGAACCCGTCAGGTCAATTGTCAATATGGCCAGGGCTACGAGATACATCAGGGCGAAACCGTTCCTTATGGCGATGCCAAGCCTTCGCCACTGCTGCATCTTGGCGATGGCCGCGACGATGGTTATGTGGTCGACGGCAAGTGCATGGGCACCTATGTGCACGGCATCCTCGACAACGCACCGTTTGTCGACTTCCTGCTACAGCCATTTGACGATAAGTTGAGCAAGGCGTCCAGCAGTTTTAACTATCAAGAATTCAAAGAGCGGCAATACGACCGGCTCGCGGCCCATGTGCGGCAGTACGTCGATATGGAACAAATATATAAAATTCTCACAAGCGATGATTAAGGGACACGGCGACGACCTGTATCAATACAGCGGTATTAAGATGAACTTCAGTTCCAACATTTATACTGGAACCGACTTGAGCGCACTTTATTCGCACCTGAGCACATGCATGCAGGTGGTAAGCAGCTATCCCGAGCCGTCGGCAACATCGCTTGAGCAGATGATAGCCCACGAGTGTGGAATCAAGCCCGAAGAGGTGCTCGTGACCAGTGGTGCGGTCGATGCTATTTACCTTATTGCCCAAGCCTATCGCCACCTGGGCACTTGCAAGGTGATGACACCCACGTTTAGCGAGTATGAAGACGCTTGCCGAGTGTTTGGATATAAAGAATGCGACGATGCCGCCTTGTGCTGGTTGTGCAATCCCAACAACCCCACTGGTAGCGTGATGCCAGTTGGCGATGTGCTCGACCTCGCTAAGCGTTATCAGTTGCTCATCGTCGACCAATCCTACGAAGACTACACTCTCGAGAATCTGCTCCGGCCTGCCGATGTGGTTGACCGTGAAGATATCATATTGCTGCATTCCATGACCAAGCGGTATGCTGTACCAGGACTGCGTCTGGGCTATGTCACCGCTGCGCCATCAATCATCAAGCGGTTGCGCACTCAGTATCGCCCTTGGGCAATCAATGCCTTGTCGCTCGAGGCTGGCAAGTGGCTTGTGGCACACCAGTTGACCGCCATCCCTAACCTTGATGAATATCTTGATGAGGCACAGCGCTTGCGCTCGATGCTAAACGAGATTGAAGGCATCGAGGCTTATGCTACCATGACCAACTTTTTCTTGTGCACCATAGCCCAGACTACCGCTGCCAAGTTGAAGGAATATTTGGCTCACAAGCACGGCATCCTGATTCGTGACGCATCGAATTTCACGGGCCTCACACAGCATCATTTTCGCATTGCCGCTCAGTCGCCCGAGGCTAACGATGCCCTTGTCGAAGCCATTAAGCAGTTCACATCGCAATGGAAAAGTATTTAATGTTCATATTACCTCTCTTGTTGGGTTACTTGCTCGACCTCATCTTTGGTGACCCTGAGCGCTTGCCGCACCCCATCGTGTGGTTTGGCAAGCTGATTTCGTGGGGTGAGCATCGCCTCAACCGAGGGCAGCATCGCATGGCAAAAGGAGCTGTCATGAGCGTTGCTTACATCTTGCTGATGTTCTTTGTGTTGTGGGGATTAATTAGACTTGTTCCAAATGCGATATTGTGGTGCGTTCTCAACACCATCATCATCTTCTACTGCCTGGCAGGAACAACGCTTATCCGTGAGGTGCGAAATGTGTTTCTTGCTCTTGACGAGTCGCTTGAGGCTGGACGCAAGCAGGTGGCGCGCATTGTGGGGCGCGACACTTCGGAGTTGACAGCTCAAGAGGTGCGCACTGCCGCCCTCGAAACGCTGGCCGAGAACCTGAGCGATGGTGTGATTGCGCCCCTGTTCTGGTTGGCTGTACTGGGAGTGCCTGGCATGGTAGCCTACAAGATGGTGAACACGCTCGACTCGATGATTGGTTACCGCACCGAGCGATATAAAGACTTTGGCTGCTGGGCTGCCCGCATCGACGACATAGCCAACTACATTCCAGCCCGATTGACAGCCGTGCTCATGGTGATAGCTTCGGGCAAGCTTAGCCTCTTGAAATTCGTGTGGCGCAATGGTCGCAAGCATGCCAGCCCTAACAGCGGATATCCCGAGGCTGCACTTGCTGGCGCACTCGACTGCCGCTTCGGTGGGCCTCATTATTACTTTGGCGAGCTCTTCGACAAACCTTTCATCGGCGAAAACGAGCGAGACCTTACCACGGCCGACATGCTTAAGGCCGTGCGCATCAACCGCATCGCCGAAGTGATGATGATAGCGTTAGTGATAGTGGTTGTTGGTTTCTTTTGGATAATTGCCTAACTGTCAATACTGTAAAACTATCAAATCTTACTACACAAACAGATTTCCCTATTTTTACAAAAGCCCAAGAACCATAGCACATGAAATTTCTTTTCGATTTAGACGGAACGGTTACTCAGCAAGAGACTTTGCCTATCATTGCCCGTCATTTTGGCGCTGAGGGCGATATGGCACAACTCACTGAGCAGGCAGTGAGTGGTGCTGTGCCTTATGAGCAAAGCTTGAGAAATCGAGTCATGATGTTGCGAGACTGCTCGGTCAAGGAAGTGGCAAAGCTACTTGCATCGGTACCGCTTTACGAAAAGATTTACCAGTTTATAAGCGAACATAAGGCCCAGTGTGCTGTTGTTACCAGCAATATCGACTGCTGGTGCTCGTCGCTGATACAGCGATTAGGGTGCCAAGGGTTTTGCTCACAAGCCATTACGTGCGATGATAAATTGGTGGAAATTGCCAGCATCATCAAGAAAGAACTAATCGTAGATCATTTCAAAGAACAGGGCGAGACGGTTGTCTTCATTGGCGACGGTCACAACGACCTCCAAGCCATGCAACATGCCCACATCGCCATCGCTGCTGGCCTCTCCAATCCTCCAGCCCCATGCCTCATCCCAATTGCCAACCATATAACCAAAGACCAACAATCCCTTTATAACACCCTAATCAACCTTACTTTTTTTTGCAGTTCGTGACATTAAATGACACAACAAGATATTTTGTGACACCTCAAGTGTACGGAAATCAACGAGCCTTATGTCTTATTGTTTTTTGACAGGCAATTTTCCACTTCTATCAGGCGCACCGTTGAATAATTCATTGGTAAACAATGGGTTATTTTTTTATTTATGATTTCTATTGTTGTTCCTTAAGAAATCAAAATCCGAGTTCCCCTTGAAAAGTGGTAGAAATTCTTGCAAGTTCCCCTAGAAAAGTGTAATTTTGCATTGAAAAAAAATTTCATTATGAGACGACGCAATTATGATGAGGCTGATTATAATCTTCTCTTCGAGAAGCAAGCCAAATACGAAGAAACCATAAAGTCATATCACGAGCATCACACCAATCATGAGGAAACTGACGAAAAGTCTGTAAAAACTGAGGATAAAGACGTTGAGGCTAAAAACGACAATAAACAGTAGTGTTCAGCTATCACCATCTTGCAAAATTCAAAAAAGTCATTTTAACGTTATTATAGAAAGGCGGTTATCGTACTGTGAAGGTGCGGAAAACGTCTCTTGCCTCTATGTGTGAAGCAGTTTTTACACATAGTTTCTGTATCGTTTCTGTATAGGTTTAATCGGGGAAAAACAGATGGAAATTTTGGTGAACACAAAAAAAGTAGTAATTTTGCAGTCGAAAATTTGGTTTCACCTATGTTTCACATAGCGTGAATTAAAAGGGAATCAGGTGAGAATCCTGAACAGACCCGCTGCTGTATTTCCCCTTTAAGTTGTCACACACATAGCGTCACTGTCATCATTGATGGGAAGGCCGTGCCGACAATGGGATAAGTCAGAAGACCTGCCAAGTTGGACATATTGCTTTTGGCTCTCGTGGATTAGAGACAGAACAAGGACCTAACGCGGTATCAATCCCTATTAAATTCTTGCAAGGGGTGTATTGTTGCGTGATATTTACGCCTGCATCTTCTTTGTTTCCACGTCCAAAGCAATCTTGGATGTGAGATGTGTCATTGTGTTCTGCCACACAGCACATTATATAGTAACTAGACTTCAATGGTTGGTCACATCTAAGTTGCACTGCATCTTTGGGTGTGACCTTTTCATTGAAAAAAACAAGAGTAAAATGAAAGAAACAGAGAAAGCCTATGTCAGGATTTACACAGGCAACGGACAAGGAAAAACGACTGCCGCTTTTGGCATCGTGGTGAGAGCATTATGTGCAGGCAAGACGGCCTACATCGGTCAGTTCATAAAGAATGAGAAATACAATGAAACTGGCATAGTTAATTTCTGTAAGCATGTTGAGATAGAGCAACTGGGATTTGGTTGTTTCCTTGACCGAGAACCCGATGAGAATGACAAGGCTGCAGCAAAGGCCGCACTTGACCACTGCCAGACTAAAATTGGATCACAATGCTATGATGTTATCGTGCTTGACGAGCTGTGTCTGGCCATATATTATGGCTTTGTGACTGTCCAAGAGGTTATTGATGTGCTCAACAAGAGAAATGAATTAACCGAAATTATCATCACAGGACGTTACGCCCCTCAAGAACTGATTGACTATGCAGACCTTGTGACAGAGATGAAAGAGATTAAGCATTACTATCAGGAAGGCGTACTTTCAAGAAACGGTTTTGACCATTAATTATCATTTTGAGTAAAAAACAAAAAAATGATAAAAAACTATGTTTGAGAGTTTTCTTGGCCACATCAAAAGCTTTTTGTCATTCAGTAGTCAACGTGGTGGGCGGCAAATGCCGAAACCTAGCTGCCACAATTCATCGCCATCGACATGGGCGAGATGCATGAGTTCTTGGCAATCTCACTTTTCCTCCACTATACCGACGGCTGCTGCCGCATTTACGTGAATTGAGTAATGCCGCAAACGAAAAAATATACGCTGAAGAAGGACGCGCTGATAATAAAAAAGAAAAGCGACATCAAAATCGCTCTTCTTAATGGTCAATGTCGTTTTCTATTCGCCTTATCCTTCTTCCTGTGCGGTGGCCACGGCGTAGGTGTAGGAAGGGTCACTATGATCAGCCATTCCATAAGTTTCTCTAATAGTTTGTTCTTCATAATTTAAACTGTTTTTTGATTCGTTGGATTGTTGAGTTTGAGTAACCGGTGATTTTCGCTGTGTTTCTGATTGAGTAGCCTCGTTTCAGCAGCGATATAACCTCCTTGTACTCCTCACGTTTTTTATCCTCGCTCTTGATACTCCCTGCCTTGCGTCCTAATTTTCCACCATTTCTCACATATTGAGCCCGTCCTGAGTTAAGCCTATATTGGATGTTACTTCGCTCGATATTGCCCATCTCAGCCAAAACGGTGATCAGGATGGACGCGATTGGATTCACTTCGCCGTTGTCCTGAAGCGAGTATATGCCAAGGTTCTGAATGTAGACTGACACCTTAGCCTCATGTAATTGCTCAAGGGATTTCAGTACTTGCAGCGTCGATCTCCCTAAGCGGCTCAGTTCAGATAGTAGGAGGTAATCGACATGGTTCTTGGTGCAGTAGTCCAGGCACTCGGTCAGAACTTGTCGCTCCTCATTTTTCTTAGCCCCTGAAATATGCTCCTCGTAGATTTTGACGATTTCCATATCCTGGGCTTCACTGAATTTTTGAAGGTCTGTGATTTGTCGTGATGTGTCCTGCCTGTCATTTTCAGAACTCACTCTGGCATAAATCACGGCCCTCTTGTTTTTTGTTTCCATTTTAATCTTTGAATTAAAAGAATATATTGAAAGGGTGTATCCATTAGCCGTTACAGACTTTTTTGAATACACCCATTAAATGAACACACTAATGGCTCATCGGCAGCACTAGTGTACTATCCTGTGACAATGCCGTATTCCTGACAAATTCGTTCTTGATAATTGTCAGTTTTTTCCACAGCATCGTCTATCACAGAAATCAAGTCACCAAGGAAGATATGTTCTGTAGTTTTCACTGTTTTGTCATTTTCGTCGATAAGTGAAACCTCGAATAAATCTTCTCCTTCGTTATATACCACCTGGACATTTCCCTTGTGCTTGAAACCTTGCACATGGAATTTCACTCCCAGGTCTATCACTTGTATTGAAGCCGGGTCTATTCCCCAGCTCCAAACAACAGGTAAATTGCTCTTGAAAATCTCAAAGATGTATTCTGCTATTTTCAAGTTATAGTCAAAATCTCTGTCCATAGTTTGTTTAATTGCCAATTTTGTTACGTTCAATTAAATCAATGATCTCACTACGCTTGAATTTTACTTTTCTGCCAATTTTATAGCATTTAATTATTCCTGCCTTCCTCCATTGATAAAGTGTACGGGTGGTTATCTGGAACATTTTTGACGCTTCATGATGGTCAATATACTCATCCTTACACAAAATAGGGTTTGTGGAAAATAGATCTTGCAAATAAGTTTTAATCTCACGTAGTTCATTCTTAACATCTTCTAAATCATCAGGTTTAATGATGATTAGTTGATTGGTGATGTTGTCCATAGTTCATATCTTGTTAATGTCCTTGATTAACTTTCGATTAAGTGCGTTTAAGGCTTTATAGATTCTCTGGTAAGCCTGCTCGTATTCGGTTCCCTGGAGCCTCAGCCCGGCACTCACGAAATGATTAGCTGCATTGAACACATCTTTCTGTGCCCAACGCAATTCTTGTTCACTCAGTCTCATCCTAGCACAATGTATTTAGTGTTAACATCTTCTTCGCTCACACCAAAAGGAAGGCCGTAGCTAATGTCCTCGCCTTTCAAGTGAGAGAAAAGGTAAAATAGCTCATGAAACGAATTGCCCTCGTCGTCGCCGGAGATTAAGATATACTTGTCTCCATTGCCTTTCGCTATCTCCTCCTTACATGCTTTAAGGAGCTGCTTTATAGTGATTGTCTCCATAGTTGTTACATTAAATAGATTGTGTTGTTAATTACTGTCTTGTAAGTGCAGCCGTCCTCTGGAATTCGCACCTTCTTAAATACATACTGCCACCAATGATCCTTTCGGTCGGGGTTTTGGTTAAGCAGCATTTCAACGATTGATTTGTGAATTGGGAAGACATAGGTCAAAGCTCTACGTCGACTTCCATCACTGAGTTGTAGCCAGTACTTGATAGTCATGGCTTTCGTCTTTGCTTTAGTTTTTGTTCGTGCCATAGTCGTTAAAGTTTTTGAGTCCTGATGAGCTCCAACCTATCGATCCCCCAGTACTCATGTTCAACTTCTTGTCGTGCCTCACTCTCATTCTCAGCGTCAATCCAAATGTTGTCGCCATCTGGATCACCTGCTTGGTAGATTCTGAAATAAAATCTTGTCATAGTGTTCTTGTTTTATGCAGCAAGAGCCCCCATGTGATGATGAGAGCCCTTGTTGCTGGTTAATAAACTTGTCCCTTCTATATGAAGGGAATTGCCTGGTTTCGCATAATCTCCGCTACCTGTTTTGCTCCCTCTAGTGATGCACGGTTACGGAGATCTATGAATCTGTTGTTCTCGTCGGCCATAAAGAGTATGCACTCCTTAATTAACCGATAAAGGTTCTGTTGTAAAGTGGGGTGCATGTGACGGATAGCCTCTGCAAATTTCTTGTTGTTGAAGCCATAGTCGTTCAATGCACTCTCAAGTTGTTTTGCCGCTTGATATTCGCGGCTTTGTTGAATGTTGTCAGTTTTCATAATCTTTTGATTTCCAATATTCAATGTCTTGTTTTGCCATCTCGTAGGTCATCTCCAGCTCTTGAAGATTAGCTTGAGGATAGTAGTCTTTGAAAGCCCCACAAATTTCATCAAAACTCAAGTCGGGATGATTTGTCAAAAGAGTATAGACATCATCATAATAGAAGTCATACAAGTCATCATAAAAACCAGTATTCCAGGTATATTGATATTTGTGTGGATAGACTTCATTGCATGTGTCGATAATGTGCTCAACAAAGTGCAGGCAGTTTAGCAGGTCTGACTTCACTGTAAACTCCCTTGAAGTATGCGGCTCGTAGTACCCGCAGCTGATATTGCAACACGACACTTCAAGACCTCGCTCTTTCAAAGTGAGGACATCGGTCATCATTCCCATCTCTTGATGGTACCCGTAGTTCTCAAAACCTGTCGCAGCTATGAACTCCTTGCTGCAAAGCTCTGTTCCACCAATATGAGTGATGAAATCATCTGAACCTCGACGGTCACATTGTAATATATAGCGACAGTCGGTGAAAAAACTCAGGTCGCATTTCGAGCTGCCAATGCAGCCCACCTCTTCACTCACGAATAAAGCAACCTTGATGTTGTTGTATTTCTTAAGACTGACAAGCGATAGCCATACGCCTGATTTATCATCGGCACCAATTCCTATGAAATCCTTGGCCCCAGAAGACCATCCAAACAGGATCTCGCTGGTCTCTATTACCTTGAAGTCCTTAGGCTTTTTGCTGTGGACCTCGTCAATATGCGCTACAACACAAGGGTAAGTCTCTGCGTTGCCTTTTGTGACGAATATGTTGCCCATGGTGTCAACTTTGATTCTTGCTTCCTTCACGTTGGTCTTAATCCAATATACAATGAAGCGAATCATTTTTTTCTCTCTTCCACTATGACTGTGGATCGAGTACAATCTTTTCAGTAATTCCATGTCGTTACACAGCTATTAAAGCCTCTTCCTCAATGGTCTCAAGGATTTGGCCGGTTTCACGTTCTCTCTCTTCTTTATATCTCTGCTCTGCCTTCTCTCGGCATGACTGGCAGCAATAGTGTCTGTTGGTGATGCTGCTGTAATGCAGCTCATCGGCATAGTAGTCGGGCGACAGCATACGCCCCTCGCATTCAGGGCAAGTGGTCAAGTCTTCCAAGTGGTAATATTCGTTGTTGAAATGCACAAAATCCTCAAGACAATCGGCATCACAGGTGATAGTGTCGCCGTGGAAAAACACATCCACCACCTCATAGGCGTCCCTGTCTTGATATTCTGCATAGAACATTTCATCATCGTCGTCATCACACTCGGCGTTTTCCAAACTGCCGCAAGTGGTGTCCAGGCAGTAGTCATAATGCGCTCTTGTATGATTATATGCCTTCCTCTCACTCATGTTATAGTAGCGAAAGCTGTCTTGATAAGACAGTGCTGAGCCCCATTCCAGGTTGCACTTTATCTCAAACATCTTGTCGCATAGTGATTCTCCGTTTACACCGACAAAGGCTCTAACATCTGAGCATCCAGCCCCAATCTGCTTATAGCCCTGAATCTTTATCTTGTCGGTCTTCTTCAGTTGCTCTATCAGCACACGCTTGAGGATGTCTTTACCGTCAACAGAGTACTGACGCTCGGCTAGCACATATTTGTTGCCTTCCTCGTCATAGACATCGGTAAAAATCACACAGCGGGCAATGACCAAGCCATCATTGTCAGTCAGATAAGCGGCTTTGGCCGAGACTGAATCTTCATAGAAGCTGTAATAGCCCTTGTCTTCCATGCATGAACCGAAATCACCGACACAATCATCAGAGCTGTATATTCGCTTGAAGTCGTCATCCACATGAAGGGTGAATTGAGGTAGAGTGCCACAGATGTAAATCTCCCAGTCGGCGGCGAATTCCTCACATAGCCATGTGGTCACCTGTTGTGGCAAAGCCTGTCCCAATGATGTCTCACTGATGATCTTGCCAAAGAACCTTCCGGCTCTCATCTTGAAGACTCCGTTGTTGTTGGAGTGATTCACATAGCGCACGAAGTTGGAGGTGCCGTCCTCAGGCACCCCCTTAAAATCGTCGGTACTGTATATGTTGCTCCGTAATGTTGTCTGGTTGAGCTCGACCTTATATCTCATCCCCTGCTCGACACCCAGGTAGGCCATAGTGTCGATTAGTGTTTTCTTTAACTCAGCCATGCTCTTGATTCCCAACAGTTCCCAGTTGTCATGTTCGTGGCACCACTCCCATATTGGTTTATGTTTGAGAAATGCCAATAGAATTCGATTACGGCGTGATTTCACACCGTTGCCATGCTCTTGAACTCCGAATAACTCTTGGAATTCTCGAGCGTTTGAAAATGATTTTAT
>DEJJ01000002.1:102218-102352 GCA_002353285.1 Porphyromonadaceae bacterium UBA2751 | reverse complement strand
GTCATAGCGCCACTCCTGCTGCCGCTCGCCACGTCGCGTCACGGGATGGCATTCCTGCCTACGTTCCTACTAATAATAAAAAAGGTGTTCCCCATTCTCCTTGCCCCGCTGTTCTTCGCATGGAGCATAGAGCT
>DEJJ01000002.1:88765-102166 GCA_002353285.1 Porphyromonadaceae bacterium UBA2751 | reverse complement strand
CTGGCCTTCTACATGTGGGCGGTGGCTCTGGCCCTCGCTATCAGCGTGACGGTACGCGCCTTGTATCATAGTCACGTGCCCTGGATACACATACTCGGCATAGCAATAGCCACGCTGGTGGCTTGCGTCATGCAGTTCTGGGCAGGCAAGAGGATAGGCAGCCGCTACGGATTGCGAATGGAGGGAGGACAGGCGCTGGGACAGAAGAATACTATCTTCATAATATGGCTTGGATACACCTTCCTCTCGCCAATCAGCGCTACCGCCGGAGGGTTCTACTCCATCTGGCATAACGTAATAAACTCATGGCAACTATATAAGCATGGGAGAGATGCTTCTGCCACTTCTTGCTCCGATGCTCTACGCAAGCGTCCCTTAGGGCTGAGCGCGGGGGTGCGCTTGTGAAAGTTGAATAAGTGAAATATGATAAGAAAAGCTGAACATAGAGACATAGGAAGGCTGATGGAGCTGCTCCGTCAGGTGGGTGGCGTGCACAACGGCATACGGCCAGACCTGTTCAAGGGAAACGTGACAAAGTATGACGAGGCCGAGCTGGCAGGCCTTTTGGACGATGAAAGTAAGCCCGTCTTCGTCTATGAGGACGGAGAGGTGATGGCACATGCCTTCTGCCAGATAAACGAAACAAAGGACCACAGGCTCCTGCAGGATGTCAAGACACTATACATCGACGACATTTGCGTGGATGAGGCAGCACGGGGCAGGCATATAGGACGCGCGCTCTATGAATACGTCCGTGACTACGCGCGTTCGATAGGGTGTTACAACGTGACACTCAATGTATGGGAGGGCAACGATGCTGCACTACAGTTCTACAAGAGCATGGGCATGAAGGTGCAGAAGACGGGCATGGAAATGATTCTGAATTAATAATTAATAATTAAGAATTCAAAATTCATAATTCAATTTATAATAACACTACTATGAGCAGAATTAAAACAATCGGTATCTTGACGTCGGGCGGAGATGCTCCCGGCATGAACGCAGCCATACGCGCCGTGACGAGATCTGGCATCTACAATCTCTTTAACATCAAAGGCATCTATCGAGGCTTCGACGGACTCATCAAAGGAGAAATCAAGGACTTCACAACAGAGGATGTCAGCGGCATCATCACCAGAGGCGGCACAATACTGAAGACCGCGCGAAGCAAGGAGTTTATGACTCCGGAGGGCAGACAGAAAGCATACGAAACATGCCAGGAGCATGGCATAGACGCCCTGATAGTAATAGGCGGCAATGGCTCGCTGACGGGAGCGTGGAACTTCGGAGTGGAGTTTGATTTTCCTGTCATAGGACTTCCCGGAACTATTGACAATGACCTCTACGGTACAGACGCGACCATCGGATATGACACGACGATGAATACCATCATGGAATGCGTTGACCGCATACGCGATACTGCGAACTCACATGAGCGCATCTTCTTTGTTGAAGTAATGGGGCGCGATGCTGGATTCTTGGCTCAGAACTGCGCCATAGCATGTGGAGCCGAGGCTGCCATAGTGCCAGAGGAGGCTACAGACGTTGACCAGCTGGCCGTATTCATGGGGCGCGGCATACGTAAGTCAAAGAAGTCGTGCATCGTCATAGTGTCTGAGAGCCCTAAGTGTGGAGCCCTGTACTATGCCGAACGTGTGAAGAAGGAGTTCCCAGGGTTTGATGTGCGCGTATCTATCCTTGGACACCTGCAGAGAGGAGGAAGCCCGTCAGCAAGAGACCGCATACTGGCAAGCTGCATGGGAGCAGGCGCTATAGAAGCAATAAAGCAGGGACAGCGAAACGTCATGATTGGTTATAGAATGAACGAGATAGTCTATGTGCCTTTCTCTGAGTGCATACGCACCGACAAGCGATTTGACAAGAAGCTGATAACGGTACTCGATGAGCTGAGCATCTAACCCCTCCCCATACGTATATATGCAAGAAAGCCTGCGAGGTCATCGCAGGCTTTCTTCTTTTTCCTCCGTCATTCCTCATGCGGAGATTATGCCGAAATGGCGTAGGGCATTCATTACTCCATCCTCATCTACGGAGGTGGTGATATAGTCTGCCTCTGCCTTCAGAGAGTCAAGGGCGTTGCCCATAGCCACTCCGATGCCGGCAGCTTTTATCATAGACGTGTCGTTGCCGCCATCGCCGAATGCTATCGTGTATTGGGGATCAAAGCCCAGGTGGGCTGCTAACGCCATAATGCCGGCCCCCTTGTCCGCTCCCTTGGCGGTAATGTCGGTAAAGGCGGGATGCCATCTGCCTGAAGTGCACTCGGGAATACGTGCCATCATCTCACGCTCATAGCTTTCGGGGAAGAAGGGGGTGAGCTGCATGATGCGCTGCTGCATCACAACCTCAAGAGGCTTTTCGCAGTCAAGGTTATCCACGGCAATCTCCTGACGGAATATCCTATCTACCTCACCATCGGGATCAAGCACGGCCACATCTTTCTCTCCCACAACAATCAGGCTGTATTGCTTGGCAATCGCATCATCTACCAATGCTCGTGCAGACTCATGGGGAATGCTCTTGCAGCAGACTATTTCGTCTCCCACATAGCAGAGAGCACCGTTAGTGGTGATATAACCGTCTATGAGGTGCTCTATGTCTCCAAGATTCGTGATGATAAGTGGTGGGCGGCCCGTAGCTATGAACACTTTATGTCCATTCTCCTTCGCCTCGGTAAGAGCTGCGATGGTTGAGGCTGGTATCTTATGGGTCTTAAAACTGACAAGCGTGCCGTCAATATCAAAGAACATAGCATATTTGGCTTCGCTGTTCTCCTTCGCACTTCGGCAATTGATGTGTGAAGCGGAGTTCGCACCTTGACAATTAATGTTTGAAGCAGGGTTTGTATCTTGACAATGACCGAAGAAACGCTGGAACTCGCTCTCAAAGTTTGGAGTCAGTATTCCCTTGCCTATAGCATCGTGTATCTCCTCCATTGACCAGAAACGCCCTCCGGAAAGCTCTCTCTTTGAAGGATTGATAGCTCCGTCATACGTTGTGCGGTTCACATAAACCAACTCGCGCTCACGTTTGCTGTCAAACACATATTTGCCCAAATGCTCTGGTGTGTAGTCGGTAATGCCCAGTTCCTCGCTTGCCTCGCGAACCAATGCTGCATTCCATTGCTCGCCATAGTCAACATGCCCACCTACGGCAGTGTCCCACTTGCCGGGCTGGATGTCTTTCCATTCGGGGCGCTGTTGAAGGTATAGCTCTCCCTTTGAATTGAAAACATGAAGATGTACCACAGGGTGCAGCAGCCTTGAACCGCCATGACACTCGCCACGCGTGGCACAGCCTGTTACCGTGCCCTCTTCATCCACCAATGGGAACAATTCCTTTTCGTTATCCTTTATATTCATGATAATGCCTTTAGTCCTATGATAGAAGCAATAAGTGTCGTAAGAAAGAATATCCTCCAGAAGGTAGCTGGCTCACGGAAGATAAAGATGCCCACGAGCACGGCACCTACAGCTCCGATGCCTGTCCAAACGCAGTAGGCTGTGCCCAACGGCAGGGTCTCCGTAGCCTTTGCCAGCAGAATGGCGCTAAGAACATACAGTACGCCAAAGGCGGTAATCCAACTCCACCAATCGCCGGAGGCACCTCGTGCCCTGCCCAAACAATATGTGAAACCGACCTCACAGAGACCTGCGACTATCAGAACAATCCAATTCATAGCATCCTATATTGCCATTTCTATATACGATGACAGTAAAATGTGGTAAGATTAAACTAAATAAATAAAGTCCGCTGAGATTCAACGGACTTTGTTGCTTTGCTTTGCAGAGAGAACAGGACTGCGCTTTTTCCTAAAAAGCTTTGAATCCATTCCCATGCTTTGCGGAGAGAACAGGATTCGAACCTGCGAACCGCTTTTGACGGTTACACGCTTTCCAGGCGTGCCTCTTCAGCCACTCGAGCACCTCTCCTTGCTTAATTGCGGGTGCAAAGGTAATACATTTCTGCGAATTATGCAAATTTATTTCCTCTTTTCAATGCCGATGATGTATGCTGTAGTGCCATCAACGGTGAATTTCACGTTCCATCCCTCATACGTCATGCCATAGACACGTTGCGCATCATGGTGAAAGTGGGGCCTGGGGTCTTGTGCTATCAGTTGTCTTATTGTGTCGGTTGGTATGTTGCAGTCCATCAAATGCAGCTCCATCTCCTTGGGTATGTTTACCTGCAGCAGGCTCCATTGTGTATGGTCCGTAAAGCCGCCGCGAGCCTCCGGGTGTGCATCGCTATAGGGGATATAGGGCTTTATATCCAGGATAGGCGTGCCGTCAAGGATGTCTGCTCCCTGCACGTGGATAGTATTCGTTTCAGCATCTATGTGGTCTATCCTGACGCACGACATACACAGAGGGTTGGGCCTGAACGGGCTACGTGTTGCAAAGACCCCCATACGCTTGTTTCCTCCCAGGCGCGGAGGGCGGACGGTGAGGGTATCGCGATTGTGTGAGGCTGGCTGCCAGATTATCCAGATATAGTCAAAGTCCTCAAGGCCGCGTATCGCATCAGGAGAGTTGTACGGCTTTTCAAAAGAAATATAGCCAGGCAGGTCACTGACTATGCCTGCCTGGCGTGGTATGCCAAATTTCTCCTTGAACGGAGAATGAAACGTTGCTATCTGTACGACGGTGGTCATGTTGCTATGCTGCGATAGCTCCATTACTTCTCCATATATGGGTCAGTACCCAGTATGGTCTTGGCCAGACGCTTTGCCTTGTCGCGCAGGCTGTTGATGTCTGCGTCGGTATCGCCATAACACAGCACTACACCCATGCGGCGTCCGAAGTGAGCGTCGGGCTTGCCGAAGATGCGGATGCGGGTACATTCCTCCTTCAGAGCATCCACCATGTTGTAAGGAATAATGTCGCCCTTCTCATAATCCTTGTCGCTAAGGATTACGGCAGAGCATCCAGCGTGCTCAAAGCGTATGTCGTGGATAGGAAGACCCATGACGGCACGGAAGTGGAGCTCAAACTCTGAGAGGTTGGTTGTATGTCCGAGTGTCACCATGCCGGTATCGTGTGGACGTGGAGAAAGCTCGGAGAATACCACACCTGTGTCTGTAAGGAAGAATTCCACACCCCAGATGCCATATCCGGTGAGTGATGCCGTAACCTTTTCAGCCATCTCTTGTGCTGCCTTCAGGTCCTTCTCAGGTATCTCATAAGGCATCCAAGACTCACGGTAGTCGCCGCCTTTCTGCACGTGTCCTATTGGTGGGCAGAACAGTGTGGGGCCGTTCTTCTGTGTAACGGTGAGCAGGGTGAACTCTGATGTGAAGTGTATGAACTCCTCTATGATTAACTCCTTTACGTCGCCTCTGGCTCCTGCCATTGCATCGTCAAAGGCTTTACGCAGCTCGTCAGCACTCTTTACCGTGCTCTGGCCGTGACCGGAAGAGGACATGAGAGGCTTGATGACGCATGGGAAGCCAATCTCCTTGCTGGCTTCTACAAGCTCCTCGTATGTCTTGGCATAGAAATACTTGGCAGTACGCAGTCCCAGTTCCTTGGCTGCAAGGTCGCGGATGGCCTGACGGTTCATCGTGTAGTTGACGGCACGGGCTGACGGCACTACCTGTATGCCCTGCTTTTCAAAGTCAAACAGGCGCTCAGTGCGGATAGCTTCCACCTCTGGCACGATGATGTCTGGCTGATGCTTGTTGACAACGGCTGCAAGGGCATCGCCATCGAGCATAGAGAATACCTCACACTCATCTGCAACCTGCATGGCTGGTGCTCCTGCATAACGGTCGCAGGCAATGACATACTGGCCGGCACGCTTGGCGGCAATAACGAACTCTTTGCCCAGTTCACCTGAGCCGAGAAGGAGAATTTTCTTCATCTGAAATTTGAGAAATGATATTTGTGAAATGAAATCTTATAATCTATAATTGGAATCTCTCCCTGATGACTTTGGCTATCAGCTTTGCTGTATGCTCCCGTCCAAGCAGAGAGGAATTGATACACATGTCGTAGCTCTCCGCAGCGCCCCATTTCTTTGAGGTGTAGTAGTTATAGTAGTCGGCGCGTTGGCGCTCTTTCTTGGCTATATACTTGGCGGCCACATCTTCGTCGCATCCCATTCGGTTTGCCACCACCTTCCTTCGCTCCGTGTCATTGGCGGTAATGAAGACAGAGAACAGCATTTCATGCTTCCTCAGTATGTAGTCGGCGCAGCGCCCCACGAATACGCAGTCCTCCTCTTTGGCCGCCTTGAAGATTGCCTCACTCTGTATCTGGAACAGAGATTCCTGTGATATGCTGTTGTCGTAGAAGTTCTCTGACATCCTGCCCAGTCTCCCTGAGAATCCGTCAAGGATAGACTTCAGTATTCCGTGGCTCTCGTCCTGAGACTTGAATATGGAGGGGCTGAAGCCGCTACGTTCTGCGGCCATGTTTATCAACTCGCTGTCATAGAATTTGCAGTTGAACTCCTCTGCCAGCATCCGAGCTATCTCACATCCGCCGCTACCTAACTGTCGGCCTATGCAAATTATCAAATTATTCATTCCGCCTGCAGTTTTTTGAATCGTTTAATATACATCCATATCATGAAATATGCCATCGCAGCCGCTATGGCATCAGAGAGAGGCATGGCCAACCACACTCCGTTCAGCCCCATGCTCTTGGGTAGCAGAGCTATCAGTGGCACCAGGAATATCAGCTGTCGCGAGAGGCTGAGGAAGATGCTTATCTTCACCTTGCCTATGGATTGAAAGAAGTTTGTTATCACCATCTGTGCTCCTATTATAAGGAACATCGCCATGATGTATCGCATAGCTACAACGGAGTGGGCTATCAGCGTCTCGTCTGTAGTAAACATCCTTGCGCATGCCCTTGGGAAAGCCATTGCAATGACGAAGCCCACGGCGCAAACAGACGTGCCGGCGATTACAGCCAGCTTCAGCGCCTCCAACATTCTGTTGTAGTTCTGTGCGCCATAGTTGTACCCTGCTATAGGCTGCATACCCTGGCATACGCCCATCGTTATCATCACAAAGACAAATGCCACGCGGTTGGCTATTCCGTACGCACCTACTGCCATGTCGCCGCCATAGGTCTGCAGGTTGTTGTTCACAAATATCACTACCAGACATGCACAAGCATTCATGGCAAAGGGAGAGATGCCGATGCTCACGATGTTGCTGACAATTTTACGTTCCAGATGGAACTTGTCATACTCAAAGTGCAGTAACTCCTTCTTGTCGCTGAAGATAACCCACTGCCAAGCCACAGCAAGCAGCTGTGCCAGTATCGTGGCGTATGCGGCGCCTTTGATGCCAAGTTGCAGTGTGTAGATGAATATCGGATCCAGTATTGCGTTTATCACCACCGTGAAGATGGTGATATACATTGCCACCTTCGGTTTGCCTGCCGAGCGCAGCACGGCATTGAGACCCAGCGTGAGGTGGGTGATGGCATTACCCACAAGGATAACCTGCATGTAGTCGCGAGCGTATGGCAGCGTAGCTTCACTGGCACCAAAGAAAAGCAGTATGGGGTCAAGGAACAGTAATCCAATGACACCAAGTGCTATGCCCACAACGATGTTAAGCATCACGTTGTTTCCCAGTATCTTGTTTGCTATGGCATAGTCACGCTGCCCCAGCTTAACGCTGAGAAGCGTCGAGGCACCCACGCCGATGGCAGCGCCAAAGGCGGCACTGAGGTTCATAAAGGGAAAGGTGATAGCTAAGCCTGAGATTGCCAACGGACCCACACCCTGACCGATGAAGATGCTGTCCACCATGTTGTAGAGCGATGTGGCAACCATTGCTACTATCGCTGGCAGCGCATACTGCATCAACAGGGAGCTGACGGGTTTTGTGCCCAGCTCTAAGGCTGCTTTCTTATTACTCATGTTATTATTTTGAGTTCTAATGTTCTCAAGTTGCAAAATTACGATTTTTTCATTATCCGACAAAGAAAAAGCACCGAAAAGTTTGGTATTTCATAAATTTCTTATAAATTTGCAATTATGACTTCTTGCCCGCCATGCTCCGCAAGCGTCCCTCCAATTATGCTCCATGCATTCTGAATTATGAATTACATCACCCTTCTTGAGGCCAACAACCTCGTACGTCAATCCATAGAACTCACTCTTCAGGAGCCCTTCTGGGTCCTTGCCGAACTTGCCTCCGTCAATGAGCGTCGCGGCCATTGCTACATGGAACTCGTAGAAAAAGGACCTGCGGGCAACACTCCGGTAGCGCAAGCGCGTGCCTGTTGCTGGGCAAGTGTGTGGTTCACCCTGGGTCCCCGGTTCCTCCGTGCCACAGGACAGCCACTGCATGCGGGCATGAAAGTGCTGCTTCAGGTCAAGGCCAACTTCCACGAGGCTTACGGCTTTTCGTGGATAGTGCAGGATATTGACCCCACGTTCACCCTCGGAGATATGGCTCGCCGCCGCAAGGAGATACTGGAACAGCTCCGTCAGATGGGTGTCATAGACAATAACCGTTCGCTGTCCCTCTCTCCCTTTGCCACGCGCATCGCCGTCGTCTCCAGCTCCACGGCGGCGGGTTACGGCGACTTTGCAAGTCAATTGGCCAACAATGACTATGGCTTTGCCTTCTCTACGCGGCTCTTCCCCGCTGTGATGCAGGGTGAGCAGGTGGAGCAGAGCATCATAGGAGCACTCAACGATGTGTTTGACCACATTGATGACTTTGATGCCGTAGTAATCATTCGCGGCGGTGGCAGTAACGCGGACCTTTCAGGATTTGACACGCTGGAGTTGGCGGAGAACGTGGCAAACTTCCCCATTCCCGTGATTACAGGCATAGGGCATGAGCGTGACAAGACCGTTCTCGATGAGGTGGCATGTGTCAGCGTAAAGACTCCAACCGCAGTTGCGGCATACCTTATAGATAATTTATCGCGCACGCTCGCGCGTATAGACAGCGCAGCCGAGGCTATTTCTGCCGCCACGATGCGCACGTTGGAGCGCGAACGCCTGCGTCTGGCGCGCTTGGAGCAGTATTTCCTCTCAGTCTTCTCCGTGAAGAAGGCCCATCTTCTCTCCCGTCTGCAGGCTTATGAGCAGCGCATACAGTCAGCTGCCCGCCATCAAATCCTTGTGCAACGAAACGTGATAGACGGCCATCAGCGCACCATCCTTCATCGTGCCGTATCCTGCATAGCCCGCGAGCGGAGTCGTCTTGACCTCGTGGAGCAGCGCATAAACTCTGCAAATCCGCTTAACATCCTGCAGCGCGGCTACAGTCTTGTGATGCATAACGGCAAAGTCATCACCGACCCTAAGCAGGTGAAGTCCAAGGACGACCTCACCATAGTGCTCCACAAGGGAGTCATCGACGCAACTGTGAAATAAATAATGTGTACTGAAAAGGTCGTGTGTGTTCCGGAATAATCAAAAGCTGCGCTAACGAATGATGTTCTTCTATTATTTGAATAGGTCGGAGTGTGTGCCTGTGCGATATAGGGAAACGACCTTAATAGTCTCTTTCTTCTTGTAAATTAGCAGCCAGTCAGGGTTGATGTGACATTCTCGGTACCCTTTGTAGTTGCCTGTAAGAAGATGGTCGCGACATTGCTCTGGAAGAGTAAGGTCTGCCTGAAGTAAATCTGTAATGTCGCTAAGCGCTTTCATGTTTAAGCCTCGGCGCTTGGCCAGTTTCAGATCTTTCAGGAACTTGCCACCATATTCCAGTTCGTATTTCTTTTGCATCATATAAGAGCCAAGAGTTCGTTCATGTCTTTACAGCGCATAACCTTTCCTGCCTCAACGTCACGGATGGCTTGCATCGTCTCATCATTGAGGTACGAGCCACTTTCAGGGTCGTAAAGATTATCGGTAGGCTTCGTCTCAGACATAGTCCACCCCATTCTCTTGCTTAATTGTTTGATGAAAGCCATATCAGCTCTCGGCATATTGATACTTATGGTTACAGGTGTTGCCATATTTGTTTGAATTTTGTTTGTGCAGCAAACTATTTCTTTTCCTATTCACGCTGCAAATATACACAATTATTTTCAAACAACAAGCGAAAAGAAGTAAAAAGTTGTGATTAATATGGCAAAAGGACTATCCGGCGATTACAGCTGGACAGTCCTTTCTTTTTGTGCTTTTCTTGTTATGGTCTTAGAAAATGAATGTATTTGAGTTTCGCAAGCTCAGCTTGCTCAGTAGGTAGAATAAGTAAGAAGGAGATAGAGGTAGATAGAGGACAATACTTATATCCATTTGCGCCTATAAACACATTAAACCATATGTCCTCTATCTCCTTCTATCTCCCTCCTGCTCCTTAGCAAGCAAAGCTTGCGAGAGTTGAGTAAATGTATTCTCAGCCCAATGGCTGCCCCTAAAAGATACTCAGGAGCGGTTCGACATCCTTGCCTTCGTAGAAGCGCGGCTCAAAGAGTGGCTGATAAATGAAGTCAACGTATCGGAAGAGTTGAAGCGAGCAGAACTGATGGTCGTCGCTCAGGCATACCTCAAGGCGGAAATTGCCGTTCGAGCCTGTGCGGGGCTTGCCTTTCCTGCTTACTTCGGCAGGGATTTTAGCTATCGGCAAGTCGAGCAGACGCTCCACTTCCTCTCCTTCTGTGGGTGAATACTCCAGCACCATAGCCTTGACGGGGCTTCCTGTGGGCGTATAGATGGCTTTGGTTGAAAAGAATGATTTCTTGATTGTTATATAGTTATGTGCGGAGACGGCAGCAGCCATCCCCAAGCTTTTGATACTTGGCATAATCGTTTATGGCCGCACCAGCCAAAGAAGACTGAGCGGCAGAATTTAATAGTTAATAAATAATGTGTACTGAAAAGGTTGTGTTTGTGTTCCTAAAGAATCAAAAGCTGTGCTAACGAATGATGTGCCTCAGCGCGATGACATAATAATCGCGTGAGGCCGACAGCGCGAACGGTGCCGACTCCATACGGCATCTGCTGTCGTGGTGGGAGTGTAGGGGTTTAAGGATATACTGCCTTACTAACTTTATGGCAGGCGTCTGGAAGCGTTCGCTCCTTGACCCCTGCGTAGGCAGGAGGCGCTGTGGACGAGACGTGCATACGCGGTAAAGCTGCGTGGCATCTGTCAGCGTAGCCTCATGGGGCTGTTGCTGCCGGGGCACCATGACCGATGACTCGCGTTGCTCAGGCAGGCTTTGCCGGGACGCGGACTCCTGCTCCTGGCCGTCAACCAAGACTGTCAGGCACACGGCAATAAGCGCCGTAATAATCCATACAAAGCTGTGCTTACGTTTCATTCCGACTGCAAAAGTAGTAAAAATAATTCATATTGCATAATTCAAAAGGCATAATTTAATGCTTTGCCGTGATTATGGCGCATTATGAATTATGAATTATGCGTTCTTCTTCGTCACTACGACCGAGAACAGCATGGACAGAAGCAACAGGCCGAAGATTATGGCAAGGCTGACAGGCGTAGGCACTTCCACGTGCGGGATGTTCAGATTGAGTCCCACTAACGTCCCCAGGCTGTTGATGTATTCATTCATGGCCAGCAGCATCTTGATGCCGACGAATATCAGTATCAGCCCAAGTCCATACTTCAGGAGCTTGAAGTATTTGGCTACTGCGGCCAGGGCGAAGTAGAGCGCACGGAGGCCAAGGATGGCGAAGATGTTAGAAGTCAGGACGATGAACGGGTCACGGCTGACGCAGAACACGGCGGGAATGCTGTCAACGGCAAAGGCCACATCCGTCGTTTCGATGACCAGCAGGGCCACGAACAGAGGCGTAGCCATGCGCCGGCCCTTCTCCATGACGAAGAAATGGTCGCCGTGCATCCTGTCTGTCACGGGATAGACCTTGTTAAACCACCGCACGATAATGTTTTGTGATGGGTCTGCCAGCTCATCGTCATCGTGCACAAACATCTTGCCGCCGGTATAGAGCAGGAAGAGACCGAAGAGCCCCAGCACCCATTCAAAGCGCTCGATGATGGCAACGCCGGCAAAGATGAAGATGCTGCGCAGTACGAGTGCGCCGAAGATGCCCCAGAAGAGCACCTCGTGTTGATACTTGCGCTCGATGCCGAAAAAGGAGAACAGCATCAGGAACACAAACAGGTTGTCCATCGACAGCGATTTCTCTATCAGGTATCCCGCCAGGAACTCCATCGCCATCTCGTGAGAGTTGACAGGATACAGGAAATAGATGCCTGCACAGAACAGCAGCGAGACACCTATCCACACAGCGGTCATCTTAAGCGCCTCGCCAACACTCACCTCATGCTGCCCCTTGCGGGCGAACATTTTCAGGTCAGCCACAAGCATCAGCAACACCAGTACATAGAATACAATCCACGCCCAAAGGGGCAATACCAATAAATTCATGGCTGCAAAATTACAAATAAAATCTGAATTACCATCAATAATCACTATTACAATTTGGTAACACAAATCATTATGTGTCCTTTTTCAGGCACGAATCACGCTAACTTCAAGATGCTTTCAGGCTTCGGGTCATCCTACTACCAATGAGAATTTCAACCCCAGGGCATTGGCAATCAGCATAAACGTGCTTAGCTGCATATCGGTCTTTCCTTGCTCTAAGGAAGATATGTATTCGCGCTTCTTGCCAATTCGTTCACCCAGCTGCTGTTGTGTCAGCTTCTGCCGTTTGCGCTCGTCACGCAGAAGCTCTGCGTAATACCACGCTTCGGCCTTTGCCTGAAATTCCTTACGTGACGGAGAACCTACGGGGCCATACTTCTCGTCCAAGTGTTGCGACCCCGTTTTCAGTTGAGCCAGTTTGTTTTCATCAAGCTTAATCATATTCTTGTTCTCTATTAAATATATTTATTCAAAATCCTACGTGCAGTTTCTATCTCGCCTTTGTATTGCTTTGTGCCCTTTTTCAGAAAAGAATTCAGGAAAAGAACCCGCTTGCTTTCCATAAACGAAAAGGACTCAACCGCAAAAATGATGGTACGATACTCGTTATTGCCGACAGAAATACGCGCCTCATAAAACTCTGTTCCCTCAAGGTGCTTTACGAACTTCTTGTTTACAACGTATTGAGTCTTTATTATCATTTCCACGTAGTCATACTTTGCCTTGATGTGTTCATCAAGACCGGCATAGTATTCATCATATTCCACAGAGTGAAATGTCTCCCTTACATCAGCATTCATGCTGCAAAAGTAATAAATATATTCCGTAACTGCAAATAATATGGTTGAAAATTGCAGATATTAGCCAATGAAAGTACCTTGCAGACGAAAAGTGTTAAATTGTCACATAAAAAGTACGCAACAAGATGTTTGTGAAAGAGCAATTTTATGCATAAAAGGTGTGCATATTTATGCATCAACTTTCTACGAAAAAACCTCTAAAAAATCGCGAAAAAACTTTTTCAGGGGCGAAA
>DEJJ01000002.1:75484-88693 GCA_002353285.1 Porphyromonadaceae bacterium UBA2751 | reverse complement strand
AGGTCTTTTACTTGGTAAAAGTTACTCCATTACAAGGCAAAATTTGGTGTATATCTCACCAATAGTGTCTGATTTTTCGGTAGAAAAACAATCTTTTTTAACACTTGTTTTGCTAACCCGCTCTCTTGTAGTGGGTTATGGGTATGCGTCATTTTAACATTCATACGCGCTCGAATGTCCATGTGCTGAAAAATACGCCGCTGTAGAGCACGAATAATTATGCATTTCGTGCATAAAAGGGCAAAATACAAGTAGGAGGCGACGTGTCTCTCAGGTTCTGATAACAACTCGTGAAATAACATTTAACCGATATTGGGCTAACCCTTGGCGATAAGTTTTTTAGGCTTTGCCGATGGTTTATTTTGTCTTTTTTTGTATTTTTGTGCCCCTTAGGGTTTAGTAAATCCATTTCTCATGTGTATATAGAGTGTATGACAGACAGAAGAGACATAGAAAGGCTGTTCAAGCAGCATTACCGGCAGATGTATCGGTTGGCCGCCATGCTTCTGCATGATGATGCCGAGAGCAAGGATGTGGTGCACGACGTCTTTGCCCAGCTTCTCATCGATTCGCGTTCGCTAAAGGAAAGACTGCGGGAAGGCGCGACGGCGGGAAAGGATACAACCCAGGCTTTCCTGCTCACCTGCGTGCGAAACAGGTGCCTTAATGTGATGCGCAACCGCAAGATACAGGAGCGCATCCAGCGGCTCTACCTCCTTGACTTGGAGACCACCATCCTCTCAGAATCACAACTGCGTGAGGAAGCGGAAAGACTGAGTGAGGGTATCCGCCAATTGCAGCCGCCCGTCTGTCACGACATTATCCTGTGGCATTTCCGCGACGGCCTCACTTTCAGTGAGATAGCACGCAGGCTGCAAGTCAGCGAGACTACTGTCTATAAGCACCTGCGCCGT
The DNA here is from genome assembly GCA_002353285.1 of Porphyromonadaceae bacterium UBA2751. GTDB lineage: Bacteria > Bacteroidota > Bacteroidia > Bacteroidales > Muribaculaceae > Sodaliphilus. The sequence goes on along the minus strand of DEJJ01000002.1, from coordinate 87,779 downwards.
GCGCTTGAGTCACTTCGTGTTCAACTTAAAACCCAAGAAAGCGTATGAACAAGACAGACCTCTTGCTCCAGATGATGGAGCATCCGCAAGCATACTCTGCCGACGAATGGCAGAAGATACTTCTCGACGATGAATGTCGCGAACTATACACGCTGATGTCAAAGACCCGCAGCGCCATTGATGCCGCACGTGCAGAAGAACAGATTACCGATCAGGTCATAGACGAAGAGTGGCAGAGGTTATGCGCTACCACACACCAGGCGGCGCGGCACACGTCTCAATTCAGAAAGATTGCGGCATCCGTTATCGGCGTGCTCATAGTGTCAGGCATCGCCTTTGCTGCCATACACATTGCCCGCCAGCATCAGGAACAGAAAGCCATGAAAGTGGCAGACACTACTGCGGCAGCAAATTCCTCATCCTGCGCTCTTCACCCTTCACTTACGGAAGATACCGTCGCCATGCAGCCTGTCATCTACGACAACATACCGCTGGAGAAGATGCTGCCTGAGATAGCCGCCCACTATGATGTCAAGGTCACATTTGCCAACGAAGAGGTGCGTGAGTTCCGGTTCCGCTTTGTGTGGAACCCGCAGCAGGGCATAGAGCAGGTAGTAAGCGACCTCAACCGATTCGAGCGCCTGAAGGTCACGTTGAGAGATAAGGAGATAACCGTAGAATAGACTGCCGCCATGAATAGATACATCGCACTCATCGTCTCTGCCCTGCTATTGGCTGTTAGCGCGCGGGCGCAGCAGATTGTTAAAGGTAAATACGTGAATGGCAAATATAATAATGTGTCGCTCTCTGATGCCCTCAGCGGGCTTGCCAGGCAGCAGACGGACTACGCCATAATGTTTCTCTACAACGAGCTGGAGGACTTCCGCATCACCACCACCGTCAGTCGCAAGACGCTGCCTGATGCCATTCAGCAGATGATAGGCTTCTATCCTGTCAGCATGACGGTGGATTACAGCAACCCCGACGGTAAGAAGATCTTCGTGGAGTGCATCCACAAGACCGACCGCCGGCTGACTGGCAACATCATAGACGAACAGGGACACCCGGTGGCGTACGCCAATGTCGCCGTGCTCAATCCTGCTGATTCCCTGCTGCTTAGCGGTGGCGTGTCGAACGAGAGCGGCTACTTCGCCGTCCCCATAGAGCAGGAGAAGGTGCTTGTACGCATCACATATGTCGGTTACAAGACCCTCTACAGGCTCTGCGAGAAGCCCGAAGTGGGAACCGTCAGGATGCAACCGGACAATTACACCATCAAAGGCGTGGTGGTGCAGGGAGAGCGTCCCAAGGTGCAGATGCAGGGAAACTCGCTTGTGATGAACGTGGAAGGCACGGTGATGGAGCGCCTGGGCACGGCGGAGGATGTGCTATCGCGGGTGCCGACAATATCAAAGAACGGCGAAGGCTATGAGATTCTGGGCAAGGGCGCGCCGGTCATTTATGTGAACAACCGCAAGCTGACCGACCTGAACGAGCTGCGCAACATCCTGTCGGACAATATACGCAACATCGAGGTGGTTCAGAATCCCGGTGCCCGATATGATGCTTCGGTCAATGCCGTAATCATAATCCGCACAAAGCGTGTGCAGGGCGAGGGCATAGGCGTTGAACTGACCTCATGGAGCCGCAAGGGGCGTGGATATGTCAACAACGAACGCATCAACCTGACCTACCGAAAGGGAGGACTGGAGCTGTTTGCCAACCTCTTTGGGGCCTATAACAAGAGGGTGGAGAAGGGGGAGTTTGAGCAGACTGTCTTTGCCGACACACTCTGGGTGATTACCAACAGACAGAAAGATAGAGTACACAATCCGTTCCTTGAGGGCCGCTTCGGTTTTAACTACCAACTCAACGATAGCAACTCCTTCGGCGGCTTCTATCAGAACACCTACGACTACGTAAAGACCCACAGCGAGTATGACGACGACCTGACGGCCGACGGCAATATGTACGATCACTTGCACAACAGCGGCATCAGTCGCGCTGAAGGTGCACCCAAGCATCAGGTGAACCTTTACTATATGGGTAAGATTGGGAAAATGAGCATTAACTTCAATGCCGACTACACCTATCAGGACCAGCGCAACCGCAACCAACAGCAAGAACTGAGCGAGAGTCAGGACGACCGCGACGTGAACACTTATGCCCTGACACGTAGCCGACTCATGGCTGAGAAACTCTTTGTAAGTCATCCGATAGGGAAAGGACAGATTGAGGTTGGCGAGGAGTACACCAACACCCGCTGGAACAGCAGCTTCGAGAATGCCGAAGGCTATATTGCCAACAGCAACAACGAGCAGCACGAGCAGAACATTGCGCCCTTCGTGGAACTGCGCCAACAGTTTGGCCGTCTCCAGTTGTCGGCAGGTCTGCGCTACGAGCATGTAGAATCGGAGTACTTCGTGGATGGTGTCCGTCGCGATGGGCAGTGCCGCACCTATAACGACTTTTTTCCTTCGCTGTCATTTTCAACTTCCATGAAAAATCTGCAATTGTCGTTAAGCTATGCCAAGCGCACCCAACGCCCCAGCTACTGGCAACTGAGCAGCGATGTCATCTATGAGAACCGTCTGAACCTCCAGACGGGCAATCCCTATCTGCGACCCGTCAAGTATCACAATGTCAATGCAATGGCTATGTGGAAATGGCTTTATCTCACTGCAAATTATTCTCATTGTGTAGACCCCATCCTCTACACGGCCGGCAGTCTAGAGAGTGACAGCAAGGTGAACCTTATCACACGCAAGAACTACGACAACGCCGATTGGCTGATTGTCACGCTTGGCACACATAAGAATATCAGGTTGTCTGAAAGTGTCACGTGGATGCCACAATACAACATCTCACTGATGAAGCCGTGGCTCAAGACAACATTCTTGGGCAGACAGAAGAGCTTCAACCAACCCATGCTGACATTGCAACTGGGCAACATCGTTACGCTTCCCCACGACTGGCTGCTGCAAGCCGACTTCAATGTGCACACTCACGGCTGTACAGGAGCTAATGCCATATCAGAATGTACCAACCCCATACTTTCCCTCAGTATCAGCAAGGACTTCTTCAAGCGTCGGCTTAACGTCAAACTCTCAGGCAACGACCTCTTCAATGGTGGCATTGGTCGGTTCACACTCTACAGCAACCAATTCATGATCCGCAAGGTAGATGATGACGACTCCCGCTGTGTCACTCTCTCCCTGCGCTATCGCTTCAACGTAACGCCGTCGAAGTATAAGGGTACAGGCGCCGGTAACGCAGAGAAAAACAGAATGTAAACCACATAGAGCGTCCCTGTGGCATAGCATCTCTTCCTGCTTCAAGACGCTATATGCCGCAGGACGCTCCTCTCTATCTCCCTGCATTATTATGCGCATCAGTCACGCATCGGTACTGATGTCCTCTCAATTAGGAATAATTAACGCCCGATGGCGCAAGATTTCCGGCCATACTGCGTTTAGTGAAGCAGAACATGAATAACAAATATGATTTGGGGAAATGAAAACATTGTATAAATGGAGACTTGCTTTTTTGGTGCTTGCAGTCCTCTCACTTGCCTCTTGCAACAGCGATGACAATGTGGAAAGGCGGCTGACGGCAGAACAAAAGGAAACATACGGGCGTAGCATTTCAGGCAAATATCAGGGACAGTACACCATTATATATAAGAATAAGGACAGTAAGGAACGGACAGACGAGAACGGACGACATGTTTATGAAGCCCTTGAAGAAAACATCGATGGTGTGCAGCTTGAAGTGTCCGACTATAAGATGCAGCATGTGTTCTTCCAAGACTTCCCTGTATCCCTTATATCAAAGGTCGTGGATGCGGACGAAGGGCTGAGCCATGCACTCGCCAAAGCCTCTCCCCAGGCCATCACGGCCCGCTATGAACTCAGTTACGACACGGACTATGAGCACATCAAATGGGCTTTCACGCCAAATGTGATGTCGCTGAACCTGAGCTATGGCGGCGCAGAACACCACATTCGCATAGAGTTCGGTAACAACAGCGAGTATTATCTTTGTACTCCTGACGAACTGAAAGAGCCAAACTCTTTCCTGTCATTCGCAAAATCAGGCGTAGCCATACAGCTGAAAGCCATCTACGACGGCTCTGACCTGATCCAGCATATCGGCTCAGAAAACGGTAACTTTATGCACATTCTCTTCAAAGTGGAGAAATAAAAAGGTGGACAATCCGTTTTGTTCTTAGGATATAACAAAAAACATCATGAAGAGAAAGCTTATTCTATTAACTCAAAACATCATGAAGAGAAACCTTGTTCTATTAGCAATGCTTGCAATGCCTTTCATGGGCAATGCTCAAAGAGAAGTGGGCAGTTGGACTTTGACGCCCAAGGTGGGTGTGAATATCGCAAGGCTGACAGATCCGGACATCTATGTTGCAGAGGACACGAAGATTGAATATACCAACAAGGTAGGACTTGTGGCAGGTGCGGAGTTGGAGTATCAGCTTAAAAACTGGTTCAGTTTGTCTGGCGGACTCCTGTATTCCAATCAAGGAACAAAGATGAAGGACAATCAGGCGTTCCGCAACTATTCATACACGTTGCACTATCTCAATATCCCCCTGACTGCCAATTTCTATATTGCCCGTGACTTTGCCTTTCATGTAGGCCTGCAGCCAGGCTTTGCGCTGAAGAAGAGCGCGGAAGGCGAAATGCTTGATGGACATGGTAACTGGGCATCGACGTCGAGCGATGACACCTGGTTCAGGACTTTTGACCTTAGCATTCCAATAGGCTTGTCATATAATATCGGTCCGGTTCAGATAGACGCCCGCTACAATCTCGGCCTGACAAACACTACAAAACTCGATGCCGTCAAGATACGCAACAGAGTCATACAATTGACTTTGGGTTACAGATTTGACCTGTAAGGAGAAGATAGGGGAATGGTCGGGAGCAGAGCAGAAAGGCCATTGTCATTATATTCCTTGTGCTTGTAACGAACTATATGAAATGCAACATACAACTCTTGTCCCTGTTGGCGATGCTGATGGTAGCGGTATCATCAAATGCTCAGACCTCGTTTGACCCGGAAGGGGGCTGCTTGAATGTGGTTGATGTGTGTGTGGCTAAGGGCCTTGGTCAATATGGGGATGGAGGAGTCTCGGCAAACTACCTGCATGAGAAGTTCATTAACGAGCGTTTCAGCATAGGAGCAGGTGTAGGATATAGTTATCGCAAAGACTACAAGTTTTCTGCAATTCCCCTCTATCTCAGTACGCACTACTTCTTTATGGACCGCAGATTCTCCCCCTTTGTTAATCTGCGTCTTGGAGGTTTCGTCATGTTTAACAAGAAGAACGTAGGGACAAACGAGAAGTATTCTCTGTCAAAAGAGAAACAGGGGATAAGCCTATATGTTTCGCCGAGCATTGGTGTGAAGATACATGTCACTCCAAGCATCGGCATAATGGCTTCGATGAGTGATGAGGCATACCTCGTGAAAGCGTTTGACACCCAAAGTAACGACTATAGGAACAAACTGATTCACGGCCTGGGTATAAATGTTGGTGTGTGTTTCCAGATTAATGGATGGTAGATTTGTTCTCTCCGCAAGTGCCGCCTCCGTGCTGAGCCGGCGGGGTTAGGCAGTCTTATCCTTCTTCAAAGTGAAATCAAATTGCAGTCCGCCGCCATCCGCTTCGACCGCGTTTATCTGTCCGCCATGCAGGAGGACTGCATTCTTCACGATGGCGAGCCCGAGGCCTGTGCCGCCAAGGGCACGGCTGCGGCCTTTGTCGATGCGATAGAAACGCTCAAAGATGCGCGGCAGGTGGTCAGCTGCCACTCCCACGCCATTGTCGCGGAAGGTGAATGCCCAGCTGTCATCATGCTCTTCGGCAGATATTTCAACCGTCGTCCCCTCGCCGGCATAGTAGATGGCATTGTCAACAAGATTGCGGAAAATACTGTAGATGAGCGACCAGTTACCCTGTATGCAGACATCCTCAGGCAGGCAATTGTTCAGTTTCATCTGTCTGGACTCCACCGCCAGTGCCGTCTCCTCCACGATGTCTGCAAACAATGCGGAGATGTCAACCCGCTCCACCGTTAGCATTCCCGGAGCGTAGTCCATACGGTTCAGGGTGGAAATGTCTTGTAGCATGGCAGTCAACCGCCGTGCCTGTGCATTGGTGCGGGCAATGAACTGCTGCCTGGTGGCCTCGCTCATGCTTGGATTGTCGAGGATAGTGTCCGTATAGCCCAGGATACTGGCTACGGGGGTCTTCAGTTCGTGGGCAATGTTCTGTGTCAGCTGCCGACGCATCTCGTTCTGCTTAGCCATCTGCTCACGGCTGATGCGCTCGTCCATACGGTGGGCATAGTGAAACAGTAACCACCCCAGCAGCAGCATGACTACAATAGAAAACAACAGCAGATGCCAGTCGCTCACTTCGTCGAAAGGCTGCAGGAAATGCTTGTCATAGTCATCGAACAGAATGAAGATGCCGGCATAGACGAGAAAGATACCCATCACATAACCCCACATCCGTTTTCCTTCACTAAGCTTTTTCATTCAACCACGATTTTTTTCTGATACCACTAATTGTTTGCACCTTCAAAGCAATACCCGAAACCTTGACGCGTAACGATGCGGGAGGCATAGTCCCCCAGCTTCTTCCGCAGCCGGGTGATGTTCACATCCACCGTACGTTCTGAGACAATCACGTCATTAGGCCACACTCTGTCTATCAGTTCCTGACGGCTGAACACCTGCCCCTGACGGCTCAGAAGCAGTGCAAGCAGGTCGAACTCCGTGCGGGTAAGGTCCACCGTAACATTGTCTATGGTCACCGTCTTGCTGCTTTGGTCAACCAGCAGACTGTCGTATTGCAGCGACATCGCCGGAGGCAGGCTTCGTTTCAGCACGGCATTCACCCTGGCCACCACTTCGCGTATGGAGAATGGCTTTGTAACATAGTCGTCGGCACCCAGGCCGAACCCTCTCAGGGTGTCTTCCTCGGTGTCTTTGGCTGTAATAAATATAATAGGTATGTGCGCTGTGTGTTCATCTGCTTTCAGCCTCTGCGCCAACTCAAAGCCCGACAGGCCCGGCATCATTACGTCAAGCAGCAACAGGTCATACCCGTCGATGCCTTTGCTGATGGCCTCTTCTGCGGAATAGGCAACGTCGGCCTCGTAGCCTGCCGCCGTCAGATTAAACAGAAAAATCTCACACAAGTCATGCTCATCATCTACTATTAGTATCCTTTTCTGATCCATATCGAGTGCAAAGGTACAAATTATTTTCCAAATCTCGCCTGAACGACGTTCACAACATAGTCGCCCAGTTTCTCGCACTCATTGATGAGATCTATGTAGATAGTGCTGATGGCATAGTCATATTCGTGGTTGTTTACAGCCGTGACGTTCTCCGTCTTCAGGTGCTGGCGCATCTGGTTTATGTCGTTCTCTATGCGGAATGTCTCGCGGATATCGTGGTCGGCGCGGTGGCCGTGCATTACGGTCTGCATCTGCACGAGGGCACGGTCGCATAGCAGCATGAGGGCTTGAAGTTGTTCAGATTGATGCTGAGTGAAGGACTTGCCGGACTCCTGCTTGCGCTCAAGCGTGCGTGCCAGCTTGTAGCAGGCATCGCCGATAGACTCCAGTTCGCTGATCTCGCGCATCATCTGGCGGATCTTCTGCTTCGTAACGTCGCTCAGATGGCCGTCGCTCACCTGCTCCAGGTAGCGGGCAATCTCAATCTCAATCTTGTCTGTCGTGTCCTCTTCGTGTTCTATCTGGCGGAACAATTCAGAAAAATCCTTCGGGTCTGTCTCCTGAAACAATGTTCGTACCATTCCGAACATCTCTCCTACGCGCATGGCGAAAGCTGCCGTTTCCTTCTCAGCCTGAAGTACGGCGATTTCGGGCGTCTGCACCAGATTTGTCTGGATGTATTGCAGACGAAACTCGTCCTCTTTCGTCTTGACTTCCTTCTTCTCGGGCAACAGCCAGCAGACAATACGCTCCAGCCATGGAATCAAGCCTATCAGGAGGGCAGTGTTTGTCACATTGAAACAGGTGTGAAACATAGCCAGCACCACTGGCAGTCGGGTAACCTGACCTCCAAGCGACGGGTCGTAGCCTACCAACCGGCACACCATGTTGACGAAAGGATAGAAAATGATGAGCACCCATGCGACACCGAACACATTGAACAGCAGATGTGCCAGTGCAGCCCTACGGGCCTGTGTGTTGGCCCCAAAGGCGGCGAGATTGGCCGTCGCCGTAGTTCCTATGTTCTCGCCCATCACTAAGGCAATGCCCAGATAGATAGGCAGCACACCGGTGGAGCAGAGCAGTATTGTGATAGCCATCACTGCGGCAGATGACTGCACAATGCAGGTGATAAGTGTGCCAATGCCCAGGAAGGCCAAAATCGTCAAATAGCTGTCAGTGTCGAACGAAGCGAAAAAGCGAACCACAGCCTCGTTGTGTTCCAAGTCCATCTCCTTGCCCGCCGTGCTCAGCATGACAAGTGACAGAAACATGAACGCAATGCCAAACAGGAAATCACCCACATAGCGCTGGCGCTTGTTGTAGATGAGAATGATGCCGACAACAAACGCAGGGAATACGATGTTGGTCAAATCCACATTATAGCCCAGCGACATAATCCAGGCCGTAAGCGTCGTTCCGATGTTTGCACCCATAATCACAGAGATGGCCTGTGACAACGTCAGCAATCCTGCCGACACGAATGATACTGTCATGACGGTGGTTGCCGACGATGACTGCACGGCACAGGTCACGAAAGTTCCTGTCAGCATTCCCGTCAGTCGGTTGGTCGTCATCCGTGCCAAGATGTGTCGCAGTTGCGGACCTGCCATTTTCTGCAGAGCATCGCTCATCATTCGCATACCGTAAATGAGAAGTCCCAGTGCTCCCAGCAGTTTCATCGATACCATTACATAGTCTGGTGTAGTCTCCATTTTGCTTTCTATTATACTTTTTGGCTGCAAAATTACGTTCATTCAGTGTATTCTTCAAGGAAAACGTATTACAATATTGTTACATAACTCCATCGTAACGATAATGTAATATGGCGACCCATAACGGTCAAAGCCTGTAAAAAATATCAGCGAGATAAGCATACATTATTTGCTTATCTCGCTGATTTCTTTTGCATGACAGGAAATTGTCAATCAATACTCCTCTTCGTCAAAGAGGAAGTCCTCCTTTGTAGGATAGTCGGGCCAGATGTCTTCTATGGAGTCATATACCTCCCCTTCGTCCTCCAGCTCCTGAAGGTTCTCTATTACTTCAAGTGATATGCCTGATCGAACGGCATAGTCTATCAACTCATCCTTGGTTGCTGGCCAAGGAGCGTCCTCAAGTTTTGATGCTAATTCTAAGGTCCAGTACATATTTAGATTTTGTGTTTAGTGATTTTGCGGGCGCAAAGGTAGTAATTTTAATTCATAGTTCATAATTCATAATTCATAATTATGCGTATGATGGCGTGAATTAACTTTTTTTAATCCCTTTGGCCCTAAACTCTCACCCATCATCCCTAAACTCTCATCCCTCACCGTCCCTCCTCCTTGGGGGAGATGGAGGGGGCTTTCCTTAAACAGGCAGTATCTTGTAGTGTTGCGCATCTCTTTCGGCATCGTAGATGGCGATACCGATGTCTTGCATGTCAAATGTGATGATGTGTCGCAGTGACAGCATCTCCTGCCACAGGGCCGATTGGTCGAGTTGCAATCCTATCAGCATGACGGCTCGTGCATCGCGGGGTGGGAGAGTGGTGTCATCGTGGTCTATCACCACCACCTTCTCATGTGTGAATGCGTTGCGCACCCTGAAGATTAGCTTTCTCACCCTCAGCTCGCGCTGCGTGGCGTGGGGGTAACGGCTCTCTATGTCTGCGTATGCATAGTACGGCAACTTCTCGCGTATCACGTCGTGGAGAAACGCAAAGTCTGTGGGGCTCTGTATGCCGAAGCCCATATTTTGCCACCATCGTGCGAGTCGGTTCATTCCTTCAGTTCGGGGTATTTGATGCGTGGATGGTGTATGCTGATGAGTTTCTCCTTCAGCACCTTCTTGACGGTATTGATGTCGCGGAATGTTATCGGGCTCTGTTGCAGGTATCCCTCTCTCACTTGCGTGTCAATGATATTGTTGATGAGCCGCTCTATGGACTCCTCGTCATACTCTGTCAGCGACCTTGACGCTGCCTCCACGCTGTCGCACATCATCAGTATGGCCGTCTCTTTGGAGAACGGATTAGGTCCGGGGTATCTGAATGGCGTCTCATCCACCTCCTCGTCGGGGTGGTTGTTCTTGTAGGTGTTATAGAAGTAGCGTGCCAGGGACTTGCCGTGGTGCGTGCGTATGAAGTTGCGTATCACCTGCGGGATGTCATTCTCCTCTGCCAGCTGCACGCCCTCAGCCACGTGGCCTATGATGATCTTTGCGCTCTCCTGCGGTGTCAGTCGTGTATGCGGGTTTATGCCATGCTGGTTCTCGGTGAAGAATGCGGGGTTCACCATCTTGCCTATGTCGTGGTAGAGTGCTCCGACACGCACCAGCAGCGGCTTGGCATCAATCTCCGTTGCTACGGCACCTGCCAGATTGCTCACCATGAAGGAGTGCTGGAATGTTCCCGGAGCTATCTCCGAGAGTCGGCGCAGCAGTCCGCGGTTGGTGTCTGAAAGCTCGATGAGCGTTATGGTAGAGATGAAGCCAAACATCTTCTCCACAAGGTACATCAGCGGATATGCCAGCAACAGCAGCACACCGTTGACGATGAACGAGAAGTAGTAGTGCTTCATCGATTCATACGTCAGGTCTGGGTTGTTCAGGCATTTCAGTATGGTGTACATAATGATGTAAGCTATCGTCACCAGTATGGCAGCGCTGAATGTCTGCGACCTGCGGTTCACCTCGCGCAGCGAATAGATGGCTGTGATGCCGGCCACGAATTGCACCACGATGTACTCAAACTTGTCTGGCACCGTGGCAGCGCAGATGAGCACCATGACGGCGTGGGTCAGCAGAGCCGTGCGCGAGTCAAGGAAGATGCGGATGAATATCGGCACCAGACAGATTGGCGTGATGTAGGCATAACGCGGATTGACCCTGATGAACAGCGCGTGCATCACGGAGAATACCCCCACGAGGCACAGCATGAGGTATAGCGAGCGCGGCTTCACGTAGTAGTCTTTCCTGAAGAGGTAAACATACATCAGCGCGATGGTGATCAGTATCAGCACATACAGTGCCTGCGAGCCGTTCGTCAGCAGTATCGTGTAGAAGTCATTGTGTGACTTCGTCATGATAAACTCGTTGTAACTGTCTATCATGCGCGCGCGATCCTCATCTACTATGTCGCCTCGGTTTATAATCTCCTGCCCGGGTTTCATCATGCCGGTATTCTCGGGCACCAGTGCAATGATGTCGCGGCGCGCCTGGTCGCTGCGTCTCTGGTCAAAGCTCACGTTGGCCACGATGTAATCTTGCAGGTCCATCGTCTGCATCAACCCGCGGTACTTCGCCACGCGGCTATTGCTCATCAGGCTCTCGTAGGCCTTCTTCGTAGAGTTTATCTCGCTGATAGTAGTGCGGATACCCTCATTGCCCTTAGCCAGCATGAAGGTAAACGTGCTGTCTTCGCCCATCAGCTGGCCATAGTCGCTCTGCGACATGATGCCCTTATTATAGAGCTCAGATATTATGCCTGCAATAATCTGCACGGCGTATGCCGACATATTGTCGTCAGAATTAGTATATTTCTGCAGGAAATTGTTCACCTGCTTCTCGCCAATCGCTGTGTCCAGCGTATAGTAGGGCAGGAAATCCGTGCGTAGCGCCTCTTCGCGCTCCTGCTCCAGCAGGGTGGCATCCTTGCGTATCGGTATCTCGGCGGGGGATATAAGCTGAGGGCTCAGCCACGGTTCACCAAGAGTATAGTAGAGCAGAGGCTGCTCCGTGTTAGGCATTGACACTACGATCATGCTTACTGCAACCACGACAACGCTCAGCATCACCAATAGATTGCGTGTTGCTGAAAGCCTGCTCGTTGTCATATTTTCCATTGCCATACGATTCCTGTTATAAATGGTTTAGAATGCAAAAGTACAAAAATTATTTAGATTGGCAAAAGATTACCGCTTTATTTTCGCCGTTCCCGCTTCCGAAGTCGTAATACCGAACCTTCAATCAATAAATAAAAATCCCCGCATTAAAGCCGCCCCTTAACAAGGAGCTCTGAATACAAAATGACTAATTTTTAA
>DEJJ01000002.1:12128-75452 GCA_002353285.1 Porphyromonadaceae bacterium UBA2751 | reverse complement strand
AGCAAAAGTGATTTTCAGAACTTTCGACTAAAAAATGAAAAATAGAATTGCGACAGTTGAACAAATCCGAAATATAGAACATAAAAACAAGATTTTGCAATGTCTGCGTTGCAAAATCGGGGTGTGCCAGTGGGTCTTTTAGGGTCTGGTTGCAACTCCGCAAGAAGTTGTGGCAGTGCGATTAGGGGGTAATAGTAGGTCTTTTACCCTGAGCTTATCACCGATTTGTCCTGATATTTGTTCTGTTTTTCACGGTAAAGCTGGCAACGTGCTGGCACATAGCAAGTTAGGCATTCGTCTTCTCTCGTGCGTTATTTGCGGGCGCGGGCGTCCTCGCTCCGAAATACGCGCTAATTTTGAAGGTACGAAAATCACTTTTGTCACTTTTTTAACACAAAAATGAACAAAAGTGTTTTTGGGTGTATGCGTTGATGTTTGTCAATTATCAAACAATTTTACCCCATTATGTGAATAAAATACGCAAAAAAACTTGCCCGTTTGGAGGAATTGTGTTACCTTTGCACTCGCATTTGCAAAAACGTCATCGTTTGACGACTCTTGAAAGGGTCTTTGATAGCTTAAGAGATGAATGACGATGAGGTTTTTCAGCATGCGGAAATAGCTCAGTTGGTAGAGCACAACCTTGCCAAGGTTGGGGTCGCGGGTCCGAGTCCCGTTTTCCGCTCTTCTTTGAAATACTGTAATACAGGGAGGCGAAAAGCCTCGCGATGAAGGAAAGCAATTCTTAATGCCCAGGTGGCGGAATTGGTAGACGCGCACGTTTCAGGTGCGTGTGCCGCAAGGCGTGAAGGTTCGAGTCCTTTCTTGGGCACTGCAAAATCCGATAATCGGTTGACTGTCAACGATTGTCGGATTTTTTTCTTCTAAGTAAATTCCTTAGTGGTTGATTCGGCTCAGCGGAAAATTAGTGGGGGCAAGCATAAATTGCAACAGCCTCCTTTTTTCATTATGCAAGTTATGGTAGTTGCTGAAGATGGCGGCCCAAAAAGTGCCAAAAATGATGGTTTGATTGCGGATGCCCCATGTTTTTTTGTGCTTTTTCGTTTTTTGGGGTAAAAATGTTTATCTTTGTTGCTTTAAAATTCGTGTGTAATGAGTGCTATGTTCATGCTGTTGGGCTCGGGTGTGGCGTGGCCTTAAATTTTAATTCGGGCTCGCAAAAAAAATTATTAGCCTTATGATGAAACAACTACTTACAATTGTTGCACTTGTAGCTGCAGTGTTTAACATGAGCGCAACCCCTTCGGTTAGCTACACGATTGATGAAATCACGACAACAGGTTTTAAAATTACATTTACTCCCAATAGCGATGTGGCCGGCTATGCTGCATGCCAGTTTGATGCTGGCACTGCCGAGCAGCAGTTTGCTATGTTTGGAGCTTGGATGGGCTTCACCTGCCTCGACGACATGGTGAAGGCATGGGGATTTAATGCCACCGATGCCCAGCAGATGAGCTGGACAGGCGACACCCCAGGCAAGGACTATGAGGTGTATGTGGCAATGTGGGATGCCAGCGGAGCTTATGGTGCCCTGATGGTGATACCCATCACCACACTTGCCGAGGGTGGAGAAGGCGTTGCCGAAATCACGATAACACTTGGTGACTTTGGTGGTGACGCAGAGAATGGCTACTATCAGTGGGTGACTTACACCCCCAATGATCAGGTCAACATCTATCACGACATGCTCATCTTGAAGAGTGCCTATGAAACGGAGGATTGGGGCGATGAAGGCATCATTTCTTACTTGACCGAGGAAAGGCCCAGCGTTGTTGGTTGGGACCTGACCGGTGTTGACAATGCTCAGTGGAATGCCGACCCCGAGACCGAGTACATCGCCTTTGCCATGGCCAAGAATGCTCTGGGCGAATGGGGACCACTCGCTCGCCTTGAGTTCAAGACTCCAGGCGTGACTGGCATTAGCACCGTGAGCGCCAGCAAGCCAGTGATGCGCGTCAGTGGTTCGGAGGTGACAGCCACAGGCCTGAAGGCTGGCAGCGAGTTGAGCCTGTACGACTTGAATGGCCGCCTGGTGGGCAAAACCACAGTGGGCAGCAATGGCGAGGCAAGCTTTGGCATAGGCCAGTTGAGCAAAGGCGTGTATGTGGTGACCGATGGCACCAATAGCCACAAGTTTGTGAAGTAACTCTTTTGAGAGTGCTTTAATCGCTAAAGAATAAACTCCTGCGGCTTGCTCGTGGGAGTTTATTCTCAATTATGTGGGTTGTAATCGAGACGTTTGTTTTTTGAAAAGAAAAATTTCAAATATGAATTAGAATGTTTAAATTTGCAGTGCAAAATGAAAAAATGCTGGCGTTATGAAAAATTGGATATTATTGTTATCGATATTGTGCTTGGCTGGCTGCTCGGGGTCGAGGCAGGTAACATCGACTGATGGTAACAGCTATGCTAACGATGTGACTAAGATGATTGAGGGTAAAGCGTCAGGTGTGCAGTTTAACTCATCGTCGAGTAATCCCGAGAAGCAGCCGTCGATGCTCATCAGGGGCATCAGCTCTATCAATGCTGGCACCGACCCTCTATATGTGGTTGACGGCATGCCCTATGATGGCCCCATAAACATGATAAACCCTTACGACATCGAGTCGGTGCGGGTGCTCAAGGACCCTAATGAGACCGTGATCTACGGCTTTCGTGGTGCCAATGGCGTGGTGCTGATAACCACCAAAAAAGGTGGCGCCCGCAAGCAGGGCACCACCAAATAATAGTTTCTTTAATCTGTGACGAAAGCGCTGCTTTTACTTGCGGCGTGATTTCTTTGCGGCCTTCTTGGTAGCAGTGGCTTTCTTGGCCTTGCTTGCAGCAGGCTTCACTGCCTTAGCATTGTCGGCCTTAGCGGTCGAAGCCTTGACGGCTGGCTTAGCAGCAGGCTTAGCATCCTTAGCATCTTTAGCGGTATCGTCGAGTCCTATGGTCTCAATCTCGAAGATGAGAGTTTCATAAGGCTTGATGCTCTGGCCAGCGCCGCGTGCACCGTAGGCGAGTTCCTGAGGCAGCACAGCGGTCATCTTGGAACCTGGGCGCATCAGCAGCAGTGCCTCGCGGAAGCCTGGCACCACCTGGCTGGGAGCGAAGGTGACGGGTTCCTTGCTCTCGTCGAAGGTCTTGCCGTCGACGTGAGTGCCCTTGTACATTACCTTGATTTTATCGTTGGCCTCAAACTTGTTGCCCTTGCCTGGATTGGTCATCTTGTACACGAGTCCCGAGGGAGTCTGGATGTAGCCAGGGTCTTTCTCCATTAGGTTCTCGATATATTTCTTACCCAAGGTTCGGTTAGTGAGAGCCTCGGGGCTATTCTCTTGAGCAAAGGCTTGAACCTGGCGGAAGTAGCCTTGAGTTTCGGTGTCGATGGCCTTGAATTCATCGGCTGTGGGTACCTTGGGGTCATTAAGAATGTTGATTACAGTAGTTGTGAAGAGGTCCTTCTTGATGTTGAGGCTCATCTGCCTCTTGATGTTCTGTTGCAGGCCATTGAAGTCATTGCCCAGCATGCGGCCGTCGATGAGAGGCTTGTTCGACTCATCCACGTTGATTGCGCTGTTGAAGCCCTCGAGCAACTTGGCTTGTTGCTCGGCAGTGAGTTTCTTCTGCTTGATCATGGCTTGCATCTGCATGCCGTAGAAGCGGCCCATGTTGCGGCTTAGTGAGTCGCTCTTGAGATTGACGAGTGCCTTGTCGACGGTGCCAGTTGTGTCGGCATGCATGGCGGTGAGCTCTTGAATGAGTTTCTTGGCCTCGTTGTTGATGGTCTGCACCTCTTGGTTCATAGCCATGTGAATGGTGGTGTCGGCAAAGCGGTCGCGAAGTGCTTGTGCAAAGGAGCCCGACTTCATTTCGATGCCGTTGCGCTTTTTCATGTCCTGTGCCACACGGAAGAATTCGTTGGCCAGCGAGGCACCCTCGCTGTATTGCTCATCTAGTTTCTCGGCGTTGATGGTCTCATCAAAGGCCTTTATCAGTGCCTTGCGGGCATCGGGTGTGGTGTGGTTCATGGCAGCCTGAGTGCCGTACACCTTGCCCAGCATCATTGCCAGCGAGTCGGCCTTGATGTTTTTCATCTTGGCGATGGCCTCAAGGTCAGGCTCTTGAGCACTCATGGTAAGGGCTCCAGCAATGGCCAGAGCTGCAAGAAATAACTTTTTCATATTGGTGTGCAATGTTGTTAGTAGGATATTGGTGAAAAAATTAAGAAATCCTCCCCACCGCATCGTGGGGCGGAGAGGAAGATTTCCTGTGATAGTGTGAATTAAACCCTTAAATTATTTTGCAGGTCTTGGAGCTGGAGCTGGCATGGGACGACCTTGCATTGGAGCAGGATCTTCCTTGTGCAGGCCCACTGCAGTCATCTCAAACACGAGAGTCTCGTTGGGGCCAATGCCGCCCTGTGGGTTGCCCTGCTCACCGTAGGCCAGTTCGCCTGGGATGATGGCGATAACCTTAGCACCCTCGTTCATGAGAGTGAGGATTTCGCGGAAGCCAGGAACAGTCATCTTGAGGTTGAAGGGCACGGGCTTGCCTTGCGAGTTGTCAAACTCCTTGCCGTCGATGTGCTTGCCCACGTAGGTCACGTCAACAGTGGCCGAGTCGTTGAAGTTGGCACCCTTGCCAGGCTTAACCACCTTGTAGGCGATACCCGAAGCAGTTTTCTTGAAGCCTTTGTCCTTCTTCATCTGCTCGTCAAGGTACTTCTTGCCGTCCTTGCCGTTTTGAGCGCCCTTGGCTTGAGTAGCACGCTGCATCATGCCTTGGAGGTTGGCTTGCATTGCCTGAAGCTTCTCCATGTTGAGGCTGTCGGTGCTCTTGAAGTTCTTCTTGAGCTCGTTGATAAGAGCCTTGCGGTCGATGTTCAGGCCCTGGCCTTCCATCTGTGCGATGCTAGGATAAATCATCTGCAGGGCCACTGCCAGGCCGTTCATGAAGCTCTTGCCGCGCTTGGTGGTGTCGGTGTTGAGCACCATCTCAATGCCGCGCAAGAGTTCGTCTTTGTCGATTTCCTTCTCGGCGCGTGGGTCTTGTGTCAATTGCATCTTGAGGTTCTGGCCAATGAGCTTACCAAACTCGGTGGCGATAGAGTCCTCGGTCTTGCTTGCGGCATTGCCCTTGCTTGCGCCGCCGTTGTTGCAACTTGTGAAGGCGCCCACCATGAGGGCAACCATCATGATTGAAAATAACTTTTTCATAATTAAGTGTTTTCGTTTTAATATTTTGATGTGTGAGTTTTATTTCTCGTTCTTGTTCACCTTGATGAGCTGCACGTCGAAGATGAGCGTGCTGTTAGGCTGGATGGGGCCTGTGCCGTGGGGGCCATAGGCAAGGTTGGAGGGGATGAAAAGGCGCCATGCTGCACCCTCGCTCATCAGCTGAAGGCCCTCGACCCAGCCGGGGATTACCTGTCCAACGGCAAATGTGGCGGGCTCGCCGCGCTCAACCGAGCTGTCAAACACTGTGCCATCAATCAGGCGGCCAGTGTAGTGCACTGTCACGGCGTCGTTGGGGCCTGGCTTCACGCCGTTGCCCTCCTTGAGGATGAGATATTGCAGGCCGCTCTCGGTGACCTTAACGCCCTCTTGCTGCGCGTTCTGCTCCAGGAATTTCTTGCCAAGTTCCTCGTTCATGGCGCCAGCGTTGGCCTCAAGCTCGGTGAAGAAGTCTTGCACCACCTTCTTGGCCTCGTCGTAGGTCATCTTTTTCTCTTTGTCTTCGTACACAGCACGTAGGGCGTCGGCAAAGTCGTCGGCATTGATGCTCGCGATTCCCGAACCCTTGAAGTTCTGGGCCATACTCAAGCCCAGGGCGTAACTTAATTTATCCATTTATTTGATTTATGTTATTAATAATTGATTTTCAATTCAAACTGCAAAGTTATAGACAAATACCGTTTCGGCGGCGATTTTTTATATAAAAATTGTGAAAATACTTTTTTAGGGGAGAGGTGAGAGTGAGAGTGAGAGGTGAGAGTTAGGGGGGAGAGTGAGAGAAAAGGGTTGAGCACTGTGGTGTGTGTTCAACCCTTTTGGTTAATCATCGGCTCAAGCTGGCATTATTTCAACTTGCAGTAGCCGTAGGCGGCGTTGTCGCCCAGTTGCTCCTCGATGCGCAGCAGCTGGTTGTACTTGGCCATGCGGTCGGTGCGGCTCAGCGAACCGGTCTTGATTTGGCCACTGTTGGTAGCCACGGCGATGTCGGCAATGGTGGTGTCCTCGGTCTCACCGCTGCGGTGCGAGGTCACTGTGGTGTAGCCATGACGGTGTGCCATCTCGATGGCGTCGAGAGTCTCGGTGAGCGAGCCAATCTGGTTCACCTTGATAAGGATAGAGTTGGCAGCACCCATCTTGATGCCCTTCTGCAGGAAGTCGACGTTGGTGACGAAGAGGTCGTCGCCCACGAGCTGGCAGCGGTCGCCAATGCGCTCGGTGAGCTTCACCCAGCCTTCCCAGTCGTTCTCGTCGAGGCCGTCCTCGATAGAGTCGATAGGATACTTGTTGATGAGCTGCTCCAGGTAGTCGATTTGCTCGTCGTCGCTCAGCTTCTTGCCGTTAGGATCCTTCTGCTTGCCGTCCTTGAGCTGCTTGTAGTCGTAGAAGTACTTGCCATCCTCGATTACTGCAAACTCGCTAGCTGCGCAGTCCATAGCAATCTTCACGTCCTTGCCAGGCTCGTAGCCAGCCTTCTTGATGGCCTCGACGATGCTGTCGAGAGCGTCCTCGATGCCATTCAGGGCGGGAGCAAAGCCACCCTCATCGCCCACTGCAGTGCTCAGGCCGCGTGCCTTGAGCAGCTTGGCGAGGTTGTGGAACACCTCGGCACCCATGCGGATGGCCTCCTTCTCGGTCTTGGCACCCACGGGGCGAATCATGAACTCCTGGAATGCGATTGGGGCATCGCTGTGAGCACCACCGTTGATGATGTTCATCATGGGAACGGGGAGAACATAAGCGTTAGTGCCGCCAATGTAGCGATACAGTGGCATGTTCAGAGCAATGGCAGCTGCGTGAGCAGTGGCGAGCGAAACGCCGAGCACTGCGTTGGCGCCGAGCTTGCTCTTGGTCTTGGTGCCGTCGAGCTCGAGCATGCGAGCATCGATGGCGCGCTGATTAAACACGCACATGCCCTCAACGTGAGGAGCGATGATGGTGTTAACATTGTTTACGGCCTTGGTGACGCCCTTGCCCAGATAGCGGCTCTTGTCGCCGTCGCGAAGTTCGAGGGCCTCGTTCTCACCTGTTGAAGCGCCGCTGGGCACCGAAGCACGGCCCATAACGCCATTTTCCAGGGTTACTTCAACCTCAACTGTGGGGTTGCCACGAGAATCGAGAATCTCTCTTGCATGAACTTTCGAAATTTTCATAGTTTTTCTCCTTAAATGAATTTATATTAAAAAAATATGTTTTTCTTGAATGCGATTGCAAATTTAGTCATTTACTTTGAATTCTCAAAATTGAGCTGCCAGGCTTTTAGACTTTTAACCTAAACAAACGATTGCTTTAATCCTCGTCCCAGTAGTAGCGACGCTTGGGGTTGCGTGGAAACCAGCCCTTGTGCACGCGCTCCTGCTGCTGAAACACCTCGAGGATGCTCCAGAAGCATGAGAAGCCTGTCACTCCCAGCAGCGCCGAGGCAAGCACATTGTTGACGACCAGCGTGAGGCCTATTGCCACCAGGCCTGCCAGCAGGAACCACCACCAGCAGCGGGTGCCAAAGTGGTACTCGGCCTTGATGACGATGGGGTGGAAAATACCAATCACGAGAAATGTCCCCAGTCCAATGATGAGGCCCAGCAGGTGATATTCTTGCAAGAAGTCCATATCGATTATTCTGGCAGGTTAAACTCAAGGGTCACTTTGTCCTTAGCCACGTCGAGGGTGACGGGGCAGCCCTCAATGAGGGGATAGTTCCAGCTCTCGTCGTGACCAGTGGGGAAGTCGTAGCACACGGGGATGTTGTAGGGCTTGGCATATTCATCGATGAACTCAAACACTGAACTGTAGCCCCGCGAGGGCTTGCAGCCGTCGAAGCGGCCCACCACCAGTGCCTTTATCTTGTCCATCGCTCCACGCAGAATCAGGTGCTGGAACATGCGGTCGATGCGCGAGTAAGGCTCCTCCACCTCCTCGATGAAGAGGATGATGTCGCGACCGTCGATGAACGCGCGGTCGAGGAAGTCGAATGGGGTGTCGGCAATGTCGCCATACACGCACATGTTGCCGCCAATGAGGATGCCACTCGCCTTGCCAGGCTTGTTGAGCTTGTTGCCAGGCACTTCATATCGTGGCATCTTGCCCATGAGCATGTCGCGCAGCCACAGGCTCAGCTGGTCCTGACCGCCAGTCTTGGCCAGATAGCCGCACATGTTGCCATGGATTCCCATGTTGCCAGCGCGCACCTGGGCACTCAGGAAGCCGGTGATGTCGCTGTAGCCCACAATCCACTTGGGGTACTTGCGCAGTGTGTCGACGGGCAGCAGGTTCAGGCAGTTGGCCGAGCCATAGCCGCCACGCGAGCACACGATGGCCTTGATGCTTGGGTCGCGCAGTGCCCACATGATGTCGGCAACGCGTTGCTCGGGGGTGCCAGCGTAGGTGTGGTAGTTGCTGCGGGCGTGCTTGCCTTCCACCACGTTGAATCCCCATTGCCTGATGGCAGCGGCGCCCTTGTCGATGATGCTCAAGTCGGTGGGCACGCTCGATGGCGAGAGGATGGCAACGGTGTCGCCCTTCTTCAAGAACTCAGGTGCCACAGGTGCTGCCTCTTGCCCCATGCGGTGATGGCGCTCCATGCGAGGATGATGACGCTCGGTGCGGGGATGACGGGGTCCATAGACCTGGCCATGTCGCGACCTGTACTGCGCCTGAAGGCTCGCACCAGAAATCAGTATTGTCAATAGTAAAAATAATGTTTTCTTCATTGCAAATTATAGTCTTTGATTAATTGAGCTGCAAAATTAGTAATAAAAACACAAATGGCAAAAAGGATATTTTAGTTTTTAAATTGATAGTAACTACTGTTGACTCTACAATGGAGTTGTAATCGTGAAGTTAAGGGCAAAAATGTGGAGGTAAATGGGGGATAAGTGAAAAGTATTGACTAACTTTGCAGTTTGTAACAAATATAATGTGGGTATCATGAATGAGGAATTCGACATAAGGGAGGAACGATCAACGGCCGACCGCGACTTTGAGAAGGCGCTGCGGCCAGCGCGGTTCAGCGACTTTGCAGGTCAAGAGGGCATTATCAGCAACCTGAGGGTGTTTGTGGCAGCAGCTCGCCAGCGTGGCGAGGCTCTTGACCACACACTCTTCTATGGCCCTCCAGGCCTGGGCAAGACCACCCTCTCGAGCATCATTGCCAATGAGATGGGCGTGGGCTTCAAGGTCACGAGTGGCCCTGTGCTCGACAAGCCTGGCGACCTGGCAGGCCTGCTCACGTCGCTCGAGGAGAATGATGTGCTCTTCATCGATGAGATTCATCGTTTGAGTCCCATCGTGGAGGAGTACCTCTACTCGGCAATGGAGGACTACCGCATCGACATCATGATTGACAAGGGCCCTGGGGCACGGTCGGTGCAGCTCACGCTGTCGCCTTTCACCCTCATTGGTGCCACCACTCGCAGCGGCTTGCTCACAGCTCCACTGCGTGCCCGATTTGGCATCAACTGCCACTTGGAGTACTATAACCACGACGTGCTCGAGGTCATCATCAAGCGCTCGGCAAGGCTGCTCGCAGTGCCCATCACCGACGATGCTGCGCGCGAGATTGCCCTGCGCAGCCGCGGCACGCCTCGTGTGGCCAACTCGCTGCTGCGCCGTGTGCGCGACTTTGCCCAGGTGAAAGGTAGTGGCAAGATTGATACCGACATAGCTCGCTATGCCCTCGAGGCGCTCAACATCGACACTTGCGGCCTTGACGAGGTTGACCACAAGCTGTTGCGCACCATCATCGTGAAGTTTGGCGGCGGGCCAGTGGGCCTGTCAACCCTGGCAGCAGCTCTCAACGAGGACGCTGGCACCATCGAGGAGGTGTATGAGCCTTTCCTCATCAAGGAGGGCTTCATCAAGCGCACTCCTCGTGGCCGTGTGGCCACCGACCACGCCTTCAGCCATCTCAAGCTCGACCGGCCAGTGCACCCTGGCGAGCAAGCAAGCCTGTTTTAGTTTTGAGTTGTGAGTTTTGAGTTGTGAGTTGTGAGTTTTGAGTTGAGAGTGGGTCACATCCCCATATGATTCTTGTGATTCCTATATCTCCTATAATTCCTATAACACCTATCAAAAAAAATTAAGCTAAAGAAGAAATGGCAAATTTAAAGTCGTTAGCAAAAGATACAGTAATCTATGGTTTCAGCAGCATCGTGGGCAGGTTTCTCAACTACCTGCTTGTGCCGCTCTACACGCAGAGCCTGAGCGCCGCGTCAGGTGGTTATGGAGTGATTACTAATGTGTACGGCTACGTAGCGCTGCTGCTGGTGATTCTCACATTTGGCATGGAGACCACTTTCTTCCGCTTTGCCAATAAGAGCGAGGAGAACCCTGCCACTGTCTATTCCACCACCCTCATTGCCGTGGGTACGGTGGCGCTGGCCTTTGTGGCGGCAGTGCTTGGTTTCCTGCCATGGATAGCCCCTGCCATGGGCTATGCCGACCATCCCAGCTACATCGGCGTGATGGCCATTGTGGTGGCGCTCGATGCCTTCCAGGCCATTCCTTTTGCCTATCTGCGCTACAAGCACCGCCCCATCAAGTTTGCCTCTCTCAAGTTGCTCTTCATTGTGCTCAACATCATCCTAAACCTGTTCTACTTCCTGTGGTTGCCAGCACTTTACAAGAGTTATCCCGACGTGGTGGGCACGATCTACAACCCCACAGTGGGAGCAGGCTATGCCTTCTATCTTAACCTGGTGTGCACGGGCACAATCACTTTCTTCTTCTGGAAAGAGCTCACTGGCGTGAAATATGTGCTCGACCGCAAGCTACTTAAGCGCATGCTCAGCTACAGCTGGCCGCTGCTCGTGCTGGGCATCGCCGGCATCCTTAACCAGACGGCCGACAAGATTCTATATCCCAAGCTCGACCCAACTCCCAATGGCCGCGTGCAGCTGGGCATCTATGGCGCCGCTTGCAAGATTGCCATGATCATGGCGCTCATCACGCAGGCCTTCCGCTATGCCTACGAGCCATTCGTCTTCGGCAAGAGCGGCGACAAGGACAACAAGGACACCTACGCCACAGCAATGAAGTATTTCATCATCTTCACGCTGCTGGCATTCCTGGCGGTGGTGGCATGGATCGATGTGCTCAAGTACATCATTGCTCCTGACTATTGGGAAGGCCTCAAGGTGGTGCCCATTGTCATGGCAGCCGAGATAATGATGGGCATCTACTTCAACCTCTCGTTCTGGTACAAGCTCATCGACAAGACCATTTGGGGTGCCTACTTCTCGGGCATAGGCTGTGCCGTGCTCATCGTCATCAACATCCTGCTTGTGCCCAAGTATGGCTATATGGCTTGCGCCTGGGGAGGCTTTGCTGGCTATGGCATCTCGATGGTGCTCAGCTACATCTTTGGGCAAAAGTACTATCCCATCAACTATCCCCTCAAGGACATAGGCATCTACACCGCTGTGGCAGCAGCCATCTATGCCGCATGCGTGTTGGTTAAGTTCGACTACACTTGGCTCAACGTCGTGTATCGCACTGCGATGATGCTCATCTTTGTGGCCCTAATCTACAAGCGTGAGCACTTGGGCGAGATGCTCAAGAAAGCGCCAGTAGTGGGCCGCTTCTTCAGGTAAGAGCGAGAACCACCCAATCAAAAGACTTTTGCCGTTTCACGCCCACCCCGGCTGTTAAATAAAAAGATTAGATTTCCTCGAACTCGGCGTCGCTCACAGCTTCTTGCTGGTAGCGAGTGGTGGGGCCATTGTCAGGACTGGGTTTTTGGGGTTCTTGCATTGGACCCTCGAGTTCCTCAAACTCTACATTCTCGGCCATCGAGTCGCTGTACTTGCGGTAGCGGTCGGCCATCGACATCTCTTCCTCTTGTGGCTCAGTGCTGTAGCTTTGACGCTGGCCAGTGCTGCCTTGCTGCTGGGCATTGCGCATGTAGTCGTTCTGGAACTTGCGCACCTTGCGCCACACCTTAATGATGGGCGTGGCAATCCATACCAATATCAGCAGTATTATAATCCAAAAAAGAGACATGTGTGTAAATTAAATAAAAAAATGCGTTGTGAATTCTTGTATTGGTAATAGCAATAACCGTGCCAATTGATGCTATGCGCTGTAAAGCCCTATTCCTTTTCCTTGAAAATGAGCGACAGCACAACGTAGAAAATGATGATGCAAGCAAGCCCAGCCACCCCAGCAAGGGCCAGGAATGTTATCGCTCCCAAGAGCAGCACGCACTGGCGGTAGCTCTCCTTGAGGCTGAAACCGTGCATCTTGAGTGAGAACATGCGCAGGTTGCACACCATGAGCAGCGACATCACCACGATGAGAGCGAGCACCACCCATGGGCTAATGGTGTGGTGAACAGCATAATAGTGGATGAAGCCTATCCAGAAGATGGCATTGGCGGGAATGGGCAAGCCAGTGAAGGTGGTGGTCTGGTTGGTGTCGACATTAAATCGGGCCAGGCGCAAGGCACCAAACACCGGTATCAGCATCGTGGCATAGCACATCCACGACGGACAGCCGGCAGCAACCATCACATTATATAATATAATGGCTGGAGCCAGGCCAAAACTCACGCAGTCGCTCAGCGAGTCGAGCTCGGCACCCAGTGGCGACACTGCATGCAGCAGTCGGGCCACGAGGCCGTCGGCAAAGTCGGCAACGGCAGCCAGCGCTATCAGCACAAACGCCCACTGGTAGCCCTGCAACCCCCACAGCATGGTGTCGAAGGTCTTGAAGGCAACAATGATAGCCAGCGATCCACACAGCAGGTTGAGGCATGTGATGGCGTTGGGGATATTATTCTTTATCGTTGTGAGCAGTTTCATGCGTTGTCGCGGGGTTTGAGGCGAGCCACTGGAGTGATGCCGCCAGTGGTGGTGTCGCCAAGTTTCACAAGAATCTCACTGTCGAGTGGCAGGTAGATGTCGACACGAGAACCAAACTTGATGAAGCCTATGAAGTCGTCGATGTCGACCTGATCGTCGGCCTCGACATAGGTGACGATGCGCCGTGCAATGGCACCAGCAATCTGCCTCACAAGCACGTCCTCGCCGTTCTTCTCGCTCTCTATCACAATGGCCGAGCGCTCATTGTCGGTACTCGACTTGGGTAGCCATGCTGCAAGGAATCGTCCAGCATGATGCTTGACATATTTTACCTTGCCCTTGAGTGGCACCCAATTGGCATGCACGTTGAAGACCGACATGAACACCGATAACTGAATCACATTCTTGTGAAGATATTCACCTTCGTACACTTCCTCGAGAGCGACAACCTTGCCGTCGACGCTCGATACCACAACACCGTCGGTGTCGCCCTTGAAATGCCGCTGGGGCAACCTGAAGAAGTTGACCACCAGAGCAAAGGTTATCGCGCTAACCACTATCATCACGATAGGTATCCACTTGAGCTCGATAAATAGATAGGCGGGTATGTTGATTGCCAGCAATATAAGCAACAACACGAAGATGATGTTTTGTCCTTCCCTATGTATTTTTACTTTCATTATATCTTAAAAATAAGCACTTTTAATCGGCAAAGATAAAGCTTTTATTTTGAATTTCCAATTATATGCTCGAAAATCTACCACATTCTCACTTTTTGATGCGGCTTTTCTCAGCCTGATCCCGATTTATTGAGTACTTCCACCCGACGTAGAGGTTGCGAGCAAAGATGATGATTGAGATGCTCTGGCCGAGCATGAGGATGGGGTCGTGGCGGATGATGCCATAGACGAGCGTGAGCGACGCGCCCACCACGCTGATGAACCAGAACACGGGCGGCAGGCACGACTCGTGACGGCGCATGGAGTAGACCACCTGATAAGCGTAGCGCGACAGGAACACGAGCTGTGCACAGGTGCCGTAAATCATCAGGCCCAGCGGGATGTGAGGGTTGTGAACGAAGCGGTCGACCAGGTGGGGAGCATTCATGGCGGTGGCGATGAGCGCTGCCACAGGAATGCAGTAGAAAACAATCCTGATGGGTAGTGGAATGCGCCGCCAAGCGCCCTTGTAGTCGAGGTTGAGCACGTAGACGTAGAACGAGAGTATCTGCCCAATCAGGATGACGATATCTTCACGCAGCCAGCCGTACCACAGCATGAAGCAGCAACCTGCCAGGCTGAACGCCCAGTAGCCAGTGGGCGATACCACTCGTTTGAGCCGCTCAGTCATGACCCACTGCACCAGTTGCCGTGCACCATAGCACAGCTGCGACATCAGTCCTATGAAAAACGTGAAAGTAAACATTCTTAATGTGAGTGCAAAAGTACTAAAAAATTATAAGTTATTGCAGCTGTAGCCTAAAAATGACTATATTTGTGCAAATATTTACAATAAATCAATATGAATTTTATCGACGTAAACAGTGTTGTGAAGCAGTATGACGGGCACTTGGCGCTCGACCACGTTGACCTGCATGTGCCGCAAGGGTGCATCTATGGTCTGCTGGGCCCCAATGGGGCGGGCAAGACGTCGCTCATTCGCATCATCAACAGGATTACTCGCGCCGACAGCGGTAGCGTCTTTATCAATGGCCGCGAGATGGAGCAGAAGGATATTGCCAACATTGGCTACCTGCCCGAGGAGCGTGGGCTTTACAAGAAAATCAAGGTTGCCGACGAGATAGTCTACCTGGCGCGGCTCAAGGGTATGCCCAAGAAGATTGCCGTTGCCGAGATGGAGAAATGGCTTGAGCGATTCAATCTCACCGAGTGGAAGGGCCGCAAGGTGGAGGAGCTCTCGAAAGGCATGCAGCAGAAGGTGCAGTTCATCACCACAGTGATTCACCGGCCGCAGTTGCTCATCTTTGATGAGCCGTTCTCGGGTTTCGACCCAGTGAATGCCGAGCAGCTCAAGCGCGAAATCATGCTGTTGCGCGACGAGGGCGCTACCATCCTGTTCTCGACCCACAACATGGCCAGCGTGGAGGAGATATGCGAGCAAATCACCCTCATCAACCACTCGCGAGTGGTACTCGAGGGGCGTGTTGACGATATCAAGCAGAGCCACAAGAAGAACCTATTTGTGGTTGACGTGGCAGGAGGCAAGAAGGTTGAGGCTAAGGACGGACTTTTTAAAGTCGTGCCCGATGCACTGAAACAAGGCACGGTGATAAAGCTTGATGATGGCGTGATGTTGCGCGACGCTATCGCTTGGCTCAACGATAATTACACACTCACGGGAATCACTGAGCAACTGCCCAGCATGAACGAGATTTTTATTGAAACGGTGAAGCAGTGATGGCTTAGGGTTCAGTTCTCAACACAATATACACCATAAATCATCAAAACATGAATAAATTAAAATTGATAATACATCATGAGTACATGACGCTGGTGGGCAAGAAATCGTTCATCGTCATGACAATTCTCATTCCGTTCCTGATATTGATTGTGGGTTGCATACCAGTGTTGCTGTCCTATATCAACAGCACTGCCGACACCTCTGTCACGCGCATTGCTGTCATCGATGAGACAGGACGATATTCAGGTGCGCTCAAGGATAACGACAACTATCGATTTATCAGGCTCTCGGGACAAAAAGTTGACAATCCGCACGACTTCTACATAGCTGCCGACGAGAGCATCGACGCTGTGATGGTGATTCCCAGTGGAGTGGAGGAGAGCCAGCAGGTTAACCTATATAGCGAGAAGACGCTGGGCCACAATACCTTGAGTTACCTCTCGCGTTGCCTCGACGACACGCTGCAACGAGCCAAGATTGCGGCTATGGGCGACCCCGACTTGTTCACCAAGATGGAGCAGGCACAGGTCAACACTCAGGTCAAGAACATCAAGTGGGATGAGCAAGGCGATGAGCAGGAGCAGAGCGCTGGAATGGCATCGGTGATAGGAATGATTCTCGCTTTCCTGACCTATACCTTTGTGCTCTCCTATGGCGCAATGATCATGAATAGTGTGGTCGAGGAGAAAACTAACCGCATCGTCGAGGTGATTGTGAGCAGTTGTAAGCCCATGGAATTGATGATGGGCAAGATAATTGGCGTGGGTCTTGTGGGTCTCACACAGTTTGCCATCTGGGTGGTGCTGCTGAGCATTGGGGCGGCACTTCTTGGCCTGGTGGGCGGCACATCGATGGCGGCCAACCCCGAGGCCGTGACGGCAGGCATGAATCTGCCCAGCGGCGCCGAGGTGAGCACATTGAGCGAGATTACCACTGCTATCGCAAGCATCAACTGGTTCTCGCTGCTGGGCAACTTCGTTATCTATTTCATTGGTGGCTACCTGCTTTATGCGTCGCTATTCGCTGGCTTTGGCTCGGCTGTTGACCAAGCAAGCGACAGTTCGCAGTTCACCTTGCCAATCATTCTCATCATGGTTATTGCACTCTATGCTGGCATTGCATGCATCGACAATCCTGGCGGCCCCATGGCCGAGTGGTGCTCGATAATCCCCTTCACCTCGCCCATTGTGATGATGGTGCGCCTGCCGTTCGACGTGCCCTGGTGGCAGTTGCTGCTCAGCATCGTGTTGCTCTATGGCACAGCATTGCTTTGCATCTGGATTTCGGCCCGAATCTATCGCACTGGCATCCTGCTCTACGGCAAGAAGCGCTCATTCAAGGAGGTGCTCAAGTGGGTGAAATAGGAAGCTCAATCAGGGCTTTTTCATGATAATAAAGAAGGCTCGCCATGTGGCGGGCCTTCTTAGTGAGCTATAGTGAGTGATTACTTGTGGTAATTACTTCTTGATGAGCTTGATGACATTGGTCTGCTGCACGCTTTTCTTGATTGTGGGGAATGCGCCGCGCAGACTGCTGCTGGCCTGAGTCTTGCCAGGAGCATAGTTGCGAGGAACGATGCTGCTCTCGGGAGCGGTGTAGTTCATTGTGATGGTGTGGCCACCCTCGGCAATGAGGTTGGCCTGCAGGGTCACGTTGCCATCGGCAACGTCAACGTGAACGGTACCATCCTTAACGAAGCCCTTGAGGCGAGTCTCGCTGCCGCCTTCACCGTAAACGGTGTAGTAGGTGCCCATGGGGAAGTTGTAGCCTGGATAGAGCTGGCCGTCGAGGAAGTTGCCAGCAGCCCAGGGACCATTCATTGCGTCGGTGATGGTGTAGTCGCCAGGAAGCTGGTTGGCGATGTCCATGGTAGTGCTTTCGGAAGTGAGAATCTCGAAGTTCAAGAGCTCGCCAGCGCTGGTGATGTAGCCTTCGGCATCAAGGGTCACGTTGTAATAAGTGAGGCTGTAGTTGCCATAGTAGCCTGGAGAGTTGCTGTAGCCGCCCGAGAGGCCTGTTGGAACCATTGTCACATCCTGAGTAAGGGTTTGGTAAGAGCTTGGGTCTTGGTTGTCGTAGTTGATGTCGCCCTTGAAGGTCACCTTAATGTTCTTGGGGAGCGACTCATAGCCCTCGCCGTAGTCGTGCATCTTGCCACGGAACACGAGGTTGGCATTGCCAGCAGCGTCATACTCAATGTTGAGCGCGCCCGACTCCATCTCGATAGTCCATCCGTAGGGGCTGCCATCCTGCATCTCAATGTTTTGGAACAGGAAGGTGTAGCTGCTTGAGTTATAGATGTTGCCCAGTGCATAGTCGGGGCTCAGCGCATAGCGGCCACCCTCAAGGCGTGGGTTGTTGCTGTCGGCCGATGCAGGTGCCACAATGTAAACGCGCACCAGGTTCTGGCCTGCCTGAGTGGGGAAGCCTGTGTCGCTCATGGGAGCATCACTCAAGCTGAGCGAGTAGTCGTTGCCGCCAAAGTAGGCGCAATAGGTTGAGGTGGCCTCAAACTCCAGGTCGTAGGTCACTTCCTCGCCAAAGTCGATGTAGTCCACATCGTTATATTCAAACTCTTTAACCTCGCCCGACTTCATGTGCAGATACACGGGGCGGTTTTGTGCCATTGTCACGGTTGCTACCATCAGTGCGATGGCCGAAAGTATAATTTTTTTCATTTTTTTCTTGTGTTTTAGTTGTGATTGATAATAAATTTATTTGCGGAATTTGGCGCTCTTGTTGCCCACCTTTATCAGGTAGATGCCAGGTGCCAGCCCCGACACGTTGATGTCGCCGCCATTCCAGTTGCTGTTGGCAAGCACTTGCTGGCCATTGAGGGCATAGATGCTCACTGCAGCCTTGTCGCCCTTCCAGCCTCGCACGCTAATGTAGCTGCCATCGCGAGCCACAAAGAGGGTCATCGCCTCGTCGGCATTCTTTACGGTAGTGATAGCACTGGGGTTCTCGGGGTGGAACATGATTTTCTCCACTCCGTCGCTAAAGAGATAGGTGTCGCCAGTGTCGTTGGTTCTGATGACATTAATCCCATCGGCGGCAAACTCGATTTTCGCCACATTCTGAGTGTGGTAATCCTTCTCGGCTCCTCCAGCCACCACACGCACGTAGTCGTCGGCGTGTGCTATGGCAGCAGTGCCCAGAAGCATCAAGATTAATAATTTTTTCATTGTTTTGAAATGATGTTTGGTTATTTTTTAAGAATATTATAACGGTGTGCAAATATAGTGATAATTATTAAAAGTACAAGAGCTCTGTATAAAAATACCTATTTTATTTCTCGCTTACTATTAGTTATTGCTGGTGCGAGAGCGTGTGAAATGAAAATTGAGTGATAATGGCATTTTTTATGGCATGGCTCACACAATAAATAATGTGGTTGAGGGGTTTTATAAATAGACTAACTTTTTCTTGAAAAACTGAAGATATGGATCAAAATCGTTATTGTGTTATCATGTGTGGTGGCATAGGTAGCCGTTTTTGGCCCTACAGCCGCAAGGCTATGCCTAAACAGTTTATTGATTTCCTTGGCACTGGGCGCAGCCTGCTTCAGCTCACCATCGATAGGCTTGAAGGCATCCTGCCAATGCAGAACATCATAATACTCACCAATGAGCAATATGCCGGCATAGTGCATGAGCAGTTGCCCGGCATCGAGCCTGGGCAGGTGCTGCTTGAGCCAGTGATGCGCAACACGGCGCCATGCATCGCGTGGGCTGCCTGGCACATCAAGGCGCTCAACCCTAACGCCAAGATAATGGTGGCTCCAAGCGACCACCTCATTCTCAAGCACAAGGACTTTGTGGAGAGCGTGATCAGAGCCTACGATTTCATTGATAGGTCACGTGCAATACTAACCTTTGGAGTTAAGCCCAACCGTCCCGAGACGGGCTATGGCTACATTCAGGAAGGTGACCGTCTCGACGACTATTTCTCGACAGTGAAAACATTTACCGAGAAGCCCAGCAAGGAACTTGCCAACTTGTTTCTTGAGAGCGGCGAGTTCTTCTGGAACTCAGGGATGTTCTTCTGGCATGTCGATACTATCATCGGTGCCATGCGCAGCCATGCGCCTGAGATTGCCGACGTCTTCGACCATGCCAACATGTTTTTTGGCACACCTCAGGAGCAGGAGTTCATCAATCAGCATTATAGCGACTGCCCTAACATTTCGATTGACTATGCAGTGCTTGAGAAGGCCTACGATGTCTTTGTCGAGAAAGTCGACTTTGGGTGGAGCGACCTGGGCACATGGGGCTCAGTCTACGACAACTCGCCTAAGAACCGCGACGGCAATGTCACCCCCAACACCCGCGTGCTGGCATTTGAGAGCAACAACAATGTGATTGCTGCTCAGAGCGACAAGCTGGTGGTGGTATCGGGGCTTAATGGATATATCGTGGCCGACACCCCCGATGCTTTGCTCATTGTGCCCAAAAACGATGAGCAAAAGATCAAGAACTACGTCAACGAGGCGAAAACCCACTTTGGCGACAAGTACTTGTAGGGAGGCAGAAGCCTGAGATCAGATGTCAGACTGGTCAGACTATAGTCAGACAAGTCTGACAATCAAGTAGGGCTGTCAGGTGGGACAGTTAGCTCAGACAGTCAGCTCGGACTAGTCAGTTCTTGGCGGGCTGCACGATATTCTTCTTAACTATTTTGTCGTAATCGTATCGGTCGTACACGATGCGGGGCATTGGCTTGTAGTGCGGGCTTGAGATGTCGCGCTGCGGCAGGTAGTAACGTGTGTTGATGCCTGCAAGTCGCAGCAGCAAGTGGGCTGCATCGTGAACCATGCCTGGTCGCGAGGCAGCATTTCTCAGTTGCTCAATCAGTTGTGGGTGGTGAGCGATGTAGTAGTCGCTGGCCCACACCATCAGTGGAACATCATTCTGGCAATGCAGCAGTTGCGCATTGGGCACGGTCACGTTGCCACGCCCGCAGTGGTCGCGGTAGTCGTAGGCCTCATCGCCATGGTCGGCAAAATAGAGAATCACAGTGTTCTTGTGTCGCCACAGGTCGATGATGTGAGCAATCACGGCGTCGTTGTAGAGCGTGGCGTTGTCATATTGGGCTATGTAGGTGCGCTTGTCCTTGTTCAGGAACTTGTCGGTGCGCTTAATCGAGTCGGCTGTGAAGTGGTCAAATCCCTTCTTCTTTGGGTAGCGCCCCACGGGGTGAACATGCTGTCCCATCAGGTGGAAAATGAAGAGATTGTGCTTGGCAGGCTTGACACTGCTCTTGGTCTCGAAGTCCTTAACCATGTTGTAGTCGTAGAGCAGACCTATCTTCGATGTCTCATCGTAGCTCAAGCGGGCTATCTCATCGTTGTAGATGAAGGCATTAACCGTGATGGTGAACATCTCGGTCTTGGCATAGTTGCGCTGATTGTCCCAAAAGTAAACATTAAACCCCGCCCGCTTGAACACGGTGGGGAAGATGGGCTTCTCATACCACATCTCGCCAGCACTCAGGTCGTTGAGTGAGAAGAAATTCTTCTGCACCTGCGAGGTGGCGTTGTAGGGCGTCACCATGTCGGTAAACACCACAAGGTTGCCGCGCCGCTGCTCCTGGGTCAGGTAGGGTGTGGTGTTGAGCTCATATCCGTAGATTCCGGCATGGCTCTTGATGTAGCTCTCGCCGAGCACCATCACCACGTTGAGCGAGTCGGGTTCGCTTGTTGAGGCACTGCTGCGAGCGACCGCGTGTGCCACGGTCACGGCCTGATCGAGGTCGGCATCGCTCACTCTCACGTAGCATGCCGAGTAGAACGATGTGCTCAAGTGGTCGAGCGCGTCGATGCCAAAGTTCTGTACCCACTGGTTCAGCTGCTTGGAGTGCTTGCACATGGCAAGTGTAACGTAATTGTGCGACTGATAAGCCCCCCACAGCATGAGCGGCAGCACCATGAGCGTGATAGCCCACTTGGCGACTTTGGTACTGGCAAGCGTGTTAAATGCCTTGCGCTTCCACTCAAGCAGCGCTACTGTGGCAATGATGGCAACGACGATGACATAGGCCCACAAGCTTTTCGATGTGAGGAAATAGGTGCCTATGAACTCCGAGGTCTCCTTGTGGTTAGTCTCGGCAAGCAGCACCAGCACTCTGGGACCCAGTGGCATGTCAAAGTTGAGCATCAGGAAGATATACACGGCCTCAAGTGTTAATAGCACGCTGTAGCACAGAGTCTTGAATGTGATGCGTGCCCAGCGCTTCTTGAGCAGGTGCAGCGTGAGCGTGAGGGCATAGGCCACAGCAGTGTTCAGTGCCAGGCAGTGGAGTGCATGCCATGGGTTGTTGTCGTCAAAGACGAAGCACCCAGCAATGTAGCCCAGCGTCACGCTGCCATTGATGAGCCACATGGCGAGAAAGAAGTTAAGCTCAGCAGCCACTGGCATCATCAGCCATCTGGCGCATCTCTTCACCATGAGGCGCATCACGGCCATGATGCTTGTTCTCTCTTTCACTTGATTCATTATCCTCTCGTTCTCTCTCAGGTTAAAAACTTGGTGCAAAGTTAGTGCAATTTTATCTAAAAATGGGGTCCATAGCGAGACAAAAAAAACTGAGTTTGCTCAAAGTTTTTTCGAGTGAGAGTATTTTATCTAAAAATGCGGTAAATAAAATCCTAAATCCAAATATTCTGTGTAACTTTGCACACTCACAAAAACTCCCCCCCTCCACACTCTAAACAGACAACTCACAAACTCAACATCATGCGAATTGACATTCTCACAGTAATGCCCGAGGCCCTCGAGTCGCCATTGCACTGCAGCATCGTGCAGCGGGCACAGGACAAGGGGCTGGTGGAGATTCACATCCACAACCTGCGCGACTGGTCGCTGCGCAAGCACCGCAAGGTCGATGACTACCCATTCAGCGGCGAGGCTGGAATGGTGATGCAGGTGGAGCCAGTGTATCGCTGCATTGAGCACTTGAAGAGCGAGCGCCACTACGACGAGATCATTTTCACCTCGCCCGACGGCGAGTTGCTGAGCCAGCCTGTTGCCAACGAGCTGTCGCTGTGCCAGAACCTGATTATCCTGTGCGGCCACTACAAGGGAGTGGACTACCGCATTCGCGAGCACCTCGTCACGCGCGAGATCTCGATAGGCGACTACGTGCTCACTGGTGGCGAGCTGCCAGCGGCAGTGATTGCCGACGCGGTGATTCGACTTATTCCAGGCGCCATAGGCGATGAGCAGAGCGCTCTTAACGACTCCTTCCAGGACAACCTGCTCGAGGCTCCGGTCTACACCCGTCCCGCCGAGTTCAACGGATGGAAGGTGCCCGAAGTGCTGCTCAGTGGCAACTTCGCTAAGATTGAGGAGTGGAAAATGCAGCAGGCGCTCGAGCGCACCAAGCGCTTGCGACCTGGCTTGCTGACCGACGACGCACCACTTCCTTGAATAATTGTTAAAGATTACTCATCACCACTTGATAAATTTAAATGAATTGATTAACTTCGCATCTTGAAATAAAAACGAGTAGACTATCACCACTATGAAATTGAAAAAATTGAAGCGCCCGCGTTGGATTCCGCTGTGGCTGAGCATCCCATTTGTGATTTTTATCGCATTCATTGTGATGCTGCTGTTCTTTGGCGACAACAACTACCTGATGATTGCTGAGCAGCAGCAGGAAATCGACCGCCTCAAGGCCGAAATCAAGGCTCAAGAGGACTCGGCGCAATACTACGTGCGCAAGACCCGCGAGCTTAACACCGACAAGGAAACGCTAGAGAAGATTGCACGCGAGCAGTACAACATGAAGCGAGCTAACGAAGAAGTGTTTAAAACCGATATCCCTTGACAGTTAGAAAGCATGAGCAAGTTGAATAACAAAGTGAATCCTAAAGTAATCAATGCCATGCTGTGCTTGGCCATGCTGGTGCTCCTGGTTGCGGCTTTCTTGCCCATTGTGGGAGTGAAGTGGGAATGGCTCAGATGGGCATTTGCTGCAGGAGCAGTTGTCACACTGGTGTGCCAGGTGCTCAGTCCTGTACCGGCTCAAGGCCTGCGTGAGCGCAGATTGAGCCGCATGAACGTGTGGTCGGCGATAATGTATTGCGTGTCGGCGGCATGCCTCTTTGTCCACGACGACGCGATGCAGAGGAGCTGGGTGGCTTTTCTGCTGGCTGGTGCCGTGCTTCAAATCTATGCCACAATGATGCTCTCCAAGTTGCATGACAAATAAATTACTAAAAAAATAAAAAACTGCTAACCAATAACTAAAAACTATTTAGTAATTATATAAAAGTAAATTCATTTTACTAATTTTGCACCTTGTAAAAAATGATAAAACCGTGATGAAGAATTTCAAGCACATTATAATCGCCACAATCATTCTTGCCGGGTGCTCACTCGTGGCATCGGCACAGATGTCGACATCGCCCTATTCCAAGCTCGGCTACGGACTGCTCAGCGACAATGCCACTGGCATCCAGCGATCGATGGGTGGCGTGGGCTACGCCATGCAGAATGGCCGCCAAATCAACGTCATGAACCCAGCCAGCTACTGGGGTGTTGACTCTCTAACCTTCCTGCTCGACATGGGCATCGACGTCACCAACAGCTGGTCTAAAGAGAACGGCAAGCATGGCTACAACCTGGGCGGTGGCCTCGACTACATCACCATGCAGTTCAGGCTGGCTAAGAACCTGGGTGGAGCCATTGGCGTTGTGCCATTCTCGAGTGTGGGTTACAGCTTTGGCGGCGACATCGACAACGGCACCGATAGGCGCATTGGCACCGGAGGCTTGAGCGAGCTCTTTGCTGGAGTGGGTTATCAGCCATTCAAGGGGCTCTCGATAGGTGCCAACTTCTCCTATCTCTTTGGCACGACCACTAACACCACAACAGTCGAGGCAGTGAGCACGTCGCAGTTTACACGCAACCTCGAGGTGCGCGACTGGAACATAAAGCTCGGTTTGCAGTATGGCTTCAACATCGCTCGCAAGAGCCGCATCGTGCTCGGTCTCACCTATTCGCCCAAGAAGGCGATGCATGGCACCGCCTGGGGCACAATTGCCGATGTGAATCAAGACAAGAAGGTCGACACAGTGGCCTCCATGCCATTGAAGGGAAACTATGAGCTGCCACACTCGTTTGGCGCTGGTATTAGCTACAACTACGACAACCGCTTCACGGCCGAGGTCGATTACACCTACCAGCAGTGGTCAAAGGCTAAATACACTCCCATCAACTACTTTGAGCTGCCCGACACCAAGTGGAACGACCGCTGGAAAATCGCAGCTGGCTTGAGCTACACTCCCAACCCACGAGGCAGCTACCTCAAGCGCATGACCTACCGCATGGGTGGCTATTACAACAACGACTACATGACAGTTAACGGCAACGACGTGCGCGACTACGGCGTGGGCATTGGTTTCTCATTCCCAGCACTTGCCGGCAACAAGACGCTTGTGAACCTCGGCATCGAGTGGAAGCACCGCTACACCGCTCCCACCAATCTGATTAAGGAGGACTACCTCAACATCACCTTGAGCGTCAACTTCAACGAGATGTGGTTCTGGAAAAATAAGATTAGATAATCTCCCTCTCTGTGCAAGTTCACATCTTGTGAAACTGAAATAAGACTGTGTAAGGCACAGTATCACCACGATGAAGCAAAGTCGATACTATTTCGTCATAGCAATATTGTTATTAGTCCTGATTGCTACAGGATGCAAGGACGACATCGGCACCACCAGTGCTGGCTCGGCAGTAGACCTTGCCAAAATGCCAACTATGGTGTCGTACAATGTGCAGACCATCCTCAGCGACTCAGGCGAGACTCGCTATCGCATCACCACCAAGACCTGGCTCGCCTATGAGAACCAGGTGGCACCACACTGGGAGTTCCCACATGGGCTCATTGCCGAGGAGCTTGACAGAGCTTCGGGATTCAAGGTGAAGATGTCGATGAAATGCGACTCGGCTCACTACGACCGCAACCAGCGCTTGCTCAACCTGGTGGGAAATGTCACAATCCACGACAACACCGGTGGCGAAATCACATGCGACTCGGCCTACTACGACGAGGAAAAGGCACTCTGGAGCCTCAACAGCCAGGTCATTATCACCAACGCTGGCGGCAACAAGATTGAGACCAACCAAATGTACTGGGACCGCAAGGCCAATAAATATTACAGCGACTCATTCATCAGGGTGCAGGCTCAGGAGAAAGTGCTCGAGGGCTATGGCTATGAGAGCGACGACCGCATGAGCAAGTACACCGTGCGCAAAGTCCAGGCAATGGTGCCAGTGAGCGACACCCGATTCCCATCCTTTTGAGAGAGTTCATAGTTAAGAGTGAGAGTTAAGAGTAGGAGTTGAGAGTTTATTGTCTCACAAATTATAATTCCTATTATAACTCCTATAATTCTTATAACTCCTATTTCTCTCACCTAAAAAATAATAACTAAAAACTAATTGTCTTATAGTGGAGCCATTTATTCCATATCTCATCCTCACAATCGGGGCACTCGTGTTCTCGGGATTCTTCTCGGGCATGGAAATCGCCTTCGTCTCATCCAATAAGGTAAGAACCGAAATCGACATCAAGAAGGGAGGTCTCGTGAGCCAGATTCTCAACATCTTCTATGCTCATCGCGAGACCTTTATCTCAACCATGCTGGTTGGCAACAACATTGTCAATGTGGTCTACGGTATTGGCATCGCATGGCTCCTGCAAGAACCTCTCACAAAGTGGCTGGGAAATAACGACGCCATGGTGTTGCTCGTGCAGACCATCATCTCAACGATGATTGTGCTCATCATGAGCGAGTTCCTGCCCAAGACGGTGTTCCGCATCAATCCTAACAAGTCGTTGCGCATCTTTGCCGTGCCACTGCTCTTGCTTTACCTTGTTCTTTATCCCATCTCGAAGTTCACATCGTGGCTCTCCACGGTGCTCATGCGCCTCTTTGGCATCAAGAACGAGAAGGACGAGATCCGACTCATCTCGGTGGGTGAGCTCGACGACTACCTGCAAGAAACCATCGACAAGAGCGAGGACGAGAACCGCGAGGTGGAGCGCGAGGTTAAGCTCTTTGAGAACGCGCTCGACTTCAGCGACACACGCCTGCGCGACTGCATGATTCCTCGCAACGAGATAGTGGGAGTGGACATCGCCGACACAAGCCGCGAGGAGCTCAGCGCCCTGTTCACACGCTCAGGGCTGTCGAAACTGGTGGTCTACCACGACGACATCGACAATGTGCTGGGATTCATCCAGGTGAGTGAGATGTTCAAGCCTGCCGACGTGAACTGGAAAGACCAGATAAAGCCAGTGATCATTGCGCCCGAGACAATGCTTGCCAAGAAAATGATGCAGAATCTGCTCAAGGAAAAGAAAAGCATGGCCATCGTGGTCGACGAGTTTGGTGGCACAGCAGGAATGGTCACCCTTGAGGACCTCGTCGAGGAAATATTTGGCGACATCGAGGACGAGCACGACCGTCGCAAGCTAGTGGCACGCAAGACGGCCAGCGACACCTACGAGTTCTCAGGACGCATGGAGATTAGCCGCATCAATGAGCAGTTCGACCTCGACCTGCCCGAGAGTGATGACTACCAAACCATAGCAGGCTATATCGTTAATCGACTTGAGATGATTCCCAACCAGGGTGAGCAGCACACCATCGACAACTACACCGTCACAATCACCAAGAAAAGCGGTGCCCGCCTCGAGCTCATCACCCTCAAGGTCAACGCCAGCGAGCCCGCCCAGGAAAAGGAGTGACCACCTTAGTGGTGGTGGGGCAACGGTGGAAACCCATTTAAGAGAATATTGTAAATCGCCGTGATGTCGACCGAGCTGATGTGCCCATCACCGTCAACATCACAAGTGTACCTATAGCTGCTGCTATCATCATCGCCCAGCAAGTAGCTGTAAAGCACAGTGACATCAACACTGTTAACATGCCCGTCGCAGTTCACGTCGCCCACGGGCACGCTCCACTGCTCATCAAGCCACGCCACCTTTTCAGTCAATCGTTGGATATACATTTCAGTATCTTCTGGCATATGTGAGCTTGCGTAAGTAGGCCAGCGTTGTAAATCTTTTACTTGCGCGGTTTTAAAGAAATTCTTGAACTCAAAAATGTGAGTTACCAATTTCTCAAGGCATTTTGTGTTTTTAAATTGTTTCCAAACTTTTTTTATCTCTTGCTGGAAATGCGGGAACTTGCATAGCTCTTCAATCCACATAGCAGCAAATCCAGTGTCGTAATTGAAAATAAAATTGTCGGCAGTGGTGTGCTGAACAAGCTTGGAGTTGAAATAACTGCTATCAAAATCCCATACGGGTCCAAAATGAAACTTCTCGTTCTCTCCTATGTCCTTGTACATAAAAAGGCTGGCGGTAAAAGCTTCTACATTCTCAAGCACTTCTTGAATGACGTAGAATTTAGCTATGGAGCTTATATCAAGATATTGTTCCCACCCAGTGTCGGTCTTATCATCTACAAAGATACAACTGTCGGCTTGGCTTATAAAAGTTGAGATATAATTCTGTTGCTCTTGAGAGTAATGTTCTGGCGATTTTGATTCAAAAGCATAATGATTTTTAGTGGGGTCATTGTTCTCAAATTGCTGGTGAATAGGGTTCTCATAGCCTCTATTCTCTAATAACCATCCACCTGTTATGAGATAAGGGTCGGTTTCATACTCATTTTGTTCAATTATTTCAACCCTTCCACTCTCCACTCTAATGTTCTCACCAAAGAAATATAAACCTTGATACTCTCCGTTAAGAACCAGTTCGACAGGGACTTCTGAGGTTGTGTAACTCATTTCGAGCAATCGGCTAAGCTCAAATCCTGTGGTGTTGCGAACATACCCGTCGTAGTCTTGTGCC
Source organism: Porphyromonadaceae bacterium UBA2751 (assembly GCA_002353285.1). GTDB lineage: Bacteria > Bacteroidota > Bacteroidia > Bacteroidales > Muribaculaceae > Sodaliphilus. The sequence goes on along the minus strand of DEJJ01000002.1, from coordinate 47,116 downwards.
CTCGGCACTAAAATAAAATGCTTGCTTCGATCTAATCCAAGCGGTGACACTTTCCCAGAGAACTTTATTTTATATGGTTTTTTATAGAATGCAAGCCATGTGACATTGCCACGACCTTTTATTTCAATGTCTAAAGGGGCGCCTTCACTAGCAAGAGATTCAAATCCGGCTGTGTTGCAATTATCAATCCAGAGTTTCCCGTTGATATAATAGTCTTTGGTGACAATGGGCGCCGAGTCCTGTGTGTTAATGAAGATGAGTGGTATTGTGCGTGATGGCTCTACACTATAACTGTCTTTAGGTCGCCAATATCCATCGCTGTGGGGGGCATCGTTCAATGGACAGAACACCCAATCCACAATTCTTGATGGACGGGTGCTAATGCTCTCTCTCACTTTAGTGTGTCGAAACCCCACTTGGGTGCTGTCGCACTCATTAAGAAAATCTTGCAAACCTTGATTATAGGTTCCTGACTCCTTGCCACTATCGATGAAGCAGAACCCGTTCAGGTCGTTTATGTCATCAGTCACGACTGCTCGCAACCAGCTTGGGTGTTGCTCATAGGGAAGCATTTCATAGATGTGTGTGATGGTGTCGTTGCCCAGCACCATCTTCACATTGTTGAAGTGAAGCTTGCTGTTGTCGAAGTAGTACTCTCCCGCCATGAACTCGAGGGCATGAACACCTGCACTGAACCCAATAAGTGCCACTAATGCTAGCAGTAAGCGACTAGTTTTTTCCATAAAAAAGCAGTGTTAATGAGAATTATAACAATCTAATCTATTTTTCCAGCACCTGCTTATACACCTCAAGGGTTTGCTGGGCAATCTTGTTCCAGTTGTAGTTGCTAAGGTCGTAATGTTGCAGTTCAAAGTCCTTTTTCAGGGCATTGCTGATGCCTGTGGCGAGTGCGTCGCTATTGGCAACCTCCACATAGTTGTCGCAGGGTAGCTCAATCAGGTGGGTGGCAGGGATGTCGCTCACCACCAGCGGCAGCTTGTAGCTCATGGCCTCGAGTAGCACGAGCGGGAAGCCCTCGTTGACCGACGAGAGCACATAGAGGCGCGCATGACTGTAGAGCTGGCGCAAGTCCTCGCCTTGTGTGAATCCAGTGAAAATCACCTTGTTGTTCACATCGAGCTGCTTGAGTCGCTTAAAATAGCTGGTGTCGTGGTCGCTGGCTCCAGCAATCACCAAGTGCAGATCGCCATCGAGCTTGTTTACAGCCTCAACCAGGAATTCAAAGCCTTTCTCGGGGGTGAGTCTGCCCACCGAGAGGATGAAGTTGCGCGACTCAAGATTGAGTCGCCTGATGAGTCCCATGCTTCGGCCTATCTTGGTGGCATCAATGCCATTAGGAATAAAAGTGGATTTAGCTTTCACCTTGTCGCTGAACTTCGCCATCTGGAAACTGTTGACAAAGATGATGTGGCTGGCACAGGAGATTGATATCTTCTCTGAGAATTTCAAGATGGATCGGCTGAAGCGGCTCCACTTGCTGTGCTCGTAGTTTGGACTGTGATAGGTGAGTACTATGGGGATACCAAATAGCTTGATGAGCGGCGCAAACATGCCTGGCCCAATGTTGTGGATGTGCACAGCATCGGGGCGGTGGAAGAGAATATGAATTGTTGCAAGAAAGGTGTGAATCACTGCCTCCAAGCCCTTGATGCGGGTGGATGGCAGGTCGACGTACTCAATGTCCTTGAACTTGCGGGCCGAGACCTCGGTCAGATAGGGGCGGCGGCGGTAGATGCGCAGCTTGTAGCTCGAATGCATGCGAGTGTAGATGTTCTCGCAGTGCATCTCCACGCCACCTTGCACTCCAGGGAACCCCCTTTCTCCTATAACCGAAATCGTCTTCATCAATAAAACAGGATTACTTGATTTTTAAAGTACTAACATGGGTTAATCCCAGCAGATGCCCTTGCCCTGGCGAATGCGCCACTTGTTCTTGATGACCCACTTGATGGGAATCCATGGACGACGCACCATGTCGTGACGCTCAGTCACAATAAAGGCACAGTTGCGGTCGCATGCTTGCACCTTCTTCAATGCCTCCTTGGCCTTGTCGCTGTTCATGATTTCTTCAAAGCTCTGCTCCTTGATGTTACCCATGATCCACTCCTCGCTCGAGCCGTTGCAGGGTGACACGTTGCCCCATGGGTCGATGAAGAAGAAGTCGGTCAGGGCACCACAGGCGGGACGATAGCCTGCCTCGTCGCCACGCAGGCGGCGATGGATGGAACGGTTGAAGAATGCACGGCCGTAGTCCTTGAGGCGGTCCTTGAGGTGACGGCGCTTGCTGGTGAGCATAGCCTTGACAAAGAGCTCATGCTGCTTAAGCGCGTCCTCGCTCACAATCTGGTTGTCGTCCTTGTGGAAGTACCATGAATTATGCACTGCCGAGTTGCCAAGCTCCACATCGAGGGCCACGCACAGCTCGTAGAGCCACACGAGATCCTTGTAGTTGTCGGGCGAAATCACCACTGAGAAGCCTATGTTCTTGCACTTAGTCTTCTTGAGCTCGAGGATGGTGCGCAAGGCATGGTCGAAGCCGTTGACCAGGCCGCGCTTGCTGTCGTTGATTTTGGGAAGCCCCTCTACGCTCACGCGTATCAGAATGTTAGGGTATTTGTTGGCAAGCTCAACAATCTTCTCTGTGTTGTACCCGTTAGTGCTCAGCTCTAGCAGCGCCGATTTGGGATACAAAATCTCGAAAATCTTGTCGATATCCTTGCGGATGGTAGCTTCTCCACCCGTTATGTTGATGCGCAACCCATCGGGCAACTTCTCGTAGTAGGAGGCATCAATTTCCTCCTCGGGCTTGGTGGGGAACTTCCAAATGTTACACATGTTACACTTGGCGTTGCACCTGAAAGTTGTGATGAGACTGCCTTGAACAGTACTTTTCATCTACGCTATGATATGTGTTGTGGATATATCTTAAATAAATAACTAAATGAATAACTAATTTATTGTGCCAGTTGACATAAATAGTTATTCACAAAATAGCGTGCAAAGTTACAAGAAAAAACGCTACACGCCAAATATTAATTTATAAAAAAAGAAAAGCGGTGAAAATCAGGCGTTATAGATGGAAAGAATGTGCTTTAAATGTTCACTGGGCGAGAATTGCAGGCTTGAGTCAACTTTAATGGTATTGTGGTCCCACTTGCGCTCAAAGGCTGTGGTAATTGCAGTGGCTAACAGCTCTCGGTTGCCCGAAGTAAAAGTGATGCCGTTGTTTTCGTTAAGCAGCTCAGGAATACCGCCAATTAGTGCTCCCACCACAGGTGTGCCGGCGCACAACGACTCAATGACGCTTAACGGATTGTTCTCATACCACTCGCTTGGGACTATCGAGAAGCGTGCTTTGCTTAGCAGTTGAGCCACTTGCTGGGCATTTTGATAACCTAAGAACTCAATGTTGTTACAGCCAGCGTATTGCTCTTCGAGTTGCTGCCTGAGTGGTCCATTGCCAGCGACCTTCAGGGTGTAAGGCAACTGCGATGCCACGCTGAGTAGGGTTGCCACCCCTTTCTCGCTCGAGATTCTGCCCACGTAGGCATAGTAGTCTTCACGCTCTGTATTAATCGAGTCATAGAGTCGTTGCTTCTCGGGGTCGATGTGGTTACACACCACGTGAAGCTTGCTTGTGTCGAAACCATCTTGTTGCATCTTGTTTGCCATGAACTGGCTTGGGCAGATGAAGGCATCGGTCGACTTCTCAAGCACCTTGCGATTCCACTTTAGGGATTCAATATAGGCCATGGTACTGGCTGCCAGGCTGCCCTTCATGCAACGGTTCTTGAGCACTTGCATCTTGCTGTTGCTTAGGCACTTCTCGCAAGGTTTTCCATCTAAAAGGCATGCATAGGAAGGACACACCAGCTTATAGTCGTGCAGTGTCCATAGCACGCGGCATCCACGCCGCTTCGCCAGCTGAGACAAAACTGGTGACAGATAGGAGTGGATGTTGTGCAAATGCACAATCTCGGGCATGAAGTCATCAAGAATCTTGTTGAACGAAGCTTTGATGTCGCCCCATCCCAAGAGTCGTTTGGCTGCATTCAACTTATTGTTCATGGACCCAGCAAAGTCAACTTGTGATGCATAGTAATCGTTCCATCCCGAATCCACATTCTCAGGATATTGCATGGCATAGACTGCCACATCATGGCCTTGTTCCTTGAGTAGCCGCTCAAGGTTCATCGCCACAATGCAGTCGCCACCACGGGGGTAGTAAAACTTGTTAGCTATGAGAACTCGCTTTTTCTCCATGTCGAATGTGCAAAATTAAGCATTTTTTCTCGTTATCGAAAGAGAAAACGTTTTTTATTAATCTTTAGGAGAAGAAAATAGTCAAACATGAAAGTATTTTTATTACTTTTGCAAAAAAGAAAAGAGCCATTATGATAAACATTAAGAGCATTATAATTTTTTCGTTTATGTCACTGCTTGCAACCAGCATCATGGCGCGCACAGTTGAGATAAAGATGAGCCAGTGCCCTAAGCCCTATGTCGATAACCTCAAGTCGAAGGCTGCCGGCATGGGACCTGCCGACGAGTTGATACTGAACTTTGACAAGGCAGGAAAGTATGAGTTTGACGGCTCGTTAAAGCTGCGGTGCAACACCACGATTAAGGGATTGGGGCCTAACGCAACCAAAGTGATTGTAAAGGAAGGTTTTGCTCAAGGCAAGAGCAAAATGACCGACGATGTGTTTATTGCTGTACATGGCCAATCTAGCCGCAGGGTGAAGGTGCAGATTAGGGACATCGCTTTCGAGTTGGCATCACACAAGGGCATTCTCTGGGAAAAGGCGGCAAAGCACATTGTCAAGGTGTGGCATGGTGATGGAGTAGTAGTTGATAACATTGTGATGAAGACTCGAGATGCTGCTATGACCAATCTTGACTTGCGTGAATGTGACAACGTGCTGGTCACCAACAGCGAGTTTGAAAATTACAATAATTGCTCTAACAGCGGATGCTTGTGGTCGCGCGGCAGTCAAAATAATATTGTTGTAAGGAATAACATCTTCAGCAAGTATGGCAATGATGAAGCACTGGCATTTTGGGGCGGTGTGAGCAATAGTTCGAAAAAAACCGAACTCAAAAACATTGTTGTCGACGGGAATCAGTTCTATTACGGTAATAAAACCAAGACCAAAGCTGATGTCAAAATTGACGTTCTCATTTGTTTTTATCACTTTAAGGAGGACGTTTACAACATGAAAAATCCTTGTGATGTCGACAACATTGTGTTCAAGAACAATAGCATTACAATCGATGGAGTGATGTCGAGAGACTTGGCATTCTTCTTCGACAATTTGGCAAATGTGGGCAAAATTGAAGTGAGAGACAACACAATCACCAATACCCGAAAAGCCTCAAGCGCATCTAACTACATGAGCGACATCACAATAGATGCTTGTGGTAACATTAATCAACCAGTCGTTGTTAATGGCAACTCTGTGATTAATAAGGGTGAGATACTGTGTGATGGCAAAAAAAACGGCTACACCTTCCTATCGTTGAAAGATGCCGATGTGATAGTCAACGACAATGATTTGGATAGCTACTATGGCATGGGACTGCTGTGGTGCCATGGTGGAAATGCTGAAATCGCATTGAATGGCAATAGTGTCAATGGATTAGAGAAAACGGCAACATTGAGTTCTAATACTTCAATCGACAACATTAGTATTACTGCCAATGGCAACACTTTCACTGGCGATACACACATCAGCTGCCGCAATGTGAAAAACATGAAGCTGGTGTTCAAGAATAATGTTTTCAATAGTTCAGGGTATCATTTGTTTTTACAAGAGGCTGCTGACCAAACCAGTGTAACCTTCGATGACAACACAATCAACTCGCTCTCTGGCAATGGGGTGTTCTATACTAATTACAGCAAGAAGAACTTCAGGTTTGATGATGTGAGCATCGGCGGCAACACATTTGTGGGTGTCAAGAAGCAGGACATCGTCAATCAGTTCAAGCAGGCCCGAAAGCTGAAAGTGGATGGCAATTATTACAGATAAATGATTACAACAGGAACCACAATGTCAGCAGCATCTAAAGTGTCGATAATAGTACCTGTTTATAATGCTGAAAAGTATTTGGACAGGTGCATTCAAAGTCTGAACGATCAGTCTTACCCTAACATTGAGGTGATAATGGTTAATGACGGTTCCACCGATAAGTCTCTTGACAGAATTGTTGATCAAGCACGACACCAGAATAATTTCATCGCACTTGATCAACACAATCAAGGACCTGCAATTGCACGGCGCACAGGACTGATGCAGGCAAGTGGCAAGTATGTTATGTTTATCGATAGCGACGACACGCTCGAGCAGGATGCTGTAGAGTTTCTTGTTGAGAAGTTGGAATCTGAGGACCTCGACACGGTGTATGCTAATTTTAACAGGGTGAATGGTGCAGTCAAGTCACCCATCCATGACCGGGATTTTGAAGGCATAGTGAGTCCGAGACAAATGCTTAAGTTCTTGTTGACCCCATCATTTCAATATGTGGCCTGCATGTGCTTCAGCAAGCGAGAATTGTGGGAAAATCGCATGTTTGTTGAAAATCGAGAGTTGCCCAGCGAGGACATTATCACCAATGTCATGCTTGTGCTAAAGTGCAACAGAGTGGGAGTGTATAACAAGAGAATCTACAATTATTATCAAGTGGAAACATCGCTCACCATGACAGGGAAGTATTTCACTCAAGCGTTGTGGCATGACTATTTCGAGATGCTGACCAAAATACTCGATGAGAATGGGGTGTTGGCTATGTTTGCCGACGATATTAAAATCAATACAATTCACACCTTTGGGTTTTATATAAAGGATGTGGATACTGCCGATGAGTGGTACAAGCACATGATGAGCTATGACGTGAAGCATTATCCACGCAAAATCAGGTTGTTGCATGCACTGCTCAATTGGCCTTGGATGCTGCAACTGTGTGTGAAATGCAACCGCATGCTCAAGCGGTGTAAGGATTGCTTGAATTGACTGAAGGATTGTGCGCTATCGCAACAGGATTTCTCTTCCAAGAGAGCATTAAGAATGTGAACATGATATAGCAGAAATTTGCATTAATCCACAAGTCGGAGTACAGTAGCAGAATCACAATAGTGATAAAGAAAAAGATTTGTGAGTTTAGGTCGCGCTGCTTAAACTTCTTTGGTCTATTAAAGAAGAAACTGACAAACAGGGCTATGGCCCAAATGGCTCCAACTGTTCCCAGCTGTAGGTATATGGTGAACGAATATGGGTTAGTGCCTTTTAAAATCCAATCATACTCCCTGTGAAAATCATTTTCCCCTACCACATTGCCCGAAATAAAAATGTCAATGCCGAAGCCTAGTAAATGATGTCCAGGGTTTTCGTTGAAAATCATGGGCATCAGGCCAAGCTTTGCTACGCGTGGTATGTCAAAGGATTGACTCTCGTTCTTCTCGGCATAATCAGCAGCTTTTTCTATTGTCTCAAGATCAGCATCAAAATATTCTTCAAAGAAATCGGCATCTAATTTCAATTTGCCTTGGCTATCATCAACAGTGGATGAATAGAAGAAACTGCCCACCCCTACAAGTATAACAATCACTGGTGCGAAGAATGTCATGCGAATCAGGTACTTATGGTCGATAGGCATGAGCAGGATGAAGTACAACAAAATGAGCACAAAGCTGATTTTTGTCTCATTGAGGAACGTGGGAAAAAGCAAGAAAATGTAAATCCAGTTCTTGTATAAAGATTGTAAGATATTGTTGCGGTCTATGCGTTTTTTTATGAGATAAAAAGAGACAAAATAAATAGAAAAACTCAACACTCCCGAGAAGCCATTACCCATTGTTCCACCCACATAGTCGCCTGCACCATGAACAAAGAATTGAAAGAGTACGATAGGCACTTGCAGCCATAGAAAAATGTACAACTGCCTATCAAGCGATTTTACAAAAATATCATGACGATATTCTGTTGCCCAAAAGTAATTCAGGATGGGAACCAAGAACAAAATTCCAAAGAACAATCGCAATCCATTGAGCCACGATATTAATGAACTTTGGTTTAGAAGGCAGGTGCTGATATAGGAGATGATAATGAAAGTTGATATGAAAAGTATATCTGATTTCCTGCGCATGGTGCACATGGCAAGGAATAAGATTATTGCATCTACTGCCAAGTGTGAAATGGTCGTTAATGGGCTTATCGCGTTTGGGTCAAACATCAGGTCGCTCACGAAGCCGGTGCATGTGGCGAGCCAGAAGCCGATGAAGAACAGCCGCTGCAGGATGAATCTTACCTCAAATTTCATGATTCTGGCCCACTACTTGTCACTTAAAACTTAACCCTTAACACTTACAACTACTTCTTGTCCTTGCCGTAGCCGTAGCCATAGCCGGCCGAGAGGCGTGGGTTGCTGTCGTTGAGCACGAGGGCGGCGTTGTGCAGCTGCTTGCGGGCCACCACGTCGTTGAAGTACTTGATGAGGTTGCGCTTGGTGTGGTTGGCACGTGTGACATAGAGTGTGGCGTCGCCAAACTTGGCCAGCGAGAACGTGTCACTCACCATGGCGATGGGAGCCGAGTCGATGATCACGATGTCAAAGTTGCTGCGCAGCTGCTCAAAGAGTTGCTCTGTGCGCTCGCCCAGCAGCAGCTCCGAGGGGTTGGGAGGCACGGGACCTGCCACTATCACGTTCAGGTTCTCCACCTCAGGCACTTGCTGTGTTATTTGGCTTATGTTCAGGTCGGAATTCGACAGGAAATTGGTCACTCCTGGCACATCCTTGAGATTGAGCATCTTGGCAAGCTGAGGGCTGCGGATGTCCATGCCCACAAGGGCCACCTTCTTGCCCAGCAGCGCAAATGATGCTGCCAGATTGGTGCTCACAAACGACTTGCCCTCGCCGCTGATTGATGATGTCACGAGCACCACTTTGTCGTCTTTTTTGGTCATCAGGAACTGGACATTGTTACGCAGCAGGCGGAATAGCTCCACAATCGACGAGGTCTTCCCTGGCTTGACCACGAGCGAGCTGCGGTGGCGGTTGTGGCATATCTCGCCCAGCACTGGCTGCTTGGTCAGGTCTTGAAGCTCATCTTGGGTCGAGAACTTAGTGGTGAACAGGTTCTTGAGGTAGAGCAGCAGGATGGGCAGTAGCAAGCCTGCCAGTAGGCCAATCAAGAGAATCACTGGCACATTGGGCGACACGGGCTTGCTCTTGGCGTAGGCGTAGTCCACTATCTTGCCCTTGGGGGTGGTGGCGGCAAGCACCAGTGCGTTCTCCTCGCGCTTTTGCAGCAGGAATGTGTAAAGGGTGTTCTGGATGCCCTGCTCGCGGTATAGCGACCGCATCTCGCGCTCCTGGGTGGGCACTTGCTGCATCTCGCCTTGCGACTGGTTGCTCACCTGGTTGGCCTTGTCAATCTGTATCCTCAGGGCATTGAGTGTGTTGTTCACACCCTTGCGAATGGTTTCGCGCATGGAGTTGAGCTGCGAGTCGATTTCGGCCAGGGCCTCGTTGCCATCCTTGGCGCTCTTGGCGAGCTCAGCTCTCTTCAATGCCAGCTCATTGAAGGCTCTGATTGAGCCCGAGGCTGCTGTGGAGTCGGCCTCAAAGGGGATGTAGGAGTGCTGGTTGCGTGGGTCGCTGATGAACTCATTAATCAGGCTTACGATGCGGTATTGTGCCTCGAGTGCCACAATCTTGTTGTCGGCTTGCTCTTGCCGGGCTATGCTGGTCTTGGTCTGGATGCCCACGTCGGCCATGTTGTGGGCCTGCTTGTAGGCCTCAATCTCGGCCTCGCTGCCAGTGAGGTCTTTATAGATGAGCCCCAGCCTGTCGTTGATGAACTTGGCGGTGTTCACAGCCTGCTCGTCTTTCTCAATTTGCCCGCGCTTGTTATAGAGCTTAATCATGGTGTTGAGCATGTCCTTGCCGCGCTTGATGTTGGCAATCTCAATGTCCATGTAGATGGCGTTACTCTTCTTGTTGAGCACCTTCACTGTCATGTCCTCCATGATGCCCTCGGTGCGCAGCAGGTTACCTGCCACATTGGCATTGACGGTGGTCTCCTTGCCTGGCACGTAGTATTGGGTTGTCTTTACCATGTAGGTGCCGTAGGGGGTGCTCACGTTCACCGGCAGTGTCTGGTCCTTGAGCTCGGCAAGGGTCTTGAAAAATCCTTTCTTGACGTTGATGTCGGCCTTGCCGTTTTCCTTGATGTTAACCTTGAAGTTCATGCCTATCGACAGCGTGTCAAACACCTCGTCGGGGGCATCAATCTCAATGGGTGAGTTCTTGTACAGGTCTTCCCTGTTGAGCATGTTCTTGCGCAGGATGTAAAGGCGGTTGAGCTTCAATTCCTTCACCATCTTGTTGCAGATGTCTTGCGAGCCCATTATCACCACTTCGTCGTCAACGCTGGCGCCGCCGCCACCTATCGACAGGCTCTTCAACAACGAGGCACCAGCACTGCTGGCGTCATCCTCTTGGTCGACGAGCACGGTCGAGGTTACCAGATACTTGGGCAGCTTATACTTCAGGAACAGCACCGACAGCCCTATGCATGCTATCAGCGACAGCGCAAAGAGCCACCAGTAGCGCTTATATTTGTTGAAGATGCTTCCAAAGTCGATGACTTTCTCGCCCTGCTGGGGCGTAGCGGTGGAGGTGTTATTCTCGTAGGAATTATTGCTCATTTTGTCAGTTCTGTAAATTCGTTTTTTGGCTAAGGAGGTGAGTAAAGACTATTAAGGTCTAAGCATTATTTCACTGTCAGGGCTATCACCAGCGAGGCTATTACCGAGGCGGCACTCACGATGGTGGAGATGACGGTGAGCTTGTAGGCGTTATTCTGATTATACTTCGAGTTGTCGATGCGAATCTGGTTTGGCTCAACGTACACCACATCGTTCTGCTGCAGGTAGAAGTAGGGTGATGAGAATACGTTGGTGTCGGCAAGGTCAAGGCGGTGATAGGTCTGCTTGCCATTCTCATTGCGTATCACCATCACTGTACCGCGCTGGCCATACTCGGTGAGGTCGCCTGCTGCGCTCAGCGCATCGAGCAGGGTGAAGCGCTGTGAGTTAACATAGATGCGGTGTGGATTTTTAACCTCGCCCATCACGTTAACATAGAAGCCTACGAGCTCTACTCGCACAAAGGGATCCTTTACCGTTGCGCTCACACGGCTTGTGATCATCTGCTCAATCTCGGCAGTGCTCTTGCCTGCCACGTTGAGTCTGCCCAGCACTGGCATCACAATGTCGCCCTGCTTGTCCACGATGTACGACTGCAGGCGGGGAGTGGGTTGAGTGTTGTAATCTCCACGGCGGGCTGTGTTGTTAAGGGGCTGGTTAAACATGGCTGTGGCCTCGGGAACGCGAGAGCTCACCACTATCGAGAGCTCGTCGTCGGGGACTATTTTTATGTCATAGCCGCTACCCTGAGGCATCACTCCACTGGGCGAGTCGCCCAGGTTGCGGAAGTAGGACAGGGTGTTCTCGGTCGAGGTTTTACAGCCTGTTAAGGCTATTATTGCCACTGCTATTATTATTAAGTTCTTGAAGTTCATGTCAACTCTAAAATATATTTATTATTAACTATATCTCTTTTTAAACGTTTAAAGGTCTTAATTATTGCCTGACTCCCACTTTTTGGGCTATTTTGGCCTTGAGTTCATGGCGCGTGTCGCCAGGAAGGGCCATCAACGCGATGGAGCATGCTATCACCATGTAGCCAAGCAGCATCCACCAGCTGTTGAGGTAGTGATAGGGTAGGGCTCCAAGCGGAATCATCACCGCTGCCATGGTCGATGATGGGTAGAATGTGAGTTTGAAGTAGCGTTTCATGTCGTGCAGGCGGTACACGAAGAGAACCAAGTGAGTGATAATTGATGTGATAATAGCACCATACACACCCACGTGCTTGACAAGTGCGAAATTGAGCACAATGTTCACCACTGCAGCAAGAATGATGGCTGGCAGTGTGCGGGGGGTGTCCTTGGCACACTGGTAGCCCATGTCGAAGAATGCCGCAAGCGCGAATATTACTGCCGAGATTCCCATCGGGTAGAGGTAGTTGACACTCTCCTGATAGTTGGCGTCTACTATGATGGGATACAACATCTTCATCGTGAAGGTGTACACCGTGAGCAGAATGGCAAGCACTCCAATGTAGGTGTTGAACATCTTGGAGAAAAACTTGTCGCGGTCGGGGCTGTTATACTGCAAGATGGCGGTCTCTTGCCACGCCTGGTAGAAGATGGTGGAAAGGGTGAGGATAATGCCGTTGAAGCGGAATGCCACGGCATAGACGCCATTCGCGTCAAGACCCAGGAAGTGGTTGATGAACCAGCGGTCGCTGCTGCCGGTGAGCCACCAGCACAGTGAGCCAGGAAGCAGCGGAATGGAGTACTTGAGTATGTCGCGACCCACTTGCCCTGGGCTGATGTTGAAGTGGAAATAGGTAGCAATGATTTTAAGCCGTAATTCCAAGTAGATGAGTGCTACAAGGCGGGCAATTATGTTAGCAAGGAAAATGCCCTTAATGCCCAGGCCCATCAGCGCCACGAAGATAATGCTGAACACCCCAATGCCCAGCGACGATATTATGCCGGCGGCAACAAAGTCCTTGTTGTTGCCCAGGCCTCGGGCCACTTGGCTTATCACCTCTAAGAGCGACATCGCCACCAGCAGCATGAAGCAGTACCACACGTAGTCAATGCTCGTGAACATCGCCAGTATTACGGTGGCGATGACCGATGCTACAAAGCTTGCAATCAGGGTGCGGTAGATGAAGGTAATGATGCGGCTGCGCTCATCGTGGTCTTGGGTCTCGAGCAGGAAGCGGAAGGCTCCGTCGCGAAGCTGCAACGTGGCAAGCGGCATGATCAGGAAAATCACCGTCAGGCACAGGTCGTAGTAGCCAAAGTCGCTTGTGTCCTTGACAAAGAATGTGTACAGCGGCACCATCGCAAATGTGATGATCTTTGATCCCAGATTTCCGATGGCATAAATGCCCAAGTCCTTCAAGAACTTCGACGATCGCTGTGTCTGTGTGGCGGTGCTGTTGTTTGCCAAAATATTTTTTTGTTTTTTTGTTTGAAAAGAGCTACACTGCGCTCATTAGTAACTGTAGATGACGTTGGCAACCGTCTGGCCCACAACCTTGAGAATTGTTGCGTCAATCTTGTCGAGGGTGTCGCCAGTGGTGTGCCAGCCATCAAAGAAGCCAGTGTCGCTGTCGGGACGCATGTCGATGATGTCGATGCACTTGATGCCCATGCGGTTAACCACAATGTGGTCGTCGGTGATGGCTCCGCCAGGTGTGTTGTCGAAGTAGGAACCGTAGCCGCTGTCTTGAGCCACTCTCCACACCTCGTTGACCACCGATGAGGCATACTCTATCGACATGATCTCTTTTGTGAACTTTGCGCCCTTGGCTCCCACCATGTCGAGCAGGATGCCAAATTGTGGCGAGTAGCCGGCCACATGCGGGTTCTTGGCCCAGTATTGGGTGCCAAGCGCCCATGATTCTTCCACGTCGTTGGTGCCCCAGTCTTCGGCGTCCACGAGCAGAATGTCAACACCAGCATTTGGCCTCTTCTCCTTCATGAGGCGTGCCAGTTCAAGGAGCACAGCCACTCCGCTGGCGGCATCGTTGGCACCCATTACAGGCTGGCGCTGCTTGGCGGGGTCGGGGTCATGGTCGGCCCATGGTCGGCAATCCCAGTGCGCCAGCAGCAGTATGCGGTTGGTACTTTCGGGGTTGACGATGCCCACCAGGTTCTTGATGTTGAGCTTGGTGTTATCAAATGTGGTCACTTGTGCCTCTTGCACAATCACGCTGTCGCAATAGTCGCGCAACTGCTGTTCCATCCACTGGGCACACTTGCTGTGGGCTGGTGTGCCAGGCACTCGGGGACCAAAGTCGCACTGAGCCTTCACAAGATTGTAAGCATTGTTGCCATCGAAGTCGACAACTGCAGTTGCTGCCACGCTATCGCTACTTGAGCTGCTGTCGCTCGCTTGTTTCTGTGCCTTGCAACTCACGAGAGCGATGATTGCTAATGATAAATATACAAAAAACTTTAGTCGCATGTTGATGAAATTATTTTAGGCTTTAAAGCTTAAAGTCGTCCTCATTCTTGGGCTTTGGTGGGTAGTCGACGGTGTAGTGCAGGCCTCGCGACTCCTTGCGCTCCTTGGCCTGACGCATGATGAGGTAGCCCACATTGATGATGTTGCGCAACTCGCAGATGCGGCGACTCACCGTGCTCTCCTTGAAGAGCTTCTCGGTCTCTTCATAGAGGATGTCGAGGCGGTTCCAGGCGCGGTCCAGGCGCAGGTTGCTGCGCACGATGCCCACGTAGGCGCTCATTATCTCGCCCACCTCCTTCTCGCTCTGGCTGATGAGTACCATCTCCTCGGGGTGTTGGGTGCCCTTGTCGTCCCAAGCGGGAATGTCGGTGCGGTAGTCGTAGTGGTTGTGGCAGGCAATGGCATGCTTGGCTGCTGCCTCGGCATAGACCACTGCCTCAATCAATGAGTTGCTTGCCAGGCGGTTGCCTCCATGCAATCCAGTGCACGAGCACTCGCCCACGGCATAGAGGCGCTCTATCGACGAGCAGGCGTTCAAGTCAACCTTGATGCCGCCACACAGGTAGTGAGCCGCTGGTGCCACAGGGATGTAGTCCTTGGTGATGTCGATGCCTATCTCCAGGCAGTGCTTGTAGATGTTGGGGAAGTGGTGCTTGGTCTCCTCGGCGTCCTTGTGGGTCACGTCGAGGAACACATGATCCTCACCGCGCTGTTTCATCTCGCTGTCGATGGCGCGGGCCACCACGTCGCGTGGAGCGAGCGACAGGCGTGGGTCATACTTGTGCATGAATTCCTCGCCTGCAAGGTTGCGCAGCACGCCGCCGTAGCCGCGCATCGCCTCGGTGATGAGGAATGCTGGCCGGTCGCCGGGGTGGTAAAGGGCGGTGGGGTGGAACTGGATGAACTCCATGTCCTGCACCGTGCCCTTGGCGCGATACACCATCGCTATGCCGTCGCCAGTGGCAATCAGCGGATTGGTGGTGGTGTGGTACACTGCACCGCAGCCTCCAGTTGCCATCAGGGTCACTCGCGACAGGAAGGTGTCAACTTTGCCAGTCGACTGGTTGAGCACGTAGGCACCATAGCACTGTATGTCGCGGGTGCGTCGGGTCACTATCTTGCCCAGGTGGTGCTGGGTGAGTATCTCAACGGCAAAGTGATTGTCGAAGATGTCGATGTTGTCGTGGCTCTTTACAGCCTCGATGAGCGATTGCTGGATTTCGTGACCGGTGTTATCGGCATGATGCAGGATGCGGAACTCGCTGTGCCCGCCCTCGCGGTGTAGGTCGTAGTCACCTTTCTCGTTCTTGTCGAAGTCTACTCCCCAGTCAATCAAGGCCTTGATTTGCTCGGGCGCATTGGTCACAACCTGCTCCACAGCCTTGGGGTCGCTCAGCCAATCGCCTGCAACCATGGTGTCGTGGATGTGTTTCTCAAAGTTGTCGACCTCGAGGTTTGTCACGCTTGCCACGCCTCCCTGGGCGAGGTCGGTATTGGCTTCCTCAAGTGAACTCTTGCACACGAGTGCCACTTTGCCGGTTCCTGCCACCTTAAGGGCGAAACTCATGCCTGCTACTCCTGAGCCAATTATCAGATAATCATATTTGTAAGTCATAGTCGTGCGTTTCAGTTAATTCAATATTATGAGTTTTTTTGTGTTGTATAATAATGCCACAATTTTTGCTAATTGAAGAATTCATTGTCGCTGGTGGCAGCATCGATGTTGGGCACCTCGTCTTCGGCCTCAAGGGGTGTCTCTCCCTTCTTGCCAGTGCCTATGTCGTCGCGCACCTTGTTGCGGATGTAGAAGGTGCTGTCGTAGCTGCCATCAGCCGAGTTTTGTGGTGTGATGCTGTCGTTGTAAGGTTGGTAAGCTTCGCTGTTCTCGTTTTCCCCGCTGGTGCTGCATGCCATTATCATGCGGTCGAGCTCATGGTCGGTGGGGAATTCCTTGTGCAGATAGTTGAAGGCGCGGCTGCCAAGCACTTTGCGCAGGAAGAGGCCCACCACAGGCAGAGCGGCACGGCTTCCTTGGCCTTGGGCCGAGCGGAAGTGTATCTGACGGTACTGGCCTCCTACCCAGGTTCCGCACACCAGCCGTGGTGTGATGGCGACGAACCAGGCGTCGGTGTAGTTGTTGCTGGTGCCGGTCTTGCCGCCTATGCCCACGTTGCTCACATAGTTGTTCAATGCGGCTCCAGTGCCGCCAGCGTCACTGCACACTGCCTCGAGCATGCGCCTGATGCTGTAGGCCTGATTGTGCGACAGGGCACGGCTGGGGTCACTCAGGGCCTTGCTGTTATATATCTCTTCTTTCTCGCCGTTCTTGTTGGTGCGGTAGATGCGTGTCACGAGCACTGGCTGCTTGGGCTGACCGTCGTTGACCACGGTGCCGTAGGCGCTCACGAGTTCAAGCAGGTTCACATCGCTCGAACCCAGGCACAGCGATGGGGTCTCCTCGAGCGATGTCTTGATGCCCATGTCGTAGGCTGCCTGCATCACCTTGTTGATGCCCACTTCGTTGCCCACTTTCACGGCGATGATATTATTGCTGCGTGCCAGGGCGGCGCGCATGGTCATGTGCTGGTTCGAGAAGCGGCCATTGGCGTTGCTGGGTTGCCACAGCTTGGTGCTGCCGGTCTTGGAGTCGCGGTCCATCAGTGGCGAGCTTAGTGGAGAGTCTATGTACATGTCGCAGGGGCGCTTGCCGTCGCGAATGGCGGCGCTGTACACAAACAGCTTGAACGTGCTGCCTGGCTGGTGCTGGGCTCTCACGTTGTCATATTGCCACGTCTTGTAGTCCACGTCGCCCACCCAGGCTTTCACCTCACCAGTGATGGGGTCAATGGCTATGAAGCCGCAGTGCATCTTGTGCAGCATGTGCTTGATGGAGTCGAGGGGGCTCATTTCGGCATAATGACCGCCGTTGTAGTCAAAGAGCTTCATGCGGTGCTTCTTGTTCATGTAGTAGTCCACCGAGTCAAGGTTTTCATTGAAGCGCGCCATGAGTTGCTTGTAGATGTCGCTCCGCTCCACTTTGTCGGCAACAAAGTCCTCAATCACTTTGCCGTCGGCATCCACCCAGCAGGGCCGGTCGCCCCACTCGCGGTCGAAGTTTTGCTGCACCACTCGCATCTGCTCCCTGACGGCCTGCTCGGCGTAGCGTTGCATGCGTGTGTCGATTGAGGTGTGGATCTCTAGTCCGTCGCGATAGAAGTCCACGTCGTTGTCCTCGCACCAGTTGCGCATCTCCTCCACCACTGCCATCCTGAAGTAGGGGCATTGCGAGTCCATCTCGGTCTCGGGGGTGTAGTTGAGGTCGAGGTTCTGTTGCGAGAGTCGGTCATACTGCTCCTGGCTGATGTCGCCTTTGCCAAGGGCGTTGTTGAGCACCGTGTTGCGGCGCTCAAGGCAGCGCTTGGGATTCTTGAGTGGGTTGTACACCGAGGTGCCCTTGAGCACGCCCACCAGCATTGCACTTTGCTCAACCTTGAGTTTGTCGGGGGTGGTGTCGAAGTAGGTCTTGGCGGCCGTCTTGATGCCGAAGGCCTGGTTGCCAAAGTCGACCGTGTTAGCATACATCTCAAGTATCCTCTCCTTGTCGTAGAATGCCTCAATCTCGGTTGCCAGGATCCATTCCTTCATCTTGGTGATGACCATTCTCACTCCTGGGATGCGGCACAGCAGGCCACTGGTGTACTCGCGGGTGCGCATCCTGAACATGTTCTTCACAAGCTGTTGGGTGATGGTCGATGCACCACGGGCACGGCGGTGCACGATGAAGTCTTTGGCGGCTCCTGCCATGCCGTGGAAGTCGATGCCCCAGTGGCTGTAGAAGCGCTCATCCTCGGTGTCGATGAGCAATCGGTAGAACATTGAGTCTACGTCCTCATATTTGACTGGTGTGCGGTTTTCCTTGTAGTACTTGCCTATCTGTTTCCCATCGGCACTGTAGATGATGGAGGCGTTATAGGGGCGTGGCTCCATGATGTCGTGGAGCGATGGCGACTTCCCAAAGAGCCACAGGAAGTTCACATTCACTGCCAGTAGCAATAGCATGAAGGTGACAAGCACTGTGCACATGCCATAGAAGGCCTTAGTGTACCACGGCTTGCCTGCGTAGAGGCTCTTGTACCACGCATTGAAGCGCTTGTAGCGGCTCACTATTGAGTGCCACAGCTCTGCTATTAGCCACTTTTTTCTTCGGTGTCGTGCCATTGCAGTTTTTCAGTTAATAAATATATATCTTATAATCAAACTGCAAAGGTACTAAATTACTTAAACTAAGCTATCAAAAAATGCTTAAAAAACATTTCTTGACCGCTTTTTAGCCATTAACCACACTATAGGCACCGCTTAAGCTTTGATGGGAAAGTCCTCCAGTTGCTGCCGAGCAAACTCCTCAAGCTCAGGTGCATCTATTATCTTTATGTGCTTGGCAAGGCCCATGTAGAAGCGACCTATTCCTGCAATGTTGCGCACTGTGTCGTTATAGTACCACACGTTGCTGTCGGCAGCATCGCGCTCTATGCACTCGCTGGTGCGTGGATACTCCTCAATCAGGAGGTTGCGCGATAGCATGTCGAGTTGCAGCGACACACTGATGGCATTGTCGCCCGAGAGGTGGAACGAGTCAACCTCAATGTCACGATGCAGTGCCGAGTGGCCCCACAATTGGTCAAGCACTTCAACGTAGGTGATGCGACTCAGGCTGAACACGCGGCAACTGTTGTTGTCGAGGTCATAGGCCATGAGCAGGTTGTCGCCAGGCAGTATCTTATAGGGCTCCACATGGCGGTCGCTGATCTTGCCGCTGTTCGACGACTCGTAGCGGTGCAGTGTCACGCACTTCTTCTGCTGGCAGGCTCGCTGCAGTAGCGACACATTGGCAGCTTTCTCCTTCTGCTTGCTCATCTTCTGGGCAAGCATCTCGTGGCGGGTGCTCTCGTCCATGGGGCGCGACTCGGTGTTGACCCTTATGTAGGCCTTGCTGTCGAGCTCCACAACTTGATAGGGGTGGGGCTCTACATGGAGCACCACCACGCGGCCATCGTGCAGGGGCTCTATTTTTACATAGGTGGCAGCATCCATCCCCAGGAGGGGGATGATGAGCTCGTCCTGGATGTAGCGCATGTAGGCATCGGTGCTCTTGCAACTCAGGTATTGCATGTCGCTCTCAACGCCGGTCACGTAGCCCTGGTCGTTCACGCCAATGTAGAGGTTGCCGCCTGTGGCCGAGTTCAGGAAGGCGCACACGCCGCGCATCACATTCTTGCCTTGCTTCACTGGCGTTGCCGCATCGCTCTGACTGGGATCATACACTATCGAGGTCTTGAATTCCATTGTCGACGACTCCATGCCTATGTAGGTGCCACTGTCGGCCTCGAGGTCGGTATCGGTCTCATTCTCAATCGATAACTGCTTGATGATCTCATGTTTTATCACATTGAGGGCTGCTGGCGACAGCACTTGCTGCATGCGATTCGACGACTGGATGAGCTGGGCAATTCGCGAAATGGTGTCGCTGCCTTTCTCGATGGCTTCGTTCAGTAGCGGGGAGTCGTCTTTCTTGCCATACTCTCGCAGCAGCTCCACAATGGCGATGCGCTGCTGGGTTGATTCGGCTGTGGCAAACTTGTCGTTGCTTTGTGTCATTAGTTCGCTTATCTCGTCGTTGTTCACAAAGGCAACAAGTGCACGCAGGTAATTCTTGGCAAAGTCGATATAGGCGGCTGTGTCGCTGTCGCCTGTGAGAGTCGACAGCAGCAGTGCCTGAACGAGCACCTTGTAGCGGTGCGATGGCTTGAGCAACCCTTTCTGGTGATTGAAGAGGTAACGTGCCAGTAGGTTGATCGTTGTCGCATTAATTGGCTCTTGATCTTCGCTATCGGGCGTTGTAGTGGGCAGTTCGTCTTTAAACGAATCCACAAAGGCTCTGAACCTGCGGCGTTGTGTTTCCCTGATGTCAAAGTCGTCATCAATGCTCTCCACAATCTCCGTTTCTATCTTGCCATAGCGTTTGTCGCCTGGGTCATAGAAGTTTTTGACTTTGAGCACTGCCACATCGTCCTTGTCGTAGTCGTTGGTGGGAAATGTGTAAAATGGATAGCCATCCTCGGTAATCCACACCTGCGATTTTTTCTTGAACAGACATTTTGCCAGTGTTTCGCCATATCCTATGTTGTCGGCAAAGTCGCTCATGAGGTAGTCGATGAACTGATTCTCTATTCCAAAATCTCCCTGCTCGGTTTCGATTATTGTGGCTTTTATCACATCGCCCACTTGCAGGAACTTGTATATGTCAGTGTTCTGGTAAAACAGGATGTTAAATCGACCTTCTTCAAAGGTGATGACACCATTCACCGTTTCATAGCGAGGATCGATTGTCGACACATTGATGGTGTCGTTGAATTTCGATGTCACCTTCACAAGGGCTTCATCACCAGGTGAGTAGCGCTTGAGTGGAGCGTCTCCAGGCAATGGGGCATCACATTGCTGCTGTTCTCTCACGAAATTGCGAGCAAAGGCTTCGATGTCGATGATGCTTGTGCTGGTCGAGGATTTAAGTTTGTCGCCCTGGGGAGTTATCACATTAATGCCTGTGTCGGCTTCAACCGATTTGATTGGAGCTGCAGCCAGTTTCTTGGCTTTGGTGGCGTTAAGGCTCGACAGGTAAATGTTGTCATCTTTTATGAGCAATGAACCGTGATTGAAATATTCCCTGCTGGCCTTGTCTTTTCCAAATTTAACATTCTGACACAAGTTCATCGCAAAGACTTCTTGCCCAATGTAGTGGTCATATTCATACCATCCAAATCCCAACTCCTCAACAGTGGTGTGGCGCAGGCAGCCCGATATTATGTCGAGTAGTTCTTGCGATCGCTGGGGCGTGATGAGCATCAGTTGCTCCATGAGCGCGACAAATGCGTCGGTCAGCAACTGGGCATCGTTTTTCATTGTCAGCAGGTACACCACCAGCAGTTTTATGTTGAATATTGTCAGTTCTTTGTCTGTAGGACTGTCATAGAGTCTTTTATTGCTCTCACATTCAATCAATTCTCCTATTCGTTTCTCTAACAATTTTAAGGTCTCTTTGTACAAGCGGTCGTTTTTGTCGGCTGTGTTTCGCAAGTAATCAACTAATTTGTCAAAGTTGTCATCTATGTAATTGGTTTTCAGGTCGAGCCACAAGGGGGTGGATGATTGATTCATGATGCAATAGTATTTTTTAAAAAAAGTTTATGTTGAAATTTTCAATTATATTAACGTGAGCTTTCAGCTGTGAGCTATCAGTTCCAAGACTCTCCACTCTCCTCCGCTACGGCATGAAGCGCTTGATGTAGCTGGTCTTGAAGGCCCAGCAGGTATTCTGCTCCATGTGCCGCAGCAGTGGCGACATGCCCTTGCCTTCAACGTTGGTGCGGCCCATTGTCACCATGCCATACACTCGGCCTTCGTTGTCGAAGATGGGGCAACCGCTGCAACCGTGGGTGATGTGGGTCACGGTGGCAAGGCGCAGGTAGCCAGCCTCGTCGCGCTCTTTTATCACAAGCCCCTGGGTTGCAACCATCTGTGGAGCACTACCAAGCATCTGCCAGCACAGGATGTCGACCGAGTCGTTGGGCTCGGCATCACAGTCGGCCAGCTTGAGTGGGCTCTTCAGGCCTGGAATGGGGTAGAGCGCTATGTCATAGCCCATGCGGTCATCGGCAGGCAGTTGCGGTGGTATCCAGTTATCAAATTCAAGCGCATGGTAACTGTTGCCGTTGCGCACGTAGTAGGTCGATGCCGTCGTCAGCACATGGCCAGCGGTGACCAGATAATCGTCGATGCAGAATGCTGTGCCGGCAAACGAACGCGGGTCGCCACAATGGCGAAACACTGGCATCACATAGGGTAATATATTATCGTTCATCGTGAAAAAACTGTAATTCTAAAAAAAATAACAGTTATAACACAGCAATTTCTGTGCCAGTTATTTTTAGCCTTAGCGCAGGCGACGGCGCATGATGGTGCTGGTCACGAGCGAGGTCACTAAGCCAATGGCAGCCACGAGCAGTAGTACCACCACGATGTCGGTCCACACCACTTGCACTGGATAGGCATTGACGATTACTTGCTGCGGATCGGCACTGAGTTTGAGCCAACCAAAGGTCTGCTGACCCAAGCACAGCAGCAGGCCAAGTGCAATGCCAAGCACTGCACCAAGCATGGTGATGAGCCACCCCTCGGCAACGAAGATGCGGGTAATCTGCTGCTGGGTGGCGCCCAGGTGCTGGAAGGTGGCTATGCTCTCGTCTTTCTCAATAATGAGCAGCGACAAGGTGCTTATCACGTTGAACGTGGCAATGATCATGATGAACGCAAGCAGCAGGAAGGTCACCCATTTCTCAACGTTTATCATGCGGAACGATTCCGATTGCTGCATCAGCCTGTTCTTTACTTCATAGTTGCTTCCCAAGGTCTTGCTCACCTCACGCATCACAGCGTCCTCGTTGGCTCCACGACGCAACTTCAGCTCCACCTGTGAGGCCTCGCTCTCGTAGTCAAAGAGTTTACGGGCAAAGTCGAGCGGCACAAATATCAGGTCTTGGTCGTAGGAATTTTGCTGTACCTGGAAAATCGACGACACAAAGAGTGAGTCGCTCGCGAACGCGTCAATGGGATTTGCTACATTCACACGCCCCACGCGGCGTGGGGCATAGAGCTGCAGCATGCGCAGGCTGCCTGCAAGCATGCGCAGGTTCACAGCCGGACCAATGCCCACAACCGCAAAGTTCGACACATCGTCCTTCAGGGCATAGCTGCCATCAATGATTGTGCTGTCAAGCGAGTTAATCTCATGGTAGTTAACCGGCACGCCCTTGAGACGCACTGGCATTTGATAGTCGGCATATATGGCAAGTGCTTGGTCCTCAAGTACTGGCATTGCCTTCTCGATGCCTTCTATCTTAGTTATGGCACCTATCACGCTATCGGCATCGGCCATCACCTTGCAGTTGGCAGGACACACAGCCACTTGAGGGTCGAGGCGTGCAAGTCGGTCCTGTATCACACTCCTGAAGCCATTAAACACACTCAGCACGCACACCAGCGCAGCAGTTGTCACCACCACCCCGCTTATCGAGATTATCGAGATGATGTTAACCGCATTATGAGCCTTCTTCGACTTCAAGTAGCGCAGCGCTATTTTTAACGGCAGCGACAATTTATTACAAAAAACCTAATAATTGTAAAACTAAAAACTGTGAATTATAAAAACTATTTCTTCAGCAGTTCATCGATGTGCTCGATATAGTCAAGTGAATCATCGATATAGAACACCAGCTCTGGGGTTTTACGCAGTTGATTGCGCACGCGCTGAGCCAGCGCATGGCGAATGGTTTTCACATTCTTGTTCACACTGTCGATTATCTCCTGGCCGCGCTCGCTCGGGAACACACTCAGGTGAACACGCGCAATGCTCAAGTCGGGCGACACGCGCACGTTGCTCACGCTCACAAGCACACCATGCATCTTGGCAGTGTCCTCGCGAAATATCTCACTCAGGTCCTTCTGTATCTGTCTCTGTATCTTCTGTATTCTTGTCGATTCCATAATATGATTTTTAAAAATTGATTAGGATTTCAAGAGAAAAAACCTACCAATCTGCAAAGTTACTACTTTTTCCTGAAATCCACACCACTTTAGCCACTTTCACAACCCAACACCACCCTAAAATCCCCCAAAAAGTGGTCTGAAAGAGACTGTTCTTTACAGACCACTTTTTACCTCAAGCCGCATCCCAAGCCACACGAGGCCATGTCAAAATGCGGTAGAAATGACTGAATTATATGAATGTTCTAATCTCTAAGCCAAGATATTGACAAATTCTTGATAATTAACAAATAATCAGAATAATCCGTATCTTAGAGGAGTAGCCTAATATACAGCCATTTATTTTCGTCGAACTCACGTTAGCTTAATATTTAATCGTTGTCAAGCATGATGTTATACACCACAGTCACATCAACACTGGTCACATGTCCGTCACCATCCTGGTCGCCGTTAACCAGGTCGCTGTCATCGTTATTGAGCAGCCAGTTATAAAGCGCTGTCACGTCAACGCTCGTCACGTGCCCGTCGCCGTTCACGTCGCCAGGAATGCTACTACCGCTGGTCTTGGGGAACAGGGTGGTGTAGACCTCGTTCTTGCCGCTTGCCTCGCTGCTGCTGAGCTTGAGATAGGCTTTGCCAATCACTGAGTTAATAGCCGAAGTGGGCCTAATAAAGCGCTTGCCGTTGGTGTTAGAGACCCAGTAATAACCCACATTCACGTTAGTGATGTTGACAGCGTTATCAGGGGTCCCCACCAAGTAGTTGGTCGACGGAGCTGTGACGCTACCAGTTGGGCGGTCGAAGCGTTGCGGTGAGTTGGCTTGCAGGTTAGTGAGCAGCACGCCCGTGCCAGCCGGTATCTTGCTCACCTGTGTCATGGTCACCTCTTTGCCGGTGTTGTTCTTGTTGTAGGCACTGGCATAATAAGCTTTTACCGCTGTACCCGAGAAATCGACTGGCACCACCGAGCTGAACATCTGTGTTGTGGCATCGGGGTTAATCCACACTGCGAGTTTGTTTCCGTAGCTAGTGCCCCATGAGTTGGCTTTTGTCAGATATTGGGGAGCACGGTGATTGGGAACATACACACCGTAGTTAATAGACTGGCTCCACACACATTGCCCCATTGAGGGCAATGGAATGTCGGGGAAGACTATAGAGTTCAGTGTTGAGGTGCACAAAGCATATTCCTCAAGTGTTGTCACCGTGCTTGGAATTCTCACCTCGCCAGCGATTTTGCTCCCGTAGAAGGCATCGTGACCGATGAAGGTCAACCCTTCGGGCAGCAGCAAGGGGTGAGCAGCAAACTCACAATTGCGGAAGGCACTCTGACCGATGCGGGTCACGCCACTGGGGATGGTGCCATCGGTGAACTTGCTGCCGTAGAGTGTCGAATCGCCAATCTCGGTGATGAGATACTCGCGCTCATCGTTAGGGTCGGTTACGTCGGCTTCACTATTTGAGAACCAATAGGTGTTTGTGGTCGTTAAATTCTGAATATTTGGGTGATACACATATCTTGCCTTTCCGGCATAGGTCGTCCCCTGGAATGTGACGGGTGTGGTGCTCAGGACAGTCAAGAAGTACACGCCAGCGTGATTGTTCCCGTAGGCAAAGTCGTAGGCGCCGGCGTTGATATAGCTAGCTCGGCTACTTAACTTGCTGTTCTGCTTATATTGTTTGACTACCCCGGTGGGCACAAGTATGCGGCACGCGCTGGGCACACCGTCCAATTTCCAACCACTATAATTATAGAATACGCTATTCTTGAGGTTTAGCACCAGGTCAGTGAGCGTGGAAGTGTTATAGCAGAAGTCTCCATTAATTGAGTTTACCGAGCTGGGCACTATTATTCGACTATATTTGCCGTTGGCGAATGAACTAACCCCAAGTTTCCTCAACCCATAAGGCAATGCTATGGTGCCAGTAAGTCCCGACCCATAAAAGGCGAATTGATCGATGTTTCGGAGGTTGTGGGTGAAAGCATAGCTAGTTATTGACTGGCCCGAGAAGGCAAAAGCACCTATGGTATCAACATTGACGCACCCATTGACGGTAAAGTCGGTGGTGCGATTGTTGAAGGCCGCATCGCCAATTTTGTTGACAACATATTCTTTACCACCAATGGTGACACTCGCTGGGATGGTGATGGTGGTGGGCGCATCGTCATTGCTTGTGATGCCGTTGCACACCAGGCGCACTCGGCCACTGTAGGTGATGCCATCGGCACCCGTCACAGTGCCATTGTTGGTCACCGAGTAGCACAATGTGGCGGTGCTGCTGGGATAGTCATAAGCCTGACGGCCACCAGAGTTCACATTTTTAAAGCCTGTCCATCCGGCACTTGAGTAAGTCGATTCCTTGCCGTATGGGATATACAGGTTCATCCCTGAGTTGTCGCCAAAGTAGCTGCTTGCCGTGACTGTGGGAGGGTTGTCCATGTTACAGTAGATGTAATTATTGTACTTGGTACCATTGAACACACGGTCGTTGCTCAAACTGGTGACCGAGCTTGGGATGCGCACATAGTCCAATTTGCTGGTATTGGCGAAAGCTCCAGAATTAATGGAGGTCACACCATAGGGGAGCATAGCGTGGGTGATTTTGGCACAATTGCAGTGACTCCAGTTCCACACGGTTTTCAGTGTGGAGGGATATGACATCTGTCCTTCTTTTGCATTTGGCACTTTAATCAAAGTGGTCTTGCTGTAGTTATATAAGCAACCTTCGTAGATTGAGAATTTTGTGCTTCCCGATGCCAACTTAAATTCAGTCAGCGAGTTGAAATACAAGAATGAAATCGTAGTATAGTTGAAGTTTGATGGTGGCAACACTAATGTTGTCACATTTTGGATGCCCATGTCTTTTTCTTGACTGCCAAAATACTTGAGATTGGATAGGTTTGTCAGGTCGATTGTCGTGAGATAATTAATTCCACGGAAGGCATTGGCGCCAATGGTGTCAATCGAGAATGGCACACCATAGAATGTGCTAGTGATTGGATTACTTGGCCTATAGGTTGGACTATTGCTATTGCTATGATAGCTGGTGAGTGTGGCACTGCGCACCATCGATGGACCATAATCGTCGGGCCAACCAATGCAGTATATGCCATTGTCGGCTGTATAGAAATCATAAGCTAACTTATCATAAGAAACATTGGCAAACCGTGAGTACTCCGATTTTGCCTTGTACTGTTCAGGTGTCTTGCTTGACTGATAGGGGATATAAAAGTACATGCCGCTTTTGTTAGGGAAGGCAGTAGCATTGATACCCTCCTGCGGAAAACTAAAACCAGCATAGTAGACCCCTGTCAGCGCTGTGCAGCCCTTAAAGGCATCGGCATCAATTCGCTTGAGTGAGCTTGGCAAGTCTATCGAGCCTAGATTTGTGCAGCCTTCAAAGGCATGGGAATTGATGTATACCACGCCAAAATTGATTTTTACACTATAGATGTTGGTCTTATCCTTAAACGCATAGTCGTCAATTCCCCACACTCGATGGGCTGTACCATTGTAGGTCACCGACGACGGCACAATGATGTGAGTCTCGCTCTGTCCTGCTGAGCTCAATCCCACGCAATAAAGATTAGTACCAAAGAACTTGAACGTTAGCTCCTCGCTGGTAAAAGTCTGCGCTCGCCCAGCCAATGCAGTCATTGCCAGTAACACAAGGCAACATAATTTTAGTAGCTTCTTTTCCATATTGACACATTTTTTAGGTTAAACTTTATCATTTTTTAAATTATTACTACTATATTCTATTACTTGAAAGTCGCACTTTTTTCAAAATTACAAATATATGTGTTATTTTGCTAATTAGCAAACAAATAACAACAAAAATTACACTCTTGATTGTAAATTTGTTCTATCTCAATAAAAATGGGTCTGAATATCCTGCGATTATTACACCCGATGTGGTATACTTTCTAAGTAAAAGTGGTCATGAAAGGGCTGCCCTCGTTGAGAACACTTTGGGTGGTTACCGCAGCGCTATTGCTGATTTGTCACAGCCCGCTTGTCGAACCTAAAACTTTTTCACGAGCATCAAGCAATGAGCAATAGTCAGATTTCATCTTCTCGGGGAGAAATGACTGATTGACAAGTTCTTTCCACTTAGGGATGAAGCCAACGAGCCGCTGAATCATTTTATTGGCCACCGAAGCGGTGATGCCACTTTGCGTGAAAGCTTGAATGAAGGTGTTGCGGTCGAACCCGCTCTTGGGGCCACCAACCGAGAAACTCATTGCCATCTCCTCGGTGTCGCTTGGGTCGGCCACCAGCACAGCAAGCAGGTCGTAGGCTGGAGCCAGGACATACTCACCACCGCCTGTGTCAATCAGTGAAAAATTCTTGCAGTGCATGTCGCTATTGCCAGTAATCCACGCGAACAGGACCACCTCCCAAAATCGCTGTACGTCGAGCATTGGTGCCGAGGAGTATTTTCTTATCGTTGCGGCAAGCTGCTGGTAAGTGCCTTGGTACTTGTGCTCGGTGAGGCGGTTGGTGAGTTGGCACATGTCGAGCATTGAAATCTTCTCACCTCTAGGACCTCGGTCCATCCTAATAGTAAGATAGCCCAGCTCTCCATCGGCAAGGCGAATGAGAGTGTGCTGTGCCGTGGGCATGTGAGCAGCTTCGGCCATTTTCATGGTCAGGTCCTCCAGTTCAGGCAAGTGTGGGTATCTTGCGCTTTGAGGCTTAAAAATATACTTGCCCCACAATCCAACGATGGTAAACTTGGCAGGTTCGTTCTTCGCTCCTCGATTCACGTCGAGCGACATCTTGGCCTGCACGCCTGTGACCGACGTGCTGTTGCGAATAACCCTACGTGCAAGTTCAGCCATATTATCGCGTGTGTAAGGCAGCACGTGTGGAGTGGCTGTGCCAAAGAACTTGCGAGCGCAGCCGGGATGAAAATCAGCCTGCCCCTGGTTCAGTTCCTTATAACAATATAAACACTTATTCATGGCTCAATGGTTTTATGCTGATGTTGCCTATGCAGTCTTTGCAGCAAGCCATAAGCAGCGACATTCTGTCGCGTTGATTAATCTTCCACGACGAGGAAGCAATGTCAAGAAGCCACCCCTCGGGAATGAGTCCATCAAAAACTGGGAACATCATTTCTTTATCGTACTGTAGCTCTGTGAGTGGCATAGTGGGGCTTACTGGGGCAGCGTCTGTGCGAGAAAGATAGGTCTTATCGTAGCTGAAGTGGAAACCCTCTTCATCCTCGGTGAGAGTGCCGCAGAACACATCATTTAGATAAACACCAGCTTGCTTCATGTGAGGTCAATTTTTACAGGTCCAAGACATTCTCCAAACAGGGCAAGTACATCGTTTACCTTGTCAATTCGCAGTGTGGTTTTTCCTTGTTCAAGATCTCTCACGAACCGCAGTCCCACTCCAGCCCTCATCGCCAGCTCAACTTGCGAAAGCCCATTCTTCTTTCGTTTTTGCTTGATATGTTCCGATATTGTCATCATGATTATTATACCTTAACGGGTACAAATATACAACTTTTTTCAAATATTATATCACATCGGGTATAATTTTTAGTAAGAATTATAATTTTATACCCTCTCGGGTATAATTTAATAAGAAAGTGGTCGCGAAGTGATGGCTCCTTCGCGACCGCTTTAGTAGTAGATTGAGCGTTAGTGACGCTCAATTGTTGCTGCGGCTTATTGATTGTCGAGCATGATGTTATACACCACAGTCACATCAACGCTGGTCACATGGCCGTCGCCATCCTGATCGCCGTTCATCAGCTCACTGTCATCGCTATTGATCAGCCAGTT
Source organism: Porphyromonadaceae bacterium UBA2751 (assembly GCA_002353285.1). Taxonomy (GTDB): domain Bacteria; phylum Bacteroidota; class Bacteroidia; order Bacteroidales; family Muribaculaceae; genus Sodaliphilus. The sequence continues at coordinate 17,590 of DEJJ01000002.1, read as the reverse complement.
GTATAGTGCGGTGATGTCAGCGCTGGTCACATGGCCGTCACCGTTCACATCGCCAGGAATGGTCGAGGCCGTGCCACGCTTGATTTCGACATTACCATACCACACTTCATTTCCAACATAGATGCAACCATCTTTGGTATAGCCACCCTTAGGAGATACCACCCTGCAATTTAATAACTTCAGTCCCACATTTCCATTGTAGTCACCGCCCACGTTCAGGTATTCGGTCGTCACATCGGCATTGTCGATAATTAGGCTCTCCTCATAATCTTCGCTAATGATTTGATTTATATCCACCGAGCAATCTTTGATATAGGACTTTGTATTGTTGTTGGTCATGTGGTCGCGGGCATCGAGGTAGAGCGCGCCACCACAAGTGAGGGTTCCTGAACCATAAAGTGTAAACCCTTGCGACTCCTTAACGTCGATGGCTATCTTATAAGCTTCGGCAAGTATCTTGTTGGTGCCTACCAGTTTGATTTTCAAATTGGGCGATCCGCCATAAGCATTTGTTATAGCATTTACCGACATGCCTCGTATATCAAGGGTGGCGTTGTTGAGCGTGAGGGTGTTGGTGCTCGGTAGGTAGGTTATCGTGCCACTGATGCTGGGACCAGTAACGCTATTTTTGTTAGCGCTGTGAACCCGCACGCCATTAACCCACACGTCGTAAGGCTCAGCCACAGTGTAGTAAATCGTGTGTAATGCTTGCACCTGGTCATTATAATTATAATAGTACACCTTGGCATAGTATTTGCCAAGTTGCAGGTTTTCGAAGGTGAAAGTCTTGCTCATCTGCTCGCCTGCAGCAATATTGCATATTATTGATTTAGTATCAATCAACTCGTTGGTGTCGTATCTGTATAAATTAACTATCACATAGTCGTGATAAACAGCGCTGTTATTATTTTTTATCGTGATGTTAAACGGTAGCGAATAATCGACCGATGTGTGGTTGTTGGTACTGTTTGCTCCTGTAACATAATAGGTCATCGACAGGTTGGCGGCGGTGGCAGGATCCACTGTGACCGAACCGGTGCATAGCACATTGTTACCATCGGCATCGGCTGTTATTTTTATTGATTTGGTGCCCGAAGTTTTAGGGATGAATTTTATGCTTGTAGTTGTGGAGCTACCCATCTCCACCGTGACAGCCTGCGACCCCACCGCCACGTTGTCGGCAAACAGGTAAAGATTTATGCTACCGCTTATGGATCTGGTATTGGTCACTTTTACCAACACGCTTAGCGGGCGATTCACTTTTTTCAGTGTGCCAAAGGCATTAATCGATGCTATCATTCCGTTTTTTGTTTCTTGATTTTTTACTTCAAGTGTCAAGTTGTTGCCATTGATGGTGGCTCTGATATATTCCGTTCCTGAAAAGTGACAACGCGTCCACGTTGGTGACGATGAAGAACTTTGCCGGCAGATGGGGCGCAGATAGTATGTGCCGTTGGGCAAGTTGGCGCCAAAACTAAGGGTTCTCGTAAAGGTTTTACTCTCGCCGGCACCTAACTCTTGACCAGGTAGGCAATTGAAAAACTGCAGCTGTTGATGCCCTGTTTCGTCATACACTCCCCATCCCAAGTCAAAGGTATAGGGTAGAGTTGCAAAACTCTTATAATCTGAAGTAACAGTAATCCCAAATGGTTTGGTGGAGCTGCTGCGTGTGTAAGAGGTGCTTGCGGCCGTCACGTTAGAGCATTTTGCCACCTCGTTCCACTCGGTGGCAGCTGTGGTGTTGGGCTGCAGACCTATAATCATTGCTTGCCATATCACATATCCGTTCTCGCCCGGCGAGCTGCCAATTCCGCCGCCTTTAGGGTTGAGCGATTCTAATGAGAAGTAGCCGTCATAATTTCCACTCCACCCCCAGTTGAAGTGAAAATACTCATTTTCATCATATCCATCGAGCACAAATGCATGCCCTCCTCCAGGTGATTTTTGTCCTCTATATAGAATGGGCCGGTGGTTATTTAGTTCTTTTTTGATATAATAAACCCATAAGCTGTAAGAATAATCGCACCTATACATGTATTGCGCATTAGAGCTGTAACGGAAATAATCAACCCACACATTGCGATAGGCATATGCGCTCGAAGAGTTTATGCCAAAGTCCGTTTGCAAGGCTCTGCCACAAAATTGCATTATCCGTGCCACGGCATTATTGGCGGTGGTGTTGCCACCACTGCTTGGATAAGTGTCAGTCATCGATGCCCAATTAAACGTGGTCGTCGCCAGTATTGGGATATATTCTTTGCCAGTCTCCCAATAATAAGATGGAATGTTTTGACTTGTTGACTGTGGCCACTGGTGGTAGCGCATTATCTGCGCCATGGCCGTTGCCGTGCAGCCGGTCACACAGTTAGTGCCGTTGATCGTTGGGCAGTATAAGTTATAAGGATAGCCTTGCCCCCATTTAGTGGTGATAAGGGGTTGCACGCTACCTCCTTTGGGCATTGGCGCGTCGTTGCTTGCCACATTGCCCAAGACTGGCAAAGCATCGCCGGTGTTGCCACTGCCGCCATCATCAAGTGACTCAATCTGGGCCACATACATCTCGAGCCACTCGCGCATGTTCTCGGGCACGGAGTCGAGGTCGCAGTAGCCGTGATCGCTATAGCCCAGTACCGGCAGGGCACGGTCGTCGCCGCTCACAATCACCCAGCCCTCGCCACGCTTGGCGGTGTTGAACACATAGATGGCCGGCTGGCTTGATGCCACTCCGCGCAGCATCGAGGGCGAAGCGGTGTCGATGCTCCCCAGCCGCTTTTGAGCCATGAACTGCGCCGCAATGTTGCGCGCCTGCCCTTCACTCACCTGAGCCGCCCTAGCGCCCAGAGTGCCCACACTCACCGCTATACCTATAATCAATGTTATAACGAATAATTTCTTCATGTCTATTAATAACTTCTAAATGTTTACCAATAAACTATGGGCATCAGCCCCATTGTGCATTATGAATTATGCATTATGAATTATGCATTATTTGAGCGCTTCCTTGCACTGGGTGTACATGGCGGGGCAGTTGCTCACCACGTAGTAGTTGCTGCCTGCGGGCTTCACTACCTCAACACCGCGCCAGTTGGTGTCCCAGCCCTTGCTATCGATTAGCAGGTAGATGACAGTGCCATGCAGGAGCTGGCTCTCCTGATACTTCTTGTTAGGGTCGACCTTCATGCTAACGGTGTAAGGCGGGCGCACGGTGTAGCCGTTCTGGGGCGTTGCACCTTGCAGCAGTGCCCATGCGATGTAGGGGCGGGCATAGTACTGGTCTTTGCCCATTATCTCTTTTAGCCTTTCAACGGTGCTGTTGTAGTTGGTGCTCGTGTTGTTGAGCCGCAGTGCCGCCTCGCCATCGCTGCGGTTGTTGCGGTAGAGCTCAAATGCCATCACCTGCAGTGCCACAGCACCCTCGGGAGTGCCGCCAAGCTGCTCCTGCATGCGTTTCCACTCGGCAAGGCTGGCGGGGAACTGGTTGAAAGAGACTCTCACCTCCTTGTTGGGCTCCCAAGCGGTGGGACTCACGGTGTTGCCTCGGGTGCTGGCGCTATTGCTAGCCTTCCCGCTGTTTTTCCATCTCACATTGCTCACGTTGCTGCGATTGGGGCGTGCAGTGCTGGTATTGCTTGTGTTGCGGTCGCGACGTGGGTTTTGATTGCTTTGTGAGTAACTGCGGCGCTGTGCCTGGGTGCTGATCGTTGCGCTTGCAACTACAATAGTCACAATAGCCACAGTAATGCTTTTAAGTAATGTTGATTTCATAATCAAATTATTTTTTATGGGTTAATAAATTTTATTAATTAAATTGACAAATTTAGTTATAATTTTCAATAAAACAAAGTTTTGCGCTGAATTTTTGTTATTTATGAAAAATTACAAATCAGCCACCTGTTGCCACTTTGTGGCTCGGGTGGCTGACCGTGTGTTTAACTTTTTCTAAATAATGGGATTGATTGCAATTAGATCACGAGAGTGTTGGTGGTTTCCTTGCCGTTGAGCTTCTCGAGGTCGGCCTTTGCGGCTTTGCCCTTGAAGGTCAGGTCCACTTTCTCGCCCTGAGCCTTGGGGAAGAACTCTTGCAGAGCCTTGTAAGAGTCTTCGTCGGCCATGAGTGTTACTTTGATGTCCTTGTTGTCGTCGTCGCGGCCGCTAATCCATAGCTCAGCACCCTCGCGGGGGTTCTCGTCCATCTCGGTGTCGTCATCATGAACTGCGGTGAGCTTGGCAGTAACATCAATGCTGTCGCCGTTCTCTGTGCATTCAAAGGTGATGGGCATGTCGGCCATGATGTCTACCAGGTGGCAGTTCTTAGAGCCTGTGGTGCCGCCAATGCCGTTGGTTACCTTAAACTCAAATGCTGCGCCTGCCGCCTCGGCCTCGCCGCTGGCTGCGTTTGCACTTCCACTACCCTGGTTAGCGTTGCCTGTGCAAGATACCATCATTGCCACAAGAGCAAAAAACAATAAAAACTTCTTCATAATAATAATGGTGTTAGGTTCGATTCATGGCGAGATTAGGTCAGCGCGCCTAATCTCACCAATGAATCTCAAAAACTTAAAAAAAAATTTTTAAAAGCTTTGTTTTCGACAGTAGCGAGGCGCTGAACTCGCTCTGTGTGATTTAGGGTGCCGCAAGGGCCCCCCTTGTTCTCTTTACATCTCCTACCCGCAAATCTAAAGTTCTTCTTTCTCTCTCTTGTCAATTAAAGAGCGTGATGCTCTTTTTCGACTTTGCAAAGTTACCCCTTATTCTCATGATTGATTATAACTGTGAGGACAAAAATTGTAACAATCAGGACATTTTTTTGTAAAAAATTCAACATTCTTTGATACTCTCAGGACATGTTTTTGTGGCAAACTATTGTTTTTCAAGCTATTGCAAATTCGTGTATTTTTGAGGGTGATTATTCATTTATTTTTAAGTTTTTTGCTAATTTTGTGGCATTAAAATTATTTATTTTGTTATGAAAATTTCAATCATCAACGGGCCAAACCTGAATCTTACTGGGCAGCGGGAGCCTGACATTTACGGCACGCAATCGCTCGAGAGCTATTTCACGCTACTTGCGGCTGCTTTCCCCGAAGTGGAGTTCTCTTTCTTCCAAAGCAATATCGAGGGTGAAATCGTCAGCGAGATTCAGCGTGCAGGCTTCGACGCCCATGGCATTGTCATCAATGCTGGGGCCTATAGCCACTACAGCCTGGCGATTGCCGACGCTCTGCGTGCAGTGCCAGCACCGGCTGTGGAGGTACACTTGAGCAATGTCTACAACCGCGAGACCGAGCGCCACCACTCCGCCATTGCCCCTGCCTGCGTGGGAATGATTGCCGGCTTTGGCCTTGACAGCTATCGCCTCGCCATCGAAGCTCTCGACACAATGCTTAATTTAACGTGAGTTCGACGAATTTATCATTTGATAATCATTGCGTTAGCAACTCCCCCTCTAAGATAGAGGGGGT
>DEJJ01000002.1:0-12043 GCA_002353285.1 Porphyromonadaceae bacterium UBA2751 | reverse complement strand
TTCGTCGAACTCACGTTAATTTAATGTACAATGCATAATTCACAATACACAAAATTCTCCCCTCTCCCCTGATTAACTATGACACAAGAACTTGAAGATTACATATTGGCTCACATCGACGCCGAACCCGCCCACTTGCATGAGCTCGACCGCGACACGCACATCGAGTTGCTTTACTCGCGCATGTGTTCGGGCCATCTGCAGGGCAGGCTACTCAAGATGCTCGTGCGCATGATTCAGCCCAAGCGTGTTCTTGAGTTAGGCACCTATTCGGGTTACGCCTCGCAGTGCTTGGCCGAGGGGCTGCTCGATGACAATGCCGTTGTGCACACCATTGAACTTGAGGATGAACTTGAGGATTTCTTGCGCAAGCATTTCGCTCAATCGCCTGTGGGAAACCGCATTGTGCTACATATTGGCGACTGTAGCGAAATCGTGCCACAGCTTGGCGGCAACTTCGACCTGGTTTTCATCGATGCCAACAAGCGGCACTATGTCGACTATTTCAACCTTGTGATTGACCACGTTAAGCCAGGGGGCTTCATCATTGCCGACAACACGCTCTGGGACGGAAAGGTTGCCGATCTCCATGGCAAGAAGATGGATGATCAAACCCGCGGCATCCTCCTTTTTAACGACCTCGTAGCCCACGACCCACGTGTCGAAACGGTGATTCTGCCCATTCGCGACGGCCTCACCATCCTTTACAAGCCACGAAACTGTTGCAAAACGGCAGGCCACGACCTCGAAGAGGTCAAAAGGCCGCTTCAATAGTAACACCATGCAAGACCCCCGTAACTGGGCCGAAGCTTGGTGGTACACAATGACTTATGCTTGTGCCTCGAAGAAGAACTTTGCTTTTTCACTTGCCATGCTCAAAATGACATTCTCACTGCCATTACTGTTTTTCAACACCTTCCTGGGGGGAGTATGATTGAGCATAATTGCTATAATTTGCGGTTTTTTGGGTGCAACAAATGCAATTTGCCTTTCTCTTGACGCAATCTAAGCAGTTACTCGTCAGCGGCACTTTCGTCATCGTTGATGTTCTCACTGGCAATCCTGCGGAAGTCGCCTGGCGACTGGCCTGTCATTTTGTTGAAGAACTTGCCCATACTCGACTGGTCGGCAAAGCCGTACTCATAGGCAATGGCCTTGATTGATTTTCCCGAAATGAGCATCTCCTGCTTTATTTTCGAGATAAGGAACGACGAGATTATTTCCTTAGCTTTGTGCCCACTCTTGAGTTTGCACACTTCGCTCAGATATTTAGGGGTGATGTTCAGCTTGCTGGCATAGAACGCAACTTCATGCTCCTGCTTCACATTTTCATCAATCATCTCAATAAAGTTCCTGAAGTACACATCGCCCTGGCCGTACACAAACTTGCTCAGGTTCCCCGAGGCTCCTCTTATCATAGCCATTATCAAGATGATAGAGCGGAATGTAAGCACCACAAGCTCTTTGTGCCTATGACCCATGTCCATGTTTTGCAGCAGTTCAAGGTTGTCGATGTAGTTGCCGAGGATTGTAAGCTTGGCCTTATCGTCTATGCTCACAATGGGGCGAGTGTAAATCGACTCCATGAATCCCACTGGTATGCCCACTATTGAGTCGAGGGCAAAGCTGCTCATGCTGATGATGACGCGAGCCTTGAAGTCGTCGCTCATCTTAATGGTATTCTTGTACAACACATTGCCCACGCACAGGCAGTCGCCAGCGTGCAGCTGGTGGTTCTCCATGTTGGCTTCAAGTGTGGCCTCACCTTGAGTGCATAGCACAATGGCAGTGTAGCGTGCTCCGAGTGGGGTCGTGGCATCTACGTCACTTTCTTTTGTCAGCTCGAACACGATATATCCGTTTTTCTGAATTGTTCCCTTGTGGCTCATAATTTATAAGGTTTAATGGGAATATGGCTGTCCGTTTTTTCTGATATGACCACAAAATTACCTTTTTGTTTATAAATATGCAAGTTGAAGGGAAATTTTAACCATTTTTTATATCATTAGTGGTCTTTTTGTAACATTTTCTATTGCACTATCCATTATGGTAATGTGGTGATTTTAAAAAATTGTAAAATCTATCCTTAATTATAACTTATATCAAAATTCTATTTAACTTTGTAGGTTTTATTAAATTTTTAAATATATTCGTTCACGCTGCGGTAACTATGAACAACGCTTTTAGATGGATCTATAACATCCTGCGAGCTGCTATCATGATTGTGGTAGTGCTGGTGGTGGTGGCCTATGCCGCTCTCTACCTGGGAGTGAGTATGCCTTATTTCCAGAATAAGATAAAAGCCGTTGCCGAGCGTGAGGCCAGCAAGTTTCTTGAAACCAACGTCACCATCGATGCCGTCAGCATCTCGCCTTTCAATCAGGTGATTCTCACGGGCGTGAACATCCCCGACCAGAGCGGAGGCAATCTCATCAAGGTCGACAAGCTCGGCGCGGGAGTGAGTCTCTACGACCTGGTGGTGCGGCGCAAGCTTATCTTTAACTATGCTGAAATCGACGGACTGCATGGCACCGTCACACGGCCCACCAAGGACAGTCCCACCAACCTGCAGTTCATCATCGACAAGTTCAAGCCCAAGCCCGACCAGCCGCCCAAGCCTTACGACATCAGGATTAACAACGCAGTGCTGCGCAATTGCGACCTTGCCTACGATGTGCTCAACGAGCCTCATCGTCCCGCGGGGCGCTTCGACCCTAACCACATCAAGGTCAACGACCTAACGGCCGATCTAGTATTCCCTCGCATCAAGAACAATGATTTCATCATCGACGTCAACAACTTGGCATTCAACGAGGTGAATGGGCTCGACCTGCGACGCCTCAGTGGCAAGTTCTTGATTGATGACCACAGGGCGGAGTTCCGCAACTTGGTGGTGGAACTGCCTGGTACTAAGCTTTCTCCTGACAACACAACATTCCACTACTCCTCGCTCAAGAATGCCATCAACGAGATTAAGGTGGCACCGCTGGAGCTAAAAATGGATGATAACTACATCACGCCTGCCGACCTCAAGTCGTTTGAGCCCAAGCTGGCACAGCTCAACGAGCCTATTCATTTCACCGTCGATGCTGCCTCTACTTTCGACCGACTCAACGTGCGCAAGCTGCTCGTCAACTCTCGGGGCATCAACCTCGACCTGGCTGCAACTGCTACCAACTATCGCAGCCCGCGCGACATGCAACTACACGTCGATCACATCAATCTCGATGCCAGCGGTGGTGAGGCCGCAAGGCTCTCTCGCTCTTTTGCTTCATTGCCCAGCAAGGCCATGAGCATCATCGACCAGTGTGGCGATGTGACGCTGAAGGGCAAGAACATTACAGCCGACTTGCGTGGCGATAATCTCAACGTCGACCAGCTCAATCTCGCTACCCGCGATGGCGGCATCAAGCTCGACCTCGCTGGCACCTCGCTGACCAACTTGACCAACCTCAACAACCTGCAATACAACATCAAGCACATTGACCTTGCCACTCAGGCACCCTATGTCTCGCGTCTGGTTGGCAACATTGCCACGCTCCCGCCTCGGGTGCAAGAGCTGCTTGCCAAGGGGGGCAACATTAAGCTCAATGGCGAGGCGGCTGGCACTCTAGCTAATGTGGCTGCCAAGGCGGCCCTCTCTACCGCACTGGGCGACGTTAAGGTCGACGGCGAGTTCCTGGGCGGCACCGACAAGCGCATCAAGGCTCAAGTCGATGCCACCAATCTGGCTCTTGGCACTATCTTGGGCAAGAGCGACTTGCTGGGCTCGGTAACAGCCAGTGCCACAGTCGACGGTTCTATCGCGCCTGGCAATGCCATTGTGGCTAAGGTCAAGGGCGATGTCGACTATATCGACCTCAAGGGCTATCGCTACCACAACATCAAGGCCGACGTCGATGTCGACCACAACAACTACAGCGGCACGCTGGCCATCAACGACCCTAATGGCAAGGTCGACCTCGATGGTCGAGTACTGCTCGATGGTCCCAACTCAAGCTACGACTTCAACCTTGTGGGCCAAAACGTGAATTTGGCAAAGATGAACCTCACCAGCAAGTATCCTGCCAATGCTCTCAATGTGAAAATGCAAGGGCAGGTCACAGGCAATAATCTGAACAATCTCCAGGGCAACGTCATGGTCGACAATGTGTCGTTTATCAATAGCAACACTGGCAAGGGATTCCACATCAACAATTTCACCCTCGATGCCAAGCGTGATGGCTACCCGCAGCACATCGAGCTGAGCACCGACTTCCTGCATGGCTCGGTCAATGGCAGCTTCGATTTCAACACCATTGTGCCGGCCTTCAAGGGCATTGCTGCCAAGTGCTTCCCGCAGTTCATGAGCGGCCACACACCTGCCACCAATGGAGCTAACGACTTCGACTTCAACTTTGTAGTTGAACCCAACGAGGAGTTCGAGTCCTTCATCTCTTCCTATGTGAACCTGCCTGTGAAGCTCATCTATAAAGCCACCGTCGATGGCCATTTCAGCGAGCCTAACAGCAACTTTGCCGCTCACATCAACCTCCCCTACCTGCAGCAAGGCAACAAGATAATTGAGGGCACGAACCTGAGTCTGACCAAGGATGAGTTTAGCGACAACATCGCACTCAGCGCTCACACCATCTTCCCCAACAAGAAGGGAAACATTGCTCTCAATGTCGATGCCAATGCCGTTAACGACTGTGTCGATGCCAATGTCAACTGGGTGTTCAAGCGCGAGCACGACTACCACGGCAACATCAATCTCTCGGCTCTGCTCGGCCGCGACAGCAACGGCAAGTTCAAGACCAATGTCAATGTCAACCCCACCGAGGTGGTGGTCAACGACACCGTGTGGCAGGTGCAGCAGGGCAGTCTCAACTATGAGGCTGGCGCTCTTGATGTGTCAGACCTGCATGGCTCTTGCGACGACCAGTTCATCAAGATTGATGGGCGTGTCTCGCGCGACCCCGACGACGAACTCTATGTCTCGCTCAAGAACATCCATCTCGACTACATTTTCGAGACGCTCAAGATCAATCATGTCAACTTTGGCGGAGTGGCAACGGGCGACATTGTCCTGGCCGACCTCTTCTCAGGAGCTCCGCGACTGAGCACTGCGCCCAAGTTGCATGTCGACAATCTCTACTACAACGGCGCCCCTATGGGCGATGCCGAAATCGAGAGTCACTTCGACAGCGAGAACACTGGCGTGGTGCTGGGATGCGACCTGGCGCAGAGCAACGGACGCCACACCACTATCAATGGCGAGATTTTTGCCGCTTCCGATTCGCTTTATCTCGAGTTTAATGCCGACAAGGCCAACGTCGAGTTCATGAAACCTTTCATGGAGGCGTTCACCGACGAGGTGCACGGCTTGGTGTCGGGCCACGCTGTCCTCTTTGGCAATTTCAAGACTATCGACCTCATGGGCGATGTCTATGCCGAGGATTTCAGCATCAAGGTAGGGTACACTAACACCACCTACTCCTGCACCGACTCAGTTCACATCGACCCGGGAATGATTAGATTTGACGACATCGCCATCACCGACCGCGACAAGAACACCGCCAAGCTCAACGGATGGCTCAAGCACGATGCCTTCCACAACCCGGAGTTTAACTTCACTGTGACCGAGGCTCGCAACTTGCTCTGCTACGACATCACGCCTGCCATGAACCCCGACTGGTATGGCACCATCTATGGCAACGGCACTGCGATTATCGCGGGTGAGCCTGGTGAGGTGCGCATCAACGTCAACATGGAGTCGGCAGCGCGCAGCAAGTTCACTTTTGTCCTCAGCGACATGGAGGAGGCAAGCGAGTATAAGTTCATCACTTTCCGCGACCGCGACAAGAAGGACTTGCCAGTGGCGGTGGTCGACTCGGTGCCTGCAGCCACCGACTCCGTGCCCGAGATTGTGCGCCAGCTGGCTCGGCGCATTGAGGAGAACAACCAGCAGCAGTCCATGCCCACACATTTCAGCATCGATCTCCAGGCCGACATCACCCCTGAGGCCGAGATTGTGCTCGTGATGGACCCTGTGGGCGGCGACCGCATTCGTGCCTTCGGCTCGGGCAACCTCAGGCTCAACTACAACAGCATCGACGAGGCTTTCGACATGTTTGGCAAGTACACGCTCGAGAAGGGCTCTTACAACTTCAGCCTCCAGGATATCATCCTCAAGGACTTCACCATTCGCAACGGCAGCACCATCAGCTTCGATGGCGACCCCTATAATGCCATCCTCGACATCAGTGCTGTCTATTCGCTCAATGCCAACCTCAGCGACCTCGACGCCTCGTTCAGCACCGACCGCGACATCAACCGCACTAATGTGCCAGTGAACGCACTGCTCAAGGTCAAGGGCGGCATCAGTGAGCCCGAGCTCTCCTTCGACCTCGAGTTCCCAACGCTCTCGAGCGATGCCTATCGCAAGGTCAGGAGTGTGATTAGCACCGATGAGATGATGAACCGCCAAATTATCTACCTGCTGGCGCTCAACCGTTTCTACACTCCCGACTACATGCAGGCGAGCAAGAACAATAATGAGTTCACGTCGGTGGCTTCGTCCACTATCTCGTCGCAGCTCTCAAGTGTGCTTGGACAGCTCAGCGAGAACTGGCAAATCTCGCCTAACTTCCGCAGCAACAAGGGTGACTTCAGCGATGTGGAGGTCAACTTGGCGCTATCGAGTCAGCTCTTGAACAACCGCTTGATTTTCAACGGCAACTTCGGCTATCGCGACAATACCTACAACACTCGCAACAGCAACTTCATTGGCGACTTCGACCTTGAGTACCTGCTCAACCGCAAGGGCTCGATAAGGCTCAAGGTGTATAACCACTTCAACGATCAGAACTACTACGTGCGCAACGCTATGACCACCCAGGGAGTGGGCGTTGTGTTCAAGCACGACTTCGACCGCCTTTTCAAGTCGAGCAAGCCGTCGCCTGAGCACGACAGCATGCGCAACTATGCTCTTCCTGCCCCACGCGACACGTTGTTGCGATTCACAAGCCGCAGGGCACAGCCATCACCCATCGATACCATCAATTCACAATGAGAAAATCATTTTTGACCATATTATTGATGACAATGGCGATGACGATTGCTGCCAGCGCCACAGGCCTCTCTGCTGGCAGCGACTCTCTTCCAGCCCGTGCCACCCTGATTGACAGTGCTGCCTTCCATCGTGGCAGCTTGCCCACAGCGGCCATCGAGGACCGTAAGGTCTTTCTCAAGCACATCCGCGACAGCATCAACGCCATCCCTTTCGACACCACGCGCGACGATGACTACTGGCGCCGGTGCATTGTCAATGGCAAGTGGAGCTTCTTCACCGACCCCACGGCTCCTAAGCCGGGCCTCCTCAACTTTGCCTCCAAGGTCTATCGGTTCTACACCAAGGCGTTCAACAACTACGACACTGCCTATGTGGTGGGCATCAAGCAGAACTGGAAAATCATGTTAAAGAACAATGACTGGCTCGATTCTTATGGAGGAACTATTGCCGACAACGACATGAAGGTGTTCATGAACTCTAACGTCTACTCCAATGTGGGTGTGCACGTCTCCTACTTGGGCATTGGCTACACCTATATGGTCGACCTCGACAATGTGTTTGGAGGCGACCCCACCATGCACAGCAAGTGGGAGATGACGTTTGCCACTTCGCGCTTCTCGTTCGAGGCCTATCACTCGCGCAACGAGGGCGACGTCACGATTGGCCGCTTTGGCGATTATAACAACAAGAAGCCGGCCAATGTCAAGTTCAACCGTCTCTCGCGAGTGTCTTCGGGATTCGACCTCTACTATTTCTTCAATCACCGCAAGTACTCGCAGGCTGCTGCCTATAGCTACTCTAAGATTCAGAAGCGCAGCGCTGGCAGTTTAATCGCAGGTTTTCTTGTCGCCACGCAAAATGTGTCGATTGACTTCAGGACTCTACCCGACGACATGCGCAAGTTTCTCCCCGATGGTCCGCAGGTCTACAGGTATCACTACCGCTCGTATAGCTTCCTCGTGGGTTATGCCTACAACTGGGTGTTCCGTCCCAAGTGGCTCTTCAATGTCACCATGGCGCCGTCCATTGGATGGAACCACTCGTTTCACGACTCGGTCGACGGCAAGCGCGACATGCTGGCTTTCGACTTGCGTGGCAGGCTGGGACTGGTGCGCAACAACAAGTACTTCTTCTATGGCTTGCAGCTGCTCATCGATGCCCACTTCTATCATAGCAAGAACCACAATTTCATCAACGCTCTTGAAGATCTCAACCTCACCATTGGTGTGAGGTTCTAATCTGTGCCACTAATGAATAGCAATCGCCGCCATAGCTCATTAGCTGCTGCAGTGCTGCTGTGGATGGCTTTGTTGTGCCCCTGTGCTGCCAGTGCACTCAATTTCAAGGCTGGCAACTATTTGCTCGACAACAGCAAGCTCAAGTTCTCTAGCGTCAAGATGCTGGTGGGCAATGTGACGCGCCCTTTCACTATGGTTCTCGACATGCAACCAGTTGAGGCATCACCGTTTTGGCTGGTGACAATTCCACACGACATCTACAACCTCGACTATTTCACCTTTGTCGAGACCGACGTGCAGGCTGGCATCCATCAGGTGTCGTTGAGTGCATTTCTCGATAGCCTCTCGGCGGCCTCGGGTGGCTTGCGGCGCACGGGGCTTAAGGGGTCAAGCAATATCGTCCCCGACACGCTGGCGCAATTCTGGGTTTACTGTCCTTTTAGCGGCGGTCACCTGCCCGACGGTTACTGGCGCACCGACTATAGCTACCAGGTCACGGCATCGGGCACTCTGCCTGTCGTTTACCTTAACACGCGCGACTCAATGGATATCGTCAGCAAGGACTATTACATCGAGGGCTCGCTGTGGATCGACGATGACACCTGTGGCCTGGCATCCAGTGATCAGCCGCTCGATGTCGAGGTGAAGGGCCGAGGCAACTGGACCTGGCGACATTCTTTCAAGAGACCTTACAAGATTAAGTTTGCCACCAAGCAATCGCCGCTCGGGCTCGACCGTAGCCGCCACTTTGTGCTGCTGGCTCACAACGAGGACTATAGCGGCTACCTGCGATGCGCCTTGGGTTTTGAGTTGAGCCGGCTCTTGGCGATGCCCTACACGCCTCGCGAACTCCCTGTGGAGCTGGTGCTCAATGGCGAGTACATGGGCCTGTATTTTCTGTGCGAGAAGATAAGGGTGGAAAATGGCCGTGTCAACATTGTGGAGCAGCCCGACATGGAGACCATCCCTCACAACGTGACGGGGGGATGGCTGCTCGAACTCACCGACGATGGCGACAAGGTCATCGACCAGTATCAGAACAACAATCCTGCCCTCTCACGATTCAGCTTCGTGTCGCACTCGCCCGAGGTGCTGTCGCAGCAGCAACGCACCTACATCCACGACCTGCTTGCACGGGCCGACAGCTGCATCTATGTCCCCAGCAAGGACGACCGCGCTTGGGAGCAGCTCATCGACATTGGCTCCCTGGCACGCTTCTATGTCATCCACGAGGTGATGGAGAATGTCGAGGCCTTCTCAGGCAGCTTGTTCATCTACAAGGACTTGGGATGGGACGAGAAGCTCATCTTTGGCCCTGTGTGGGATTTCGACAACAGCTTTTTTCAAGAGTCCACCACCGGCGACCATTTCATCTACGACTATGCCACCCCCTATCCGTTCCTTTGGATCAAGGAGGCGCTCAAGTTCCC
Source organism: Porphyromonadaceae bacterium UBA2751 (assembly GCA_002353285.1). Lineage (GTDB taxonomy): Bacteria > Bacteroidota > Bacteroidia > Bacteroidales > Muribaculaceae > Sodaliphilus. The sequence goes on along the minus strand of DEJJ01000002.1, from coordinate 2,321 downwards.
GCGTTTCCAGCAGCAGCTCCGAGCGGTGTGGCACCAGTTCTGCCAAGACAATGTGCTCGACTCCCTCAACAGCTTTGCATGGCGATGGCGGGAGCTGGTTGCTCAAGCCGAGCAGCACGACGCGCTCAGGTGGCACCAGTATGCCAGCACTCATGGCCCCGACAAGCCGCAGCAGTTCATCGACCTTATTTCCAAGAAGGCGGCTTGGCTCAATGCTCAGTGGGGCACCGTGACCGATGTCAACCTCGATGGCGCCGTCACGTCTGCCGATGCCACTGCTATCTATTGCTATCTGCTCGACGATGACCATCGATTCCGCTTCACCGCCGACGTCGACCGCGACGGCAAGGTCACCGCTGCCGACCTTACTGCCTTCTACAACATCATCCTGCAATAATTGCACCCACGCCGCCCGCTTGTGGCTGAAATGGCACAACTTGATGCTGCGCGTAATGCTTTGGCAAATAACCGATTGACAATTTTTAACATGCCATTAGCATTAATGGCACATTTTTTTCTCTTTTATTGCTTGCTGATAAGAAATATAATATTACTTTTGCGCAAATTTTTCGAAAACCAGAAAATATATTAACACTAAAACACATAATTTACTATGTATTGGACACTTGAATTAGCAACGAAACTTGAAGACGCTCCATGGCCAGCTACTAAGGATGAACTTATTGATTATGCTAAGCGTAGTGGTGCTCCACTGGAGGTGATTGAGAATCTTGAGGAAATCGAAGACGAAGGCGACACCTACATGTCTATCGAAGACATCTGGCCCGACTACCCAACAAGCGACGACGACTTCTTCTTCAACGAGGAGGAGTACTAAGCAAATTATTGATTAACCCCCACACACACATGAGGACATTGGAACGATTAAAAGTTCTGATGTCCTTTTTTTAAAACACGTTTCAACGTTTTTATTCAAAAAATGTGTGCTACTTGTGGCGCTTTTTCATTAGTTTCTTTAGGGAGGAGTTGGAGTTGACACGTGGGGTTGACTGTGGTGCTGGTTGGGTTGAATCAAACGCATCAAACGCATCGAAAGAATCGATCGGGATGGGTTGCCCTCCTGATGGATTGAGGATGTGTGGCCTGCCGTTGTGATTGATGATGATAGTGGATGGGTCGAGTGAATCAAATGCATCACTGAGGGGGACGGTAGTTCCGGTAGTTCCGGTGGGACCGGAAGTTCCGGTGGTTCCGGTGGTTTCGGTAGTTCCGGGGATTTCGGTGGGGCCGGGGTTTTTGGTAGTTCTGGTGGGACCGGGGGTTCCTGGCGCTTCGGTTGGGGCGGGAGTTCCTGTGGGTTGTGCTGATTCTTGGGTGGCGGCTGGCTTGGTGATGGTGGTTTCTTGTGAGAGTATTCTTGATACTTGTGATTGTGAGATGCCGACGATGTGCGCTATCTCGCGTGTGGTGTACATGCACTGCTTGTAGTGATGAATGGCGTCGATGACCTGCTGGCGTGTGGTGAAGCCGTAGTCGCGCAGCAGCTGCCGCTCGTCGGCAAAGGTTGAGATGGTGTCGAAGCTGAATTGTCCAGATGCTGTGACTGAGAGGTTGAGCAGCAATGCGCTGTCGTCGTTGAAGATGACAGGTGCCATGCGGTTCTTGTGCTGCTTGAGGTAGTGGGAGCTGTGGAGCAATGCGCTGCAGTAATGGTTGGCAGTGCTGAGAGAGAAGACGGAGTCGCAGATGTGCATGATCTCGAACTCGTGTGGCAGTTGCTCGGTGAGTGTGGGAAGGCTTGCCCGCTTCTTGGGCCTGGAGTGTGTGACGAGGAGGATTGAGATGCCTCGTGACTTGTTCCATGACCTGATGGTGTTGAGGACAGCTGTGGCCGAAGACTGCGACGAGAGAAGGCGGTCGAGTCCGTCGATGACGGCGACCTGTGCCTTGAGTGCATCTATTTTTTTGATGGTGAAACTGAGCAGGGTGTCGGTCGACTTCATGTCGAAGAGGCCAGGCGTGATGACGTCGACAACGGGCGTGACGGCGTGTGCGAGGGCCTCGAGGTCGAAGTAGGCAGTGGCAATGCCCTTGTCGCTGAGCTGCTTGGCCACCTGCATGGCGAGGATTGACTTGCCAGTGCAAGGCTCGCCGAAGAGGCAGGCAATCTCTCCCTTGGCCCATAGTCCCATCCAGAGATTGGAGGGATCGGTGCCAGTGGGATTGTCGTTGAGCTGTGCGACGGTGGATTTCATGGTTTCGTTGGGAGCTGTGAAGCGTGCTCGGCTGCTTGTGATGTGCTGCAAACTTGCTGTGCAGGCGCGGTTGAATGTGTTGATGTTCATGGTTGAAGTTTTTTT
>DEJJ01000011.1 GCA_002353285.1 Porphyromonadaceae bacterium UBA2751 | reverse complement strand
AATTTGAAAGCAATTCACAACAGAGAAAGCGGTGTACTCATCGGTCATCATGTTGTATTACTTGATACAAAGATACAAATTTGAAAGCAATTCACAACGCGCACTGTTGGTGAGTGGCATGAGGGCTAGTTGTATTACTTGATACAAAGATACAAATTTGAAAGCAATTCACAACGCAGCGTGAGTTCAAGAAGTTCGCTGGCCGGTTGTATTACTCGATACAAAGATACAAATTTGAAAGCAATTCACAACTTTAATTAGTTTTTTTGTTGGCATTTCTAAAATAACAAACCCAGCTGTGCGGCCTGATTTTTTGATATTGTTTTTAATATAATAATGTGTTAGCTTTGCATCATGTGAGAGCGAGAGGAGAGAGAACCATGCGAGAGTGAGAGGAGAGAGTGAGAGGAGAGAGTGAGTCGCTTGAGTCACTTGAGTCGCTTGAGTCACTTGAGTCGCTTGAGTCGCTTGAGTCAGTTGAGTCAGTTGAGTCAGTTGAGTCGCTTGAGTCGCTTGAGTCAGTTGAGTCAATATAGTCACATGAACCATTAGTGGCATTTGTGTCATTTGCGTTAGCTATTCATGAGAATCGCAAAATTGTCCCAGCCCTTTTCATTCGATTTCTTGGAGTAATGTGGTTTATAATTCGGAAAATATAATTAAATTTGCGATGGAAAAATAAATATCGAGAAAATTGTTTAAGACACTATTGAAACAGGTGGGCAGTTTCAAGACTGCCTCGATATTGACCCCGGTGTTTATTGCGCTGGAGGTGGTGATGGGTGTGCTCATCCCCTATGTCACGTCGTGGATAATCGACGAGGGTATTGCCAAGAGTAATCTCGCTAATGTGTACAAGTATGGCGCTATCATGCTTGCACTTGCCGCAATGAGTATGATTTTCGGCGTGCTAGCCGGTCGGTTCTCGGCGCTGGCGTCGAGCGGCTTTGCGCGCAACTTGCGAGCCGCCATGTTCCGCAATATCCAGACCTTCTCGTTCTCCAACATTGACAAGTTCAGCTCGTCGGGCCTGGTGACCCGCATGACCACCGATGTCAACAACCTGCAGAATGCCTTCCAGATGCTGCTCAGGGTGTCGGTTCGAGCTCCGTTGAACCTGATATTCAGCATCTTCATGTGCGTGTTCATCAACACCCAGATGAGCCTCATCTTCGTTGTGGCACTGGCGCTGCTGGGCACAGCACTCTACCTGATCATAAGCCGCACGGTGAAGCTTTTCACGCAGGTGTTCAAGAAATATGACGACCTCAACAGTGTGGTGCAGGAGAACGTGAGTGCCATCAGGGTGGTGAAAGCCTTTGTGCGCGAGGACTTTGAGAATAAGAAGTTCAGCAAGGCGGCTCGTGCCCTCTACGGCCTCTTTGTCAAGACCGAGAGCTTGATGGCCCTCAACCACCCGGTGATGATGATAGTGGTGTATGGCTGCATCATCGCCCTGTCGTGGTTTGGTGCCAAGCACATTGTGGGTGGCGATCTCACCACTGGCCAGCTCACGTCGCTCTTCACCTATGTGATGACCATCTTGGGCGCGCTGATGATGCTCTCGATGATATTTGTGCAGCTCACCATGAGTGCTGCCAGTGGCAAGCGCGTGGCCGAGGTAATCAACGAGCGTGCGTCTATTGTCAATCCCGACAATGCGGTGACCGAGGTGCGTGACGGCAGCATCGACTTTGAGGGCGTGAAGTTCACCTATAATAAATCGGGCTCGCTGCCCACTGTGGCCTCACTGCTGGCAGGGCAGAGTGCCGCCGGAATCACCGACTGTGACTATGCCGTCAACGACGTGACGCTGCACATCGACAGTGGTGAGACGATAGGCATAATTGGCGGCACGGGATGTGGCAAGTCGACGCTGGCAATGCTCATCAGCCGCATGTATGACGTGACGCAAGGCTCAATCAAGGTGGGCGGAGTTGACGTGCGCGACTACGACCTGGAGACCCTGCGCAACAATGTGTCGATGGTGCTGCAGCAGAATGTGCTCTTCAGCGGCACTGTGCTCGAAAACCTGCGATGGGGCAAGAGCGATGCCACCCTCGAGGAGTGCCAGCATGCCTGCGAGCTGGCGTGTGCCCACGAGTTTATCAGCGAGATGCCCAATGGCTACGACTCGGTGATAGAGCAGGGCGGCACCAACGTGTCGGGAGGTCAGCGGCAGCGCCTGTGCATAGCCCGAGCACTGCTCAAGAGCCCCAAGGTGCTGGTGCTTGACGACTCGACGAGCGCCTGCGACACCGCTACCGATGCCCGCATTGGCAAGGCACTGCGCGACTATATGCCCCAAGTGACCAAGATAATAGTGGCGCAGCGCGTGCACAGCGTGATGCACGCTAATCGCATCATCGTGATGGAGAGTGGCCGCGTGACGGGTTTCGACACTCATGAGAACCTGCTCAAGACCAACGACATATACCGCGAAATTTACACTATCCAAACTCAGGATAGTGGCGACTTTGATAAACCCAAGTGAGAGCTGAGGCAGGCCTCACCAACCGTTTTTTTGGAAAAAACTAATAACTAAATAACACCTCTATAAAACAATGAAACGAACTATCTATTGCTTGGCTGTGATGCTCATGTGCAGCATGGCAGCGCAAGCTCAAAAGGAATTCACTCTCGAGGACTTGAACTTCGGAGGCAAGAACTATGCTAACATGGTGCCACAAAACCGCACCCTGGCATGGTGTGGCAACCAGCTGTATCACATGGAGAAAGACAGCTGCTGGACTGTGGACCTGAAGTCGGGCAAGGAAAAGCTGGCCTTCACGGCACAGCAGGTGAGAGACTGGGCAGGACTTGACGCGAACACGACGGTTAACCTCAAGTGGGCTTCGTTCCCCTATGGCGACAAGCCGCTGCTGCTGGTCTACACTCATGGTGAGCGCTTGCTGGTCGACGTGAAGCGTCATTGCCCCGAGTGGAGCCAGAGCACAACCGGCGAGACTAATCAGGACTGGCACAAGGGCAGCCGCAACGTGGCATTCGTCAAGGACGATAACCTGTGGGTGACCACTGCCGATGGCGTGAGCCGCCAAATCACTACCGATGGCTCGCGAGAGATTGTCTACGCTCAGAGCGTGCACCGCAACGAGTTTGGCATCGAGAAGGGCACCTTCTGGAGCAATAGTGGTTCAAAGCTAGCCTTCTACCGCATGGATCAGAGCATGGTGGCCGACTATCCGCTCATCACTGTGCCTGAGCTTGACGACTCGATTCAAGTTGAGGCCACCCCAGCCCCCGAGAAGTATCCAATGGCGGGCCGCACCTCGCACAAGGTGCAGGTGGGAGTGCTCGATGTGGCATCGGGCCAGGTGCTGTATCTTGCCACTGGCGACCCCACCGACCGCTATTTCACTAATATAGCCTGGAGTCCCGACGATAAGTTGGTCTACATGTTTGAACTCAACCGCGACCAGAACGACTGCCGCCTGGTGAGCTACGACGCCACCACCGGAGCCAAGGTGAGCGAGATTTACCGCGAAACCAGCGAGAAATATGTCGAGCCTCAGACGCCCATCATGTTCCTGCCTTGGGATGGCAGCAAGTTCATGATGCAGAGTCAGCGCGATGGTTACAACCACCTCTACTTGCACAATGCCGACGGCTCGCTCGCCAGGCAGCTCACAAGCGGCGAGTGGGTGGTGATGCAGGTGCTGGGATTTGACACAGCGCGTAAGGCGGTGATCATCGCCAGCAACGAGGCAAGCCCGCTACAGTGCAACCTCTACAGCGTGGACATCGCCACTGGCAAGCGCACCCGTGTTGACGAGGGTGGCAAGGGCTGGCATGGCGGCGTGTTGAGCAGCGACGGCTCATGGCTGGTCGACTATTACCAGGAACCCGATGTGCCTCGCAACATTGCCGTGGTCAACACCGCGAGCGGCAAGGCAATGCGCTATTTCACTGCTCCCGACCCCTGGGCGGGCTACACCGTGCCCGAATATCGCTGCGGCTCGATTAAGGCAGCCGATGGGGTTACCAATCTGTATTACCGCATGGTGATGCCTGTGGACTTTGATCCTGCTAAGAAATATCCCACAGTGGTCTATGTGTATGGTGGTCCTCACGCCCACAACGTAGATGCCCGCTGGCACTACTGCAGCCGCAGTTGGGAAACCTACATGGCACAGAAGGGCTACCTGCTGTTTATCCTCGATAACCGTGGCAGTGAGAACCGTGGTCGCGACTTTGAGCAGGCCACCTTCCGCCACCTGGGCCAGGAGGAGATGAAGGACCAGATGCAAGGTGTGGAATTCCTGCGCTCGTTGCCCTATGTCGACATGGACCGGCTGGGCGTGCATGGATGGAGCTTCGGTGGTTTCATGACCATCAGCCTGATGACCAACTACCCCGATGTGTTCAAGGTGGGTGTGGCTGGCGGCCCAGTGATTGACTGGAAGTGGTATGAGGTGATGTATGGCGAGCGCTACATGGACACGCCGCAGAGCAATCCTCAGGGATATGCCCAAACAAGCCTCCTGGCTAAGGCCAAGAACTTGAAGGGCAGGTTGCAGGTGATAATTGGCCTCAACGACCCCACTGTGGTGCCACAGCATGCCTATTCATTCCTCAAGGCTTGCATTGGTGCCGACACTCAGCCCGACTTCTTTGTCTATCCTGGCCAGGGCCACAACATGCGTGGTCACCAGAGCGTGCACCTGCATGAGCGCATCACTCGCTACTTTGAGGATTACCTCAAGTGAGATGTGATTATGCACTGCAGAGCTTTAAACTTCAAGTTTCTAAAGCCTCGAGACTTTAGAAACTTGAAGTGTGTATAAAAAAAGAAATCCCTGACTCAACGTCGGGGATTGCTTAACTAATTAACTTTCTAATACCATTAACATAAACCTTAAAACAATGAAAAGTATCGTCTCACGACGACTAAGATTTCATAACCTTAAAAAACTAATACCATGAAAACTGATGCAAAGATATATTGTTTTTGTGTTATAAAACATAATTTTCAAGCAGAAAATGTGTGATATTAACTGTTTTTAACAAAAATACGCCTTTTCTACCTAAAATCTGCCGACAAATGGTACATTCAAAGGTGCCTGTGCAAACTTTTAGGGGTTTAATTTTTGACATTTAGTGAAATGGTGGTAACTTTGCGCATTAATTTGCCAAGGTAGGCAACACAATGTTTTAACGACCAATAAATGCTCAGTAAGGCGCACCACATATTTATAACACTGCTGGCGATGGCTATTGTGCCAATCGTGCTCTCGTGCGCATCGACCAAGCATGTGCCCGATGGCGAGCTGCTGCTCGACAAGGTGAAAATCAATATTCTTGACAAGCAGAATGCCAAGGACATCAACAAGCAAGAGCTCACCAATTACCTGCGTCAAACCGAGAACCATAAGGTGCTGGGTGGCCTCAAGTTGCAACTGGCTATATATAACATGAGCGGCAAGGACTCGGCCAACTGGTTCAACAAGTGGATTAGGCGAGTGGGCGCTCCACCTGTGATCTACGACTCCACCCTCACTATGGCAAGCGAGAGCCAGCTGCAGCGGGCTCTGACTAATAAAGGATTCCTCAAGAACGAAGTGACCAGCGAGGTGAAAATCAACCCTAAGAAGAAAAAAGCCGAGGTGGCCTATAACATCACCCTGAATGAGCCTTATGTGATAAGGTCGATAACCTACGACATTGCCAACGACAGCCTGCGGCAGCTAATCCTGGGCGACACCACCGACTTCCCCATCAAGTGCTCGTCGGCTCTCGATCACAAGAAACTCGACACTGAGCGCGAGATGATTGTGCAGCGCTTGCGCAATAATGGCTATTATGCCTTCAACAAGAACTATATCACCTTTGTGGCCGACACCGCCGCTGGCTCGCGCGAGGTGGACTTGACGCTGTGCCTGAGCGACAAAACTCAGGACTTGCCACACATGCCACACATCGACACGCACCGGCAGTTCTATGTGCGCGATGTGATATTCGTCACAAGCTATGATGCGGTGACCATGCAGGAGGGCGTGTATGGCGACATCGAGACCTATAACGGCATTACGGTGCTCTATGGCGACGACCACTACATCGCCAAGGAAATCCTCGATGAGAACTGCTTTATAAGACCTGGCTCTGTGTATAATGCCAGTGATATCGACCGCACCTATAAGGCCCTGGGAAGGCTGGGCATCATCAAGTATATCAACATTGACATGAAGGCAGTGGGAGAGATCAATGGCGAGCTGTGGGTGGATGCCTATGTGCTCCTCAACCGCGACAAGTCGCAGACAATCTCGTTCTCGCTCGAGGGCACCAACAGTGAGGGTGACCTGGGATTTGGCATAGGAGCCGACTACCAGCATCGCAACATCTTTAAGGGCTCCGAACTGCTCAATGTGAAGTTCAAGGCTTCTTACGAGAGTCTGTCGGGCGACCTGAGTGGACTCATCAACGACAACTACAGCGAGTATTCGGGCGATGTGGGCATCACTTTCCCTAAGTTCAAGATGCCGTTCCTGCGTGAAAGCTTCAAGCGTCGCATTCAGGCATCGACCGAGTTCATGACAAGCTTCAACTACCAGGAGCGCCCTGAGTATACACGCATCATTGCCGGAGCGGGATGGAAGTACATCTGGAGCGAGCGCAATAACCAGATGCGCCACACGTTCAACCTCATCGACGTGAGCTACGTGTACCTGCCCAAGAGCAAGAGCAACTTCCTTGACAGTATCACTAATCCGCTGTTGCGCTACTCCTACGAGAACCACCTTATCATGCGCATGGGCTACACCTTCTATAAGACTAACCGCAAAGCCACAAATCCATTCACCACGGTGCTACAGGACAACATCTACACCATCAGGGCTACAGCCGAGACTGCTGGCAATGTGCTCTATGGCATCTCGCACTTGATAGGGCAGAAGCGTGAGGACGACGACAGCTACAAGGTGTTTGGCACACGCTATTCACAGTATGTGAAACTCGATGGCGACTTCGCTATCACCCACTATTTCAATGAGCGCAGTTCGTTGGCGTTTCATGCTGGATTTGGCATAGCGGTACCCTATGGTAACAGCACTGTTCTGCCGTTTGAGAAGCGATTCTACTCGGGCGGTGCCAATAGCGTGCGCGGATGGGGAGTGCGCACGTTGGGACCTGGTAGTTTCGACGGCAAGAAGGCACAGAATAGCTTCATCTATCAGTGTGGCGACATCAGGCTCGACCTTAACTTGGAGTATAGGTGCAAGCTCTTCTGGGTGCTGGAGCTGGGTGCATTTATCGACTGTGGTAACGTGTGGACCATCAAGGAATATGAGAACCAGCCAGGTGGCGTGTTCAAGGTAAACAAGTTCTTGGAACAGCTTGCTCTGTCCTATGGACTTGGTCTGCGCATGGATTTCACCTATTTCTTGGTGCGCTTCGATGTGGGCATGAAGGCTCATAATCCAGCATCGGGGCAAGAGCACTGGCCACTGCTGTCGCCTAATCTGAAGCGCGACGCCGAGATTCACTTCTCGGTGGGATATCCGTTCTAGATTGAGTTCGCGCAGTTGAAGGCCACTGCTTCTTGATCAAGGATTTAGGCTAAGGAGTAATAAAACTAACGATAACGACATACATTCGACACAATATGAAAAAATTAGCAATATTCGACCTCGACGGCACTTTGCTCAACACCATCCGCGACCTTGGCGACTCGGTTAACTTTGCACTCGACCGCAATGGGTATCACACTCACAGTGTGGCATCTTACCCCTACTTTGTGGGCAACGGCGTGAAGCGCCTTATCGAGCGCTCCCTGCCTGAAGATGCCAGCGGCAAGGCATCGGTGGTCGACACTATGCTCAAGGACTTCAAGCAGTATTACAACGAGCATTGCACCGACCGCACTGCGCCCTACGATGGTATCAATGAGCTACTGGAGCACCTGCGCGATAGCGGCGTTAGTCTGGCTGTTGCGAGCAATAAATATCAAGAGGCTACAACTAAGATAATCAGCCACTTTTTCCCAAACATTCCCTGGGTTGCGGTGCAGGGGCAACAAGAGGGCATCCCAGTGAAGCCCGACCCAAGCATCGTGTTCATGATACTTGCTCAAACCCAATTTACTAAGCAGGAAACCATTTACATTGGCGACTCAGGCATCGACATGGAAACCGCTCGCCGTGCATGTGTCGACTCGGTGGGTGTGACCTGGGGGTTCCGCCCTGTGAAGGAACTCAAGGAATATCATGCCAATGTGATTATTAGCAAGCCCAATGACCTCGTGCCCATTATTGAGAATGGGATTCCGCTGTAATGAGTACTCCTGCCTTTGCCTTTAAGAATGGCCACGGTGATAACGATTACTCTGGAGAGGAGGCCGAGGACTACGACGAGGGGTGGGAAGATGGGTATGACTTCTGACGCGCTTGAGGCCGCTTGCCCATTTATTGGTTTTCCATGGCAAAATATCGCCACAGCGGAGCCAGCATCAGAGCTTGCTTGAGCTCGTCGTTGCGAAGCATGCTCAACACCTCTTCGCGCGAGAGCAGCACCACATCAATGTCCTCGGTGCGGTCGAGTTGCTGATCACCCATTCGCTCCACTCCCGTTGCGATAAAACAGTGGGTCCAGTTGCTGCAAGTGCTTGGATTTTGCCCTATCACCATGAATTCTTTCCACTCACCGCCACCGTAGCCAGTCTCCTCAAGCAACTCACGCTTGGCGCTCTCAATGGGGGCTTCGCCAGGCTCGGCCACACCAGCGCATAGCTCTATGGAATCGAGGTCGAGGGCATATCGGTACTGCCTGACGAAGACAAATTTACCCTCGCCAGTGATAGCAATGACATTAACCCAGTCGGGGTATTCAAGCACGTAGAACTCATCGTTGACAACACCGTTGGGCAGTTGCACAGCGTCTCGCCTTGCTGTGAGCCAGGGTCTCTTGATGAGGTACTCACTTCTCAGAGTCTTCCATCTTTTTGAATCCATGCTATATCGTGTTTTTTTGTATTCTTAGATTGTTTTGGGAAACAATTCAAGTTTCATTTTGTTTGCTCTAAGCGCCCCCAGCACTTGAAAATTGCAATAATTTAAAATTAATATTGAAAGATAATCAAGCAAAAAACGCTGAAAGTCTTGATTTAAATCGTTGACTATCAGCGTTGTTTCTTGGGGTGGGTGCTGACGGATTCGAACCGCCGACCCTCTGCTTGTAAGGCAGATGCTCTGAACCAGCTGAGCTAAGCACCCATGCCTTCTTGCGAAAAGCGATGCAAAGTTACAACCGTTTTTTAAACTGTGCAATAGCTGGGAGTGTGAATTGAGTTTTTTTTACTATTTTGTTAATATGTGTAAATTCATTGGCGTGGGCAAAATGAATATTCATGTTTTTACTACTATCGTTTTGGGTGAATGTACAAATTTATTGTTTATGTTAAAAATCAATGCGTTAAATCTTAAACAATCATAAAATGACAACTATTTAATTGGATAAATTTTGCATATTAAAAATGTTTCATTATCTTTGCAATGAATTTAGTGAACCCTTTTCTATAGGAATAGAAAATAAAAATCTTTTCCTTTGAAAAAACTTAATCTGTTAGAGTAAGAAAATGTCATTACCTGCTGGTTGATGATTGCCAGTGAGTAATATCATATATTGCAAGTAATAATTCTTTTTCATTGTTAACATACACACAAAAGTTATTGTAAGGTAAATAAGTTTTAGTATTTAAATTTTATGGTGAGGATGTCGTTAGATGTGAATCTGGCGGCATTTTTTCTATTAAAGTGAAATATAGAGCGGAGCTTTGATTTATGACGTGTACATGCAGACGAGCCTCGACGACTGACAGACCGTAACATCAATGTTTGAATTGTGACTAAAAACAGCGTCTGAAAATAATAAAACGTTAGTATTTTACGTTTTGTGTTTAATTAATATTATTGTTTAACCCATTAAGAAAAAGATTTTAAGTAAGAATGAAGAAAGTATTTAGTTTGGTAGCAATTGCTGCTTTGGCGGCATTTACACTGATGTCGTGTGAAGGAAAGAAAGATGCTGCAGCAAGCGGCTCGGCATCGCAAGAGCAAGTAACCGACGATGCGCAAGCTCAGGATGACGCTGAGGCTCAGGGCGAGAAAGTGAAAATTGAGGACCAAAAGGAACTCAGTTGCGACAATTACACTCTCACTGTTCCCGAAGGATGGCAGGCTTCGAGCCGAATGGTTAACAGCTCATGCAACCTCAGGCTTAAGGAGAACCCTCACACCACAGCGTCTCTGAACTACACTCTTGAAAAGGCCGAGGGCATTGCCGAGAACTATGGCAAGAACGGCTTCAAACCCACCGACGACATCACCGTGGGCGACAAAACCTGCAAGATGTTTGTCAAGGAGGAAGATGGCCGCACCGAGTATCGTGCACTGGTGGCTAAGGGCGACGGTTTTGTTACATTCAATATCATGCCTGGTGGCACTCCCATGAAGGGAGATGAGCTCAAGCAAGTGCTGCTCAAGAATCTCAACGACATCGTTGCTGCTACAGCACTCAAGTAATTAGTGGAGAAACACAACAATGAATCATTCACCCGCCGCAGGACTGACTTGTGGCGGGTGATTTTATTGGGAGCAGTGTGAATGATTTCGTTACAGGAACAGGCAGGCGTCGCCGTAGCTCAGGAAGCGGAAGTCGTGCTCGAGGGCGTAGTTGTAGATGCCTCGCCAGTTGTCGTTGCCCACGAAGGCTGCAACAAGTAGCAGCAGCGTGCTCTGCGGCTGGTGGAAGTTGGTGATCATGCCCTTGACAATGCGATAAGTGTAGCCAGGGGCAATCATTAGTTGAGTGCTGCCCAGGTAGTCGCTGGCGCCGTGGCGGTCGAGATAGTCCACAATGTTTTGCAGCGACTGCTGCACCGATATTTCACATGGAGTGGTGTAGGGCATCCATTGTGTCACGCGCAGCTCCTCCTCGGTAGCGTCGGGGGTTGACTCAAGAATTTGCCCCACATAGTACAGGCTCTCGAGGGTGCGCACGCTTGTAGTGCCCACAGCAATCACTGGCCGCTGGGTGGTGGCAAGTTCGGCAAGAAGGTTGCGCGGCACGCTAATGAACTCGGTGTGCATGTCGTGGTCGCCTATGTTGTCGCTCTTCACGGGCTGGAATGTGCCGGCCCCCACGTGCAGCGTTAGTTCGCGCCTGGCAATGCCGCGGCGGTCGCACTCGGCAAGCACCTCGTCGGTGAAGTGCAGTCCTGCCGTTGGAGCTGCCACGCTGCCATCAATGTGGCTGTACACCGTTTGGTAGTCGGTCAAGTCGCTCTGCTCAGTGTTGCGGTTCAGGTAGGGTGGAATGGGGATTTCTCCCATGGCATCGAGAAGCGATGCAAAGGTGACATCGTTGCCACTCCATGTGAAGGTTATCTCAAAGGCGTTGCCGCGTCGCTCGCCACGTGTGGCGGTCACGTCCACGCTCTCGCCGTCAACAGTAACTTGCTGTAGCAGATTGCCGCTCTTCCAGCGCTTGCTGTTGCCCACCAGGCACAGCCATGTGCATTGGCTTGTGGTTTGGAATATCAGTTGATAGTCGCGTGGAGTCACGGGCTCAAGACAGAAGATCTCAATCATGCTGCCTGTGGCCTTGCGAAAGCGCAGTCTTGCATTAATCACGCGTGTGTTGTTGTAGACCAGCATAGCATCCTGCGGCAGCAGGCTGGGTACCTCGTGAAAGCGGTGCTCCTCAATCCTGCCACCACTATACATGAGCACCTTGCACTGTTCTCGTTCTTGCAGCGGATGCTTGGCAATGCACTCGTCGGGGAGCTCATAATTATAGTTGGCGATGTGCAGATTGCGCACTTTTTCGATTATTTCCATGTTTAAAAGTGTTTTTTTGAGCTGCAAAATTAGTGCAAGCCTAGTGAATAACCAAATATATTTGAGCTTTGTGTGGATGAGTCGCGTCTAATTTATGTAAAATCGCAACATTTATTTTACAAATTTTGCTGTTAAGCAAAAATGTATTAACTTTGCACCGCTTTTTGTGGAGTGTAATCCACTTGAAGACTGGGATCGGTAGCTCAGCTGGATAGAGCAACAGCCTTCTAAGCTGTGGGTCCTGGGTTCGAATCCCAGCCGATTCACTTTTTTCGTTAAGAAAAATTTGTGATTGATAATTAAGACGGGGAACTTGTGGAGGGTTCCCTGTTTTTTTGTTGTGGTGTCAGATGTGTGTTTTGGGTTGGCTTAGAAAAAGCGGTTGAGTTTTAAAGGTGCTGTGGGATAAGTTTTTTGGTGTGAATAATGTCTCTATTGAGATTTTTTTTTAATTTTGCAAAAAAAAGATGATATGCGAACTCTAAAGATTCAAATTCTGCTGATAATAGGTGTGTTTTTCTTTCTCGCTTCGTGTGAGCATGACGACCCTAATGTGGTGAAGCGCAGGGGTGAGCGCCAAGTATATGTGCTCACATCCGAAGGTCACATTTATGACCTGATGGGCGATAGGATCATGGAGCTTCCCAACTGTGAATACGCGAGTGAGATCATCAGTGACGGTGATGACTACTTTGTGTCAGGAAAAAGCACGAAGGGTAAGGTTGGTTACTGGAAGAATGGGAAGTGGAACACGCTGCACATTGATTTTATTGATAGTGTGAATCACGAGACGCAGGGTATTGCGAAGTGGGACTATTACATTTATCTGTTTGATTATCCTTACATCTTGAAGAACAGCGGTATTTTCCCTCTTGACGATTGTGAGGATTTCAACCCCGCGGGCAGGTGTCTTGCTGTGAGCAATGGTAAGTGCTATCTCACCGGAATGGAATATCATGGCGACGATAACCGGCCAAACGATGCTGTGCTCTACTATGAGCATAAGGGGCGATATGCTAAGGCTATCCTGCCGAAGCCGAGCGATGATGTGAGTGGCCATGCTACTGCAATCTATGCCTACGACACGGTGCACACTATCGTGGGTGGTCATGTGGGTTTTGAGCCTTGCATCTGGATTGACCAGCAGTTGCAGGTGCTCCCTCGCACATTCAACCCTCCCACTCCTGAGGTTGATATTCCGCTTGGCCATGTGAGTTCGGTGGCTCGGCTGAATGGTCATGTGTATGCTTGTGGCTATGAGGATGGTGACGACGGCAACATGCATGCTGTGCTATGGGTGGATGGCGAGCCTCGTCATGTGCTGACGCCTCGACAGGAGAAGATTAGGTTTTCGTTTGCCGAGGAGTTGATCACCTATGGCGATGACTTGTATATGCTCACTTTTGAATGTTATGATAAGAAATTAGCCAATGGTGAGACTGAGGTTGAGATTGATATATTGATATGGATGAATGACAGGGTGATTGCAAAATACAATGATATTGACGTTATTAATTTTGCAGTGCTGTAAATTAAAAGCAATTCAATAATGGTAACGAATTTTTATTAGAAATATAGATATAACGAGATTATGTTTAGAAAAATATTGTTTTTTGGTCTTTTGCTGTTTCTGCCAGCATTTTGGGTGAATGCTCAGCGCATTCAGGTGGTGGATAGCGATGGGCTACCTATTGCCTGCGTGTGTGTGACCAATGAGAAAGGTGTGTTTATTGGCACGACCGACAATGACGGGTGGCTGGCTGATGCCAAGGGTGCTCGGGTGCTTAACTTGTCGCACTTGGCCTTTAAGGATATCGCAGTGCCTCTTGCCGATATTGCCGAGGGCCGCATTGTGATGGAGGATGTTGAATATGTGTTGCCCGATGTGGAGGTGAAGCCTAAGGAACTTGCCTATGTTCAGACTTATTTCCGCATGATTTATCTTGATGACGACGGGCCATTGTACTATCGTGGCGGTGTGATTGACAACACTTATGAGTTTGCCAACCACAAGACGTCGAGCAAGACTCGCAGCCTGTCAAAAGGAGAGTCGGGGCTTCTGCGTTTCTTGATTAGCACTCTCGTTGGAGGTCGCATCGACAAGTTGGGGCAGATTCATGATAAATCCACCTATCAAAAGATTCTCGACTTAGTCGAGCGTGGGCAGCTCACTCTCAGTACCGAGCCATCGGGGCGAATAATGGTGCGTGACAGCGTGTGCACGCTGGGATATATCGACACCGACACTGTGGCTCGCACTCGCACCACGTCGTTCAACGCCAGGAGATTCCTTGCTAATCGCAAGAATGCCGAGGCCAAGGCCAAGGGAAAGAAGGTTAAAGAAGAGAAAATAAAAGCCAGAGAAGAGACTTTTTACGAGGTGTATCGCATCGACGAGGATGGGCGCTCACGCAACGACGACTTTCTCATGCGCCAGTGGCAGATTTCGGCTGAGCATAGTCACAGCAGCACTCGTTACATGATTCTGCTTCAGGCTTATGCCACCGACTATAACTATATCGACAAGAAAGAGTACAAGCAGTTGCGCAAGGAAAACAAGGTGGACATGGACATCAATGAGTTGCGCAGTTTTGAGAAGGCTCACAACATCCCTGTGTTGGCCCCCGACGTTAAGGCGGCGGTTGACAAGCTGTTTGAGAAAGATTTATCGAAATAAGTAGTAATAAGGACTTTCTTGTTGCTGAAATGTTTATAAGTGGGCTCTTGTAATAAGATTCCACTTGTTTGTTATTGGCACAAAAATGTGTTACCTTTGCACCGCAAAATAAACCACAAAAATTATTATGAATTCTATTAGAAAACTTGTGATGATTGCCCTCGCAATGGTGCCGTTGGTTGCAATGGCAAGCGGGAATGAGAATGCACCGAGCGAGAAAAAAATAGCGGTGAGTGTCTCAACACTCAACACAACCGACAGCGCCATCATGGCCACCAAGCCGCACGACGGGGAACAACCGGTGCAGCCACTCAACATTCACATCGGGCCCAGCAAGCTCACTCTCTTTGGTTATGCACAGGGCAAGTACGACATGACTAAAACCGGCAGCACAACCGATAATTCATTCAGCATAGCACGCATCATCCTCATGGCTAATGCCGAGCTCACCCGTAAGCTCAGTTTCTTCCTCATGCTTGATGTGGGCACTACTCAGGCTTCTAAAATCCTGCATGAATACTACGCCCAGTATGCCTTCCTGCCCGAGCTCAAGCTCAGGGTGGGTCAGTTCAAGACGCCTTACACCATGGAGAATATCATCTCGCCAACCTTGCTCGGCAACATTAACCTGAACGAGGGCACGCGCTACATGGCAGGCATTGCTGGCGATCCGCTCTATGGCAACTATGCTGGCCGCGACCTGGGATTGATGATTACTGGCGACGCCATCCCTGCAAGCGATGGGCATCGCTACCTGAACTACAGCCTGGGCCTCTTTAACGGTGCTGGCATCAACACTCGCGACAACAACCGGCACAAGGATGTGGCGGCAATGCTCAACGTGCTGCCCATCAGGGAGCTCACGCTCTCGGCATCGATGATTCTGGGCAAAGGCAACGCCCGCGATGTCGACCAGTTTGCCGCAGTGGAGCAAGGCAAGGACTACACCCGCAACCGCTGGGCAGTGGGTGCCGAGTTCAACTGGCGACCACTCAAGCTGCGCACAGAGTATATGTGGGGCAAGAACGGCCCTGTGGGCAATCGTGCTTTTTACGCCGAATTTTGGTGCCGACTGTTTCGAGGGCTTGACCTCGTGCTCGACTATGACCACCTCAACAAGAACACAGCGCTCGACAAGGCTGCACGCGAAGCTTCGCCCGCTTGGACCAGCACCAACAACTATCTCATTGGCTTGCAGTACTGGTTCTACAAGAAGTGCCGCCTCAGCACTCAGTATGTGGTCAGCGACCGCAACACTGGTCCCGACACCAAGGCCTGGATCACCCAGCTCCAAATCGCCTTCTAACCACGACACAATCCACATAATTCCTACATCTCCTATTTAACACGACGACAATGAACACCATTTGGATAGTATTGCCCATCTTAACGCTCTTGATGTTCGAGCTGGGTTTGAATCTTGAGCTTGAAGACTTTAAGTTCTTCAAATATCGACCCAAGCCTGTGGTAGCGGGCTTGATAGGGCAGATAATTGTGTTGCCGGCACTGGCTTGGATGATTGGGCGAATGTTTCATCTCGACCCTATCTTCCTCATTGGCTTTGTGCTTATTGCGTGTTGCCCTGGCGGCAGTTCGTCAAATGTGTTTTCAATGCTTGCTCGGGGCGATGTGGCACTCTCGGTGTCGCTCACCGCATGCAGCAGCATTATCACGCTATTCACCGTGCCGCTCATCATGGACTGGGTGACGGCCAGCGCTGGAAGCCAGGTCAACGTGCACTTACCAGTGGGCAAACTCGTGATGCAGAACATTGTGCTAATGTTCCTGCCCATTGCTGTGGGCATTGCCGTGCGCAAGCGTTCCTATTGGGTGGCCAACAAAATTCACAAAGTGCTCTCCAAGATTGCTTTCCCGGCACTCATCTTCCTTGCCACTGTCTTCTTTATCCAAAATAGAGAGGCGATAATCAACAAGTTTGGCCAGCTGGGCCTTTCAATCACTGTGCTGATTTTGCTGGCAATGGCGGCTGGGGTGCTCATGGCATGGCTCATGCGCCTCAACACTCGCGAGCGTCGCACCATCGTCATCGAGATTGGCATGCAGAATGCCGCTCAGGCCATCGCCATCGCAAGCAGTCCGCTTGTGTTCAACAACGACCTCATCGCCATCCCTGCCATCATCTACGCACTGATGATGAACATCATCCTTATTATATATGTGGCAGTGGTCAAGAACCGATAACCGACCTGTTTTATAACATATCTTAAAAAACTGCTCACAAGAGACATCGTATTGAAAAAATCACTACCTTTGCAGCAAGAAAAGGAGTGTTTTAGCTTAACTGTCTGAAACACACCTTTTTTGTTTAAACAACAAATTAATTAACTTCTTAAACTTAATTCATTTTTTATGAGAAAGTTTTTATCTCTCGTGATGATGGCCATGCTCGCACTAGGAGCATGGGCAGCCGAAGTAACTGTTGAAAAAACAATTGAAGATGTTGCAACAGCTAATGACTGGGCAGATGCCACGCAATACACTTCTTTTGCAATGGATGACATTATTACTGTGTCAGTAACTGGTGGTGCTAATACTGGAAAGTATTACACAAATGGGCACAACTGGCGCCTTTATGCCAATGAGAGTGCAGAGCTTAATGTGGTTGCTTCTGGTGCTACTCTTAAGTCGGTGACAGTTACCTATTCGGTTAAAGACAATGGTGTTCTGTTATTTGATGGAGAAACAGTGGAAAGTGGAACATCAGTAACAGCAACTGGTGCGAGTGCATCTTTTGTTGTTAGCCAATCTACTGGTAATAAAGGTAAGGTGTTTGTTAGCGCAATTAGTGTGACTTATACAGAGGGTGGTTCACCCGTCCAGACCGTTACTCCTCCCACCTTTAGCCCTGCTGCAGGTGAGGTTGAGGCTGGCACCACTGTTACAATCAGCGCTCCCGATGCTGACATGATCATCTACACCACCGATGGCACCACTCCTTCTTATGCCAACGAAGTGGGTGTGATCTACGAGGAGCCTATCGTTGTTAACGAGGCAATGACCATCAAGGCCATCGCTGTTGATGCCAGCGAGAACGAGAGCGCAGTTGCAACTGCTGCTTACACTATCAAGCCCCAGGCTGTTACCGTGGCTACAGTAGCCGAGTTTAACGCACTTGCCGATAACACCGTGTTCACATTTACCGGAAATTTGGTTGTAAGTGGTCAAAAAAATAACTATCTTTATGCACAAGATGCAACCGGTGGTGTCTTGATTTATGGCACTGTAAATCAAACTTACACTAAGGGTGACGTGATTCCCGCTGGTTTTGGTGGAAAGAAGACTACCTATAAGGGCGCTCCTGAGTTAGCAAACCCAACCGATTTTGCTGCAGCTAGCACTACTGCTGAGATTGCTGCCGAGGAGATGACTCCAGCTCAGGTAACACTTGATAATGCGTTCAAGTATGCAGTAATTAAGGGCGCTACCATTGATGGTAACAAATTAGTTGTAGGTGATCAGAACGTGGCTTATTATAATAGCCCATTTAACGTAACTATCCCCGAAGATAACAACACTTATGATGTGTACGGAATTGTAGGTTTCTACAACAATCCACAGTTCCTTCCTCTCGAGTTCGTTGCTCAGGCAACTGAGGTAGCCGCTCCAGTTATCACTGGCGAGACTCCATTCATTGGCTCTACCACAGTAACTATCACTTGCGAGGAAGAGGGCGCTACCGTTCGTTACACCACCGATGGTACCGACCCAACTATCAACTCTACCGAGTACACCGCTCCATTCGAAATCACCGAGACCACTACCGTTAAGGCTATCGCCTTCAACGAGGCCGAGGATTGCTCTCCAATTGTTTCTAAAGAGTTCGTAAAGACTCTCACCGTGGCTACTGCTGCCGAGTACCTCGCTCTCGAGGACGGCACCGAGTTTGTCTTCACTGGCAACCTCGTTGTTAGTGGCCAAGCAGGTCAGCGCCTCTATGCTCAGGACGAGACTGGTGGCGTGCTCATCTTTGGCAATGCTGGTCAAACCTATAAGTTTGGCGATGTTATCCCCGCTGGCTTTAGCGCTAAGAAGGCTAACTATAACGGAACCATCGAGATGACCAACATGAGTGGCATGCAAGCCGCTACCGAGACTGCCGAGCTCGTTGCTAAGGAAATCGCTATCGCCGACTATGAGGCCAACCAGAACATCTATGTAGTAGTTAAGAACGCTACTCTCGATGGCACTACTCTCGTCGTTGGCGAGGAAACTCTTGCAACTTACAACCGCTTTGGTGTTGACTATCCCACCGATGGCAAGGCCTACGACGTTTATGGCGTATCTACTATCTACAGCAATGCTCCACAGCTGCACCCAATCAGCTTCGTTGAGCACCAAGAGCCCGTGGTTGAGAGCTTTATCAGCTACACCGCCGAGCAGGAAAACGGTACAGTTGCCGTTGTTCTCGAGGATGGCACTCCAGTTGAGAGCCTGGTAACAAAGGTTGCCGAGGGCCAGAAGTTCACCGTTACCGCTACTGCTAAGCAGGGTTATGTAGTAACTGGCATCGAGGTTAAGGCTGGTGAAATCGTTATCACTCCAAGCGAGGAGCCCTATGAGGGCGAGTTCAGTGCACCACGCGCCGAGGGCAGCACCGAGATGACTCAGACCTACACTATGCCTGCCGAGGATGTTGCCATCACAGTAACCTTCGAGGTTAAGACTGGCATCGACACCATCAACATGGAGAACGTGAAGGCTGTTCGCTTCTACAACGCTGCTGGCGTTGAGAGCGCAACCCCATTCCAGGGTGTTAACATCGTGGTTCGCGAGATGAACGACGGTTCTAAGAGCATCATTAAGGTTGTGAAATAAAAGAGAGAGATACACAACTTTCACATCAAGTGCCTGGGGCAATTGCTCCAGGCACTTTTTCTGTATTTAGTGTTCTTTAGTTTAGCTGTGCCTGCTTTTTGCCCAACCAGGGCATTACCTTTGCATCGTGAACATTAACACGATGTAAATTATTTAATATAATCACTGTTATGAACGATATCGACTCAATCAATCCCTGTGCACTCAGCGATAGCGACTTCGCTGGCGTTAGCCCACGCATTAACACTGCTTTCAACATCGTGGGCATTATGTTTTTCATTACGATTATTGGTTATTTGGCTTTTCATTGCATTTAACCCAAATTGGTCATTAGGCCTATTGGGGGTTAGCCAATCGGCGCAGCAACTACTGGAATGTGTATAAAATGAGCAAGATTCGCACGCAGGGATGTGAATCTTGCTCATTAGTTTGGGTTGGATTGGCAATGGCTCTTAGCGTGTCATGCGTTTTTTGCCTTTGCCTTTTGCTTTGCCTTTAGTGGTTTTAGCTTTCTTGGTGCTTGTGCCCTTGGCCTGCTTCAATCCCATCTTGATGTTCTTGATAAGTGCCTCACTCGAGTAGGTGGCACCTGTGGCTACATCGGCGTCGAGCTTGAGTGCCTCGTCAACGCTTTTGCCAATGAACTGGCCAAAAACTTTGTTCTTTGCCTTGGCAAAATAGGATGGAGTCTCCTGGTTGTCAAGGGCTGTGATGCTTGCGATGCGCCCGTTGCTGATGCTTATGCTCACGGGTGTTGGACCCTGGTAACCTATCACTTTCTTGGCAATCTCGCCTGTCATGATCACTTGAGGGGAACCGCCCTTGGTGGTCTTAGCATTGATGGTGAACGAGAAAAATGCTGCCGCAAGGGCCACAAGAATGCTGATAACGGTAAAACTTGTCTGTTTCATTTCTTATCTTTAATTTTGGTTTTTGTTATTTGACTGCAAACTTAATGAAAATATTAACGCCATTGCTACCGAAAATGTGGTTTTTAACATTTTTATCAAAATTTATGGTCGAAAAAAACGTTTTTGTTTTTTTTATCGCCAAGTTTGTCTTACCTTTGTTATTCGTTTTGGAGTAATGAAGCTAAACTGATGACTATTGAACAAGACATAAAATCATGCATTGATGTCCTTAATATGGGAGGGCTGATTCTTTACCCAACCGACACTATTTGGGGCATTGGTTGCGACGCCACTAATGAGCAAGCTGTGCGCAAGGTTTATGACCTGAAGCAGAGGGCCGACAACAAAGCGCTCATCGTCCTGCTCGACCACGTCGACCATCTCGACCACTATGTGGTGGATGTGCCAGAAATGGCACGTGAACTGCTTGATGTGGCAGTGCGACCTCTCACTATAATCTATGAGGGGGCGTTCAATGTCGCAACCAACTTGCTGGGCGAGAACGACTCGTTGGGCATTCGAGTTCCGCACGATGCTTTTGCCCAACGCTTGTGTGCCGAGTTTGGAAAACCTATTGTCTCCACCTCGGCCAACGTCAGTGGAACCGATAGCCCGCTGTGCTTTCGCGACATCAGCGACGATATTAAACGCGGTGTGGACTTTGTCGTGCATTACCGTCAGGACGACGACAAGCCTCATGCTGCCTCCAACATCATCCTGCTGCGTGGCGATGGCACGTTCAAGATAATTAGATGACAATAATTATGGGTGTAGTGCATTTGTGATTGCCGCTATCTCCCATAATCCATAAAACCATTATTTTTTAAACCATTACATGACAGGCGAACAGCGACAACGATTAAAATATGTGCTTGGCGACTTTGTGTCGTCCAATGTGGCGTGGTTCCTTTTCAACCTGCTGCGATATAGCATTGGCATGGTTAAGGGGCACTTGTCGCTCTTGGCATTCCTCACATCGCACAATGTGGTGCTGGGGCAGATGGTGTTCCCGCTGTTCATGATGTTCATTTATTATCTGTCGGGCTACTACAATGTGCCTTATCGCAAGTCTCGATTGCAGGAGTTCATCATCACGCTGTTGAGTGCTGTGATCAACACCTTCATGATTGTTACTTTTGCCCTGCT
This sequence comes from Porphyromonadaceae bacterium UBA2751, assembly GCA_002353285.1. Classification (GTDB taxonomy): domain Bacteria; phylum Bacteroidota; class Bacteroidia; order Bacteroidales; family Muribaculaceae; genus Sodaliphilus. Next base: position 50,239 of record DEJJ01000011.1, on the reverse strand, counting down.
CAACGACATGGCCGAGAGCCAGGTCGAGAACATCGAGATTATTTTTCTGCTCATGGGGCTGCTTTTTGTGGTGGTCTATTTTGTGCGGCTTTTCATCACAAACGCATGCACTCACAAGATTAGGACCGGAAAACTGCAATTCAACGCTCTTATCGTGGGCAGCGGGGCTGCAAGTTTCGCATTCTATCAACGACTCATCAAGGCTACTAAAACGCTGGGATATAACGTGGTGGGATTCGTCGACTTGCCTGGCGAAAACCGCGTCAAGGACATCGTCCTGCCAGTTTACAATCTCGACAATATTGGCAAGGTGTGTGCTAAGCATGATGTCAAGGAGGTGATTGTGGTGCCCACTAAGCAGAGCACCGAGCAGATGCTCGCCGTCATCGACCGTCTCTACTCCCTGAACCTGCCCATCAAGATGACCCACGACAAGAACAACGCCTTCATGTCCCGTGCGCGATTCAGCAACCTCTATGGCGACCCGCTGGTCGATGTCAGTGGCAACACCATGAGCGAGGGTGGCAAGAACATCAAGCGCGTCATCGACATTGTGGTGTCGGCTATCATGCTGGTGCTGTTGCTGCCGGTCTACTTGATTGTGTCAATCTTCATCAAGGTCGATTCTAAGGGGCCCATCCTCTATGCTCAGGAGCGTGTGGGCTATCACAATAAGAAGTTCAAAATCTACAAGTTCCGCTCTATGGTGGTCGATGCCGAGAAGGGAAATCGGCCGCAGCTATCGAGCGACGACGACCCACGCATCACTCGTGTGGGACGCTTCTTGCGCAAGTATCGCATCGACGAGCTCCCTCAGTTCTGGAATGTGCTCAAGGGCGACATGTCGCTGGTGGGACCACGGCCTGAACGGCAGTACTATATCGACCAGATTGTGGCTCGCAAACCTGCCTATCTGCTTGTGCATCAGGTGCGTCCAGGCATCACGTCGATGGGGCAGGTGAAATTCGGCTACGCTAAGAATGTTGACGAGATGCTTGAGCGTCTCGACTACGACTTGCTCTACATCGAGAACATGTCGCTGCTCAACGATGTCAAGATTTTGGCTTATACATTAAAGATTGTTGTAACAGGAAAGGGTGTGTGATGAACAGCTACAGCAGGGTAAATAAGACAACCAATCAGCCCACCGAGTCACGCTTCATGCGATGGCTCAACAGCGTGCGTCACTGGCGTGAGAATCACATCAAGGAGAAAACTTTTGTTGTGATACTGGCGTTGGTTGTGGGGGCTGTCTCAGGGCTTGCTGCGGTCCTGCTCAAGTTCCTCATTGGACTGATTGCAGGGCTCCTCACAAAGCATGTTCACATTGCTGGCGGCAACTATGAGTATCTCGTCTTTCCTGTTGTGGGCGTTCTGCTGGCTGGGCTTTATGTGCGTTATGTCATCAAGGATGACATCTATCATGGTGTGACACGTGTGCTCTACGCCATCGCACAGCGCAAGAGCCGCCTTAAGCCGCACAACATGTACGCCTCGCTGGTGGCCTCGTCGGTCACTATTGGGTTTGGTGGCTCGGTTGGAGCCGAGGGCCCTATCGTTTTCACTGGCGCAGCTATTGGATCTAATCTGGGGCAGTTCTTCCGCCTCACTCCGCAAACTCTCATGCTCCTCGTTGGCTGTGGGGCTGCAGCGGGTATCGCTGGCATCTTCAAGGCACCCATTGCGGGAGTGTTGTTCACCATCGAGGTGTTGCTAATCGATCTTAACTCGCGCTCGGTAGTGCCGCTCATCATCTCATCGGTGACTGGTGCCACGGTGGCCTATGTGTTCACTGGCTATAATGTGGAGTTCTTCTTCTCGCAGAGCGAGCCGTTCTTCACTTCACGCATCCCCTTTGTCATCTTGCTGGGGCTGTTCTGTGGCTTTGTCTCTCTCTATTTCAACAAGGCAATCGAGATGATGGAGAATATGTTTGCACGCATCACAAGCCGCTGGATTCGATTTGCCATTGGTGCAGTGATTTTGAGCTTGCTCATTTTCTTGTTCCCGGCACTTTATGGCGAGGGTTATGGAGCCATCAACAGCCTGCTCAATGGCGATGTCACTCCGCTTTTCGACAACAGCCTGTTCTACGACCACCGCAACAGTGTGTGGTGGGCTGTGGCTCTGGTGGGATGTCTGTGCCTGACTAAGGTGTTTGCCACTAGCGCAACCAATGGCGGAGGCGGTGTGGGTGGAACATTTGCACCATCGCTCTATGTGGGATGCATGGCGGGGTTCTTCTTTGCTTTCTTGCTCAACTCGCTGGGGGCTGTGGACCAGAGCCTGCCGCTCTCACACAAGAATTTTGCCCTCCTGGGCATGGCGGGAGTGATGGCGGGAGTGATGCATGCTCCATTGATGGCTATCTTCCTCACGGCCGAGATGACGGGTGGCTATCAGCTCTTCTTGCCTCTGCTCATCGTTTCGGTGGTCTCCTATCTCACATCACGCATCATTTTGCCTTACGGCATCTATGCGCGACGTTTGGCCAAGCGAGGCGAATTGCTCACTCACCACAAGGACAAGTCGGTGCTCACACTGCTCAAGATTGACAATGTGATTGAAACCGATTTCACCCAGGTGCATCCCACGATGAGCCTCAAGGAGATGGTCGATGTTATTGCTCAGAGCTCGCGCAACCTCTTTCCTGTTACCGACGACGATGGACGCTTGCTCGGGGTGGTGCTGCTCGACGACATTCGCAACATCATGTTCCGCCCCGACCTCTATCGGCGCATCTATGTGGAGCGATTCATGTCGGTGCCACCAGCTCTAATCGAGGTGGGTACTCCCATGGAGAAGGTGATGAAGCTTTTCGAGGAAACCAAAGCATGGAACCTGCCGGTGGTTGAGAATGGCAAGTACGTGGGTTTCGTCTCTAAGTCTAAGATTTTCAACTCTTACCGCGAAGTGCTCAAGCACTACAGCTACGACTAATCAACGACTAATTTCAATCTATAATATTTACTAGAATATCTAGAACTACTAGAAAATCTAGAAAAAAGACAACTTATGACTAAGGAAGACCTAAGAATAGTGTTTTTTGGCACCCCCGATTTTGCCGTCGAGAGCCTTCGGCGACTTGTTGAGGGGGGCTACAACATTGTGGGCGTGGTCACCATGCCCGATAAGATTGCTGGCCGTGGCCATCGCATGATTCAATCGGCAGTCAAGCAATATGCTGTAGAGCAAGGGTTGCATCTCATGCAACCTGAACGTCTCAAGGATGAGGCGTTTATCAGTGAACTGCGCAGCCTCAATGCTCAGCTTAACATTGTCATCGCATTCCGCATGCTGCCCGAGGTGGTGTGGGCTATGCCGCCGCTGGGCACATTCAACTTGCATGCTTCGCTGTTGCCCAAGTACCGTGGTGCTGCACCCATCAACTGGGCGGTGATGAACGGTGACTCTGTCACTGGCGTCACCACATTCTTCCTCAAGCATGAAATCGACACTGGCGATGTCATTCAGCAGCAGGCGATTCCCATTGGCCGTACCGACAATGTCGAGACCATCCACGACAGACTAATGCTTCTCGGCGCCGACATGGTGCTCAACACTGTCGATGCCATCATCGATGGCACTGTTCAGCCCATTCCACAGGACCAGATGCTCACTGCTGGCGAGCAACCCACTCCAGCACCCAAAATCTTCACCGAGACTTGCCGCATCAGCTGGGAACGTCCTGCCGAGCAACTCTATAACCACATCCGTGGACTTTCGCCTTATCCAGCGGCGTGGACCGAGCTTGTCGACGCCCAAGGCAACACCCACCACGTCAAGATCTTCGCAACCAGCGAGCCTATCTCAACTCAAGCTGTGGAGATTGAGCCAGGCACAATAATTGCTAATGGCAAGCAGCTCTTGGTCAACTGTGCTGACGGTCAGCTCGAAATTCTATCCCTCCAGCTCGCAGGCAAGCGGCGGATGCCTGCCCCCGACTTCATGCGAGGATTCGACCTCGCTGGTTGTCGTTTTGTTTAGCTAATCACCACCGCAGGAACCCAACAATCCTGCGGTGATTTTTTGATATTGCTTTTCTCCAGGCCCAAGCGCTACATTTGCACATGTGTGCGCACTCCCGCGCTGGGCGTTCATTGACATTATTAACAGTAAAGACTGTCACCCGAGCACTTGAGTCACTTGAGTCAGTTGAGTCAGTTGAGTCAGTTGAGTCATGCGAGTCAGTTGAGTCATGCGAGTCACCTAAGTCACCCAAGTCACCCGATCAGCTGAAACAATAATTTTAGTGCGAAGCACCATTATAATTTTAGTACGAAGTGCCATAATTTCCACTCCAAGGAGTGGCCCCCACCGATTCCAACAATTCCTATAATTGCGTCACGCCTCATCTGCATTTCACACTTTTCACCTTATAAGGAAATAAAAAAAACAAAAAAAATTACATTTTATCGTTTAAGTTGGCAATTAATTGCTATCTTTGTAGATTGCATGGCGAGGCGGCAGTGGCTTCCACATGCAATATTGCGACTTGACAGCACGACGATGCTGCTCAATATTGCTATTTATTAATTTGAAAATAAACACATTAAGAGATATGTTGAAGAAATTTTTCCTTGTAGTTTGTGGCTCTTTTGTGGGCGTTATTTTAGCGTCGATTTTCTTTACATTGGCGTCGGTAATAATCAGTTTTGCCATCTTTGGCTCGATGGCCAGCTCGATGGGGGGAGCAAAAATCGAGAAGAACTCCATCATGTATATCAACCTTGAGGGAGTCCTCAATGAGAGAGACAATGCTGGTAACATGTCGATGATGTCGCTCATGCCTAATCAACTTAGTGGGCAGAGCCTTTCTACACTGATCAAGAGTCTAAAGATTGCCAAGAACGATGATAAAATCAAGGGCATTTATCTCGACTGCCGAGGCATGGCTAGTGGAATGTCTTCGCTTTATGAGCTGCGAGAGGCTATCAAGGACTTCAAAGCAAGCAAAAAATTCGTTTATGCCTATGGCGACGAGGGAATTATGCAGAGCGATTACTATTTAGCTTCGGTTGCCGACTCTATCTTCATCAATCCAGAGGGTATGGTCGACGTGCATGGACTTGCCTCTTCAACTCCCTACATGAAGAAATTGCTCGACAAGGTGGGAGTCGAGATGCAAGTGGTCAGAGTGGGCACTTTCAAGAGTGCTGTCGAGCCTTACATGCTTGAGCAGATGAGTGATGCCAACCGAGAGCAGCAAGAGCACTACCTCGGCAGCTTGTGGGGCGTGATCTCGGCCGACATGGCCAAGGCGCGTGGCATCGACTCCACCAGGTTTAAGGCTCTCACCGATAGTGTCATGGCAACCATGAACACTCAGGATCTCAAGGCCAATAAACTCGTCGACCGTGTGTGCTATCGCTCTGAATTTGAGGATAAATTACGCAAACTCACAAATGTGGAGCTCAAGGACGAGCTCAAGCTTGTCACGCCCGATGATATTGTAGCCTCGGCCGACGATCCGTTGGGCACTGGTAGCGACATCGTGGCTGTGCTCTATGCCGACGGTGAAATATTCAGCGGCAAGACCGGTGGAGGCACAATGCCTGGTGTTAACAGTGATGGCATCTACAGCGAGGAAATGGCTGCTCTGATTCGTGAGTTACGATATAACGACGACGTGAAGGCTCTCGTGCTGCGTGTCAACTCTCCAGGTGGTAGCGCTTTTGGTAGCGAGGAGATTTGGAAAGCGCTCGAGGATTTCAAGGCCAGTGGCAAACCCTTTGCCGTCTCAATGAGCGACTATGCTGCTTCGGGTGGCTACTACATCTCATCGGGCGCTCAACGCATCTTTGCCGAGCCTCTCACCATCACGGGCAGTATTGGAATCTTTGGAATGATTCCTAATGCAAGCAATTTCTTTAACAACACGCTGGGGGTTAAGTTCGAGGAAGTGAACACTAATCCCAACGCTATAGCTGGTGCTTTCTACAAGCCTCTCACCGACCAGCAACGTAATGCTCTGCAAGGCATGGTCAACCGTGGCTACGAGACCTTCACAGGACGCTGTGCTCAGGGACGCAAAATCTCGCAAGACTCAATCAAGGTGATTGGTGAAGGCCGAGTGTGGGATGCTATTACAGCTAAGAACATTGGCCTCGTCGACGAGCTGGGTGGACTTGAGGACGCTATCAAGTGGGTGGCTAAGAAAGCTAAGATTAAAGATGGCAACTACTCGGTGTGCGACTATCCTAATCAGGAAATGTCGTTCATGAGTATGCTCAGTTCCATGGGATACATGAAAATGGAGCACGACTTGCAGCAGCGCATGGGACTCTTCTACACCAGCTATGAGCAGCTGCAGGCTATCATGAACCGTGACCGCATGCTATGTCTCATGGAACCTATCGAGATAATTTTTTAATCTTTTAGGGGAATAAATTAATTGATTAGTTAATTGGTAAATACATTATTCATCATCGATGGATTTTGACAACATAATTAGAGTTAGCCGCAAGACGGCTGCTGTCACCGAGCGCATCCTGCTCACGCCCATGTCGTGGTTATATGGAGCGGCGGTATGGATGCGGCAAAAGGCTTTTGATTTTGGCATGCTCAAGCAGGAGGAATTTGACGTACCTGTCGTCACTGTGGGTAATGTCACAGTAGGAGGCACAGGCAAGACACCTCATGTCGAGTTCATCGTCTCAAGGCTCTGCCGCAAGTATAATATTGCTGTGCTTAGCCGTGGCTACAAGCGCCGCACTAAGGGCTTTGTGATGGCTACCGACAATATCTCGCCTGTTGACTTGGGTGATGAGCCTTACCAGATTTACCGCAAGTTCCGCTCGATGATCACTGTGGCGGTGTGTGAGGACAGGCGCAAGGGAATCAGGAGCCTCTTGCGCATCAATCCCGACATCAACCTCATCATCCTTGACGATGCAATGCAGCACAGGTATGTCAAGCCTAAAGTGAGTGTGGTAATGATCGATTACAATCGCCTGCCTTTTAACGACAAACTGTTGCCGTTAGGCACTTTGCGTGAACCAGCCGACCGCATTCTCAAGTGCGACATGGTGGTCGTCTCTAAGTGCCCCGACGATGTGAAACCCGTCGACTTGCGCATGATTAAGGAGCACATGGACCTGTTCAAGTATCAGCAGCTTTATTTCTCTAAGGTTCGATTCGGAGCGCCCGAGCCTGTGTTCCCCATTGGCAATCCCGACCTCACTTCGCTCAACTGGCTCGACGAGGATGATTTGATTCTTGGCATTGCGGGCATTGCCAATCCCAGGCCCTTTTCCAAGTATCTTAAGCAGTTTGGCACTCGACTCAAGGTTATTCATTATAATGACCATCACAACTACACTCGCGACGACTTCCGCTACATCTTCAGGCTCTTTGATGAGCTCAAGGGAGCGCGCAAGTATATTGTCACAACCGAGAAGGATGCCGTGCGCATCCTCAACAGTCCATATTTCCCTCCCACAAGGCAGAATAATATTTATTTTATTCCTATTCAAGTCGACTTCTTGAATTATGAGGACAGGGATTTCGTTCATGAGCTGCAAAAGAAAATCGAAGGAATCGACGATATCTAACAAACTAAGAACCAAATAACTAAAAAAATCAACATATTATGGAAAAAGAAGTTAACTGGCTGGAAAAAATCCAAGAAACTGCAACCTTTCTCAAGGAGAAGGTGGGCGGCGAGATGCCCAAGGTGGCTATCGTTTTAGGCTCGGGTTTAGGAAACCTGGCCAATAAGATTGACATCAAGTGTGCAATCCCTTATAGTGAGATTCCCAATTTCCCCGTTAGCACCGTCGAGGGACACAAGGGCCAACTCATTTTTGGCATGCTGGGCAAGAAATATGTGATGGCAATGCAAGGCCGATTCCATTATTATGAAGGCTACTCGATGAAGGAGGCCACTTTCCCCATTCGCGTGATGAAGGCTATTGGCGTGAAGGTGCTGTGTGTGAGCAATGCAGCTGGTGGCATGAACCCCGACTTTCGTGTGGGCGACGTGATGCTTATTACCGATCATATCAATCTCTTCCCCGATCATCCATTGAGGGGCAAGAACTATAATGAGCTTGGCCCACGTTTCCCAGCAATGAATGAGGCTTATAGCCACCGCATTATCGACATGGCACGCAATATTGCCAAGGAGAACAATATTAGGCTCATGGAGGGTGTGTATGTTGGCACTCAAGGCCCAACTTTCGAGACTCCATCGGAGTATCGTTTCTTCTACCGCATTGGCGGTGACGCAGTGGGCATGAGCACTGTGCCCGAGGTCATTGTGGCACGCCATGCCGGCATCGAGGTCTTTGGCCTCAGTGTCATCACCGACCTGGGCGGCGAGGGTATCTTCGTCGATGTCTCTCACGAGGAAGTGCAACAGGCTGCCACAAAGGCCGAGCCCATCATGACTCTCATGGTGCAAGAGGTAATCAACCGCCTCAACGAGGTGTAAATTTTAACGATTAATGTCCTCAAGGGTAGGCAGCCTCAATGGGGTGGTCTTCTTTTGAGGGCATCTTTTTTTCTATATTATAATGAGCGAGACTGAGATTTCTACTTTGGGTGAATTTGGGCTTATCGAGAGCCTCACGCGTGATTTTAGGGTTAAGAACCCGTCTACTCTCAAGGGTGTGGGCGACGATTGTGCTGTTATAGATAATGGGGGCAAGAAGACGCTTGTTACTACCGACTTGCTGCTTGAGGGCATTCATTTCGACCTGACTTACACGCCTCTCAAGCATTTGGGCTACAAGGCTGTGGCAGTGAACTTGAGCGACGTTTATGCCATGAATGGCACTCCACGGCAAATCACTGTGTCGCTCGGAATCTCAAAGCGCTTCACCATTGAGCACATCACCGAGCTTTACTCAGGCATCCATGCAGCATGTGAGCGCTATAGTGTGGATCTTGTGGGTGGTGACACCTCGGCATCGGTCACTGGATTGCTCATCAGCATCACGTGTCTGGGTGAAGCCGCCGAGGATGAAATTGTGTATCGCAATGGTGCACGCGACACCGACCTCATTTGCGTCAGTGGCGACCTGGGTGCGGCCTACATGGGGCTGCAACTTTTGGAACGCGAACGGGTGGCAAGCGCAGGTGAGAAGGATTTCCAGCCCGACTTTGCAGGACGTGAATATTTGCTCGAGCGGCAACTCAAGCCCGAGCCGCGAGCCGACATTATCGACGAGCTCAAGAAGCACGGCATCAAGCCAACTGCAATGATGGACATTAGCGACGGCCTATCAAGCGAGTTACTTCACATCTGCAAGCAGAGTGGGGTGGGGTGCCGAGTCTATGAGGACCGAATCCCCATCGACTACCAGACTGCAGTCATGGCCGAGGAACTGAACATGAATCTGGTCACCGCAGCAATGAATGGTGGCGAGGATTACGAACTGCTCTTCACCGTGCCGCTAACCGACCACGAGAAGGTGGCTCAGATGAAAGGTGTGAAACTAATAGGACGAATCACCAAACCCGAACTGGGGGCCTACATGGTAACCCGCGACGATGCGGAGCTTGAAATCAGAGCTCAAGGCTGGAATGCCTTCAACGAATAATCACCTGCGGTGACGGCGATGGCGGTGGTGCTTGTTGCGATAGGATTTCTTGTGGCGGTAACTTGACGATGGCTTTTGTGCCTTGGCATTGGTGGCTGTGTCGTGGTCGGTTGCTATCTGCTTCTTGCTGATGGTTCTCTTGTCGCTTTTGGAATTGGTAGTGGCGGTGTCGCCTTTCTCTTTTTTGTCCATTTCGCGACTGAGCTTGTAGAGCTTGGTCGACTCAATTGCCGCCCGCTTGGTGCTCTGCTTGCTGTCGCTGTTGATGCCATATTTCTCGGCTGGTGGTATCACGAGCACGGCGCCAGCGGGTATCTTCTTGAAGTTGGGATATTTGTCCTGGTTTTCAATGGCAATGTAAGCCCAAAACACGCGGTCGCCGTAGTGTCGCTCGGCCATGTCGTAGAGCAGGTTGTGGCTGCCCAGTGTGTCGGTCACCACCACTGGCTGTGTTGCTGCGGCAATCGTGTGGGTAGCAACTGGTGTGGTGGTGCTGTGGTGGCTGGTGTCGCTATTGCGCACCACGGCACCAATCACCACAGCAAGTAGTGCTGCTGCAGCAATGGCTATCCACAATGGTTTGCGTTGCTTCTTTGGCTGTGAAGGCTGCGCTTGTTGTGGCTGTGCAAGGGAGGTGGCTGGAGCGATGGGTGGTTCCATGTACTTTTCTTCCTCTTGTGCAGGCTCGGTGGCTTGTGGTTGAGGCGTTTCGGGTTTGATAACTTGTTCAGTCGTCTTTTGTTCTAACTCAACTTCAGGTTGAGGCTCCACCGCTTCTTGCTTAGGCTTCATGCTTGCGTCAATCTCGTCGAGTTGCTCTTGCGTGACAGCTTCGCTTAGCACAACAGGCCTAAACTGCTCAAATGGAGCGTTCACCGCTTGGGCCAGTTCCTTGTCGGGAACCAGCATCACCGTTGTCTCACCATCGATTTTTTTGGTTTTAAAGGTGCCTATACCTTTAATCTTAACGCTGTGCCCATCGTTGAGCTCTTGAGTGACGGTTGCAAAGAGTTCTTGCAGAAACAGCTCGCTCATGCGCTCGGTGGTGCTGGCCTTCTGGGCCACAAGCGCTACCAGCTCAGGAAATGCAATCTTCTCTTTCATGACTGGTTTAGTTGTTTTTTAAGCACAGTGCTGGCAGTGAAATTCACTTCAATCCGAGGGGGCAGCAGCATGCGCTCGCCTGTGTCGTGATTCACCTCGATGGCCTCCTTGTGCTTGATGGCCTCTATGGTGCCAAATCTGGGCACACTAATGCTGTCGAGCTCCGAGCAACGCTCGCTCACCACGTTGCCCAGAGCTTCAATCAGTTTGTTGACATCGCTCTTGTTGCGCTTGAGCGATTTTGATAGCGACTCTACTAATTCCAAGTGTTAAGTGTCAAGTGTTATATCAAACAACTCTCACAACTTGTTAACAACAATAACAACAGAAAAAAATTGTTTTTAGTTGTTGGAATGTTGTTCTTGTTGTTTGAAGATTATGTGTGTCAAGTGAGCAAGTTATCAACCTGCAAAACTTAAATTAAAAGCTTACCTCTCACTTCTTTTGTGCCTTGGCCCAGCTGTCCTTGAGCGTGATGGTGCGGTTAAACACCAGATGGTCAGGGGTGCTGTCGAGATCCACGCAGAAGTAGCCTATGCGTTGGAACTGGAATTTGTCCTCAGGTTTGGCTATCTCGGCGAGATAGGGCTCCACCTTGGCATTGGTTACCACCTTGAGAGAGTCGGGGTTAAGAAGCTCGCGGAAATCCTTGTCGGTCACGGCCGATGGGTTCTCGACGGCAAAGAGTCGGTCGTAGAGCCTCACCTCGGCATCCACGGCATGACGTGCCGATACCCAGTGCAGTGTGCCTTTCACCTTGCGCATGCTGCCTGGCGTGCCGCTGAGGGTGTCGGGGTCGTAGGAGCAGTGAATCTCGGTGATGTTGCCGTCGGCATCTTTCACCACGTCGTTGCACATGATGATGTAGCCACCCTTGAGTCGCACTTCCTTGCCAGGGGTGAGGCGGAAGAACTTCTTGGGAGGATTCTCCATGAAGTCGTCGCGCTCGATGTAGATCTCGCGGCAGAATGGCATCTCGTGGGTGCCTGCGTTTTCCTGCTCGGGGTTGTTGTCCATAGCGAGCATCTCCACCTTGTCCTCGGGATAGTTGGTGATAACCACCTTCACGGGATTGATCACAGCGCACACGCGGTTGGCATGTTTGTTGAGGTCTTCGCGGATGTTGTGCTCGAGCAGGTCGATGTCGTTCAGGGCCTCATATTTTGTGTAGCCTATGTCATCAAGGAAGTTCTTAATTGATTGTGGAGTGTAACCACGACGGCGCAGGCCACAGATGGTGGGCATGCGTGGGTCGTCCCAGCCTGCCACGAGTCCTTCCTTGACCAGTTGCAGTAGCTTGCGCTTGCTCATCACAGTGTAGGTGAGGTTGAGGCGGTTAAACTCAATCTGACGGGGGCAATACTGATCCACGGTGTCGCCAGCCAGCAGATGTGCAAAGTAGTCGTAGAGCGGGCGGTGAGGCACGAACTCCAGCGTGCAGATAGAGTGGGTCACACCCTCGAAGTAGTCGCTCTGGCCATGGGCGAAGTCATACATGGGGTAGACCTTCCACTTGGTGCCGGTGCGCCAGTGGGGAGTCTTGATGATGCGGTACATGATGGGGTCGCGAAAGTGCATGTTGCTCGACGCCATGTCAATCTTGGCGCGAAGCACGCGGCTTCCCTCGTCAAACTCTCCAGCATTCATCCGCTCAAAAAGGTCGAGGTTCTCCTCCACCGAGCGGTTGCGGTATGGACTCTCGGTGCCGGCCTGGGTGGGGGTGCCCTTTTGCTGCGCAATCTGCTCACTGGTTTGGTCATCGACGTAGGCGAGTCCACGCTTGATAAGATCAACGGCAAAGTCGTAGAGCTTCTCGAAATAGTCGCTGGCGTAGTAGAGGCGGTCGCCCCAGTCGTAGCCGAGCCAGTGGATGTCGCGCTTGATTGCCTCGACGTACTCGGTGTCTTCCTTCTGTGGGTTTGTGTCGTCGAAGCGCAGGTTGCAAGTGCCACCAAACATCTCGGCAACGCCAAAGTCCATGCATATCGCCTTGGCATGGCCAATGTGCAGATAGCCATTGGGTTCGGGCGGGAAACGAGTGTTCAGGCGCCCACCGTTCTTGCCTGCTGCAAGATCGTCGGCAACCAGTTGCTGCACGAAGTTTAGTACTTTTTTCTCCTCGGCTGGTTTTGTTTCGTTTATCGCGGCCATAATTGATTGAGATTGTTATAATTATTCAATGATATTTTTTGATTGCAAAAGCCATTTGTTTGGCCTTTCAAATTGCAAAGTTACAAAATGTTTTTTAGTTGTTTGTTATTAGTGTTTGCTTTTTTTAAAAACAAGTGCAAAGAAGAATATATTTCCAACAAAACCCCTTAATTATTGAAAAAAACACTATATTTGCAATTTCTTTGATTATTAACCAAACACATTTATATATAAAACAATGAGAAAATTACTATTATTGATTGCTGGGGCCATGGTTGCTATTGCAGCTAAGGCTGTTCCAGCTGTGCCAACCCCCATTCAGGTTACTCAGCCCGATGGCACGCAATTGACGATTAAAATAGTTGGCGACGAGTTCTTCAACTATCACACTACTGTCGATGGTTACACCATAGTGCGCAATCACACTGGCTATTTTGTCTATGCCCTAAGCCAGAATGACAATCTGGTTCCAAGCAAAGTGATTGCTCACAACGTGAATGAGCGCTCGTTGAGTGAAGCTCAGTTTGTTAGCTCCTTAGAGAAAAGTGTTTTCAGCAAGGCCGACGCTCGTAACGCTAAGCTGAAACGTGCCCCTATCGATGCACAAACCAAGGCTGCTGGAGCCAAAGATGCGCAGTATGACTACAACAACTTCAGGGGGCTCATCATTCTTGTTGATTATTACGATTGTGAGTTCACACGCAGCGATGCACAGCAGTTCTTCAACCGCATGGTCAACGAGCCTAACTACACAGGCTATACCAATGAGAATGGCACTCCTAACAACTATGGAGCGTGCACTGGCAGCGTGCGCGACTATTACTCCGACAACAGTCAGGGTCGCTTTAGTCCCACCTTCGACGTGTATGGGCCCGTCCACCTGAGCAACTATTCGGTTGATTACCATCAGAAGTGGGATAACACCGGTGAAATATGGGCCGCGGCTCTTAACCAAATTGACTCGCAGGTGGACTTTAGCCAGTACGATACCGACGGCGACGGACTCGTCGACATGGTGTATTTCATTGGCGCAGGCAGTGGCTCTAACAGCGATGGCAGCACGACTCACCTGTGGCCACACAAGAGCAGCCTTTATTGGGAAGATGTGCAACTCGACGGGGTACGTTTCCACACCTACGCCTGCTCTACCGAGTATCTTTACAACTCTAGCTATGGCATCTTCGACGGCATTGGCACCATCTGCCACGAGTTCAGCCACGTGCTGGGCTTGCCCGACCTTTACGATACCGATTATGAGCAAAGCGGTGGCCAGAGCCAGCACCCAGGGCAGTGGGACATCATGGCTGGTGGCAGCTATCAGAACTACTCCCGCACGCCTGTGGCCTATAGCCTCTACGACCGCTACTCGATTGGCTTTGCCAATGCCCAGACTATCACCACTAAGGGTGAATACACTTTGAACCAGATAGGCACCACTGGCGAGGGCTACATCATCAACAGCCCCGAGAGCCAGGTGAAGTTCTATATCGAGAATCGCCAGAACACCAAGTGGGATGCCTATGCTCCAGGGCATGGCATGCTCATTTGCCGTGTCGATTCTACCGATGTCAACGCCTGGGCCAGCAACAATCCCAATTCTGATCCCAGCCACAACTACTATGTGCTGCTGCGTGCAGGCAATGGTGGCGGCACTGCTCAGGCCGATGATGCCTTCCCTGCTGGTGCGTCGCTGATCACCAACACCACAACACCGAGCCTGGTGACATGGAACGGAGTGGCCTGCCAGTACAATATCACTGGCATCAGCGAGGAGGATGGGGTGATTCGCTTCACGGTGGGCGACGACACATCGCTGCACAGCGTGGTTGAGGATTTTGAGCAGATGGCTGCAACCACTGCTGCTCCTGCCACCGATGTGCAGGGCGTTTATGCCAAGTGGAAATTCGTGAACTGCTATGTTACAGCCCCCGAGGAGGGCTTGTGCAATGGTGAGCATGCGGTTGTGATGAAGAAGCCTGCGGCGCTGACGATGACACAAGATGTGCGATATGTGAGCTACATGGTGACGCTGGATGTGCACAACACTGCGAGCACTGTGGCTAAAGTTGTGCTCTACTGCTCTACCGACCAAGGCGCGACGTGGAATGCTGTGGCCAACAGTAATGGTGAGACCTCTACGACGGTTGCTGCCAGCAGCGATGCTACACTGAAGTATTTCTTCAACATGAACGTGCCTGCTCGCTACCGCATTGGCCTGACGGCTGGTGCAACCAGCTATAAGGCTTATGTTGACGACTTCACCATCCATTATACCGACGTGATTGCTGGCGGCGTGATTGCTGGCGACGTGAATGGCGATGGCAGCGTCACCAGTGCCGATGTCACAGCACTTTACTCATTCCTGCTCAGTGGCGACATGAGCGCCATCGTTAATGGTGACCAAGATGGCGATGGCATCATTACATCGGGCGATGTGACTGCGGTTTACAGCATCTTGCTTAACAATTAGCAAAGCGAGCTGCCAAGGCAATAAGTTTGCATCAGGCGCTGCAAGTCTTTTAAGAGGGTCACTCACGGCGGGTGGCCCTCTTGCTCTGGCTCGCACAGCCAGCCCTGCTTGGCCATCGCAAAAGAGCCAAAACAAGAAAAAGTGAGTGATTTTTTTGTGTGTTTATGCTCAAATTGCTATCTTTGTGCGTTAAAACCGAAAATTGGAATTTACATTCACTAATATATGTTTGGAGAATTTGGAAAGAAGCATCCCATCTTGGTTAATGCACTGGGAGTTATAATAGTCTTTTTTGCAGTGTGGTATGCTCTATATTTGCTGGTCGACATCTTCACGCTGCATGGTCAGGAGGCTAAGGTGCCGAGCGTGCGCAACATGAGTCTGGAGAACGCCATTCGCAAGATTGAGGCTGCAGGATTTGAGTGGGAAATTGGCGACTCGCTATTTAACGAGGCCATTAAGCCTGGCATGGTGCTTGAGCAAGAGCCCAAGGGCAACGCCATGGCTAAGACCACGCGCGTGATTTACTTGACAATTAACGCTTTCAATCCCAAGATGGTGAATCTGCCTATCCTTAGCGAGATATCCTGTCGTGATGCTGTGAACCGCCTCACCTCGATGGGATTCAGGCACGTGACGGTCGACACGGTGCCAAGTGCCGACGAGGGCTTGGTGCTGGCAGTCAAGGTCAATGGGCATCCGGTCACACCTGGCAGTAAGGTGTCGCTCAAGGACCAAATCAGCATTGAGGTGGGCGATGGACTTGTGCCAGAAATGCCATTCGACGTGCTGCCCGACAACCTGCAAGACTCACTCCAGCAGCAGCAACGCGAGAAGGCTGCTGCCGAGGCTAAGTTGCACCCTAACGAGGAATAATGGCACAAATCGACGACGCCATGCCCATCAATGATGAGCAACTCGAAATTCAGAGCGATTTCTCCGACCCCGATTTCACCGAGAACGGCCGCGACTACTGGGAGCACTACCACTATGTGGTGGAGCCTGGCCATGTGCTGCTGCGCATCGATAAGTACCTGGTTGAGCGCATCAAGGGCACTTCGCGCAACCGCATCCAGAATGCTGCCGAGGCACAGTGCATTCGCGTTAATGGGCGCGCTGTAAAGAGCAACTACCGTGTGCATCCTGGCGACGAAATCTCGGTTGTGATGGACCGTCCTCGATATGAGAATGAGATTATCGCTCAGGACATCCCGCTCAACATCGTCTACGAGGATGACGACTTGCTTGTGGTCAACAAGCCCGCTGGCATGTGTGTGCATCCAGGTCATGGGAATTACGATGGCACCCTTGTCAATGCACTGGCATGGCACTTCAAGGACAATCCAAACTATGATATAACCGACCCGCGCATGGGGCTGGTGCACCGCATCGACAAGGACACCAGCGGCTTGCTCGTGGTGGCTAAGACACCCGATGCCAAGACATCGCTGGGATTGCAGTTCTTCAACAAGACCACCAAGCGGCAATACATCGCCGTGGTGTGGGGTGCAATGAAGCAGCTCGACGGCACCATCGAGGGAAACATTGGCCGCAGCTTGCGCGACCGCTTGCAGATGGCTGTCTTTCCCGAGGGCGACATGGGCAAGCATGCCGTCACCCACTATCACACTATCGAGAATCTGAACCATGTGGCCGTGGTGCGATGCCAGCTCGAGACGGGGCGCACGCATCAAATTCGCGTGCACATGCGCCACATCGGCCATCCGCTCTTCAACGACGAGCGTTATGGCGGCGACAAAATTCTGCGTGGCAACACCTCATCGAGCTATGCGCAGTTTATTCACAACTGTTTCAAGCTGTGTCCGCGGCAGGCTCTTCATGCCAAGACGCTGGGCTTCGTCCATCCGCGCACAGGACAGCAAATGGACTTCGACAGCGAGCTGCCACCCGACATGGTGGCCCTCATCCAGCGGTGGCATGACTTTGTCGCAGCACTGAGATGAGCCATCCGCTCTCATTGCACTGATTCCTGACTTATTAAATGAAAAGACAACGAGAATTGACTCCTCGTTGTCTCATTATTATGCGGTTTTAGGCAGTTACTTGCTCAGGATGTAGGCACTCATTGGGGCGAGTGTTGCTGTGAGCAGGCCCTTCTTCACCTGAATTTGTTGTTTGGTCACAGCATCGCGATATTTCCCGTTCTCAACGGTTACTGGCTGTGCCACAGTGGCAGGATGCTCATCGAGGTTGATTACCACTGCTGCTTTCTTGCCACGCTCAACGATGATAAGCTTTCCGTCATCGCTGATGATGATGTTCTCGGGATTGCAAGCATTAGCGTGGCGGAACTCATTGACGGCCTTCACCACGGGGTGCTTGAACTCATCGTTTCCCACCTTGCCAATCTCGTTGTCGCCCCAGTAGTTCTCGCGGGTGCAGCCATGCGGACGCGAGTAGAATAGGGGAGTGCCGTGCTGGCGAGCAGTGAGAAACACCCATCCCAGGCGCACGAGCTCGTCGCTCATGGAGGCCGAGGCATGGTCGTTGCAATAGGTGTCGTGTGATTCCACCCACGTGATAAGGTGGGCAGGGTCTACGCTGTGGTGCCAGCTGAGCAGGTCGCCTTCCTTGGCATTGTGCTTGTTAAGGGCATTGCGCAGCACCCAGCCATAGTTGCTTGCTGTGAGATCCATGTACTGGGCATAACCTTGCTCGGGTACATTCTTGTCTTGAAGCACTTCGCCATAGATGAATAGCTCGTCGCGCGGAATGGCGAGTCGCAATCCCTTCGCGGCTTTTCGTCCTGTTGCCACATCCCAAAAGTCGTTTTGTGGCGACTTGGGGTCGCGAGGCTCATCGGGAAGACCTATGTGCTTGGCTGTGTCGTAGCGAAAACCACGTGCGCCGCAAGCCAGAACATCGTTCACATATTGCATGTAATAATACTGGAAGTCGGGATTCTCGGTGTTCACGTCGGGCAATCGTCCCATCTCGCCGGTAGTGCACTGATAGCGGTCATTGTAATTGGCAATAGGCCACAGACCATTGGCGTGAAACAGATTCTCACGGCCGTTGACGGCACTGTCAAGGCGTGCATTGATTTGACTGCGGTCAATCACCGTGTGGTTGGGCAGCACGTCAACAATCACCCTCAAGCCCAGCTTGTTGGCCTTCTCGCACATGCTTTTAAACTCATCGCGCGTGCCCAGCTGATAGTTGCCTATGGTCCAGTCAGTGGGTTGGTAATGGTAGTACCACTTGCCATTACCAAACAGTTGCCTGCCGCCATTGTCGCCAATGTAACATTCGTTGATGGGCGAGGTCTGGACTATCGTGTAGCCTGCGTCTTTAATCTCTTGAAGGTGCTCAGCAATTGTGTTGAACGACCATGACCAAGCGTGTAATATAATCTCGTTGTTGCCAGCAGCATTGGCCGAGCATTGAGCAGTTGCCTTGCCAGCGGGCAACAACGCCATGAGCATCGTTGCTGCAATTAAGATTTTGATTCTTTTAAGCATTCATTGTGGTTATTTTTGGTTAACAATGATAGGGGGGGCATCATTTGCCAATGCATGTGTAGCTGAAGCCCATTTCCTCAAGCTCCTTGCCGTCGTAGATGTTGCGGCCATCAATCACCAGTGGGGTGCGCATCGCCTCTTTCACTTTCTCCCATGCCGGCACGCGGAACTGCCGCCACTCGGTCACGAGCATCACGGCATCGGCCTTGTTCACGGCGTCGTAAATGTCGAGAGCGCAGTAGATGTCGTTCCACCTGAACTTAATGGCATTCATTGCTACCGGGTCAAACACGCGCACATGGCATCCTGCCTGAAGCAGCATGTCGATGGTGGTGATGGCTGGCGACTCGCTTATGTCATCGGTGTTGGGCTTGAACGAGAGGCCCCACAGTGCCACAGTCTTGCCCTTGATGTCACCGCCAAAGTAGTTACTGAATTTCTCAAACAGTCGCTGCTTCTGCTGGCTGTTAACCTTGTCCACAGCCTTGAGCACTTCCATCGAGTAACCATTCTTCTCGCCAATGTTGATTAGGTCGTTAATGTCCTTGGGGAAGAGGGTGCCGCCATAGCCGCAGCCAGGGTAGATGTATTTTGGGCCAATGCGGCTGTCGGTACCCACGCCGTGACGCACGGTGTTTATGTCGGCGCCCACTATCTCACACAAGTTGGCAATCTCGTTCATGAAGCTCACGCGGGTGGCGAGCATCGATGTGGCGGCATATTTTATCATCTCCGCTGTGGTCGAGTCGGTGTATATCACAGGAAAATACTTGAACTTGAGCGGATGATACAGCGTGTCCATCGCTCGGCGAGAGCGGTCGTTGTCAACACCCAGGATAATGCGGTCGGGGTTCATGAAGTTCTTGATGGCATTGCCCTCGGTCAGGAAGTCGGGGTTCGACACCACGTCAAAGCCGAAGTCCACATTGCGGTCCTTCAGGATTCCTGCTATGAGCTCTTTTATCTTCTTGGAGGTGCCCAGAGGAACTGTCGACTTGATGATGAACACAGCATAGTTGTTGATGTTTTTAGCAAATCTTGTCGCTGTGTCAATCACTTGAGTTAGGTCGGTGCCGCCATCTTGAGCCGGTGGCGTGTCTACGGCGCAAAACACATAATCCACATTGTCGAATATATTGGAGAAATTACTCGTGAAGTTGAGACGGCGAGCCTCAACCGAGCGTTTCACCATGTCTTCCAGACCCTGCTCATAGATTGGCAGCCCTCCGTAAAGCAGGAGGTTGATTTTTCGAGCATCGGTGTCGACGCAAGTCACGTTCACTCCCAGGTCGGCAAAGCAAGCTCCTGTCACCAGGCCTGCATATCCTGTTCCAACTATTAGTATGTTCATGATCAGTAGATGTTTTTGTTAATTGACGGTTACAAAAATACCCTTTTTCGGCGAAAGCAACAAATAAATTACATTTTTTTATGCAACGCACTATAAAAAGGGTTAAAATCATGGCGCGTCATCCCTTTTTTTGTAACTTTGTAACTTAGTTCCAATCAATCATTAACCTAACCGTCTCGATTTTGATATTAAAATGCATAAAAATAACAATCCTGCAAGTCTTGAATACGACGTTATTATTATAGGTGGTGGCATCACTGGAGCTGGCACTGCACGCGACTGTGCGCTGCGTGGACTCAAGGTGCTGCTGGTGGAGCGATTTGACTTCACCAATGGTGCCACAGGCCGCAACCATGGGTTGATGCACAGTGGTGCCCGCTATGCAGTCACCGACCAGGAGAGTGCTGCCGAGTGCATTGGCGAGAACATGATTTTGCGCCACATTGCCCGTCACTGCATCGAGGAGACCGATGGCCTCTTTATCACATTGCCCGAAGACGACTTAAGCTATCAGGACACCTTTGTCGATGCCTGCTTGAATGCTGGCATCAATGCCGAGGTCATCGACCCCAGCGAGGCACGCATCATTGAGCCGGCCGTCAATCCACTTCTCATTGGCGCAGTCAGAGTTCCCGATGCAGCCATCGATCCGTTTGCCTTGACCACGGCCAATATTATTGACGCACGCCGCCATGGTGCCGTGGCTCTCACCTATCATGAAGTGACAGGATTGATAGTGGAGAATGCTGTGGTCAAAGGGGTGGAGCTGCACAATAATCTCACTGGCGAAGACAGTGTGGCCTATGCTCCAGTCACTGTTAATGCCGCTGGAATATGGGGAACGCTCATTGCACGTAAAGCCGGTGTCACAATTAACATGTTCCCGGCCAAGGGGTCGTTGCTCATCTTTGGCCGCCGAGTAAACAACATGGTGATAAACCGCTGCCGAAAGCCTGCCAACGGCGACATCCTTGTCCCCGACAAGATTGTGAGCATGCTTGGCACCACAAGCGACCGAGTGCCACTGAGCGAGATTGACGACATGCGGGTGACCCCGGCCGAAGTCGAAACGCTGCTCAAGGAGGGCGTGAAGCTGGTGCCTTCGCTGGCCTCCACGCGCATCTTGCGGGCCTATGCCGGTGTGCGACCGCTTGTCGCAAGCGACGATGACCCTGCAGGGCGCAGCATTAGCCGTGGCATCGTGTGCCTCGACCACAAGGAGCGCGATGGAATGGATGGATTCATCACCATCACCGGTGGCAAGATGATGACCTACAGGCTCATGGCTGAGATTGCCACCGACCTTGTGTGCAGCAAGCTTGACAAAGTGGGCGCTTGCACCACAGCCATCCTGCCATTGCCTGGCAGCGAGGAGGAGCGCATGCCCAAGAAGCGTGGCAACCGCGGGCTCATCACTCACAAGTCGGCTCAGGAGCGGCATGGCTCAATGGCCAAGGAAATCAAGGAGAACAGCGCTCACGACAAGACTATGGTGTGCGAGTGTGAGCACGTGAGTGTGGGCGAGATGAAATATGTCATCGAGAAGTTGAGAGTGAGCAACCTGGCAAAGATGCGCCGCCGCACACGCATGGGCATGGGCTCATGTCAGGGCAAGTTGTGTGCTTGTCGTGCAGCATCTATCTTGTGCCAGAGTCATGGCAATGCGGCAAGGGCTCTCAACGACCTTTCTTCGTTCATGAACGAGCGATGGAAGGGGATGCGACCAGTTGCATGGGGATCAACTCTTAGTGAGGCTCAGCTCACAACCACAATCTACGAGGGCTTGTGCGGCCTGACGCCCAAAGATGTGTTTTAATGGCAATATTAATACCGATAACTGTTAACTAATGAAATACGACGTGATAGTGATAGGTGGCGGCTTGAGCGCCATCATGTGTGGAATAGCGCTTGCCACCAATGGCAAGCAAGTGGCCTTGATGGTCAAGGGGCAGAGCAAGCTCAATTATTTCTCAGGGTCTATCGACTTGCTTGGATTTGATGAGCAAGGTAAGGAGGTCAATCGACCACTCGACGCCATCGGCAACCTCAGCCCTCAGCACCCTTACTCTAAGATGGGTGCTGCCAGTGTAGCTCACAATGCAGCTATGGCCCCCGTCATCCTTGCTGGCGCCGGCCTGCATTTTGGCGACGACACCATCTTAAACAGCAATCACTATCGCATGACACCATTGGGCATGATGCGACCCACATGGCTCTCCCTCACCGACTACGTCACCAGCACAAGCGCAACATCGATGCCATGGAGCAAGCTGGCACTCGTTAATTTGCAAGGTTTTCTTGACTTCCCGGCCCACTTTGTCGACGCAGCATTCAAGCGCATGGGAGTCGAGTGCCACATGTGCGACGTGAAACTTGGCGCCATCGAGAAGCTCACCAACAATCAGCAGGTCATGCGCTCCACATCAGTCGCAAAGCTCATGCAGAATGATGGCGTGCTGGCCGACTTGGCTCGCAAGGTGCGTGCTGCAGCTGGCGATGCACAGCTGGTGGTCATGCCTGCAGTCTTTGGCCTTGATGGCGACGACACCGTTGCCAGGCTCGCTCATCATCTCAAGATGCCTGTCAGGTTCGTGTCAACATTGCCACCAAGTGTGACGGGCACAATGATGCTGACGAAGCTGCGCAAGCTGTTCATTAGCAACGGTGGCACATTCTTGCTGGGTAGTATGGTCAAGCGAGGGCGAATCGTTGGCGACCGAGTGCTGGGTGTCGAAGCCAAGAACTTCCCCGACCAAGAGATCCTTGCCGACAACTTTGTGCTTGCCACAGGCTCTTTTATGAGTGGAGGCCTCATCTCAAGCAGCCAGGGAATAAAGGAACCAATTTTTGACTTAGATGTTGACTATAAGGGAAATAGCGGTGAGTGGACACGCGAGAAACTCTTCGATGCGCAACCCTACATGGAATTTGGTGTAAAAACCGACAATGAGTTCCACGCCCTGAAGGACGGGCGACCCATCTCCAATCTTTATGCCATCGGTTCAATATTGAGTGGACACAACAGCCTCAAGCTCGCCGACGACACCGGCGTCGCAATAATGACTGCCCTCCAAGTAGCCCGCCAACTTTAAAACCAAATCGGTCATTAAATATAATAAGGTGTTAACTATGCCCTGTGCACCCCAGCACAAGAGCCTACTTGGCATGTTGCCAACAAAAAAATCGCAAAACTGTCCCATCCAACATGAAGATGACTTAACCAGTTGTGAAAGTTGTTTACAGGCTGTAAAAGTTGTTTGATTCCAGCGATTCCACCATTTCCTTTTCACTTTGTTATCAGAGCCATTGCATGAGCAGCTATGCCTTCACCCCTGCCAGTGTAGCCCAAGCGCTCGGTAGTGGTAGCCTTGATTGATACTTGACCCACTTCGCAGCCCATGCACTCAGCAAGCTCTTGCTGCATGGCAGGGATGTGAGGATTCATCTTAGGGGCCTCGGCGCAGATGGTAATGTCGCAGTTGCCCAGGCGGTAGCCTTGCTCACCAAGCAGCCGCATCACTTCACGCAGGAGTTTGCGGCTGTCAATCCCCTTGTAGCGCGGGTCGGTGTCGGGGAAGTGATAACCAATGTCGCGCATTGCAGCGGCTCCAAGCAGAGCGTCGCACAAGGCATGAATTGCCACGTCGGCATCGCTATGGCCCAGCAACCCCTTGTCGTGCTCAATCTTCACTCCACCAATCCACAGCTCACGACCCTCTACAAGGCGGTGCACGTCAAATCCGTATCCTATGCGCATCATATTTCGTTTTTTGTGATTTTATAGAAAAAAGGGACAAGCTATATCCTCGTCCCCCTTATGTTAATTGTGTTACTTTTTTCGTTTTATCTATTAAACAAGTTGCGAATACCATCCATGTCAAACGACAGGGTGAACCTCAGCGTCTGGTCAAGTGGACTGTTCTGAGCTGTGGCAATCATGTAGGCAGCATCAAGCTTGATGACGTTGAGCGCAAAGCCAGCACCAAGGCCGAAGTACTTACGGTTACCCTTGTACTTGTTCTCGTTGAAGAAACCACCACGCAAGAAGAACTGCTGGTTGTAACTGTACTCAGCACCAATCGAGAATGTGATCTCGCGAAGCTCCTCCTTGAAGCCACCAGGTGCATCGGAGAACGACTTGAAAATTCCCGAAATCGACGACATGTCTTTCCAGTTCTGCAGCGCCTGCTCATATTCCTCCTGATTATCATAGTTCGCCAGGCGTGGACGCGCTGGCACGAGCAGCTTGTTGGCTTCAGCACTGATCGTGAGGTTGTGATAATCGGCAAGTGGGAACGTGAAAGCAGTACCAAGCTTCAGGTTGGTGGGGATGAAGGCTGGGTCGTCACCACCGTTGTAGCTCACCTTCGAACCAATGTTAGAAATGTTGAAACCCAGGTTCCACTGGCACTCATTGCGGCCTATCATGGGATAAGTGTTGAAGTAGCCCGAAATGTCGGCCGAGAATGCCGACGCTCCTGTGGTCTGATCGGTGCCACTATAGTTCGAGAAGCCCAAGTCACTATAGATGTAGCGCAGCACAACACCCATCGAGAACTTTTCACTCAGCTTGCGAGAGTAACCCACATCCACCGACATCTCAAAGGGGTTGATGCTCGACATCGCATTGCCACCATCGTCGGTGCTGTTGATTTCGCCCAGTGAGAAGTAGCGCATCGACGCACTCACGGCCTGATTGTCGCCGCTTCCTATCTTCCAGTAACCTGACAGGTTGGCAAGGAAGATGTCGTTAACGAGCTTGCGAAGCCACGGGGTGTAGGAAATCGAAACACCTGCCTTGCTGTAAGCAAAGGCATATTTCGACGGGTTCCAGAATTGAGAGTTGACATCAGGGTCGGTTGCTGCACCCTGGTCACCCATCGAGGCTCCACGAGCATCGGGGGTGATACTGAGCGAGGTCACACCTGTAGTAATGGGGTTAAACTCCTCGTTTTTAATGTCGTCGTCGGCAATTGCTACTTTGCTGGTCATGAGCA
This sequence comes from Porphyromonadaceae bacterium UBA2751, assembly GCA_002353285.1. Lineage (GTDB taxonomy): Bacteria > Bacteroidota > Bacteroidia > Bacteroidales > Muribaculaceae > Sodaliphilus. The sequence continues at coordinate 25,139 of DEJJ01000011.1, read as the reverse complement.
ATGCCATCGTCACAACTATTGTGGTTAATTTCTTCATAATCTAAAAAAACAGCGAAATTAGTATTATCTAAAATATAAAACTCAACTTCGTTGTTTTTATTGTATAAAACAAGAAAAAACATCACATATCGGTTGGTATGTGATGTCTTGTTTCGGTCTACTGCAAGCAGTCTATATGTGTGTCTCTTATTCGCGGTTGCCCAGGAAGCGCAGCAGGTACAGGAACAGGTTGATGAAGTCAAGATAGAGCGACAGGGCTCCCAGGGTTGCCAGTTTGCCGGCATTAGCTTCATCGGTTTCTTGAGCCATTTGCTTGATCTTCTGGGTGTCCCATGCTGTAAGGCCAATGAAGATTATCACGCCCGCAAAGCTGATAATCCAGTCCATCACGCTATTGGCCCAGAAGATGTTGATGATTGAGCACACAATCAGGCCAATGAGGGCCATTACCATGTAGGTGCCAAACTTTGTGAGGTCGGCTTTAGTGGTGTAGCCGTAGATCGACATCGCCAGGAACACACCTGCGGTTACCATGAAGGTTAGGCCAATCGACGACGCGGTGTAGACCAGGAAGATTGGTGTGAGTGTCACGCCGTTGAGCACAGCGTAAGCATAGAACAAGAGGGTGGCAACAGCAGGGCTGAGCTTGTTGATTGCCATTGAGAGTGCAAACACGAGTGCCAGCTCACCCACACACAAGCCAATGAGCAGCGCACGGTTCTGCAAGAGCGTAATTAGCACTGTCTCGTTACTCATCACGAAAAATGATGTCAGGGCGGTAACAAGCAAGCCCAAGAACATTTTCACATACACCTTGCGCATCACTTGCGTCATGTAGGCATTCAGTGACCATTCATTCTGATAAGGTGTTGCCTGAGTAGCATTTGCCTGAGGCAACGGTGGAATGTTGTTGTAGTTCATATCTTAGTTAATTTTAGTTTTAGATAGGATAAAGCAAAAACCATGCCAAATCTTACATTCTTTCCGGAACCTCGATGCCCAGCAGTGAGAATGCGCGCTTGATGACGCCAGCCACCGTGCGTGAGAGCTCCAGACGGAACACCTTCACGTTCTCATCCTCTTCCTTGAGGATGCTATAGTCGTGATAGAACTGGTTGAATTCCTTGGCCAAGTCGTAGGCATAGTTGGCAATCAGTGCTGGGCTATAAGTCTTGCCTGCCTCCTCAACCACGCTGGCAAAGTCGGCAATGCGCTGGATGATGGCTATCTCCTTGTCGTTGGGTGTTACTGCCTCAACACTGAGTGCTGGCAGGGCATCACCAGCCTTGCGCTGAAGCGACTGAATGCGTGCGTAGGTGTACTGGATGAAGGGGCCAGTGTTGCCATTGAAGTCGATGCTCTCCTCAGGGTTGAATAGCATGTTCTTGCGTGGGTCTACCTTGAGAATGAAGTACTTGAGCGCACCCATGCCTATGATGCGGGCCACTTCGCGTTTCTCCTCTTCGGTCATGCCCTCAAGGCGGTCGCTGGTCATGGCCAGAGCATCTTCTACCATCTTATCCATGAGGTCATCGGCATCAACCACAGTGCCTTCGCGCGATTTCATCTTCCCGTTGGGCAGTTCCACCATGCCATAGGAGAAGTGGATCAAGTCCTTTCCCCACTTGAAGCCCAGACGGTCGAGCAGTAGCGACAGCACTTGGAAGTGGTAGTTCTGCTCATTACCCACCACATATATCATCTTGTCGATAGGGTAGTCCTGGTAGCGCAGTTTGGCAGTGCCAATGTCTTGGGTAATATACACGCTTGTGCCATCACTGCGCAGCAATATCTTGTGGTCAAGACCATCGGGTGTTAGGTCGGCCCACACGCTGCCATCGTCCTTGCGGTAGAACACGCCTTTCTCCAGGCCTTCTTCCACCTTCTCCTTGCCCTCAAGGTAGGTCTGGCTCTCGTAGTAAATTTTGTCGAAGTCAACGCCCATGCGCTTGTAGGTCTCGTCAAAACCGGCATACACCCACGAGTTCATCTTCTCCCACAGAGCACGCACCTCAGGGTCATTATCTTCCCACTTCTTGAGCATGGCACGAGCCTCTTGCATTAGTGGCGACTGCTTCTCGGCATCTTCTTCGCTGATGCCTTGAGCGGCAGCAATCTCCTTGATTTCGGCTTTGTAGTGCTTGTCGAAGAGGACATAGAAGTCGCCAATCAGGTGGTCGCCCTTCTTGCCAGTGCTCTCGGGTGTGGCGCCATTGCCCCACTTGAGCCATGCCAGCATCGACTTGCAGATGTGGATGCCGCGGTCGTTCACGATGTTGGTCTTCACCACCTTGTTGCCACATGCCTTCATGATTTGCGCCAGACTGTAGCCCAGCAAGTTGTTGCGCACGTGTCCCAGGTGCAAGGGCTTGTTGGTGTTGGGAGAGCTGTACTCAATCATCACGAGTTGGCTCTCGTCGGTAGCCTCCTTGAAGCCGTAATTCTCATCACGGCTCATCTTGTCGAGCAACTGTGCCCAGAACGAAGGCTTGATGCTGATGTTGAGGAATCCTTTAATTACATTGAATTTCTCAACTGCCTCGCAGTGAGCTGCCAGGTGCTCGCCAATCTCTTGAGCAGTGGCGTCGGGTGCCTTGTGCGATGCTCTTAGGAATGGGAACACCACGATGGTAAGGTTGCCCTCAAACTCCTTGCGTGTGGCCTGTGGCACAATGCTTTGTGGCTCCACCTCCAAGTTATATAATTCCTTCACCGCCTGTGCGGTGGCTTGCGATAAAATGTTCTCAATCGACATAGTGGGATCTGATTTTATTGTTGTTTTTTTATTTTCAAACTGCAAAGTTACTTAAATGCAAGCGAAATACAAAATCAACACATAAAGTTTTTGGAGAATATGTTACAAAATAATGCAAACAACAGTCCCACTTTTGGGGGCAATTACTTCCCGATGTTTATCTTGAGTCCCATGTTTATGTCAAAATGTAGTGGGTGCGACAAGTATATATTATGGTCGGCACCATTGTCGAAATAATAGGACGCGCCAGGTTCGATGTAGATGCCCAACCGGTCAACTAAGTTGTACTGAAGTCCAAGTTTTGCGTTTGCCGAGAATTGCGGTCGTTTGTCACGATACTCTCTTGTTTCTATCAGCTGGCCATTAGCTAAATCGCGCACCTTGCTCTTGAGGTTGAATTCTATCATGCCTCCCACTCCTGCGTAGAGCTTAAAGCGCCTCTTTGACCATAAAATACGTGACACTTGAATGGGGATGCCAATATAATGAGAGGTTGTCTCTCTCTTGTCTTGCATCGAAATCTTGTGTTTTGTATAGGTGGTTGTGGCTGTGTGCATCAGGCGTGTGTAAACAATGCCGCTTCCCAGCCGCCATTTGTCACCAAGAGGGTACCATGCTTCGAGACCAATCCTGATGGGGATCAGCTGCTCTTTCTCATCAACTTTTACATCTTCTTGGTTCTCAGGAATGTTAGGGTCGGGCATGGCATTTTGAGGGCCTTGCCCCATTGCATAATCTATAAGGTTGGTTTTCCATGCCGATGAGGTGTTTATTCCATTATAGTAGAGTGAAATATCAACAGATCGATGTCGTTTTATTAATTTGTCGGTTTGTGTCCAGAGTGTTTTTGGTAGTTGCGACGAATTAAGATTGGCTAAAACTGTCGAGTTGTTCTCCTGAGCATAAGGGGTGAAATGAACTCCTTGAGTTGGCCATTGAGCTGTGCTCATCGATGTGTTGTCTTTTTGAGTCGTCTTTTCCTCTTGCTCGTTATTTGTTGAAGGACTGGCTATTTCGCTGAATGTTATGGGCATTGCCAACTCTTTATTTGAGTGCTTAATGCCAGCTATGCCCTGAGATGGTAAAGTGTTATTATGGGCGAGATGTTTTTTCTCGTTTACAATTGATAATGGTTGAAAACTCTGTCTGGCTTCCACAGTTTCAGGCGGTGTGTGTGAAGCGACAACATTTTCCTTTGATGGAAGTTCGTGATTGCTGTCGTGGCTGAGTGTGGTCCATATTGCTATTGCAGCAAGCACACTGGCGGCTATACTGGCTGCCACCTTATATAAGGTGTTGCGGCTGGCAATGAGGCTCTTTTTCGCATCGTAGCTATTATCCATGGCCTCGTTTATATCTTGCCACAGTCCCGATGGCTCTTTCATTTCATGCCGAGTGAGCCTGTCGTGTATTATGTCGATAAAGTCATGTTTCATAGCTTCTGGTTTTGATGATCTATTATCAGTTTTGCCAGCAGTTTGCGGGCACGATGATATTGCGAGGCCGATGTGCCTTCGCTTATCCCCAGCATCGAGGCAATGTCGCTGTGTGGGATTTTTTCTATTGCATGCAAGTTGAAGATGGTGCGATATCCTGCTGGGAGTTGTTGCACAAGGGCCATTAGCTCTTGTAGGTCGATACTTGCGGTGTAATTGTTGAGCTCAGTTTCGTCGGTTATCACGTCCTGTCCGTCTTCCACGCTGTCGATGCTCACAAACTGGTTTAGCATTTTCTTGCGTCGGAGCAGTTGCAACGACTCGTTAACAACAATGCGCCTTAGCCATGCCGCAAGCGACCCGTCGCTGCGGGGAGTGAATGAACCTATGCTTGAAAAAGCCTTGAGATAACTATCCTGAAGGATGTCCTTGACATCGTCTTGGTTAACTATATAGCGAGAGCACGTGGCTGTCATGTTGCGAACCGTGAGGCTATAGAATTCCTGCATTGCCGCACGATTTCCCTTCATGATGCCGCGAATGAGTCGTTTGTCATCTTCTACTCCCGCGTTTTTGCTCATAATCTACTATAATAATGAGTAATCATTGAAAATCTTGCATCCTCCAATCCATTTTTTTGCAAAATTAATGCAAGATTTCTAACTTTGTGCATTAATATATAAAAACAATATCCTCACAATGACTAGAGGTTAATTAGTCTTTGTGACAAATATTAAGAGTTATATATTATATAAATCACTTTCTTGATTATGAAACAAATAGTTTGCTTTTTAATGTTGGCATCGATTGTTGTTTTGTCAACATCATGCAATGACAAAAACGACGAACCTGGCAACATCAACAGAGTTGAAGTTGACCGCGGAACACCTGATCGTGTAGCACCGTTATTGGCTGGTTATGAAAAGTATGGCAACGGAATATTGATGTGGCCCTCTGCGGTCGTTGATGACAGTGGACTAACAGGTGAAGCAGGGGATTATTCTTACTGGCAAGAGCATAAAGGCGAGGCTCACAATTTCGAAGAGTTAATGGCTATGTGCGACATCCCCAGTCACAAGCTTCAAGTAATGTCAACTCGCAATCTTGCCCTCACTTGCTATAATCACCCCTACGCTGTAAATTACTTTGCGGTTAATGTGATTTATCAAAATGTTTTCTATATGGCTCTGGCAAATAGTTATAGAGAGCTTATGCAGCGTAAAACAGGTGCCTTGGAATTACTCAACCTATATTGTGAACTTGATTATTCTTCCCAGCCAGGAGCTTCTTCTTATAGGCTTAATGCACTATCTCTGTTCCTTATGACAGCTGTCGACTACAATGCACTCAGTTATGAGCAATTGGTGCGTCTTTCGGCCGAGGTCCTTGCTAAAATTGATAACATATTTTCAGGTGAGGGGGAAACTCACTCTTTTCCCAATAATCTCAGATTCCCTTATTTGCTTGGTGCTTTTATCGCTTATCATTATGATGAATCACTTAGCGATCATGATGCTAATTTACTAAAAGGTTTCGTTTATGGCGCTGGCAATAATGGATTCGCCTTATCGCCCGATTTTATTTCTCAAGCCTCAACAATAATCACTCAAAGCTTACAGCGCATGGAGTAACTACAACCCACTTAGGGCAGTAACCTTTAGCCTCAGTAACATGTATGCCTTCTATTTTTCAACTTTGGAACTTCTGTTCCGCTAAAGTTGAAAAGTTTTGGCTTTTGGAATAATATTATTTAGGAAATAATATGTAATTTTGCGTCTTGAAAATGAACGATTCGCAACACTACCGCCCACGGTAGTGCACAACTATGAAAAAATTAAGACGTAATGAACTGGCTGATTGACATTTTTACTGGGACAGGAGTGGCACATTCCATTTTTATTTATGCTATGGTTATTGCCCTGGGCGTTATCTTGGGCAAAGTGAAGGTAAAAGGAGTCTCCCTGGGAGCAACGTTTGTGCTCTTTGTGGGCATACTTGCCGGGCACTTGGGGCTTACCGTCGACATGAATATCCTTAAATTCATTCAGGAGTTTGGTCTCATTTTATTCATTTTCTCAATAGGACTTCAGGTGGGACCGTCGTTCTTCTCTTCGTTCAAGCAAGGCGGTGTCACACTCAATGGACTGGCTATAGCAGTCATTTTCCTGAACATTGCAGTGGCTTTAGGCATTTACTTTGGAGTGGGTAATGTGAAGATTACCGACTTGGTGGGAATCCTGTCGGGTGCGGTGACCAACACTCCAGGACTCGGTGCTGCTCAGCAAACTCTCATTGAAACCCAGGGCGACAGTGCTGCTGCACTCAACGAGTCGATGTCGATGGGCTATGCCGCAGCCTATCCGCTTGGCGTGGTGGGCATTATCCTATCGATGATTGTGGTGAAAGCGATTTTCAAGATTGGGGTCGACAAGGAAGCTAAAGAGATTGAGGACGAGAAAACCAATTCGCAGTTGCAACCACACCTTGTTACTTATAAAGTGACCAATAAGCTAATCATTGGCTCAACAATTTATCATCTGCACCAAATCATTGACCACAACTTCGTCATCTCGCGCATTCGCAAGGGCGACGGACATGTGTATATTCCCGTGAGCGACACTCTCATTGAGGAGGGTGACTTGCTGCTGGTTGTCATGAGCCAGCAGGACGAGGAAATGTTTGATGCTGTGCTTGGCCCTCACGAGACTATGGACTGGAAAGCTGACCCCGACCCGGTTACATCACGACGCATTGTGGTGACTAAGAGCGAACTCTCGGGGCGCAAACTTGGCTCGCTGCGACTGCGCATGGGCTACAAAGTTAATGTCACCCGAGTGCATCGTGCTGGTATCGACCTGCTTGCCAGCCCCAACCTGTCGCTGCAGGTGGGCGACCGACTCACTGTGGTGGGCAATATCAATGATATCAACCGCCTTGCCGACCGCATGGGTAACTCCATGAAGATGCTTGACCATCCCAACATCTTCACCATGTTTATTGGTATCGTGATGGGAATTTTGCTCGGCAGCATCCCATTGATGCTCCCAGGCATGACCGTGCCCATGAAGCTTGGTCTTGCTGGTGGACCTCTCATCGTGGCAATTCTGCTGGGACGCTATGGCTACAAGTTAAAGCTTATCACTTACACAAGCAGTAGTTCTAATTTGCTCTTGCGAGAGTTGGGCATCTGCCTCTTCCTTGCCAGTGTGGGAATAGCTGCAGGTGGCAACTTTGCAGCAACGGTGTTCAACGCTCAGGGTGCACAATGGGTACTCTATGGTTTTCTCATCACCTTCATTCCGCTTCTCATCGTCACCCTCGTGGCGCGCGGCAAGTTCCATCTCAACTACTGCACCATCATGGGAATGGTGGCTGGTGCCACTACCGACCCACCAGCACTGGCTTATGCCAATAAAACTGCTGGTAACGATGCACCATCGGTGGCATATAGTACCGTCTATCCGCTAACAATGTTCCTGCGAGTGATAACAGCACAACTCATCATCCTCGCCCTCGCCTAACCTAACTCTGAAAAAAAATTATTATCTTTGCATCGCCTTAAGAAGGAGACGCCAGCCATTGCTGCAGCCCTCAGAACAGGCCGTCTTGTTAATGTTATGAACTGGTTTGTCTTGATAATCGCAGGCTTGTGTGAGGTGGGATTCACCTACTGCCTGGGTCGTGCCAAGCAAGTATCTGGATGGGAGTGGTGGAGCTGGATGGGAGGCTTCTTAACTTTTACTGTGATGAGTATGTGGCTGCTGGCTAAGGCCACTCTGACCATTCCCATAGGCACTGCCTATCCTGTGTGGACCGGAATCGGTGCTGTGGGGACAGTCTTGGTAGGCATTTTCTTCTTTAATGAGCCTACCACTTTTTGGCGATTATTTTTTATCACTACTCTAATCATATCTATTGTTGGACTTAAATTGCTATCGTGATGAATTTTAGACCTATGCGACGCATCAAGCAGCAGCTCAAGCAGGAGCAATGCCTTGCAATTCTGAAAAAAGCAACCTCCGGCACATTGGCGGTGCTCGGCGATGACGACTACCCTTATGCTGTGCCATTGAGCTATGTGTTCCACGATGGAACCATCTATTTCCACAGCGCTCTTGAGGGACACAAGATTGATGCCATCAGGCGTCACAACAAGGCATCGTTTTGCGTTATCGACAAGGACGATGTTCATGGCGAGGAATACACCACCTATTTTCGCAGTGTGATAGCTTTTGGCCACATCTCTATTATCGAGAATCTTGATGATAAACTGGCTACCGCTCAGGCTCTTGGCCGCAAGTACAATCCAGGTGATGAAGCTGGACTGAAACGTGAGCTTGAAAAAAGTTTTGCCCACATGCTCATGCTCAAGTTTCACATTGATCACCTCACTGGCAAGGAGGCTATTGAGCTGGTGGCACACAAGAAACATCATTCACAATAAGTTTACAGTAAGCAACAAATGGGAAAAATTAATTTCACTCAAATTCTTAGTTCGGCACTGGTGCTTCTCAGTATCATCGACATCGTGGGCTCGGTGCCCATTATCATGGATCTGCGTGCTAAGGGGCGTGAGGTCAATGCTTGGAAAGCTACCATCTACTCGGCTATCGTTATGGTCGGTTTCTATTATGGTGGTTACTGGATTCTTGAAATCTTCAACTGCAATATCCAATCGTTTGCCGCAGCAGGTGGTTTCCTGATGTTCCTCATGGCTCTCGAGATGATACTTGATGTAGAGATTTTCAAGAACAATGCACCTGGTGGTGGAGCCACCATTGTGCCTATGGTGTTCCCTCTTATTGCTGGCGCGGGAGTGCTCACAACGCTAATCTCGCTCAAGGCAATGTATGCCGATATCAATATTCTCATTGGCCTGGCCATCAACATGGTCTGGGTCTTTGTGGTCATTAAGGCTACCGATAAGATACAGAAATTTTTGGGTGAGGGTGGCATCTTCTTCCTGCGCAAGTTCTTTGGTATCATCCTCCTTGCTATGGCAGTGAAAATGATGAGTGAGAACTTGGCTAAACTCTTCTAAACTTCATGATGTTGCATTTTTTTCTTAAATTTGCACATTAAATTAATTGGTATGATAAAAGAACTACAACTGCGGGTCGACCCGCGAACTGCTCATTTCATTGATGCAGTCGAGGAACTGGTGGCAAAAAATGAGGGCATTATGCGCAGGCGCCTCAGTGGAGTGCGCATAGTAAGACGTTCGATTGATGCCCGCAAGGAACGGGTAATGGTCAACCTCAAGGTGAGGGCCTACATCGACGAGCCTATGCGTGACGATTTCATCGTGCCCCCCATCGTTTATCGGCCAGTGAAGGACGACCGTCAGGCTGTTGTGGTGGGGGCTGGTCCAGGCGGTCTCTTTGCGGCTCTTCGTCTCATTGAACTGGGCATCAAGCCCATTGTGCTCGAGCGTGGTAAGAATGTGCGAGACCGTCGGCTCGACGTGGCTGCAATATCCCGATTGGGACAAGTCGACCCCGATAGCAACTACTGCTTTGGCGAGGGTGGGGCAGGTGCTTATAGCGATGGCAAGCTCTACACTCGCAGCAAGAAGCGCGGATCGGTCGAGCGCATCCTGGGCATCTTCTATCAGCATGGTGCCAGCGAGAATATCCTCATCGACGCACATCCACACATCGGTAGCGACAAGCTGCCTGGCATTATTGAGAACATGCGCAACACTATCCTCAACAATGGGGGAGAGGTGCATTTTGGCACTCGTGTCACCGAGCTGATAATTAATGACCAGCGTGAGGTCACAGGTGTGAAAAGTTCAACAGGTGAGCAATTCATCGGGCCGGTTATTCTTGCTACTGGGCATTCCGCGCGCGATGTCTATGAGATGCTCTACGATGCTGGGGTTGCTATGGAGGAGAAAGGTATCGCTGTGGGAGTGCGTCTGGAGCATCCGCAGCACCTTATTGACCAGATTCAGTATCACCGCTCGGGCGGACGTGGCGACTATCTGCCTGCTGCCGAATACAGTTTTGTCACTCAGGTGGCCGACCGTGGTGTCTACTCCTTCTGCATGTGTCCTGGGGGCATTGTGGTGCCAGCGGCAAGTGAGCCAGGCCAACTGGTGGTCAACGGCATGTCGCCAAGCACACGTGGCTCGCATTGGGCCAATAGTGGCATGGTGGTCGAGGTGCGTCCTGCCGACGTCCCCAAGCGATTCCATGAGTACGGAATCTTGCGGGTGATGCGATTCCAGGAGGCGCTGGAACAACGTGCTTTCCAAATGGCGGGCAACAGCCAGTGTGCTGGAGCTCAGCGCATGCTCGATTTTGTGCAAGGGAAGCCATCAAAACTCATCCCACCGTCATCGTTTGCTGCTGGATTGCAGCCCTCACGTCTCGACCAGTGGTTGCCGCAGTTCATTAGCCATCGTCTCACCAAGGGCTTCAAGATTTTCGATCGTCAAGCACGAGGTTTCCTAACTAATGAAGCAATAGTCATTGCCGTTGAGACTCGCACATCGTCACCTCTTCGCATCACACGCGATAGCGAGCTGCTGCATCACATCAACTTTAAGGGACTTTACCCATGTGGCGAGGGTGCTGGCTATGCTGGTGGAATAGTTTCAAGTGCCATCGACGGTGAGCGGTGTGCCGAGGCTCTTTTTCAATCATTTAATGTATGACAATTCATGATGCATCCTATTACAGTCATTGGCGCAGCCAATGTTGATATAACTGCCTCGCCATTGGGGCGATACATCCCGTGCGACAGCAATCCAAGCCGAGTGGAGATTGCTTTTGGTGGAGTGGGGCGTAACATTGCTCACAATTTGTGCCTGATGGGAGAGCAGGTGAGGCTTTTCACTGTCTTTGGCGACGATAGCATTGCCCTCTCTCTGCGCGACAACTGCCGCCATGTGGGCATGACGGTTGATCCCATTCTTGAAATTGCTGGTGCGAGGAGCAACTATTTCATTTGTGTTAACGACCACAATGGTGAGATGCAGGCTGGAGCGGCCGACATGGAGCTCATGGCTCATCTCACTCCAGCAATGATTGAGGCGCACATGGCTAACATCAACGCAAGCGAAGTTGTGGTGGCCGACTGCAATCCCGATGAACAGGTGATGCAATATCTTGCACGGCACTGCAGTGTGCCACTCTATATCGATGCCACATCGGCTTTGAAGGCGATGAAAATCAAGGCCATGCTTGGCATTGAGCGGCAAGCTCCACTCATTGTAAAGGTCAACCTTACCGAGGCGAGGGCTATCTCAGGCCACAAGGGCGACCTCGAGGCTATGGCACGCTGGTTCATTGACCAGGGCGTGACGCGCATCTTCATCACAATGGGGCCTAAAGGGGTGTTTTGTCATGATGGGCATTGCAGCTGTGCCATACCGTCGCAGGCCGTGAATGTGGTCAACGCCACTGGTGCGGGCGACGCTTTCATGGCTGCAGTGGTTCATGCTGAGCTTCAAGGACACAACATGGAGCAAGCTGCCCAAGCTGGCGTCAGAGCCGCCTCATTGGCATTACAATCACCCACTGCAGTCAACCCCGAAATCGCAAAACTCAAAAACTCATAACTCATAACTCAAAAACTCACAACTCATGAATAAATTCCTATCTATTTCGCAAGAAGTAAACGACGCTCTTCAGGCTCACAAACCTGTTGTTGCACTTGAGTCAACTATTATATCTCACGGAATGCCCTATCCGCAAAATGTGGAAACGGCGCTCAAGGTTGAACAAACCATCCGCGACAATGGCGCTGTGCCAGCCACCATCGCCATCATTGGCGGCAAACTCAAGGCGGGCTGCACCCCCGAGGAAATTGAATATCTCGGTCATAAAGGCCAAGCCGTGACCAAGGCATCTCGTCGCGACCTGCCAGTGCTCATTGCTCGTGGCGAGGATGGCGCTACTACAGTAACTACCACCATGATTATCGCTGCTATGGCAGGGATTAAAGTATTTGCCACTGGTGGCATTGGAGGGGTGCATCGTGGAGCCGAGACCACCATGGACATCAGTGCCGACCTCGAGGAACTGGCAATGACGCCAGTGATGGTAATATGTGCTGGCGCCAAGTCGATTCTCGACCTGGGGCTCACACTTGAGTATCTTGAGACTAAAGGCGTGCCTGTGATTGGCTATGGCACCGAGGAACTGCCTGCATTCTACACCCGCACCAGTGGTTTCAAGGTCGACTATCGCATCGACACTCCACAGGAGCTTGCCGCAGCCTTCCAGGCTAAGCTCGACATGGGGTTGGCGGGAGGTATGCTCGTGACCAATCCCATCCCCGAGCAGTATTCGCTCGACCCCAACTATATTAATGAGGCAATCGATAAGGCGGTGAAAAAGAGCATCGCACTTGGCATCAAGGGCAAGGCAACCACTCCCTTCCTGCTTGCCGAGATCAAGGATATTACTGGTGGCAACAGCCTCGATGCCAACATCCAACTGGTGCTCAACAACGCTCGCCTCGCCGCACGCACTGCAGCAGCTTTGGCAGCATTGAACCACAACTGAAATATCTACAAAACCAAATAAAATTTGGTGATAATATTTATTTCCATTATCTTTGCATTATAAAAAAATCAAAACTAATTACTGTTAATAATGAAAACCTTCAAGAAATTATCACTGGCAATGGGAGCAATAGTTGCTCTTTTTGCATTCTCACAGCCCGCAGCGGCTCTCAAGTGGGATGTCAATGGCGACGGTTCTGTCACCTCGGTCGATGTCACTGTTCTTTACAACTATCTGCTTAATGACATCATGGTATATCCCGAAACCGCTTACGATGTTGATGGCGATGGCCACATTACATCCAACGACATTACCGAGATTTACAATGTTATGCTCAATGGCCAGCCCACTCCTGTAGTGACCGAATACACCGCTAATGGCGTTTCTTTTGTCATGGTCACTGTCGATGGTGGCTCGTTCACGATGGGTGCTATGCCTGGCGATGACGAGGCTCACTCCAACGAGTTCCCAGCCCACCGTGTTAAACTGAGTACCTATGCCATTGGTCAAACCGAGGTCACTCAAGAACTGTGGACTGCTGTAATGGGAAATAATCCTGCGGTCAACAATGGCGGGGGCACACTTGCTGTCGAGAAGGTTAGCTGGAACGACTGCCAGCAGTTCATTGCAAAGCTCAACGAGCTCACTGGCGAGAACTTCCGCCTCCCCACCGAGGCCGAGTGGGAGTTCGCTGCTCGTGGTGGCAACTTGAGCAAGGGCTATCTCTATTCAGGTAGCAACAATGTTGACGACGTTGCCTGGTACGACCAGAACTCTGGCAATTCATCGCATGGCGTTGCTCAGAAGGCTGCCAATGAACTGGGGCTCTTCGACATGAGTGGCAACGTGTGGGAGTGGGTCAACGACTGGAACGGCAACTATTCGGCCGAGTCGCAAGTCGACCCTCTCGGACCTGACTCCGAGACTCGTCGCGTCTTCCGTGGAGGCAGCTGGTTTGGCGAGAGCAGAAACTGTCGCGTGTCTAACCGCTTCAAGATGGAACCCGACTTTGCCGACGACGACATTGGCTTCCGTCTCGCCAAGTAGAGAATTTACAGCACTCAGTGCTTAATGAGTATTAAGTCCGACTTAGTCTGACAGTGTCTGATTAAGTCGGACTTTTTCTGACGCCTTTCTCTGCAAAAAGTGTTTGAAATCGTTAAAATTCACTTTTCATTTCGTTGGTAGAGCGAAAATGTGTAACTTTGTAAGTTTTTAAAGCAATTTTCGTGGTTCAAAGAAGAAAAATAGCCGTTTTAGGTAGCACTGGCTCAATAGGGAGGCAGACGCTCGACATTGCCAGCGAGTATCCTCAACTCTTTGAGGTTGACCTGATTGTGGCCAACCGCAGCGCGCAGTTGCTCATCGAGCAGGCTTTGAAGTTCAAGCCTCACAATGTGGTGATTGCAAGCGAGGATTGCTATCAGCAAGTGGCACAGGCACTGGAGGGAACGGGAATCAACGTTCACACTGGTAGCGCTGTCGTGGCTCAGCTTGTGGCAGAGCCTCAGGTCGACACCGTGGTAACGGCCATGGTGGGCTACAGTGGATTGGAGTCGACTATCGCTGCCATCAAGGCTGGCAAGAAGATTGCCTTGGCCAACAAGGAGACTCTTGTCGTGGCAGGCGAGCTCATCAACGAGATGCTCAAGGACTCCACTTCGGTATTATACCCGGTCGACAGTGAACATGGTGCCTTCTATCAGTGCTTGGTGGGCGAGGACATCGACAATGTGTCGCGCCTCATCCTCACTGCATCTGGTGGCCCCTTCCGCACCATGCCGCGTGAGCAGCTTGCCACAGTAACCAAGGCCGATGCTCTGCGTCACCCCAACTGGGCTATGGGCGCCAAGATTACCATCGACAGTGCAACCATGATGAACAAGGGTTTTGAGATGATCGAGGCCAAGTGGCTCTACGGCATCTCGCAGGAGCACATCGACATAGTGGTTCATCCGCAGTCAATTGTCCACTCCATGGTGGAGTTTGTCGACGGCTCAGTCAAGGCGCAGCTCGCATTGCCCGACATGCACCTGCCCATACGCTATGCACTGGGCTTGCCAGGCCGATTGGCAACACAGGAGCGACGCATGACTGTTGCCGACTATGCTAATCTCACTTTCCATGAGCCCGACTTCGACAAGTTCCCTTTGCTCCGCACTGCCTACGATGCTGCACGCCGCGGTGGCAACGTGCCATGCGTGATGAACGCCGCCAACGAGGTGGCTGTGGCGGCATTCCTTGACGATAGAATTGGCTTTAACGACATCTACCGCACTATCGAGCGCACAATGGCATGGGCTCCATTCATTGAGAAACCTTCCTACGACGACTACGTTGCGACCAACGCACAGTCGCGCGCCTATGCTGAGTCTTTAATTAACAATAAAGAGTAATAAAGCACAACATTAACAACTACTATGAGTGTAATAGGTTGGATCCAGATGATTGCCGCATTATCACTGCTGGTGTTTATTCACGAGCTGGGGCATTTCATGTGGGCAAGATTATTTGGAGTTAGAGTAGAGAAATTTTACCTCTTTTTCGATATCGGACTCAAGAGCCTGGGCATCAAGTGGGATGGTAGCTTGCTCAAGTTCAAGCCCAAGAAGAGCGACACCGAGTATGGTGTCGGATGGCTTCCCCTGGGCGGCTACTGCAAGATAGCTGGCATGATCGACGAGTCCATGGACACCGAGCAGATGCAGCAGCCCGAGCAGCCATGGGAGTTCCGCACCAAGCCGGCATGGCAGCGACTGCTCATCATGGTGGGCGGCGTGCTCAACAACTTCCTGCTTGCCATCATCATCTATGCCGGCATGGTCTACTATTGGGGCGAGCAGTATTTGCCCTATCGCAATGCCGAGCTGGGTATGGACTTCTGCCAGAGTGCCGAGAAAATCGGTTTCCGCGATGGCGACATACCATTGACGGCCGATGGCAATGAGCTCACTTCGCTCAGTAGTGCCGACGTCCAGGCAATGACCACTGCCAAGCAGGTAACGGTGCTGCGCAATGGCCGCGACACTGTCACCATCAGCATACCCAGCAAGTTCGTCTTCCAGGCCGAGAAGGATGCACGCAACGGCGAGCCTTTCATGGACTATCGACTCCCTGTTGTGGTCGAGACCACAATGCCGGGCGATGGCGCCGACGTGGCTGGGCTCAAGAGGGGCGACAAAATTTTGAGTGTCGACTCAGTTGACGCTGCCGACTATAAGACCTTCACCGCGCAGTTGCAGGCATCCAAGGGCAAGACAGTGAAGATGACCTACATCCGCGATGGCAAGCCATGCACTGCCAGCGTCGCAGTCAATAGTGCTGGCAAGATTGGCATCGGCCTGCGCAACGTCACCCAAATTTATAAGGTGGAGACCAAGGCCTACAGCCTTCTCGCCTCAATTCCTCGTGGCATCGAGATGGGGTGGACCAAGATGGTCAACTACGTGAGCAGCCTCAAGCTCATCTTCTCCAAGGAAGGCGCGCAGAGCCTGGGTGGCTTCGGCACCATTGCCAGCATCTTCCCCGAGACGTTCAACTGGCTCAACTTCTGGGATTTGACTGCATTCCTCTCGGTCATCCTCGCTTTCATGAACATCCTGCCAATTCCCGCCCTCGATGGTGGACATGTGATGTTCCTGCTCTACGAGATGATTTTCCGCCGCAAGCCCAGCGACAAGTTCATGATCAGGGCGCAGGTGGTGGGCATGAGCATCCTCATTGCACTGCTCCTGTGGGCCAATGGCAACGACATCTACCGCTGGCTCATCAAGCCCTTCGTCAATTAGTCTATCCCCCAAAAAACTCACAACTCACAAACTCACAACTCTAAACTCACAACTCTAAACTCACAACTCACAAACTCACAACTCTAAACTATGAACTATAAAAAGATAACCCTGCGCCGTGGCAAGGAAGAGTCACTCAAGCGATTTCACCCCTGGGTGTTCTCGGGGGCAATCGCTCATGCCGACCCCGCTATCGAGGAAGGCGACATCGTCTCGGTGTTCGCCAGCGATGGCACCCACATCGGCAACGGACACTTCCAGGTGGGCAGCATCATGGTGCGCATCCTTGCGTGGGGCGACACCGCTATCGACGACGACTTCTATCGCGACCGCCTCACTCAGGCATGGCGTGTGCGGCAAGCCCTCGGGCTGATGCGCCCCGACAACAACTCCTTCCGCCTCGTCCATGGTGAGGGCGACTTCCTGCCCGGACTGGTTGTCGACGTCTATGGCAGCACAGCCGTCATCCAGGCCCACTCGCCAGGCATGCACTTCGCGCGCAAGAGCATCGCACAGGCTCTGGTCGATCTGCCTGCGGGGGTTATCAGCAATGTTTACTACAAGAGCGAGACCACATTGCCCTATAAAGCTCATCTCGACCCCGAGAATCAGTATCTCATTGGTGAGTTCGACACCGATGTCGCAATCGAGAACGGACTCAAATTCCATGTCGACTGGCTCCGAGGCCAAAAGACTGGCTTCTTCGTCGATCAGCGCGAGAACCGCGCCCTGCTCGAGCGCTACAGCCACGACCGACGTGTGCTCAACATGTTCTGCTACACTGGTGGATTCTCCTTCTATGCCATGCGTGGCGGGGCACAGCTCGTCCACAGCGTCGACAGCTCCAGCAAGGCTGTGAGCCTCACTCGCCGCAACGTGGAGCTTAATTACCCTGGCGACAGCAGGCACGAGGCCTTTGCTCAAGATGCCTTCGATTTCCTCGACCATGTCGAGCCCGACGCCTACGACCTCATCATCCTCGACCCGCCAGCTTTTGCCAAGCACAAGAGCGCCCTCAAGAACGCACTCGTGGGCTATCGGCGTCTCAACGCCAAGGCTTTCAGCAAGATTCAAAGTGGGGGAGTGCTCTTCACCTTCTCCTGCTCGCAGGCCGTGAGCAAGGATCAGTTCAGGCTCGCTCTGTTCAGCGCAGCAGCACAGAGCCGCCGCAAGGTGCGCATCCTGCATCAGCTCACACAGCCTGCCGACCATCCCATCAACATCTACCATCCCGAGGGTGAGTACCTCAAGGGCCTCGTCCTCTGGGTCGAGTAACCCTCCATTACCACACAAGCCTGTTGCAAAACTAAAAAAACGTGCTTTTTACCTCCCCTCTAAGGTAGACCAATGGTGCAAGCCGAAACCAGCGGCAAAACTTGTTTTGCCATTGGTAAGGCACAGCCCATTGCCGCTGAAAGAGCGGGCAGGGGGGAGTATGACCAAAGCACACGCCACCAAATCCCATATAATATATCCTGTTTGATTTGAAATGACTTGTTATATTTCTGCGCGAAGCGCACTAACACAGTCGTCCCAGTAGTCTGCCCCCATGCGTAGCCGCAAACAAAACACCTGCGTAAGCAGGCTTTTCGACACCGACAGGTGCAGCTTTGCGAGAGTAAGCACCCACGTCACCAAATCCCATATAATATATCCTGTTTGATTTGTAATGATTTGTTATATTTCTGCGCGAAGCGCACTAAACCAGTTGTGCCTGTTGTCTCTGTGTTGTAAAAGTTGTTTGACCCCATGCGCAGCCACAAACAAAACCCCTGCGCAAGCAGGCTTTTTCGACACCGACAGGTGCAGCTTTGCGAGAGGAAGCACCCACGTCACCAAATCCCATATAATATATCCTGTTTGATTTATAATGATTTGTTATATTTCTGCGCGAAGCGCACTAAACAACCACCCGAGGAGTCTGCCCGAATCCAGAGCAAGCCATCAATCTTATGAACACTAAAGTTCTTCTGTAAAAAAAACCTTGCGGATAATCAGCTCAATCCGCTTTTTTATCATGGGGGAATATAAAAACCTCAACATTGCCCCCCTTTGTCTGCTAACAATAAAATCGAACCGGAAAAATGAATATTTATGCCAGAAAAATGCGTTACAATCGTTAAAAATTGTTATATAAAGGCAAGTTGTTAATATTTTATCACAAATCGTATTGATTTTTCAGCGAATAAGTTTTAAATTTGTACAGTGATTTAGTCATTTGTGTTCCGAGGATTGATGAACCGGTGGTTAAGAGTCATTGCGATTTACATAAGGTAAGGTATGCTAAAAAAGCCTGTATGAGCCTGAATCTTAACGTTTTTGAAAAAACTCTTTTCAACATCACCTTAATAACACGAGAGCTCACAACACTGCAAGAGTGCCGCGTTGAAAACTTCATGATGTGATTACATCTTCTCATTCATGTCCCTGAGCTTTAATCACTTAATAAGGAAATTCCAACTAAAGGATATATAATTATTTTTATAAACCATATCTAAAATTTTTTATTACTATGACACGTATTCTGAGATTATTACTGATTGCCGCAGTCGCCTTGCCCTTATGGCAACCCACCGCGGCCCAAGAAAAGGGTGCCACTTCTAGGAATGGTTCCAAGGTGAGTCTTATGCGCCCTAAACCAACCAAGCTAGAAATGGTTATAACAGAAAGTGAGACCCAAAGTGATTCAAACCCAAATTACAAGCAAGATGCTTCTGTAAAATCACATACTGAGAATTTTGTATTGACAGTTTGTGACGGTTCAGATGGATCGACCGCTACCACCAATAGCTATGCTCCTATATATGGATATTTTTATGACAATGTCTCTACCGGTAATTATACAAGTCGCCGCACAAGGAGCCAGATGATTTATACAGAATCAAATCTTTCAGGGTTGGCTAAAGGAAGCAGCATCAATTCACTTACCTTTTATGCTTCTAATGGAATTAAATTTAGTACTGATGGTGGTGATGGTGTGCTTACGATTACCTTGGGTAATTGCGAACAAAATGCATTCTCAAGCAATTCATTTACATCGTTTAGTGGAAATACGGTATCTGCTACAGTGACTCCAAAGAAAAATGCGACAGAGTTCACTGTGACATTCAATACTCCATTTGTTTATAATGGTGGCAACTTGCTGGTTGACGTGACTGTAACAACTAAAGGTACTGCTGACAGTGAAGACGGTGATACTAAATTTGATGGTATAAGTACTGATGCAAATCAATCTCTTTCATTTTTTTATTATGACTATCAGCAGTATTATAATCAACACTCATTTCTACCCAAAATGACCATTAATTACACAGCTATGATGCCTGATCCTTATGAGGCAACGTTTGAAGGTAATGGTGCTTTTGGGAAAGTTGTTAAAGATCAACAAGGTAGAACTACTTTTACTGTAACTAATACTGGTGCAAATCCATTTACTCCAGTAGTTACGGTAACTGGTGACCAGGAATTCACAGTTAAAACTAATGGTTATGGTGAATTGGATCCTGGAGTTTCAAGATTCTATTTGGTAACCTTTGCTCCAACAGAGTATCGATCTTATAATGGAATTATCACACTGACAGCTGAAGAAGCTGAGGCAGCAGCTATTAATGCTACTGCTCCTATTTCATTAAGTGGTATTGGCAGTGAAACAAAAGATCAAGCTGTGGGTGAAGGATCGGACGAAGAAACATTGCCAGTCTATTTGTATTACATGGAAAAGGCCAATCATGGGCAGATCATTTATCAGGCAAGTGATTTGAATCTTACTTCAGGTACTTTAATCAAGAAAATTACTTTCCATGCTAATGGTAATTTGCAGGATCGTAATGGAGGGACATCAAGTAGTTTAGTGACTCTTAAAATAGGTGAGACAACACAGTCAACCTATTCATCTGCAGAATTCCTTTCTACTGATGGTTTCGCATCTACGTCAGGAACTAATATTTATACTGGTACAAATACAGTTACTTTTGAGTTTAGCGGTGATGGATACGAATACCAAGGTGGCAATCTGGTAGTTGATGCATCTTGTGCGGCAGGAGGAACCTATACTTTGCAGACTTTGAAATGGCTTGGTGTGAATCAGACAACTAACGTTGGTGTACTTCAATATGGTACTTCTGCCTCTTCTTTAAAAACATTCCTCCCATGGATTACGATTGATTGTGTTCCTGGGGAAATTGAAGGACGTGATAACGAGATTGTGATTCTTGATCCCGATGAATGGAATGGCTTCTCTTACGAATGGTATACAAATGGCGATACAGGTAATGAGAAACATACCAATACTCTTGGTGATGAGGAGCCTGCAACCGATCCAGACCAAATAATCGCCATGCTTCGTGAGGTTTATACGAATCCAAATATTCCAGGCAATAAAAAACGTGGCTTTACAGAAACTGGTCTAGATGATCATGACAACAAAGTTCTTTATACAGGAGTTGGCGAACTCGAAAGAACTGGAACTGGCCAAGATGGTGCACGCTTTGTTGATACGTTTGGATGGAATATTCCCTCAACAAACCCTCTCAATTACAATACATATACCGATGATAATGATTACACTTGGCATGTTTGGAAGATGGATCAGTACGAATATGAGCCAAATGACGAGGGCCTGACTTTGTTGTTGATTGAATTGAAGGAAAATTTCACTCTAACTGACATAAAAGATGAAAATGGTACTGTAATATTCCCAGCATTAACGTTTGATTCTTCGCTTTCTGGCTATGCTCAACTTAGAGATTATATTTCAAAGACAATCAAAAGCGCACGTGTTATAAAAAATGCCAAGCGAACTGGAGAAGGATTGGAGGCTGGTACTTTGTTTAAGATTGACTGCAAAAAAATGAATAAGTTCTATCTTATTGCAAAGGGACAATTGGCAATGTTCCATTCTATGAGGAATACATGGAAATCAGGTAATTTCGAAGTGGATCCGAGCTACAATTATTGTGCTAATTATTCTGATGTTGACACATATGTAGACCCTGGTGTTGCCCCAAGTTATTCTTTTTATTTCTTCTTAGGACATATGTTTGAACAATTTAGCCCTTCATTGTCTCAATCTGCAGGAGAAACTACAGGAGCTAAAGATGATATCTATCAGGATTTAATTAATATGCAATCTTTTGGCGTTATTCATGATTGTCCTAATGTGCCATATGTTAACCATCATTTCATGATGTATGGTCCAGAAAGTAAGGATGCTGACTGTCAAGATGTAACAGATATGATGTTCTTTGTTCCCGATTATCGTATGATGGATTGGGAAAAACGAGGAACCAAAGATGCTAATAATCTCTTTATTCAAGATTATTTTAGATATAATGCTGTTATGCAGCCCACAATGGGGCTCTATGTGATTCGTCAAAAAGAGATAACTCCTACTGTTGAAGCAGATGAATACTATATGCTCAATCTCAATTGGGTGTCCAATCTTGACAGTTTCTTGCCAAGTGATCAGCAAGAGTTCGAGCTACTTGAAGTGGTTGTTAATGAAGAAACTGGAGTGGAAAGCTATGAACCTGTTTATTACAAGAATGCTCAGGGACAATACATTGATCGTGATCCATCCGATCCTAATGCTCAAGTAGTTGACGAGGCCAACCGTGTTCCTATTGTTCTTCGTATGAATCCAGGAAAAGAGAAGAACTATCCCAACGTATATGTAAAGCGTGAGTCTTCTAGTAAGCAGGTTACTTATGCAATTCGTGGTCGTGATGCTGCTGATGCTGAGGGTAAGCATTTCCTGAGCCTGCAAATTTCGAACAGCATGAGTTATATTATTCCTGGTCTTGACCCCAATGAGATGATAGCACTCAAAGACGCTTCACATTATAGCCGTTATAATCCCGATAATGAGAAGAACTGCTATTCTAATAGGATTAATATTGCCAATACAGCATTGGGTCTCGAAAATGCTAATATAACTGATGGTGAGAGTGGAACGAAGTTAACTGTTGTGCGTAGTCACTCAGAGACTGTTAATGGTGTGACTAACACAATTAGCGAGCCTGTTGCTTACATCACTTTCAACAACCATGCCGCTAGCAATCGCAGCATAACCATCACAATGGCTAATCAAAGCGCTAAGAGCGACTATCCTAAAGGCAAGAGTGACGTTGAAGCTGGAAATGTGCAGTACTATGCTGGCTATCACGCCAACAATGGCAACGTTGAAGGCAACGGAAACTGGTCGCAAAACTATAATGTGACCAACACAGGTTACGTTGACTTTGGAAACCTCAACATCTACGACAACTTTGTGGTTGATGTTGCTGACAATTCTCATCCTGCATCTTATGCTTACAGACTGGAGTCAAACTATCAAGGTACTCCAACGATGGTTTACCTCAATGCTGCTGCTTGCACTAAAGGTGATGAGGTTTGGTATGCATGGACTTGGGATAACGATAATGAAGGTAAATGGCTGCTAGGCACCGCTGGTGAGAATGGCGTGTTGAGCTTTGGTCCAGCCAAAAATAATATCAAATTTGTTCGCATGAATCCTGTGGGTGCTCCATCGTGGGATGAGGGTGTCAAATGGAATGAGACAGTCGACTTGTCAACCCAAGGATTTATAGGCAAGACCTTCACTCTCAATGGGTGGGATATGACTGGCTCATGGACTGGCGATGTTATCCCCGAAACAGCCTATAGTAACGCATTCCGTGTTCCCATCTACAAGACTGCATCTAAGATTAACAATGCGTTCTCACTGATTGAAGTTAAGGGCGATAATGATCATGCTATACCTGTTAAGGACTTGACCTTCAGCGAGCGTGTTCAGTATAGCTCCAAGACCGAGATTCTGCGCAACGACGTTTATCGTTGGACTGCAGCTGAAACCCGTTATATCGTTGATGAGGTGGGAGCTAATGACGCTGAGCAAGATTTGGCACCCGATGGCATCGCAGGTAACCAGGGCGAAGGCTACACTGTGACAATGAATGATGTGCAAGGCGAGTATTACTACGATGGTGGCACACTGCCCGTTTCGTCGGGATACGCTTGGGCCAACTTCGTTGACTACTATCCTGCAAAAGTTGCTAAGAACACTGAGGAGGCAAAGGCCTATGTATATGCTCCTGTTGTTGAGACCTTCAGCGTGGGCAAGAACGTGGTTGGCGCACAGCGCACCGACTATAACACCTACGGTGGTCCATTGCAGAAAGCGGCTGTTGGTGTTCTTGACATAGATAATCCTGTTTATCAAATCAGTGATTATTCATGGTTGAAGGGCAATGACCGTTATGCTTACTATACTGTTGAATTGCCTGTAAAGACCGATTTAGTGCCCGCTGGTTACAAGATTTACATGATACGCGCTTGGCGTGAAATCGACACCGACCTTCTTGATGAGCCTATGGAGGCATTTGCCGACCGCAAGAGTGGCGATTACATGTTTGAGGAGATGCTTGGTAAAACAGAGGAGGGTATAACAGAGTTCTTGCCCCAGGGTGGTGACGGTGAGTATCAGCCTGGCACTCACATGAGACTTGGTGCAGCTCAAGTTGCCGCACAAAACGTGAGTGGCGAAGATATTGCTGGCGTTTACCGTGGCACCTTCGGTGCCCGCAAGGTTCGCACTGCAACTGGTTACAACGATGGCACAATCGAGGACCTAAAAATGAACTTCAGGGTGCGTCTCTACTTCACCCCCGAAGTTTCGGCTAAGGGTGCTGCTCCCAAGGCAGCCGACAGCGACAAGATCTATTACATTGCCGAGTACACCACTCCATTCACCATCAAGGGTGGCATCTCCACTGGCCTCGAGAACCTCAACGCTCGCCAGGTGGTTGGTGTTAAGTACTACAATGTGGCTGGTATCGAGAGCGACACCCCATTCCAGGGCGTTAACATCGTGGTTACTCGCTACAGCGATGGCTCAAGCACCACAACCAAGATCCTGAAATAAAAAGTTTTAGATAATTTTTTCGTACGATGATGAGTCTGGGGGACGACGCCGAGTCGCTCCCCAGGCTCTCTTTTCACCCCACCCAAAAATATCCCTGATTCCACTGATTCCATGATTCCTATTCCTATATTTTCTAAAGTTCCCTCACTTCGTTCATGTGGATTGCTGTACCACAGCAATCAAAAACACCCCATGCGCAGCCAAAAACACACCTGCGTAAGCAGGCTTTTCGACACCGACAGGTGCAGCTTTGCGAGAGGAAACACCCACGTCAACCCCATCGCCCAAATCATTAATCTCACAAAGCTGCGAACCAAGTTCGTCACAAAGCCTGCTCTCACAGGAGAATAAAAATAGTCAACAATCAGCTGAAACAATAATTTTAGCACGAAGTTCCATAATTTCCACTCCACAGGAGTGGCCCCAATGATTCCAGTGATTCCATGATTCCATGTAAAACAACAAAATGTTGTCCCAGTCGTCTTCGCGTTGTAAAAGTTGTTTGACCATCCACGGCCAATTCACGTGAAAAGAGCCATTCGCACGCCCCCAAGGAAAATGATATTGCATTTTACTATAACAATGCATTACCTTTGCCACACCTGACAAGAGCTCATCGACATATTGCCACCCCAAGAAAAAAAACACAAAACTGTCCCACCTTCACTACAACAACCCCAGTTGTCCCTATGTTGTAAAAGTTGTCTGATTCCGGTGATTCCA
>DEJJ01000020.1:54479-88099 GCA_002353285.1 Porphyromonadaceae bacterium UBA2751 | reverse complement strand
GGGACCACACGGGGGCCGGGGGGATGTGGAATCAGAGGAATTGCTAGGAATTGCTAGGAAATCTAGAAATCGGTGGAATCAGCGGAATCGGGCCACTCCTGTGGAGTGGAAATTATGGCACTCCGTGCTAAAATTATAGTGGTGCTTCGCACTTAAATTATTGTTTCAGCTGACTCGGGTGACTCACCTGACTCAGGTGACTCAAGTGACTCAGGTGACTCAAGTGACTCAAGTGACACAGCTGACTCAAGTGACTCAGGTGACTCAGGGTGGTGGGACAGTTTTTGTTTTTTTTTATGGGTGGCAGTATGTCAAGGGGCTCCTGTGCTGAGGTGCACGGGGCAAAGGTAACACCTTATTATATATATAAGCAATATCAAAAAAACAGACCGCACTGGGGTGGTGGCAGAAATTGCGGACAGGTGTTACTTGTGTCACTTGGGTGAGAGGAAGGGGGCAATTGAGTAATTAATTGATGATAGGATTTGGTTATATCGTGTTATTATTGTAATTTTGAGCGGAAAAAATTTTATTAATCACATAAAAAACAAGGTTCTATTATGTTTAACAAAGAAGTATACGTATCGCGCCGTGAGGAGCTTAAGAGGCTGATGAGTGATGGCGTGATATTGCTGATGGGCAATAATGAGGCCCCTAACAACTACCCTAATAATGCATATTACCCCTTCAGACAAGACTCGTCGTTCCTGTATTACTTTGGGCAGAAGCGCGACGGTCTGGTTGGTGTGATAGATGTTGACAGTGGCAAAGAAACACTCATAGGTGACGACATCGACATTGAGGACATTGTGTGGTATGGCTCGGTGGACAGCGTTAAAGACCTTGCTGAGCAGGTGGGCGTTGCCAACAGCGCTCCAATGGCTGAGCTCGAGAAGATTGTGAAAGAGGCCGTTGCTAAATGTCGCAAGATTCACTTCCTCCCACCCTACCGCCACGACACCATGATCCAGCTGATGGACTTGCTTGATATTCACCCCAGCAAGCAGAAAGAGGCAGCATCACTTGAGCTTATCATGGCTGTGGTTAAGATGCGCTCGGTGAAGAGTGCCCTCGAGATTGAGGAGCTGGAACGCGCCTGCGCAATAGGGTACAAGATGCACACCACAGCGATGCGTCTTGTGAAGCCTGGCGTTACCGAGAAGTACATAGGAGGCCAAATTAATGGCATAGCCCAGAGCTATGGTGCCCAGGTGAGCTTTGGCACCATATTCTCGCAGCATGGCGAGATAATGCATGGTGCTCCATCGATGGCAGCTCTTGAGGACGGACGATTGGTGCTGTGTGACTGCGGTGCCGAGACTATAGAGCACTATTGCAGCGACAACACCCGCACGATGCCAGTTAACGGCAAGTTCAGTTCTCGCCAGCTGGCAATCTACAGCATAGTAGAGGATTGCCATGACCTGGTGCTGAAGGTGGCAAAGCCTGGAGTGAAATACTACGACGTGCACATGGCCGTGTGCCGCCTGATGACTGAGCGCCTGAAAGCACTTGGCCTGATGAAGGGCGACGTTGACGAGGCTGTAGCAGCTGGTGCCCATGCAATGTTCCTGCCTCACGGCCTTGGCCACATGATGGGCATGGATGTTCACGACATGGAAGGTTTGGGCCAGATTTATGTGGGATTTGACGCTGAGACCCGCCCCAACCTGGAGCAGTTTGGCACCAACGCGTTGCGCATGGGCCGCAAGCTCGAGGAAGGCTTCGTAGTTACCGACGAGCCAGGCATCTACTTCATCCCCGACCTGATTGATGACTGGCGTGCCAGTGGACATTGCAAGGAGTTCTTGAATTTCGATGCCATCGAGAGCTACAAGGACTTTGGCGGCATCCGCATCGAAGACGATGTGCTCATCACAGCCGATGGCTGCCGCTTCCTGGGCAAAGAAATTATCCCTTATCACCCCAAAGATGTGGAGGAATTCATGGCGTCAGCACGTTAAGAAACTGAATTTCCTTAAAACAATGCCGTCCTATTTTTAGGACGTTGATGATATAAATCGCCACAATGAGAAATCGTTGTGGCGATTTTGCCATTAAGAGATATTTTTGTAACTTTGACCTCTCACGACAAACCAACGAGAAAGCCAACATGGAAAGAGACAAAAAAACATACACATCGAAAGCGATAGCAGGCAAGAAAATGCAGCTGTGGATAGACCTGTTCTTTTGCCTGGTGCTACTGCCAGTGATGATATACCTGCTGCCCATTGAGCGGTGGCTTCACAACAACCTGCTCTTCGTGTGCCTGCTTGTGTGCTGGCTCTATATAGTGTACTTTGTGAACCGCACGTTCACCGTTCCATCTCTGTTCAAGAACCGCAAGCGATTGGTGTGGGCAATGCTCGTGATAGTGGCAATGGTGGGTATTACCTACTTGTTGAGCCATTACAAAATGGAATTTCCCTTCCACCACCCGCCCAGGCCACATCATGGTGGCCCTGAGCTGGGCGGCCGCCCAATGTCGCCATCGAAGTTCAGGCTCCACCAGCAAGCAGTGTGGTTCCTGTGGGTGATAGTGATGACATTCAGCATAGCAATGGGACTACTCGGCGAGTTGTACAGACAACGTGCTCGCCGCCAAGAGCTTGAGGTGGCCAAGAACAAGGCCGAGCTATCGCTCTATAAGGCCCAAATCGACCCTCACTTCCTGTTCAACACCCTTAACACCCTCTACAGCATGGTGCTCACCCAAAACCCCAGCACCGAGGATGCCTTCATGCAATTTATCGACATCACCCGTTACATCTACAACAATGCCAATCAGGATAGCGTGAGTGTCGATAGCGAGGCCCACTACTTGCAGCAATACATTGAACTGCAACGGCACCGGCTCAACGACTGCACCCAGGTGCACTTCACTTACGACAACGACCAGCGGCACCCAGGGCTGACGATGGCTCCCATGATAATGATAACCTTTGTGGAAAATGCGCTCAAATATGGCGTGAGCGCAAGCGTGGAGACCCACATCCACATCTCGCTCAAAGTAACTGACGGGGTGCTCACATTATCAACCAGCAACCCCATCCGCACCAGGCCCAGCAACGAGGCCCACGAAGGCATAGGCATCGAGAACAGCCGCAAGCGCCTTGACCTGATTTATGGCAAGGACTACAACCTTGACATCAAGGAAGAAGATGGCACCTTTAACGTGCTGCTTACTATAAACCTAAATCACCAATGACCATGAAATGTGTAGCAATCGACGATGAGCCCATGGCTCTTGAAGTGATAAAAAACTTTGCCCAGCGTCTTGGCGAAATGGAAGTTACCACATTCAGCAATCCGCTGGTGGGCATTGAGCACGTTAAGCGCACTCGGCCCGAACTGCTCTTCCTCGACGTGAAAATGGGCGAGGTGAGCGGCGTGGACCTTGCCAAGGAAATCCCTGAAGGGACATTCCTGGTGTTCACCACTGCCTATGCCCAATATGCCATCGACGGCTTTGACCTGAATGCTGTTGACTTCCTTCACAAACCATTCTCCTTTAGCCGCTTTGAGAAAGCAGTGGAGAAGGTTCGCCAGGCTATCAAACTAGTGAACTACAGCACCACTCCACCCCTTGACGGTGAGGAAATCACTGTGAAAGTGGAGTATAAGAACGTGACAGTGAAACTCAGTTCCATCCTGTATATTCAAGCCATGGACAACTATGTGAAGATATATACCGTTGATGGCAAGCCAGTGGTCACACAGCTTAGCATGAAGTCGCTGGAGGGGATGCTGCCACAGGGGGAGTTTGTGAGAGTGCACAAGAGCTACATTGTGCCACGTCACCGCATTGAGAGCTACTCACGCACGCAGCTGCAACTGACCGGCGGCGTGGAGATTCCTGTGGGCAGGACGTATGCGGCAAGCTTCTTCAACTAATAATTCTTTATTTTTACACATATAATAATTATGACACCATTAGAGAAAAGAAATGCCCTACTGGGGGAAAAGTTAATCAAGAACCTGAAGCGACGCAACATGGAGGCGTACTACTGCCCCACAGCTAAGGATGCCGTGGCACAAGTTATGGACCTGATAGCCGACGGCAGCAGTGTGACATGGGGAGGATCGATGACCGTGCGCGACATGGGGCTGCCCCAAGCGCTCAAGCAACGCGGCACGCTCCAG
Organism: Porphyromonadaceae bacterium UBA2751; assembly: GCA_002353285.1. Classification (GTDB taxonomy): domain Bacteria; phylum Bacteroidota; class Bacteroidia; order Bacteroidales; family Muribaculaceae; genus Sodaliphilus. The sequence continues at coordinate 83,956 of DEJJ01000020.1, read as the reverse complement.
GTGCTCGACCGCGACGTGGTGGAGGGTGCCGAGGAGAAACAGCAGATGTATCTGCGGGCCTTCACTGCCGACGTGTACCTAAGCAGTGCCAACGCACTGAGTGAAGACGGCGTGATAATAAACATTGACGGCAACGGCAACCGCGTGGCAGCAATCACATGGGGGCCCAAAAAGGTAATCTTTATTGTGGGCCTCAATAAGGTGGCATCGACAGTGGAGGCCGCCATAGCCCGTGCCCGCAGCACCGCTTCGCCCATCAATGCGCAGCGTTTCGACATTTCAACGCCTTGCCACATTGATGGCGTGTGCCACAACTGCAACAGCCCCGAGAGCATCTGCAGCTACATCCACCTGCTGCGCAACAGCCGCACACCTGGGCGTCATGTGGTGGTGCTGGTGGGCGAGAATCTAGGTTATTGACACTGAGGGCACTCACGGCAGGCTCCGCAACCATTGAGCCAAAAAGTGGTCATAAACTTCCCTGCAAATATTCCATTACATAAAATCCGTTACGGAAATTACGTAATGCAAATTATTATAACAGTTCCTACTGATTTTTGCCTAAAAATGTGTAAATTTGCACTTTAAACACAACAATGTTACATTTTTACCAAGAATAAGAGACGTAAGATGAAAAAACAATTTCATATCGACGAAGAAGCGGCAAGATGCTTGCTTTGTGCTGATGCCCCATGCAACAAGGCATGTGGAAAGGGAGATGTGGCACGTGCTATTCGCGCCGTGCGATTTGACAACGAAAAGAATGCAGCACAATGGATAGAGGGCTGCACAGCCAGCGACCTTGCAGCTGCTCAAGAGGCATGCATTCACTACGACACCCCCATCCGCATCGGTGAGATAGTGACACATCTGCCTCAATACCAAGAGAAACAGTTACCAAGTCTTGAAATCGACTTTTGCGGCATCAAGTGCGAGAACCCATTCTTCCTCGCATCATCGGCGATATGCACCAACTATGAGATGGTGGCTCGCGCCTTCGACATGGGCTGGGCAGGAGTTTTCTACAAGACCATCTGCATGGATGACATTGTTGAGGTGTCGCCACGCTTTGACACCATGAGCACCAATGCCAAGGGTGACTTTTACGGCCTGCGCAACATGGAGCAACTCTCGGAAAATCCCGTCGACGTTGACTTCGACATCCTGCGACGCTTGAAGCAAAACTACCCCACCAAGATTGTGGTAGCCTCAATCATGGGCCAAAACCAAGAAGAGTGGATACAGCTTGCCAAGATGGCCGAGGAGGCTGGTGTGGATGCCATTGAGCTGAATTTCTCTTGCCCACAGATGGGTATTCAAGGTATGGGCAGTGATGTGGGACAGAATCCAGAGTTGGTGCTCTACTACACATCATTTGTCAAGCACAACGTAACGATTCCAGTAATCGCCAAGATGACCCCCAATATCACTCACATGGCTCAACCTGCCATAGCTTCGCACTTTGGCGGAGCCGATGCCATCTCGGCTATCAACACCATCAAGAGTGTGACAATGGATGCGCGTGGCACAGTGAGCGAGAAGAAGACGGTGTCGGGCTATTCGGGACGTGCCGTCAAGCCCATCGCCTTGCGTTACATTCTTGAACTCACCCAGAACCCGGTTACCAATGTAATGCAGTTCAGTGGCATTGGTGGCATCGAGACCTGGCGTGATGCCCTGGAATTCATCCAGCTGGGATGCCGCAACGTGCAGGTGTGCACCGCTGTGATGCAGTATGGCTACCGCATCATCGGCGACATGATCGAAGGTCTGAGCTATTACATGGCCGAGCGTGGCGTGACATCGCTTGCCGACCTCGTGGGTGAGGAATTGCCAAACTTTGTGTTGCCATCCGACCTTGACCGCTCAACAATAGTCTATCCAATGATTGACCGTGAGCAGTGCATTGGGTGCGGACGCTGCTACACGTCCTGCATGGACGGTGGCCACCAGGCTATTGATTTTGACACCGAGAGCCGCCAGCCCAGCATCAATGGCCGCAAGTGCGTGGGCTGCCACCTGTGCCAGCTCGTGTGCCCCACAGGCGCAATCCACCCCGCCAAGCGCATCACCAAGAAATAGATAAATACCAAAAGAAATAACTCAACAATATTATTCCTGAAAAACTGGGCGATCAACTTAATTGTGACCGCCCAGTTTTTGTGTAAATGTAAGTTTTAGTATTTAGAATTCGAGCACTAGAGTCTGGCGTGGGGTGAGGGTGATGTCGCTCACCAGGCTCACATGCGAGTTGGTGGGGATGTCGCGGGCAGTGATGGCGCTGCCAATCACCTCGGTATAACGCTTGACTGGCATGGTGGCGTTCTGGTTGGTGCCATTGACGATGGTCATCACAGTCTTGCCAGCGTACTGGCGTGCCACCACATAGATGCCGTTGTGAGGCAAGAACTGAGTCTGTTTTCCCTTAGTAATCAAGTCGTTGCCTGGCCCTTTGCGCCAGTGCAGCAGAGCACGCAGCCAGTTGAACATGTCGTTCTCCTCCTTGCTGCGGCCCTGAGCGGTGAATGCGTTGTGGTCATCGCCGGGGAAGCCGCCTGGGAAGTCCTTGCGCACGTTGCCATCGGTGACGTGCTTAGTGCCGTTCATCAGCACCTCGGTGCCGTAGTAGAGCTGCGGGATGCGGTTGATAGTGAGCAGCAGCGCCAATGCCTGCTTTAGCGTGAGATCATCTTTCCCATCCTTGAGGAAGCGGTCGGTGTCGTGATTCTCGATGAACGCCATCACGCTACTGGGATTAGGATAGAGGTAATCAAACACAAGACTGTTATACACGCGGTTGAAGCCTCGCCACTGGCCGTCGGTCTGCTCAACGCGAGCCGAGTCGACGCAGGCATAGAACGAGAAGTCCATCACCGTCTTGAGGTAGCTATTTTCCTTAGCAATCTTGCTATCGCGCTGCCAAGCGGCGGTGTAAGGCGGCTGCTCAAACCAGGTCTCCCCCACTACGTTGAAATTGGGGTACTCCTCGTCGATTGTCTTCATCCATCGAGCCATGGGGCCAGCGAAGGCATAGGGATAGGTGTCCATGCGAATGCCGTCGATGCCCACCGTCTCAATCCACCAGATGCTGTTCTGGATGAGATAATTCATCACATGAGGATTGTTCTGGTTAAGGTCGGGCATGGTAGAGACGAACCAGCCCTCAACGGTCTGCTTCTTGTCAAATTCGCTGGCATAAGGATCCAAGACTGGTGCCAGCTTGTAGCTCGTCTGCATGAAGCTGGTGCCGCGCGAGTCGCTTGTGCCCTTCGACTCCTTGAGCCACTCGTGGGTGTTGAACCAGTCATGGCTGGGCATATCGGCCACCCAGGGGTGCTCAAAGCCGCAGTGGTTGAAAATCATGTCCATCACCACCTTCAGGCCCTTGCTGTGAGCCTCATCAACGAGGCGTCGATAGTCCTCGTTAGTGCCAAAACGTGGGTCAACGCGGTAATAGTTGGTGGTGGCATAGCCGTGATAGGTGTCGTTCCATGGGCTCTCGGGCGAGTCGTTTTCAAGCACCGGAGTGAACCACAGGGCTGTCACACCCAGGTCGTTGAGATAGTCGAGGTGCTGACGGATGCCCTCCAGGTCGCCACCATGGCGATAGCTGGGCTTGCTGCGGTCGCACACCTGACTGCGCATGCCCTCGACACGGTCGTTACTGGGGTTGCCGTTGGCAAAGCGGTCGGGCATGAGCATGTAGAGCACGTCGGCATTAGTGAATCCCATGCGGCGGTCGCCACTCATCTCACGGGCTTTCAGTTCGTAGTCAACCAGTATGGTCAGTTTATCCTTAGTGAAACGGAGTTCCATTCTGCCAGGCTTGGCACTGGCGGTGTTGAGATAGACGAGCAGGTAGTTAGGACTATCGAGGCGCACCACGCTGTCGATTTTCACTCCAGCATAGTTGGTCGTGACCTCGGCATCGCGTATGCCATCGCCATAGACCATGAGCTGCACCGAGGGGTTCTTCATGCCCACAAACCAATTGGTGGGTTCAACACGGTTGACCTTGAAGATAGGCACCTTGGGGATTGCCCATGCACTCGTCACCCACAATGTTGCTAAAGCTATTAATAGTATCTTTTTCATATTTATTGTTTTGAATCGAACAGTCGAATAATCGAATTTTTTTAATCGTGCATGATGATTGCCGAGCGGGCTGGGACGATGATTTCACTCGTGGTGAGAGTGTAGAAACCGTCCTCATTGATGATGCCGCCATCACCCACGATGGTGTAGGTGCCCTTGGGCAGCTTCACTTGCTTGCGCTCGTTGTTGCCATTCAGAATAACGATGATGTTGTTCCACGAGTCGCCCACGGCCTTGAGGTCCTTGTAGCGATAGGCTACCAGGCAGTTACCCTCAACAGGGAGGAACTCCAGATGCTTGCGCACCAGCTCGGCGCTGCCTAAGCGAAATCCCTCGTGATGCTTGCGCAAGGCGATAAGGTTCTTGTAGTAATCAAACACTTCGGGGTGCTTGATGCGACCGTTCCAGTCGAGACGGTTGATGCTGTCGGGGCTCTCGAAGCTGTTGTGCACACCCTTCTTGTCGCGCAGCAGTTCCTCGCCACTGAGCATGAATGGGATGCCCTGCGAAGTGAAGACGGCTGTCTGTGCCAGCAAGTCGAGTTTGATGAGTTCCTTGTCGTTATTCTTAACGCCAGGAATGCTGGCACGCAACCGGTCGACGAGGCACATGTCGTCGTGGCAGCTCACATAAGAAATCATCTGAGTTGGCTCAAGGGCAAATGGCTCCTTGCTGTAGTTCACCTTGCTGTAATCGACTTGTGGATGTTCAATAGCACCCACGATGCCAAACTTGATGCTCTCCTCAAAGCCTGGCAGCCCACCCAGGAAGGCAGCCTTGTCGTCGCCATCCCAGGGGCCACGCAGTGCGTCGCGAATGTCGTCGCTAAAGGCAGCCACCTCGGGCACCTGTTTCATGTGGGCCTTCATGGCAAGTTTCTCCTGGGGATAGGCACAAGAGCCAGCACTCCAGCCCTCGCCATAGACGAGCATCGTTGGGTCGATGCTGTGCACCATCGAGGCAATCTGGTTCATGGTTTCAATGTCGTGCACACCCATCAAGTCGAAGCGAAAACCGTCGATGTGATACTCATCAATCCAGTACTTTACGCTTGCCAGCATGAACTGGCGCATAATTTCCTGGTCGCTGGCTGTCTCGTTGCCACAGCCGCTGCCGTTGCTCCATGAGCCGTCGGCATTTTTGCGGTAGAAAGTGCCTGGACAGGTTTTCTGAAAATTGCCATCATCAATGCTGTAGGTGTGGTTATACACCACATCCAGAATCACGCGGATGCCAGCGCGGTGTAGTGCCTGCACCATGAGTTTGAACTCGCGGTTGCGGGTAGCAGGGTCGTAGGGATTAGTCGAGTAGCCGCCCTCGGGCACGTTGTAGTTCAATGGGTCATAGCCCCAGTTGTAGCGATTCTGGTCAAGGTGCGTCTCATCAATCGAGGCGTAGTCGTAGGACGGCAACACATGCACCGCATTCACACCCAGTTCCTTGAGGTGGTTAATTGCCCAATCCTCGGTGAGCGCCATGAACTTGCCAGGATAGTTGGTGCTCACGCGCTTAACGGTGATACTGGGGTCGAGATTGATGTTGCGCGCAATCGAGAAGTCGCGATGATGCATCTCGTAGATGATATGATCCTTGAGGTTGATAGCGGGGCGCTTGTCGGCCTCCCAACCTTCGGGATTGGTGGTGGCAAGGTCGAGGATTGCTCCGCGCTTGCCATTGACACCGACTGCCTTGGCAAAGATGCCTGGATTCTCGCCCATATATTGGCCATTATATTTCACGTCGAAGGTGTAGAACTTGCCCTTGAGGTCGCCCTTCACCTTGCCAGTCCACTCGTCTTTGCTTCCCTTCACGCGCTTGAGGTCAATCTTCTTGAGCATGTTGCCGTCCTTGCCTGCATCGTAGATGCGCACCGTCACTGCCTGAGCGTCGTCGTTGGTGTTGAGCATGAATGTTGTGGCCTTGGGGGTATAGGTCATCTCGTTGAAGTTATAGTCGCGTGCGCCTGCGGTTGCCATAGTGAGAGCTATGATTGCTGTTAATATTATCTTTTTCATAATTCTTCTTCTTTCCTAAATTTCGAGCACTCGATAATAATCTTTAAATCGCCTTGATTGAGATTGCGAAGCCACCGCCAGGAGCCTCAGTCATCTTGAGCACGTCGCCTTGCTTCACGGTTTTCTTGGTGATGGTGTAGGCGGCAGGATTAGTCTCGTAGTTGGCATCCTTAGCGTCGGCATAGATAGTGGCCTCATACTTGCGTCCCTTGTCAAGGAAATCGAGTTTCACGTCAACCTTGTGCCCCTTCTCATCGCACTTGCCACCCACGAACCAGTTGTCGGTGCCCTTGGCCTTGCGCGCCACGGTGATGTACTCGCCAGGCTCGGCATCGATGTAGCGGCTGTCGTCCCAGTCGAGCGCCACGTCGCGGATGAACTGGAAGGCATCCATGAATTTCTCGTAGTTCTGTGGCAGGTCGGCAGCCATTTGCAACGGGCTGCACATCACCACATAGAGAGCCAGCTGACCCACCACGGTAGTGTGAACCTTGTGCTGGTTGTCGCTCCAGTTAGCAAGATTGGTCTCGAGCACACCAGGAGTGTAGTCCATGGGGCCGCCCTGGAAGCGGGTGAACGGCAAGATAACCGTGTGGTTAGGGTTGCTGCCGTAGAATGCCTCATACTCGGTGCCACGGGCACTCTCGTTGCCCACCAGGTTGGGCCAAGTGCGACACAGGCCTGTGGGGCGCACTGCCTCATGGGCATTGACCATGATGTGGCGCTTGGCGGCCTCACGCAGCACCCAGTTGTAGTGGTTGACCATGTACTGGCCATAGTGGTGCTCGCCGCGTGGAATAATGTCGCCCACGTAGCCCGTCTTCACTGCATCGTAGCCGTAGCGGTTCATCAGGGCATAGGCATCGTTGAGGTGGCGCTCGTAGTTGTCGGCGCTCGAGCTGGTCTCGTGATGCATCATCAGCTTCACTCCACGGTCGTGAGCATAGCGGTTGAGCATGTCGATGTCGAAGTCGGGATAAGGAGTGACAAAGTCAAACACATCCTCCTTCCACATGTTGGCCCAGTCCTCCCAGCCCACGTTCCAGCCCTCAACAAGCACCTGGTCCAGGCCATTGCGAGCGGCAAAGTCGATGTAGCGCATCACGGTGTCGTTATTGGCACGATGGCGACCGTTAGGCTTAGCCTTAGTCCAGTCGGTCTCACCCAGTTTCACACTGGGGAACTCATCGGTGTAATGCCAGTTGCCATGACCCACAATCATCTCCCACCACACGCCGCAGTACTTGGTGGGGTGAATCCAGCTGGTATCGTCAATCTTGCAAGGCTCATTCAAGTTGAGAATGAGGCTCGAAGCGAGCATGTCGCGAGCGTCGTCGCTCACCATGATGGTGCGCCAGGGAGTGCGGCAGGGTGTCTGCATGTAGCACATGTTGCCCACTGCATCGGGGGTGAGGTGGCTCTCGAGCACCATGTTCTTGTCGTCGAGTTCCAGGTGCATGCACGAGTAGTTAACGAGTGCAGCCTCGTGGATGTTGATGTAAAGGCCATCGTCGGTCTTCATCTGCACCGACGTCTGGATGCCGGTGGGCGAGAACACCGTCTGCGAGGCGTTGTCCCACACCACAGCGTCGCGCTGGCGATCCTCGGTGTAGTCGGTGCGACGCTTGCCCACAGCACCTGGGCCGTCGAAGCTGGCACAAGCAGTGATGCGGTTGCGCACCTGGCTCAGCCTGGTCACCTGCATGGGATATTCCTGGGTGTCGTAGTCGCCCGCCTGCCACCACGCCATGTGGTCGCCAGTGAGGGCAAACTGTGTGCGCTCTTTCTTGATGATGAAGTAGTTGAGATGAGAGGTTTCACCCTTGGGAAAAACATAGCGGAATGCCACACCATCGTCGTAGGCACGGAACACTATGTTAATTTTGCGGTCCTTACTCTCATCAATTGGCATTACCTTGCCATGCTCCTTGTAGTATTGTGCTTGCAACTGTGAGTCATCGAAGTGCTGCACAAGAGGCACTTCCATCTCACAATAGCGATTAGTGATTGTGCCATACTGTCCCCACACCGGTTTCCATGTCTCCTCGATGGGTTTCTGGTTAGGGAGCAAGAGTTGCATGTAGAAGTGGTCGAGCAGGTCGGTCTCGTCCATTCCGGCATTGGCATGCTTGTCGCGAGCGAGCTCAAAGCCCATGAGACTTGGCTTAAGCACTTGTTTGTCCTTATAGAACATCTCATAGTAAGGCACGCCATCAACTAGCTTGAAGGTCACCTTCACATTACCATTAGGCGACAACAACGACACCTCACCATTCTGTGTGCCCATGGGCTTCCTGTCAAGGAAAGCTGGTATTGCCATAGCTTGCAGTGCCACACCCATGAGCATGAGCAACAGTGCGAGTCTTTTTATCAGTTTCATAGTTTAACAAGTAATTGGTGATTATTATATACCAGAAGTTCCAGAAAATCCAGATACTCCAGAAATTCTAGAACTCCTTAAACAATTATCGGTTGCTTTGAGCAATGAGTTGCTTAACCTTAACATTGAACTCACTGTTGGCCATCAGGTCCTCAATGGTCATGTGCATGCGGTAGCGCCAGTAGTGACGTGGATTGGCAGGCACATTGATGCGCTCGGCATCGGCATCGGGCAAGCGCAGCTCCTCGTCAATAGAGAGCCAATCCTGCAGACTTATCAAACACAGCATCGATGGGCTGTAGAGGTGCTGAGCCACAATGTCGCGAGCCAGCCATCCAGGCAGTGGATGAGGAGCAGGGCCGCCCTTCCACATCACCTCGTTGTAATACTCTTGCGAGCGCTCCCAGTCCTCGTCCCACCACTGGCGCAGTGTGCTCATGTCGTGGGTGCTGATCGTGCTCACCGAGCGGTATGGATTGCTCTGCAGGTTGCCAAACTTGAGAGTGTTGTCCTTGGGCATCGACTGGATCTCGAGGCTCAAAATCTTGAGCTCATTCATTACCCAGGGCACGCAATCGGGCACCATGCCCAGATCCTCGGCACACACAAGCATGCGGGTGGCCTGAACCAGGCGTGGCAACTTCTTCATCGCCTCGTGATACCAGAAGCGGTTGTTGCGGCGATAGTAGTAGTCGTTGTAGAGGCGGTTGAACGCGTCCTTGTCGCTATCCCACAGGGCCTCGTAGATGAGTGCGAGCTGAGCGGTGATGCGTGGATGGAACTTATTGGCATCCTTGCGGTCGCGCACAAAGAGCACATTGTTAATCAACGAGAACAGACCGTCGCGCACCCACTTGTCGTCGTCGCTGGTCTTGCCAGCAAAGGCAGCCTCAACTTTGCGTTGGGTGTCAAACTCGGGACGCAGTTGCCAAATGTCGTCGTGGCTGTGCTGCAGGAAGGTGTCGCGCACTCGCTGAGCGTGAGGACCAAACACGCGGTCGATAATCCAGTCGGCGATGAATGGCTTGGTGAAGAAGTCTTCCTGCCACTTGAGGCCGTAGCCCTCCACCTCCTCGCGGGTCATGCCAAGTGCTGGCGAGAACTGGCCAAGCAAGCCCTGAACCGAGCTGATGGGAATCTCCCAAATCCTGAAGAAGCCAAGCACATGGTCGATGCGATAAGCGTCGAAGTATTCGCTCATGTTCTGGAAGCGGCGCACCCACCACTGGCAACCGTCCTTGAGCATCTCGTCCCAGTTGTAGGTGGGGAAACCCCAATTCTGGCCGTCGGCACTGAAGGCATCGGGTGGAGCACCAGCCTGACCGTTCATGTTGAAGTAGTTGGGCTCTACCCAGGCATCGCAGCCGTTGGGGCTGATGCCGATGGGGATGTCGCCCTTGAGAATAACGTGCTTTCTGCGGGCATAGTCGTGAGCTGCCTTCATCTGCTTGCTCAGCTCATATTGAACAAACATCCAGAATGCTGCCTCCTTGCCCATTGCGCTGCTTGCGTCCTCTACGCTCTTCTTGAGCGATGGGGTGAACTGGCGATGATTGGGCCAGTCATTGAAGTTGGCGGTGCCGTATTTGTCGCGCAGCACGCAGAAGGCTGAATATGGCACAAGCCAGCGCTTGCTGGCGGTGTAGAACTTCTTGTAGTCGTTACCCTTCACAATCTTCTCGCCCTCCTGGACCCACACGTCGCGCAGGTAGCCAAGTTTGAGCTCATTAACGCGCTCATAGTCAATCTGTGGCAGCTTGTTGAGCTCCTTGCCCCGTTTTTGATAACCTCGCATCTTCTCCACGTCCTTGAGGGCAGGAAGCTGACGCAAGTCAACATACATGGGGTGCAGAGCATAAATCGAGATGCTGTTGTAGGGGTAGCTGTCGGTCCAAGTCTTGGTGATGGTGGTGTCGTTGATGGGCAGCACCTGCAGGGCACGCTGGCCGGTGCGCTCCATCCAGTCGATCATCTTCTTGAGGTCGCCAAAGTCGCCCACGCCGGCGCTCGACTCACTGCGAAGCGAGAAGATGGGAATCACTGTGCCGGCAACGCGCCATGCTGGCAGTGGGAAGGTGGCTTGCGAAAGCTCGTAGCTCACCACCTCGCCTGTAGCAAGTTCTGGGAACTCTACCACGCGATTGTCGCACTCTTCCCAGCATGCGCCACCCTTGTCGTCGAGGGCCACAAACTTGAACACGATGCGGTTGCTGGCAAGCTTTGATGTGTTGAGCTTGATAATCCACTGGTTGTGAGTGACCTCAGTCATCTCAAGGCCTCGCTTAGCGCTCCAGTCGCCCAGGGCAGGACCCTCACCACACAGCACCAGCCGCTGGTTGGATGCCAGCTGCGGAGCGCGCACGTTGATAATCGCAGTCTTGCCATAGCCTGTACTTGCCAGTTTGCACTCGGGGCGCTCGGCAAGGCAGTCGGTAAAGGCACTGCTGTAGAGGTAGCTGTCCTCGGGCAGGTCGAGCCAGTGGTCGTAGATGGTGTAGCGCTTGGCCTTTGCACACGAGAACACCAGGCGGTGAGGCACCGTTTGCCACTCATGGCGCATCTCCTCGTCGCCACGGTTCACGCTGTAGTAGTAGTCGATGTGTCGCCCGCTCACTCCGGGATAGGACACCTCGCAGGTCCAGCGGTGGCCGTCGGTGGTGCTCATCTTGTGGGTCGCGTCAAGGAAGTCGAGCTTGCTGTCGTTGATGTGAAGCACAACTTCCTCGCCAAAGATGGTTTGATAATCTAGATTAAAAACGAGTTTCATAAGCATGTATATTTTTAATAATTCTTTTCCAGTGAGTAAAGTTAATAATAAAACGGGTAAATAACCTTTATTTTACTATTAATACGGTGCCAAAAACTGTGAAAACGTTTGCAAAGAGTGCTAGCTGAATTCTTTTTTTATTATATTTGCAAAAAAAGAATAAATCATGAACCGACGAGAAATGATAAAGACAACTAGCATGGCAGCTTTGGGGGCTACCGTGCTTGGGCTACCAGCAGTAGCCAACGAACATGGCAAGATTGTCGACACTCGACGCCGCAAGGTGCTTGTGATTGGGGCGCATCCCGATGATCCCGAGACGGGTTGCGGGGGCACCATGTGCCTGCTAGCCGATGCTGGGCACGAGGTGGTGTGCGTGTATCTAACCCGAGGCGAGGCTGGCATTGCAGGCAAAAGCCATGACGAGGCAGCCGCCATACGTGTAGTGGAGAGCGAGAAGGCCTGCGAAATCACTGGTGCACGACACATATTCATGAGTCAGATTGACGGCAACACCGAGGTAAACCTTGAAAGATATAAGGAAATGCGCGAACTCATCGACCGTGAGAATCCCGACGTAGTGCTCACTCACTGGCCCATCGATGCTCACCGCGACCATGCAGTGTGTGGCACACTAGTGCTTGACGCATGGCGCCGACTTGGACGCAGATTCAAGCTCTACTACTTCGAGGTGATGACTGGCGAGCAGACGCAAATGTTCCACCCTACACACTGGGTAAACATAGAGGCTGTGCTTGAACGCAAACACGAGGCGTGCAACTGCCATGTGAGCCAAGGCATGAAAGAACTTTACGACGGCTGGCACACCACTATGGAGAAGTTTCGCGGCATTGAGAGCCGCTGCCTGGCTGCCGAAGCCTTTGCCCTGCACAGCGACTCACTGGCCTCTCTTTGAAATGCACTATTGCTGTGATAACGAATGAGAAAAAATGGGTGCGTCAGAATTCTGGCGCACCCATTTTAGTCGATTCTCTAAGTTCTAAATCCAGCCCATAGAATGATAAAGATAGGCAATAAGATAACCTGCCACACATGCGACAATGGTGTGCACCAAACCAGGCATCATGAATGAGTGGTTGAGCAGATATTTGCCAATCTTGGTGGTACCTGTACGGTCAAAGTTCACAGTAGCGATATCCGATGGGTAGTTAGGAATGAAGAAGTAGCCATAAACCGATGGCAACACACCAAGCAGTATCCATCCGTCGATGCCAAGCTTATAGGCCAGTGGCAGCATGGCAACTACCACAGCACCTTGCGAGTTGACAAGCACCGACACCAGGAAGAACGCAAAAGCAATCGACCACGGATATTGCTCTACCATGCCAGCAAGCATCTCTTGAATAGCACCTAAATAGTTTGCAAAATAAGTGTCGGCGAGCCATGCGATACCGTAAATTGCAACGACGGCAACCATACCACTCTGCCAAACTGGACCGCTGACAGCCTTCTTGGGAGAAGCCTTGCAGAAGATTATCATCAATGCTGCTGCGGTTATCATGACAATCTGAATCACAATGTTCATTTTCAACGGGCTCATTACAACCTCAGTTACATCGGGCACGACTTCCTCAATCTTTGCCAGCTGTTCTGGAGTTATACTAGCGCCTAGCATTTCCATTTCAGGTGCTCCATTGATAGCCTTAACGGTCTCATAGGCAGGAAGCATATCTTGGAAGATAGCAAAGAACACAATAACGAGCAGGGCTCCAAAGAAAATGAATACAGCGCGCTTGCTCTCAGGAGCAATCTTCTTATCAAGGGTGGTAGCTGTGCTGCCGTAGATAAACTCACGCTGCTCGGGGTCAGCAATCTTCTTCTGGAACTCAGGATCTTTGTCAAGGTCCTTGCCACGCTTATAGGAAGCTACCGATGCAATAATAATACCCAGCAAGCACGCAGGCATTGTTACCATGAGCACCTTGGGGATGGTTATGGCATAGCCATTGGTGCCCGAAATTGTGATAAATGCCACCACAGCAGCAGCGATGGGCGAACAGGTTATACCAATCTGCGATGCGATACTAGCAATACCACATGGGCGCTCGGGACGGATGCCCTTCTTAATGGCGATGTCGCAAATGATGGGCATCAAGGTGTAAACAACGTGTCCTGTTCCCACAAGCACGGTAAGGAGGAAGGTGCAAATGGGGGCAAAGAAAGTGATGCGGTCGGGATGCTTACGCAGGAATTTCTCGGCCAACTGGATAAGCCAGTCCATACCACCCGACGCCTGCATAATACCTGCACAGGTAACTGCTGCTATGATGATATAGATAACATCGGTGGGAGGTGTACCGGGCTCTAAACCAAACCCAAACACCAGAATCGCAAGGCCAATTCCTGAAATGGCACCCAATGCCAGGCTACCATATCGGGAACCCAGCCACAACGCAGCAAGAACGATGCAGAGCTGTAAAATCATTAACACTGACATAAATATTTAGTTTATTAGTTATTAGTTATTAGTTTTCAGTTTTTAGTACGAGGGCCAAAGCTTGCCTCTGTCGTTCATTAATAGCGCACGCTCACTTGCACATACACGCTACTGTAGTTGTGATGAGCGAGTGCGCGGTCGTTGGTGAACACATATTCCGACTGTATCTCAAAGTACTTGCAAAAACGGAAATTGAGACCTATCTCATAGTTAGTCTTTGCATGCAGCCATGAAGCGCTGGGACGATACAGGTCGTAACGTCCTTTCACAAGCAATTTGTCGCGATAAACCGGAACGATAGCAAGAGCATAAAAACCGTCGGCCTTATTAGCAGCTATTGCATTGCCCTCGCGGTCGGTATAGGTCTTGATTGTCAAGTCGGTGGCATCACCGGGCTTTTGATAGGTTGTAGCAAAGCCCAAACCAGTAGAATGGATGTACTCGCCACGTAACTGCAGGTCGCCCTTCTTATACTCAGCACTCAAGGCATAGCGATGCTTGTTAAGACTTAGCACCTCGCCACCACTCTTGCGTGCATAGGAGCCTTCCCAGCCAAATGCGCCAATGCGCAGTCCAGCAATAGGCATCACCCACACACCGCCTATGATATCCTTCTTCTTGTCGACATCGGTAACATTAATGCCCTGTCCGTTGAACACGCCCACCTGGTAGTGAAGCAAGTAACGACCTGAGCTATTCTTGAGGAAGTCGCCCTGCAACTGCAGACCTATGTCACGGCCATTGCTGGCATGCTCACCAGTGCGGTCGCTGAAGCCCGACAGTTTCGAGATAGGCTGGGAATAAGACATAAAGCCCTGGTCAAGCGGATGCATGGGATTCTCAAAGGTGAATGGCCTCTTAAACTGGCCAAGTTTTATCTTAAGGAAGTCAAAACGCTGCCACTCCATGAAGTAATCGACAAGGCGAGGACTACTACCCAAAGTGGAAGTGTTGCCGTTGATTTGGCCCTGCACCTTATAGTACAATTCATTAAGGATTCTTCCCTCGAACGATGCTCTCACAATCCTGATGTTGAAGGTATTGCTATTGTTTCCTTCCTGGAAAGTGGCTTGATAGGATGCAATGCCATATCCGCTAAATTTAGGTTTTGTGAAAATAGGTGGTTTCTCATTTTTCTTATCATTGTCATTAGCCTGTGGACTCTCGGTGCAAACGGCATTCTCAATCACATTAGCATTATTAACACCATCGGCATTGTCAACAATAGAACTCACGTCTTCGGTCGCCATGGCTGGTAACAACCATAGCAACGCTAATAATACTAACAATGACTTTTTCATAGCAATAGTCTATTTATTTTGTTGTTAATGATATTATTCGGTACAAATATACACACTTTTGATAAGGAGACAAAGTAAAGGGATGGAAAAAATAAAGCGCCAACAAGTAAATTGACGCCCGTCATTTTAATCATGTCTCGCCTGTTCATAACAATCAATGCATATTTTTTCAGCAAATATAACTCTTTTTCCACACAACGCCAAATTGAGCTCACAAAATCATAGCATCCCTCAAAAATAGACTGGCACCACCGCAACAGCGGTAGCGCCAGCCAATCAAAAAACAGGAAATATAGCAATGCTTGCCTATAGCAGTGCCTTTTTTTCAATCGTTATCGCACAATCATCTTGCTCGACTCACGAGTGCCATCGCTGTACTCCTTCACAACGATGTTCACGCCCTCAAACGGAGTGCCACTCTCAACACCCATCAGGTTGTAGTAGCGAGTGCTCTTGAGAGAGCGCAAGCCACCAGCCTTGTCGGCATTAATGGTCTCGATGGCGGTAGCCAAACTACTATCCAAGCATATTGGGTAAACTGTGTAATCAGCCGAAGGTAAAACACTTGCATCGTAAGCCGAAGGATCGAATTGTGTGTTCTCGGCTGCCAAGCGAGGAGCATTCTGCACTGTTGCTGATGTGCCAGCAGGGGCATTAACCTTCACAATAGCCAGCCACTGTAGCCTGTTAGGTGTGTGAGAACTGGATCTATTCCTGCACCTGATAATTCCTCTTCAGTAAGAGGATTGAAAATAACTTGACCTGTTGACGTGTTGCGACCTGTCCTCAAATAAGTTGGGTCATGATATGTCCAGTCAACGTTGAATGAGCCATCAAGTCCTGTGTTAGTATTCATCACAAAACGGCAGCAGGGTTTACCATCAGCATCAACATTTACATATATCGACCTCTCAATATCAACAAGCTCGTTGGGCTTAGGCTGCACGAAGAAATATTTTGTGCCATTCGATGAAGTTTGATACATGCCCATGAAGTTGGAAGCCACAAACTTGTTGGGTGTATAATCATCCAAACCATCTTTTGTGACTTTAATTGAAATGGCCTCAAACAATGGATTTACACTATTGAGCTTCATTCCATAGAGCACAAACTCCTTGTTTATAAGGTTAAACAAATCTTCTTCAGTAATATCTCCGTAGGGCATTATCTCCACCCAGTTGCTCTGGTCGTAACTATCTTGCAGACCAGTGCTCTTGCCATAGTCAACATAGCCATAGCCGTTTACCGACTTGTTGTTATAGTTATTATCGTCCTTAGCAAAGAGGGTGTGCTTCACGCGGCTGTACCACACGCCACGCAAGGTGAGAGTGGCGGGATTGCCATCAGGTTCATTTTCGATAACATCAATGTTACCACCCACGCGGTAGAGCAAGCCCAGGTAGTCGTAGCAGCCACCATTGGCCCACTCAAGGTTACCGGTTTGAGCCTTAGTGTTGTCGGTATCCTCTTTTCCATTATTGAAAATAATGCCAGTGGCACCGCTTAAATCGTAGTTAGAAAGATCAATCAAATAAACGGGATGCCCCTCATCGTCATAACCTATCTTTGTCATCTGAATGCCTGGCCATGGCCCAACAAGCGACGAAGTACCTGCAAACACATAGCAGAAGATATTATTGTCGCCCCAGCCCTTGATGTCGGTGTAGTAAACATAGTTGCCCTCGCGAACTGTTGAGCAAAGCGCCTTTTGCTTAGCGCGGCTCTCGTAGGTGCGGGTAACATCGATTAACTCTCCGTTATCATTACCGGTCTTGCTGAAGTCGGGGGTCCAAACGTACCACAACTCGCCAGCCTGCTGAGTAATAGCAGGAGATTCATTGTGCATGTAGAATTGATACTTGCTCCTATCAGGAGTATAGGTAGGATAAGTTGCGCCAGCAGCTAAAGTTCCGTAACCAAATGTGGCACTTGCAACGCTGTTGTCCTCGTACCAGGTGTACCACTCGGCGCCATCCTCAGTTGTCTCAACATACACATCAGCATTTCCATTCAATCCATCTGCCTGATATATAAATCGCGAGTTCGCATAATTCACACCTGAAGCGGAACCTGCCCATTGCGAATTGTGACGGCCCCACCATGTGCGTCCCAAGTTAGTGGTGTTGATACTTGCATTCTCACTCTGGCTCCACACCCATGTGTTTACTCCAAGCACGTCACTTTCGTGTGCCTCGGGGGTGTTGCTGTTCTTTTGCAGGTGGATAATTGTTCCCACACCTGTCTTGTTGGCAAGGCGGCTCTCAAGTTCAGTCTTATTTATAAGCTTATATTCGCCATCAACCAGTTCAACATAGAAATCGCTTAATACGTTCTCTGCATTAAAGCCATGAGCATCTTTGTCGGCAATAACGAAGTGTGCCGATTCGGCAGTAGTCACTGCCATCCAGTAGTACATTTGTCCATAGAACGAGCTGGGGCCGTTCATTTTCACGCCATTGCATGTGGGCACTTCGGTGCCTTGCACGCGCACGTGAGCCACAATGCGGCGCAGGTTGGCAGCGTCATTCCTTGAGTTGAGTTTCACATATTGAGTGCCATCCCAGTAATAGTAAACTCCACCCTGGGCAGTTTGTTCCTCTGAACTTGTAACCGTGTTCTCGCTGTTGTGGAGCAGCTCAAAAGTGATTTCGTTAGTTGAAGGAACTGGGAATTCATACCATGCAAGAGTTCCTGTGCCTACATTTTGGTAATTATAATTTCCTTGGGCATCCACACTGCTCAAGCCACTTGTTCCACCCACTGTTTCATCAATGATGTTGATGTTAGCACCAGGATACTCGCCGTTGAACTCAGTGCCCTCGCTGTCCTTCACATAGATGTAAGGACGAGCATAATCATAGACAAAAATTGAAGTGCCACCATGGAATTTTGTGACAACAAGTTTGTTATTCACACGATTGAAATCAAACTCATAGACACCTTCGCCAGTTGTCACCTTCCAAGGTTTTTTCGAACCAGCTACAGTGTTCATCTGTGAACCCAAATTACTATCAGTAATATCCCAGTTATCACCCTTAGCATCCGATCCAATCATCCTTTGGTCACCCCAAGTTATGTCCTCAGCACTTCCCAAGATGAAATAGCCCACATCTTCAGCTGTGTTTTTATTAACACGATAAGCGCCAGTATAGGTTATGCCATCGGCAGTAGCCAGCTTGTAGTTGCCATTCGAGAAATTCCAAGCATGCTGGATGCCCACCGAGCCAAAGAGATAAATATCTTGATAGGCAATGGTATATTCGGCTGTAGCCACACTGCTTGTGCCATAGTCGTTAACGGCAATAGCCTTGATAGTGTAGTTGCCCTCATCTTCAAGCGCTATGGCGCCGCTGTACACAGTGCTACTGGTAGTAGGGTCGCTGCCATCGGTAGTGTAGTAGATAGTAGCACCAGCAGTCGAAGATATTGTCACACTCTGATTGCAGTCATAGGTGCCACTAGCCAGCGAGAACACTGGAGTAGAGGGCGCTACATCAATAGGTATAAGTTCTCCATCTGAAGCCGATGCGCCTAGCTCATAAGTCACTTTAAGTTTATAGGTTCCAGTAGCAGGAGCTGTTTTTTTAGTCTCATTTCCTTCTCCACCTGGAATCCAATCGGTTCCATTCTTGACAACTTTAAAACCAATGGTACTTCCTTCATTCATCTGAAACTCATCTGAAGTCCAAGTCCAATTACCATTGTAATCGTTTGTCATTAATTTTGCAGTTGGTGACCAAGCAGTGCCAAACACTGCGGCATTATCACCTGTAGCATAATAATTATCAAGATAAGGGCAATAATGTGAAGTAACATCATTGATAGATGTTGCATTCTCACCATATTCCACGAATTTAGTTTCATTAGCATCGAGGTCGCCTGTCTGATTGTTATTGCCGTCATTTATTATATAGTTAATTGATTCTGTTGTGACAGGAATCACATACCAGGTAGTTCCTCCAATCTCTTTAGTATTGAAATTGCCATTAAACTGGGTTCCATGCCATGTTGAACCTGTAACTTCTCCATTCAAGGTCTGAATTGTTCCACCCCAAGTGTGAATAAAGTAATAACTTGAGTAAGGTTTCACATAAATCGTGAAATCGGCCCAAGCTGGGGTTGTGATAAGTAGGCATGTGAGCGTTAGCAAGGTCCTCCATGCCCAATGTTTAAATTTTTCTTTCATTTTGTTTAGTTTTAGTATTAATTGTGTTATTAAATGTTTCCTATACTATGGTTATTAAAACAGCTTGAAGGTTATAGTTTTTTCCTTTAAGCACGCAAAATTATTTATTAAATAAGGTGTAAACCGAAAAAAGCGTGATTTTTCCAACAAAAAATCACGCAAACGTTTGCAGTTAGAGGGGCTATGAGCTGCTATGAGTTGCCGGGCGGCTAATATGGGAGTTCATCGCTATTGCCATAATACACTTCTGGCTCACTAGCGTTATAGTTATCATTGACATGATTGCGATAGCTTTTCCTCATCCTGTACATTTCCTCTTTCTTGCCACCATTTTTCAAGAAAGATTCTTTCCTGCTTGCCAACAATCGGCCAGTCAACTTTATACATTGCATTATTACAACAATCATTATGTTTGCTACAGTCTCAGCCGATCGCACCTCAAAAGCCTTTATGTAATAGTCTGGATCATTGTGCTTAGCACACACGGTGCGAGCCCGTAAGCATTTATCATCTTCCAGTTCCCAAAGCCTGAGATTATTACACCTCAAGTAATCAATATAATCTTCTTTTAGTTCATCCAGGCTCCCAATAGCAATGTTTATCAAGTGAATGTTTGAATAAGTTGAAGTTGCTCCATCAACATTCCCTTCAACTATATTCTGCTTTCCCGAACGAGCAGCCTGCTCCATCTGGCCGATTGTTCGGTCACCTGGTTTCAAAAAACGCCGGGTGAAATATTTAGTTCCATCATAGACACACATCGCTTTTTTATAGGCAATAAGATTCTTAAAATCACCTGGAGAATCAAGAAAATTTACCATATTTTTTTAGATTTTATTGTTATTATTTTAGGAGTGACTAGGAGTGGCTAGGAGTGGCTAAGGTTTATAGTAGCTCTTAGTAGTTCCTAGTTGCTCCTAGCAGCTCCTAGTTGCTCCTAGCAGCTCCTAGCAGCTCCTAGCAGCTCCTATCCCACACCACCTCGGGCACGCTGGCGGCAACGTTGCAGTGGCGGGCGAGGATGAAGAAGAAGTCGCTCAGGCGGTTGAGGTAGCGTTGAGCCAGGGGATTGAGGGGTTGCTGCGAGGCAAGGGTTACCACGCGGCGCTCGGCACGGCGGGTGACGGTGCGGCACAGGTCGCAGCACACCGAAGCCCTGGTGCCGCCAGGCAGGATGAAGCCACGCATGGGTGGCAGCTGCTCGTCGAGGGTGTCGATCATCGCCTCGATGGCCTTGACGTCGTCGTCGCTAAGGCCATAGACGGGGTCATCGGCGCTCTTTTGCTCAGTGGCCAGATAGGCCCCCACGTTGAAGAGCTTGTTCTGAACCTTGAACAACAGCTGCTCCACCTGGGCATCCTTGCCCTTGAGCTCGTGGGCCAGCATGCCGATGTGTGCATTCAGCTCGTCGACGGTGCCATAGGCCTCGACACGGATGTCGTCCTTGGTCACACGCTGGCCACCTACTAATGATGTTGTTCCCTTGTCGCCTGTGAGAGTGTAAACTTTACTTTTCATTGCTTGTTTAGTTGGTTTAGTTTATTAATAAGTTCTTGTGAGTTGTTGACTAATATAGAACTGGCTATCAGTGGAGAGCGAGAAAACTGCGACTGGGCTGTGCTGCGCAATTGCTCAGCCTGAGCCGAGTACATGCCCTCATGGTTCACCACCACAATGGGTCGCTCGCTGCCCTCCACCACCAGGTGAGAGAGGGTGGATATCCACTCATCGATGGTGCCCAGCCCACCTGGCAGCACCACAAAGGCATCGCCACGCTCAATGAGCATCGCCTTGCGGTGGTTCAAGTCACGGGCAAGCACAAGCTCGGTGCACAGCTGGTCGGCACGATGCCTGAACATCTCGGGCACTATGCCAATGATATTTTGGCAGCCAGCATCACGAGCAGCCTGCGCCGTGATGTGCATCAGGCCAGCGTTCACCCCGCCATAGACGAGAGTGTGCCTCCCCTCCCCTATCCATCGCCCCAAGGCAGCGGCGATGCTTGTTATCTCCACTGGGAGGTCATTATTAGCCGAGCAGTAGACAACTATATTCATTTCTTCGCTTTCTTCTTGGCGGGAGCTTTGGTTCTAGAAGGCTGCAGCCGCAGGATGAGGGCGCTGCGGGCAGGGATGTAGAGCTTGAGCCATCCCAGGTGGGCGCTGGCATATAGTGGATCGTGCTCGGTGAAGTGCTTCACGCCCTCGTCGATGTTACCGTAGCCGCCATAGCGTGCATTATCGCTGTCAATCACACCGTGATATTCACCCTCGGGAGCAAGGAAACCGTAGTCGCTGAACGACTTCACTGGGTTGAAATTGAACACAAACACCAAGTTGCCTCGCATGAAAGCCAGCACCTGATCATCGTCCTTGTCCCACAGCTTGCGAATGGGCAGTGCCTGGAAGTTGTGAGTGCCGCCAATCAGGTGCATCACGTCGTTGTCCCAATTGTTGAGGAACTGATACTTAAGATCCTCGCGGTCCACCAGGTCCCACTGGCGGCGGGCATACTTGTAGCTCCACCCGTTGCCCTCGCGTGGGAAGTCAATCCACTCGGGATGTCCCCACTCGTTGCCCATGAAGTTGAGATAGCCGCCATTGATGGTCGATGCCGTGACTAGCCTGATGAGCTTGTGCAACGCCATGCCGCGACTCACCACGCCATTGTCGTCGCCCGTCATCATGTGCCAGTACATCTCCTTGTCGATGAGGCGGAAGATGATCGTCTTGTCGCCCACAAGTGCCTGGTCGTGACTCTCGGCATAGGAGATGGTCTTCTCATCGGCGCGGCGGTTGGTGAGCTCCCAAAAGATGGAGGTGGGCTTCCACTGCTCATCCTGCTGCTCCTTGATGGTCTTGATCCAGTAGTCGGGGATGCCCATTGCCATGCGGTAGTCAAATCCCATGCCGCCATCCTTCACCTTGCGCGCAAGCCCTGGCATGCCGCTCATCTCCTCGGCAATGGTGATGGCCCGTGGGTTCACCTCGTGGATGAGCTTATTGGCAAGGGTGAGATAGGTGATGGCGTTAGTGTCCTGATTGCCGTTATAGTAGTCGTCATAGCCACCAAAGGCCTGACCCAAACCGTGGTTATAGTAGAGCATCGAGGTCACGCCATCGAAGCGGAAGCCGTCAAACTTATACTCCTCCAGCCAGAACTTGCAGTTGCTGAGCAGGAAGTTGAGCACGGCATTCTTACCATAGTCGAAGCACAGCGAGTCCCATGCAGGGTGCTCGCGCCGGCCGTCGCCGTAGAAGTACAGGTCGTAGCTGCCGTCGAAACGCCCCAGGCCCTCCACCTCATTCTTCACTGCATGAGAGTGCACGATGTCCATTATCACGGCTATGCCCATCGAGTGGGCTTCGTCGATGAGGTGCTTGAGCTCCTCGGGGGTGCCAAAGCGACTGCTGGCGGCATAGAAGCTCGACACATGATAGCCAAACGACCCATAGTAGGGATGCTCCTGGATGGCCATGATCTGGATGGCGTTATAGCCATCGGCGGCAATGCGTGGCAGCACATTGGTGCGGAATTCGTCGTAGGTGCCCACACCCTCACGGTTCTGCGCCATGCCTATGTGGCACTCGTAGATGAGCAACGGCTTCACATTGGGCTTGAAGTTCTTGACCTTGAACTCATATTTCTCCTCGGGGTTCCACACTTGGGCCGAGAAAATCTTGGTACCCTCGTCCTGAACCACGCGGATGGCATAGGCTGGGATGCGCTCTCCCTGGCCGCCATGCCAGTGAACCGAGAGCTTGAACAGGTCGCCATGCTTCATGCCACGGTCGGGCAGCGATAGCTCCCAGTTGCCGTCGGCCAGGCGACGCATCTTGTAGGGCGCGCACTCGGTCCAGTTGTTGAAATCGCCCACCACAAAGATTTCGGTCGCATTAGGTGCCCACTCGCGCAGGGTCCATCCCTGGTCGCTGTGGTGCAGGCCGTAGTAGTTATAGGCGTTGGCAAAGTCCACAAGCGACCCTTCGCCGCCAGTGAGTTCTTTTTCCTTGTTAAGGAAATCATTATGTCGCCCCACAATGGCTTCCTCATAGGGTTCCAGCCATGGGTCATCCTTAATGAGAGGGAGTGTTTTCTTTTTCATAATATTATATATAATGTGTCAGTATCCCATAAAATGATTTGCAAAGGTAGAACTTCGCCACCAATCGCTACCATGCAAGCCCAGAAAAAATCAGTGTGCCAAATGAGTAACCGATTTCACTGCAAATTTAGCAAATTTCACACACAACAACAACGAATTTTGCAGTTTTAGATTTTTTCTTTAATTTTGTAGCCTAAAAAACTATTGCAAAACATCATTCAGTCATGATGAAAGAAAATACCATCAAAATTTTTGAGGAGAGCTTCCGCAACAACTGGGAACTACCCGCACTGAGCGACTATAACACCAAGCAAACTTTAACCTACGGAAACTTTGCCGAGCAAATTGCACGACTACACCTTATATATAAAGAGTGTGGCATCAAGCCTGGCGACCGCGTCGCTGTCATTGGCAAGAACACACCCAGCTGGGTGATTGTGTTCATGGGCACCATCACCTATGGAGCTGTCATTGTTCCAATCTTGCAGGAATTTAATCCAAAGGATGCACAGCACATCATCAACCACAGTGAGGCCGAGCTGCTCTTTGCCAGCAACAGCATCTGGGAGTCGTTCGATTTCGACAACATGCGCCATGTGCGCGCAGTGATCTCGCTCGACAACGACAAGCTGCTCGCGCAGAAGGAAGGCGAATCCTGGGACGCAGCGCTCGAGAACATCGACCAGCTCATGAGCCAGAACTATCCTGGAGGTTTCACTGCGGCAGGCATCAACTACATCGACCGCGACAACGACCAGCTCATGGAAATCAACTACACCAGTGGCACCACAGGCTTCAGCAAGGGTGTGATGCTCACTGGCAATAACCTGGCAGGCAACATCGTCTACGGCATCAACTCGCAGCTGCACCGCCGCGGCACCAGGTGCGTCTCGTTCCTGCCCCTGGCTCACGCCTACGGCTGCGCATTCGACATGCTCACACCGCTTGCCGTGGGAGCTCACATCACACTGCTGGGACGCATCCCTGCACCCAAGGTGCTCGTCAAGGCCATGCAGGAAATCAAGCCCAACCTTGTCATCACCGTTCCACTGGTGCTCGAGAAAATCTACAGCAAGATGATTGTGCCCATGATCAGCAGCACAAGGCTGCGTTGGGCTCTCGCAGTGCCCTATCTCGACCGACGCATCTACGACCAAATTCGCAAGCGACTGGTCGAGGCTTTTGGTGGAGAGTTTGAGGAGGTAATCGTGGGGGGAGCACCTTTCAACGCCGAGGTCGAGGAATTCCTCTACAAGATAAAGTTTCCTTTCACCGTGGGCTACGGCATGACCGAGTGCGCACCACTGGTGAGCCACACCCCCTGGCGTGAGTTTGTGCTGCACAGTGCAGGACGAGTGCTGCCAGGAATCATGGAGTGCAAGATTCTCAGCGACGACCCCGAGAACATCCCAGGCGAGATTTGTGTCAAGGGCGAGAACGTGATGAAGGGCTACTTCCACAACACCGAGGCAACCGACAAGGTGCTGCACGACGACGGATGGCTGCACACGGGCGACATGGGCACACTCAGCGCCGACGGCACAATCTTCATCCGTGGCCGTCTCAAGACCATGCTCCTGGGACCAAGTGGACAGAACATCTACCCCGAGGAAATTGAGGCCAAGCTCAACAACATGCTCTACATCAGCGAGAGCCTTGTCGTGGACCGCGACCGCAAGCTCGTCGCTCTTGTCTATCCCGACTACGACGCAATGGACCGCGACGGCATCACGCGCGACAAGCTGCCACAGCACATGGAGACTGTCAAAACCGAGCTCAACAAGCTCGTGGCACCCTATGAGCGAATCTCAAGCATTGAGATCATGGTCAACGAGTTTGAAAAGACACCAAAACGAAGCATCAAGCGCTTCCTTTACCGATAAAATCAACAAAATAAATTATTAAAGAGAATTTAACACTTTCACTATTAAAGTTTTTTTTCTGCAATAAAAAACCTGTTAATCAATATAATAACAGATTGTAAGTTTGTGAACTTTTGTTAATTTTGCAATTTTGGTGCTTTTTTGAGCAAAAAAAAAATTCAAAAAAGAGTTGCATATTAATTTTTTGATATAAATTTGCACCGTTTTTCAAACACAGAAAATTATTTATTGTTTTATTATTAAAAGATTTAAGAAATGAAAAAGTTAGTTTTATTAGTTGCTGTAATTGCTAGCGTATCTATGTTCTCTTGCACCAACCAGGGCACTACCAGCGCAAGCGCTTCTACCGATTCTGTAGCTGTTGAGGACACTACCGTTGTTGACTCTGTTGCTGCTACTGTTGACAGTGTAGCTACCGAGGCTACTGAGGCCGTTAAGGATGCTGCTGCTGACGCTGCTGCTGAGGCTACCGACGCTGTTAAGGACGCTGCCAACGAGGCTGCCGACAAGGCTACTGAGGCTGTTAAGGACGCTGCCGACAAGGCTGCTGACGCTGCTACCGAGGCTGTTGATCCAGCTGCTGAGCAGGGCAAGTAATTAGCAACAAGCTAAAAAAGGTTTGAAGCTGTTTTCCACAAGGTGGAGAGCAGCTTTGTTTTTTGCATGGCTCTTTTCCTTATAATAAATTGATTAAACTCAATTGTTAAAACAAGCAACCCATTTTGGCACCAAAGCAGGGGCATTTTGCACTCTTTGGTGCTTTTTTATGTTAAAATTCTAAATTTCACGACTTTTCATGCAGTATTTCAGCACTCAGGGTGTTTATAGCATGAGTTCATTGACACCTTGCCACCGTCTTCGACCGTGCTGCATTTTGCACAACCATTCACTGCAACAATTCATTTTTGACCAAAATTATTTTTTTCATCAAAAATGATGCAGTAATTTTGCACTTCGTGCGTTTAAGCAGTATAGTAATCATGATGAGCGAGAAAGAAATCTGTCAAGGCTGCAAGCAGGGCATCGCAAGTGCTCAGCGGGAGCTCTTCGACCAGTACTCGCCGCTGCTCATGGCGGTAATCTACCGTTATGTGGGCAACGACGATGACGCAAGCGATGTGCTGCAAGACACGTTCGTCAAGATTTTAACCACCATTCAGCACTTCAAGTGGAAGGATGTGGGATCGCTGCAAGCATGGACTACCAAAGTCGCCGTCAACACTGCCATCAACTTCCTCAGGCAGCAAAAGCGACTAAAGGCCACATCGCAACCGGTCGAGACAATAGGGGAACCACCCGACCAAGAAGAGGACGACGAATTCACTCAAGCCATCAACAGCCTAGACGTGAGCACTTTAATGCAGATGATTGCCGAGTTGCCCGACGGATACCGAGCGGTCTTCAACCTCTACTGCCTCGACGGATTCTCTCACAAGGAGATTGCCGAGCAGTTAGGAATCAACGAGAAAACCTCTTCTTCACAACTCTCAAGGGCCAAATCGCTTCTTGCCAAGCGCATCAAGGCTTACATCAATGAACAGCAATTTATTACAACAACACAATGAATAACAACAACATAGACAACAACTGGATCAACGCCATCAAGAGCAAGACCGCCAATGCCACCAGGCAAGTGCCTGATGGGGCATGGGAGGCTATTGCAAGCAAGATGGCGCAGCAGCCTGTTGATGCACCTGCACCCAAGCGAGCTATCATTACCCCACGCTTGTGGAAGGCCGCTGCTGCAGCTGCCGTTGTCGCCGTTGTTGCCACCACAGGATTCATCTTCATCAACGACAACCAGCAGCAACCACAGCAACCTCTCGCGCAGCAAGTCGATAGGCCTCAAGCTCCAGTAACCGAGCAGTCCAGAGGCGATAACTCACAAGCGCAACAACCCACACCCAATGAGGCCACTGCACCATCGCTGACTGCCACCGCCACACAGCCATCGCTCTTGGCGCATAACACCACCCCGCAGCCAGCAACTTCTCGCGCAAGTCACGCCGCCGCTCACAGTCATGCCCCCAAGCAGCAACGAGCAAGCCGCCCACAGCGCGAACACGTCGACGCAGCCAGCAACCAACTCATCGACAGCGAACTAATGGCTCACAGCGACGGCAACTTCATCGACCTTGCCGAGTTCCCTAACGAGTTTAACCCCGAGGACTACTTCTACGACATCGAGACAATGAAGGCCCTCGAGGAACTCTATGCACAGTACGACAACGTCATGAACCAAGAGGCCATGGAGCCATGGAAGTCCTATACCGACAGCACCTATCAGCAGCATCTGGTCTACGATGCCAATGCTCGACGGGCGGCAAGGGAGAAAATGGCACTCACCAAGCATCACAAGGAAAACACCATGCTGTTGGCTGCCTACGGCAACGGTCTGATTTCAACCGACCACAACTCGACTGTCAACAGTTCATCGGCATCCATGCTGTTGCCACCAAGCAACAACTCTGGCATGATGATGGCGCCAGCAGCTCCTGGAGTCACACCCAGGGTTGCTCCACCCGTCAACTACAACTATCACCACCACATGCCACTCACCGCCGGAATCACGTTCAACAAGCGCATCGTGCGTAATCTGTATGGCTCGGTTGGACTCAATTTCACCTCAATGTCAAGCGATGTCACCCCCGACAATGGCACTGGCGAGTTCAAGCAAAAGGTGATGCTCGTGGGACTGCCATTTGGCGTGAAATGGAACTTCTGGCGTTATCGCGGCCTCAGCACATTCATTGGTGGCGAGGCGCTGGTCGAGAGGGTGGTATCGGCTAAGTTCAACAACGAGAGCGTGACTATCAAGCGATTGCAATGGTCAATACATGCCACCGCTGGTGTGCAGTACAACTTCAACCGCAACATTGGCATCTACTTGGCTCCCAAGCTCTCCCACTACATCACAACCATGCCACTCAACACCATGCGCAACGAGCACCCGCTCAACTTCAACTTGCAGTTAGGCCTCTCTCTCGATTTCTAACTCCGCCACACCTCTTATTATTATATAGTCTAAAGCCCGCCATCACAGCGGACTTTTTTATTATCTCCACATCTTTTCCTAAAATAAATTGTAAATTTACCTTAATTTATTTGCATTTTACCATCCATCTGTATTATCTTTGCACCGTGATTCAGTTCACGACAACTAAAATCGAACATTAACCTTAACTAAAAAAGAGAGAACAACAACATGAATTATTTTATCAACAGCGAGAGCGCTCAGCGACGACAGGAGCGCGACAGGCTACTAACCGAGCTTTACTGCGAAATCTACGACCAGCTCAAGCCCAAGCAGGTGAAGAACCCTAAGCGAGTGGCACTCGCAATAGCTCTCGAAACGGGCACACCACCCTATCATGTGAGCTACGAGCGAGCACGTGTGGTGGTGCTACGCCTGCTGGCAAGCGACAACTCGGCCAACTTCAAGAGCAGTGCCAACCGCGACATGTGGCTCGACTTGACCAAAAAGGTAAAATGCCTAATGGAACAAGGCAAGATGTCGGCAGCCAGGGCCATCGCCATAGTCATTGAGCAGTGCCGCGCATCGCGGTTCTTCCTCACACCCGAGCACGCCTGGAGCATCATCAAGCAGCAGCTCAGCCACATGAACTGCAGGCGTCCTTATGGCCGGGTGGCCTAACCAACCATCTTAACTAAATCATTCATTTCATCTAAAATCATGAAAAGAAACACTCTAACCATCTACATCGACTTCGACGAGATTCTAAACTACGTCTACGCACAGAGCGCGTGGCACGGCGCACACAACGACAACGTGCGCATCATCACGCCCGATAACCGCAACATGCTGTTGCTCAAACTCAAGGAGGGATATGCCGACTTGCGACAGCGAGTGATGGGCTACATCACTTTCGACAACTATAACCCCAACATCGACTCGCGCAACATCATCATGACTTTCGCTTTCAGGCATCAGCAGCCGCTGGGATTCGACAACGCTCTGCACGACACCATCGTGGCGCTGCTGGCTCACTTCGTGCTCATGCGCATGTATGGCGACATCGACCCACGAGGCATGCAGCACGGCAGCAGCATCTTCAACCTCGAGTGGCGACGTTACAAGGCAAAGCTCATGATTGCCTTCGCCCACGACCAACTTTAAAAAATACCCCCTCGCCTGCAACATGCGAGGGGGTATCAAAGTATCAATCATGCACCAAAATTATGAATTATGCATTGTGAATTATGCATTGTGAATTGTGAATTATGCATTGTGAATTATGCATTATGCATTGTGAATTGTGAATTGTG
>DEJJ01000020.1:0-54347 GCA_002353285.1 Porphyromonadaceae bacterium UBA2751 | reverse complement strand
TTGTGCATTGTGAATTGTGCATTACTTAAACATGTCATCAATGGCCTTGTCAATGGCTTTGCCTGCGGCCTTGGCACCCTCTTTTGTGATGGTCTTGAGCAGGCTGTCAACTTCTTCGGGCATGTCGAAGTCGCTCTCCACGCGATCCTCGGGGGTCACTTCTTCGTCGCCTGCCTCCTCATCACCGCCATAGGGGGCGGGGACAAATGGATCATCGGGCTCATCTATTCCGCTCGACAACAAGTCTTCGATGCCTTGCTTGGCTGTGTTGATGGCGTCATTGAAGCTCATCCCTATCGCCTCTTTGATCTTCTCGTCAATCTGAGCCTTGTTGAAGGTAAACACATGACCCATAATGCCAAACGACACCTTGGTCGAGCTACCGCCCATGTCGATGTGGCCCAGCGAGCACAAGCCGTAGTTGTCAACGTCAACCATGCCATCCACAACCTTGTTGAGTATCGGCGCTGTCACCATTTTGGTCATTCCGCCCAGCAATCCGCCACCCATCAGGTTCTCAATTTTCTCCTGCGACCAGTCCTTGGTCACGCCGGCTATCGCGCGGCAATGGTCATCCTTGTCGGGATTGGTTATCGCAAGCACTGCGGCCAGCACAGCCACAATGGCAATTGTCACCCACAGGGCGGTGTGGCTCTTCTTGGGCTTTGCTGGCTCGGGCGCAACATATTGCTGCGATTGGGCGGGAGACGAAGCATAGCCGTATGGTTGCTCCGGCGAACTATAGGGAGCCTGTTGTGGTTCGGGATTTGCTGTTGCGCTGCCACTCCACTGTGGGGGTTGGGATGTCGACACATGCGGCATCGCTGGTGGTTCCTCGCCACCGCCCACGCGTGGTGCATAGGCCACCAGCCGCTGCAGTTCTGCAACCTTGTCGGCAGTGGTCCAGTCGGGCATCCCTTCGGCCCACACTGGTGTGTCGGGCATGATGTTCATGCCACTCAGCTGCTCAACGGTGAAGGGGCCCTGTTGTTCATCATTCTTAATAATAAAAAATTCCATAGTACCTAAAACATTTTAAAGTTAAACATAAAAAGATGAGTTCTAAAAGTATAGAATTTTTTGTTATACCTAATTTTTCGTCACTTAGATGCCGCAAAGGTATCTAAGTTTAAAACACATCAGCAAAAACCATGCCACTTTTTACTAAAATTTAACCATCCCCACACCTTTACACAAGAAAAACTAAAAAAACATATCACTAACTTAAAACCAGCAACTAAAAATTCACAACTAAAAACCGACAAATTATAATAAATAAGTGCATTTTTACGTTAAAAAAAGAAAAACAAGAACATTTATGGTGGAGTCAGCGCCTCCACTTTATAGTTTGTATACAAAGTTAATAACCCGGCAACTTGCTCTCATTATTGCGCTGAACCGTGAGAGCAGGAAGTCAAAAAAAACAAATTTCAAATTATGAAAAAAATATTTCTTATTTCTTTGGCAGCTCTGTCAATGGGCCTTCTAGCATGCACAGGCGGCAACGGAAACAACACCAGCACCAGCGCAAGCGCTACCAGCAGTGGCGAGGCACAGAATGTTGAACAAGCCACCGATGGCATCACATTCGATGGCGAGAACTACACTGTCACCTACCCTAAGGGCTGGAACGAGACTTTTGCCAGCGGCAACATTCTCAATGCCAAGTCGGCCGACGACGCTATCAGCCTCAGCATGAACTTCGACGATGGTGGACCTTCGGTCGACCAACTCAAAGAGACTGGCGCCAACGTTAAGCTTTTGAACCAGCAAGACTACAAGGAGATTGGTGACCCACAAATCGATGGCAACAAGCTGGTTGTGCGCCGCGTGACCAACGAGGGCGAGATCGATTTCTCTTATCTCCTGGTTCTTGAAGGCACTAAGGGCGTTATGGGCTCAGTGAAAGCTCCTGCCGACAAAGAGGCCGAGGCCGAGAAGGCTCTCAATAGCATCCTTGCTTCGGTTAAGATGAAATAACTTTTTTCGAAAAAAAACGTTGCTTTTGCGACCTGCGATGGCAGTGGCCCTTCGCAGGTCGCTTTTTTTTTCTATCCTACTAAAACTCAACTTCTATCTCATGGTCGTGGGTGCGGCTCTCGTCGCTTGCGCCCACATGGTTCACATCCTCAAGAGCACTCTTCAGCATGGGTTCCACACGAGGAAAAACCTCATCAATCAAGAATTCGGCTATCATCTCACCCTCGTTGCCAAGCAACTCCACCATCATGCCTTTCACTCCATGCTTTATTTCATCAATTACTGAAGCTGCTTGATGCTCGCTCTCATTACCTCGCGACACTTCAAGCAGACTCTTAGTCAACGGCTCACACAAATGGCGAACCAGCAAGTCGCTGAGTTCTTGAGAGCTATGAGGTAGCTTCGTTGTCTCTAGGCCCTGCATCTCGAGCATCTGTTTTAGTTGCCCCATGCGGCCATCAATCTTAGGCCACAACCTGCGCGACAGCATCCCAGCCACCGTTACGGCACTCTTCTCCACCTGCTCGCGACCTCGCTGCAACAGTTTCTCATCAAGATCATCAAAGAAACGTGTGCTGATGCTCATCCATTTCATGTCATCATCTATCAGCACTGTGCGCAGGGGCAATGGATAGGTCGAAGCCGAACCTGTGGCAACATCGGTTATTCCTCCTATTGTGGCTGCGTCGGTAATGTGAAGATGACCTGTGAAAACCACCTTCACGCCACCATCTCTCAGCACTTTTGCCACTTGCTCATGGTCAGCGACAATATAGTTTGGCAGCAGCTTTGCCTCACCATCGATGTGCTCCACCAGGTGATGATGCATCAGCGCAATCACACGCTTGCCTCCAGCCTTGGCATCATCGAGTTGCGTTTTTATCCACTCCTGAGTCTCAGGTTTCACAGCGCCATCGTTGTGATACACCACTTTCTCCCCATCACCCCCCAAGCGGTTCTCGCCGTAGCGGTTGCTATCGATGCACAGTAGCATCAACCCATCTACTGGCTCGCAAGTGTAGCTCAGTGAGTTAGGGTCACGCGTCGAGCCTGCTCCATAGCCATAGGGCGAATAAAGCTGGGCAAACTCCTCGCTTGTTACCGTGGCCACTGGCTCGGCCACCTCGCCTGCGTAACTCTTGCTATAGGGGCAGTTAACATCGTGGTTGCCAGGGATAACGAGAGTTCTCACCCCAGCTTTCTCAAGACGCGCCAAGTGGCTAACCACTCGTTCATGGCTGGCACGAGCGCCATTGAAGGTGAGGTCACCGGTGATGAACAGCCATTCGGGCTTCTGCCTGATAATCTCGTCAACCATGCGCACCACTATCTCGTCACTCTCGAGCACCAGCTTCATGTCGCTCGATGCCAAGTGCTTAGCGGCCTTACCATCGCCTGCAAGCGACGGTGCCAGCAAGTGCGGGTCGCTCATTACCATCATCTTCACTCCTGTGCTATTCATCACTGTGTTTCCCTCGACGGGCAATGCAGCTATCACTGCAAGTAACATGCTGCCCATCATCAATAAATAGTTCTTCATGTTTTAATATTTTACGCCACAAATGTACACTAAAAACACTCAACAGCACTCAATAATTTATCCAAATAATCTTAATCCTATAAAAAATACACAGCCGGTTTTGTTTTGTCTTAACCTAAAAGCATTATCTTTGCAACCAAAATGAAACTTAGAGAGCAAATATCAGCCTGGATTCTACTGTCGGTATTCCTGCCGACCATACTGCTTTCTTGTCTTCACATTCACTCCCTGCCATCGACACCCATCGACTGCGATGACTGCGTTGAACATGTGCATCATGCAGGCCACATCACGCAATACTCCTCACCTGTCGACGATTGCGTGGTTTGTCGCTTCATGAGCCAGCGCTTCATAGCCGAGTTTCAACCACAAGAGTTTAAAGCCTGTGCAGTCATGGTGGCCATTGTCGTCAAACCTGTGGCCGAGGCTGTTGTCGATGCCTATCATGGAGTGACATCTCTGCGGGCCCCACCCGCCATTCTGTAACATTCAACCGTTTTTTTTATAAAAAAATCACTGCTTTCTGCACACTATCTAGGTGCGGGAATGTAGTGCCATGTTACATACTATTTTAATTGTTACAGAATGAGAAAATACATATTTTTTACGCTCATGACTGCACTTGGCACGCTAGCATGGTGCCAGGAAACAGTCGATACAACCGACGTGTTTTATCGTCATCTTAACCTTAAAGAAGTGGTGGTCACAGGAGCTACAGGTGCCACCAAGCTAAAAGAATCTTCGGCACCAGTGTCTTTGTTCACTTCACGCCAATTAGAATCGGTTTCAGCAACCAATATTATCGACGCCGTTACCACCATTCCCGGTGTGTCGCAAATAACCACTGGCAGCGGCATTTCCAAACCCGTCATCCGTGGCATGGGATATAACCGAATCGTGGTGGTGAGCGATGGAATACGTCAAGAAGGCCAGCAATGGGGCGACGAGCATGGCATCGAGATTGATGCCGCTAGCGTGAGTTCGGTCGAAGTGCTCAAGGGCCCAGGCAGTCTGGTTTATGGCAGCGACGCGCTGGCAGGCGTGCTACGGTTCAACTCATCACCCATAGTGCCCAAGGGCAAGATGCGTGCTGGTTTCTCGACTGAGTATCAAACCAATAATGGTCTTTTCGACTATTCGCTTTACTTCTCGGGCAACAAGAATGGCAATGTGTGGAACGCTCGCTATAGCGAGAAAATGGCCCACGCCTACAAGAACCGCTACGACGGTTATGTGCCCAACAGCCAGTTCCACGAGCGGGCCGCGCAACTCATGGGTGGCATCAACCGTTCATGGGGATACTCACGACTCACGTTGAGTTACTACAACATCACACCCAGCATTGTCGAGGGTGAGCGCGACGAGGAGTCGGGCAATCTCGTGTGTGAATACGGTCGCCTTAAGCAGTATAGCCACGGCATGCCCTATCAGCAGGTCTACCACTACAAGGCGGCATGGGACAACTCGTTCTACATTGGCGACGGAAAACTCAATGCTCTGCTGGGCTACCAGCTCAATCGCCGTCAGGAATTTGAAGATGCCGAGAGTCCTAATGAGTATGAACTCTACTTCAAGCTACACACTCTCAGTTACAATGTGCACTATGTGACTGGAGCCATGAACGGTTGGCGTGTTACTGGCGGCATCGGTGGTATGTACCAGCGCTCACTCAATGCCGGCGAGGAATTCCTTATTCCCGACTATAACCTCTTTGATTTTGGAATCTTCGTCACCACCAGCAAGGATTTTGACCGTTGGACCCTCAACGGAGGCTTGCGTTACGACCACCGTCACTTGCACAGCAACGCCCTCGAAGAAGATGGCGACATGCGTTTCAACGACATGACCCGAAACTTCGGTGGAGTGACGGGCAGCGTGGGAGCAGTACTGCATGCCGGGCCACACTGGGACTTGCGTGCCAACGTGTCGCGCGGTTTCCGTGCGCCCAACATTAGCGAGCTCACCTCCAACGGTGTTCATGAGGGCTCAATTCGTTACGAGCTGGGCGATGAGCGCCTCAAGCCTGAATACAGCCTCCAGTTCGACCTCGGGGCCGACTTCACCAATCAGTATGTGTCATTGCAGCTCAACATGTTCATCAGCCACATCGACAACTACATCTTCCTGCACCGCGTGAACGAAGTGGTCGAAGAGGGTTACGACACTTTCCGTTTCGACAGTGGCGACAGCCGCTTGTGGGGAGGCGAGTTGTCAATCGACGTGCATCCCATGCACAACCTGCATCTGGGCACCTCTTTCGACCTCGTGCGCGCCGTCCTGCTTCACCAGCCCCCCGAGTCGCACAACCTGCCTTTCACACCTGCTCCACGCTGGCGCACCGATGTGAAATATGAGTTCACACACGACGGCCGCTTGTTCAACAACTCTTATGTTTCGGTAGGTCTGGATTATAATTTCAAGCAGAATCATTTCTACGAGGCTTATGGAACCGAAACCGCAACGCCAGCCTATGCACTGCTCAACGCCTCGGCGGGAACCGACATCATGTATCGTGGCAACCGTGTGGCAACACTGGCCATCATCGCCAACAACCTTACCGACAAGGCCTATCAAAACCATTTGAGCCGACTGAAAATGACCGACGTCAATCCCGTCACTGGCAGGCGAGGCGTCTTCAACATGGGCCGCAACATCACGTTCAAGCTAACCGTTCCACTAGAATGGTAATCACAGCTTTATTCTAAGCATCTTGTTACATCTTCATGCCCCGTGGCATGGAGATGTAACTTTTTAAGAAAAATGTTGTATCTTTGCAAAAACAACTTTGCATTCACAGCTACCCCATCGTTCCACAACTTAAACCAAAAAAAATGAAAAAGATATTGCTTATAATTTTACTAAGTTTAGCTGCATTTAGTGGCAAGGCTCAAGACAGGTTAGTGCCAGCTAGTTCAGGCATATATAGTCCATATACTAGTATTTACGATGTGTATCTTTCAGAATTATTGATTGGGCAGTGGAATGAATTCGCCTATATATGCACTCCATCCTTCACAAATGAGTATGCTCTAAAATGCTGGATTCCTGGTGGACCAAACAGACAAAATGAGCGAATACTTGTGCTGCGTGAAGCTAAATTTAATGTTTGGTATAAATTTGATTTTGGTTATGGATTTGAAATTGACAGAAAAAAGTTACCAAAGCTAAAAGAAGACTATTACAACGAATATACCCTTGAGGTAAATCAGGAAGTAGTTGAGCCTATAAAGAATCTTCTCGAGGCTTTTGTTTATGACTCAAGGTTTATGCGACCAGATGAAAATCAGGTCAGAAAAGACGGAACCACACATGTTTTCATGGTTAAAAAGGCTGCAGCCGAGTGCTGGATCCCCAATGAGGGGACATTGTGTTTAGAGCTTGTTCATATCATGAATGATTTGAGCAATTGCGTGAAAAATGGTAATGCCACGAAACTCCCAAGCATCGTCGAACGCGCCAACGCTTTATTGTTGAAATACAATAATTCTCTATAGTTATAAAAAACCGCTATCTTTGCCGATAGCAGATAACTGTATGGCAAGATAATATAAATAATCTGGCGTAAGCCAGCTTTTCGACACCGATAGGTGCAGCTTTGTGAGATTTTATTAATATCTTTGCCGATGGCAAAAAACAGATTGAATTATGGCTGAGGAAAAGTTGAAGTTCTGGCATTTTGTGCGTGCTTATCTCATCACTGTAGTCACTTGGCTACTTGTTATGTTTGTTATGTATATTGGAGCGCTGGTTTTTACCGACTCCAATGAAGATGGCTCGCTAGGCTATGGTATGGGTGTTGCTCTTTTTTTAGTGCCAGGTGTTTTGGCTTGGTTTAATTTGCTGTTTATAATATTCTTGTACTTCACAAAAATAGACCGCAGCGTACTCACAACAAGTCGCTGGTGCATTGTGGAATGCATTCTGTATCTTGTGGTGTATTATGTTATTGACTTTATAATCAACAGAATTCCGCAGGACATATGCTATGGAAATTTTAGTGAGGTTATGCCCGATGGAAGGACAATAAACTGGTATGGGCAGAAATGGTGGTGCACAGCCGAAGCCCAACTAATTTATACGTATATAACATTGACAATCATCTACTTGATTAAGAAGGTGTTTGTCATAAAAAAGAATCGTTTAAGCAAAAGTAAATAAATGATATTTAACGAAAAACCGCTATCTTTGCCGATGGCAGAAAACAGATTGAATTATGGCAAGATAATATAAATAATCTGGCGTAAGCCAGCTTTTCGACACCGATAGGTGCCGCTTTGTGAGATTATATTAATATCTTTGCCGATGGCAAAAAACAGATTGAATTATGACAAAACTAAGATTACATATAATTCTTGCAATAGCTTGTTTGGGCTTGTTGCTACCTGGTTGTAAGAAGACGACAGCTGATATCGACATTGACAATTATGAGTTCGTGTCGTTTAAATCGGCATATGGCTACAATCTTCCGCCGTCTGCCAATCCCAAAGAAATTCTTAGTAAAGTCTCTCAATCCGAAAGAATTAATGGGCAAATGAAAGGAGCTGCAGTGAACTTGTTTACCTTTGTCAATAGAAACAATAATGACACGTTAGATGTCTGTATCTATAAAGATGGTGATGAGAGCACTCACTTTTCCTTAAAAGAAGACTGGTGCCGCAAAAATATTTCGGGTTATCCCACCGACAATAACTTCCAGCATGCTTTCTTTGAGTCAAAAGAACCATTATTGTCTAATTGATAAAACCTTTTATTATGAAACAGTTGTTAATAACTAATCGTCGCATGATAGTGAAGTGGCTGTTTGCTATTCATCTTATCTGTCTGGCAATCTGTGTCGTTTTACTATTCTCGCTAAAACGAAGTGAACATTTGCGATGGGGCTTAGGTTACATGATAGTTTGGGTAACGATTCTCTCATCATTGGTTTTGTTTTTTCTTATAAACAAGCAGTTCAAGCACTGGTTGCTTTTTAAGATATACTGCGCAGTTTTCTTTGTGGCCAGTGCGGGATTCAGTGTTTTCTTACAGGGACAGGGATTAGACACCCTTCTTCCTCCCAAAAAATGCTGCTCCGATGGCGATTATTTGATAAGACAAGAAATGGATGAACCTGCGATTGGTAATTATCTGATTGTCCTTTTAAAAAATGAAGGAATCATAGAAAAACAGATTGAAATATATTGCTATCCTAAAGCCGATTCTATAAAAGTAGTTGAAGATAAAGGAGCAGTAGCGATTTATTGCAATGAGATTGAACCTTTTTGGTGTAATTCAAAGAGGTGTTTAGAACCATTAAACAATATGAAAGCTAAGAAAAATGAAATTGAAAAGCTGGCAAAAGATTTAAAAGTTGATATTAATTATGAGACTTTTCATTTTTAATTAATGAACTATCGCTATCTTTGCCGATGGCAGAAAACTGATTGAATTATGGCAAAACTAAGATTACATATAATTCTTGCAATAGCTTGTTGTGGCTTGTTGCTTTCTTGTGGTGGTAGAGGGCAAAAAGAGTTATCAAGTTCAAAAGGCTCAAATTCAACGTCAAAACAAGTATCAGTCCCAAA
Source organism: Porphyromonadaceae bacterium UBA2751 (assembly GCA_002353285.1). Lineage (GTDB taxonomy): Bacteria > Bacteroidota > Bacteroidia > Bacteroidales > Muribaculaceae > Sodaliphilus. The sequence continues at coordinate 45,260 of DEJJ01000020.1, read as the reverse complement.
ACCAACGCTCAATGATTCTGCTATCATAGAACCATATGAAAATAGCAATGATTCGATTGTAGTTAAAGTAAGACTCGCTGAATTGATTGACACAAATTATATAGAGTTAATTAAGACCCGTATTGTGCCCATTCTTGTGAGAAACAAATACTCTACTGAGTATGGTATAGTAGTAATGTGTTTTTCTCCAAAACATACAAATCATGTATCTTTTTATACCGATTTTGACACAACTCCGTATGTTGGCATCATTAGTGATATTAAGAGTCGAGTCTTCTGCTGCTTTAATTTGGATGGTTACAATTTCATTGTGCGCGATGATATAAAATTATCAACAGAGCAGAAACAGTCGTTGTTCCAACCAAAATCTCAAACAAGAAGTTTTGTCTTGGGTAAAGAACCTGTAATGGCAACAGATGGAGGACCTGAATGGATGTATAGCATAAATGATGATTTGCAAATTCAGGAAGCAATATATGAAGTGGAATATTGGTAATTGAATTATGGCAAAATAATATCAAAATGAGAGTTATATTACTAATAATCTTGAATATTATTATTTGTGTAATCTTTTTATTAGGCATTGATCTAATAAACTGGGTGTGCCCTTTAGCCAAACAAGATGTGGCTATGGGTATAACTTTCCGTTTTGGTGCTGTTGTTTTATTTGTTTCTTTACTAATTGTCCTGTTAATTAATCTTCTTTTATCAAGACGTAAGATTTATTTTTTCATACCTTATCTAATTTGTTTTGCTTATTGGATATCGGGCGTTCAAGCTATGCCATATCGCTCTTGGGCTTATATGTTTTTGTCTTTCGTTCTAATTGGTGTATACGAATGGTTTTTAATTAGATATAATAAACGTGGCAATCGGTTCAGTGACTCAAAAAGAATGGAAAAAAATGATAAAGACACATTAAAATGGTCGGCACAAAGGGCGATTGAGAGCAACCTGAGGCCTAATTTGGTTGCTGTGACTTTAGGAGTCAACAATAAACTCTTACATATAATAGCCTATGTTAACTCTTTGCCTGTTGAAGAAGATTATGAAATGGTAAATGACATAGCTGGTGAAATTATATGTGACTTCCCAGATCAGATTCATCGAACAAAAGAAGAATGCATTCAAGTGAACGACAACGACACATCTAACATCAAGAAACTTGATGTTTGGATTACTATAAAAGAAATGGCGTAAGCCAGCTTTTCGTCACCGATAGGTGCAGCTTTTTGAGATAAATAAAGCATCCGCGCGCAGCCCCATTATGCATTGTGCATTATGAATTATGCATTAACTCAAGGCGCAGCCCCCATTGTGCATTGTGCATTATGAATTATGCATTGATTAAGGGCTTTTCGACACCGATAGGTGCAGCTTTTTGAGAGGAAAACTACCATACTTTTTGCCATGTGCTGCACACATGAAAATTAGAGAGTCTTCGACTCTAAAATTCATAACAAAAAATTTTAGTGCGAAGCACCATATTAATTTTAGCGAAGCTCTAACCTTTAGCTCGGGGAGATTTCAAAGCATAAGTCACGCGAAGCGTGGTGTGCGGTGCCCAAAGGGCATTGAAACTCGACTCAATTTCCGGCGCAAGCCGGCAAAATTGAGCATCGTGCATTATTCATTGAATAAACCGCAGGCGACCCACCCAGTATCTAACGTTATTGTGCTTTGAATAAACCGCAGTCGACTCCACCAGCATCCAAAAATAATTTAATTTTGAGTGAGCAAAGCGAACGGTTTAATTTCTCGCCGCAGGCGACCCACCCAGTATCTAACGTGTGCATTATGCATTGATTAAAGCCAATTGTGCAAGTTGTTTCCAGGTTGTGTAAGTTGTTTGACCAAACTTTTTATTTTTTAATATCGTTTTTCTCACCAAAAATTACTAATTTTGCCAATTATTTACTATCATAGATATTTTATATCTTGTAAAGAACTATAATGAACGACGATAATAACATACCCAACGACCTGGAGCCCATCGACGACAACGCTAAAGGACAAAGCTCCCCCTCTAAAATAGAGGGAGCCGGGGGGAGTATGACCGAGTCAACTGAGTCACTTGAGTCAACTGAGTCAACCGATTCAACAGATTCAACTGACCCCAGCGATTCCACCACCCCCCATGCCACAGCTGCTAAGAAAGACAAGCGACTGCAGCTCTCGGGCATGTATGAGAACTGGTTCATCGACTATGCCAGCTACGTGATTCTTGAGCGCGCCATTCCTCACATCGAGGATGGTCTCAAACCCGTGCAGCGACGCATACTCCATGTGATGAAGGAGAGTGACGACGGTCACTACACCAAGGTGGCAGGTATCGTGGGCGACACCATGCACTACCACCCTCACGGCGACGCATCCATTGGCGACGCTCTGGTGCAACTTGGCCAAAAGGAACTGCTCATCGACACTCAAGGTAACTGGGGAAACATCCTCACGGGCGACGGCGCTGCGGCTCCTCGTTACATCGAGGCAAGGCTTAGCGAGTTCGCTCTCGAGGTGGCTTTCGACAACAAGGTCACCGACTGGACTCTGAGTTACGACGGACGCAACCGCGAGCCCATCACTCTGCCTGTCAAGTTCCCTCTGCTGCTGGCTCAAGGTGCCGAGGGTATTGCCGTGGGGCTCTCGTGTAAAATCCTGCCTCACAACTTCAACGAGATTCTCGACGCTGCTGTCGCCTATCTCAAGGGAGAGGATTTCCAGCTATTCCCCGACTTCCCCACTGGCGGCTACGTCGACGTGAGCAACTATCGCGACGGCGAGCGAGGAGGTAGCGTGAGAGTGCGAACCAAGATCGAGAAGCTCGACAACAAAACGCTGCTGGTCAAGGACCTGCCCTATGGCAAGACCACCAGCACTCTCATCGACTCCATCTTGAGGGCGGCCGAGAAAGGCAAGATTAAGATAAAGAAGGTGGAGGACAACACATCGTCGCAAGCCGAGATTATCGTCACCCTGCAGCCTGGCACTTCGAGCGACAAGGCCATCGATGCCCTCTACGCTTTCAGCGACTGCGAGACGAGTATCTCGCCCAACATCTGCGTCATCAAGGACGAGAAACCGCAGTTCCTCACTGCCACCCACCTGCTGCAGTTCAGCGTCGACCACACTAAGGATATACTCAAGCGTGAACTCGAGATTCAGCGACTCGACACCATGGAATCGCTTTTCTTCGCTTCGCTCGAGAAAATCTTCATCGAGGAGCGAATCTACAAGGACCGAGGCTATGAGCAAGCCAAGGACGAGGATGCTGCCGTAGCCCACATCGACAAGCGGCTCGACCCTTTCAAGCCACAGTTCTACCGAGCAATCACTCGCGACGACATCCTCAAGTTGATGGAAATCAAGATGAAGCGCATCGTTAAGTTCAATAGCGACAAGGCCGACAACTACATCGCGATGCTCAACGAGCGACTGGCCGACATCGACTACAAACTTGCACACCTCGTCGAGCACACCATCAATTGGTATGAGAACTTGAAGAAGAAATATGGTCACCTGCATCCTCGCAAGACCACCATTCGCGACTTCGACACTATTGTCGCAAGCAAGGTTGCCGAGGCCAACGAGAAACTCTACATCAACCGTCAGGAGGGATTCATTGGAACGGGTCTCAAAAAGGACGAGTTCATATGCAACTGCAGCGATATCGACGACATCATTATCTTCTATAAGGACGGTAAGTACAAGGTTATTAAGGTGGCCGAGAAAATCTACGTCGGCAAGCATGTGATGCATGTCGGGGTCTATAAGCGCAACGACAACCGCACAATCTACAATGCTCTCTACACCGACGGTCGGGGAGGAACCACCTACATGAAGCGATTTGCCATCACGGGCGTTACACGCGACAAGGAATATGACATCACTCAAGGAAAGCCCGGCTCTAAAGTGCTGTGGTTCACGGTCAACCCCAATGGCGAGGCCGAGGTGCTCCGCATCACTCTAAAGCCCAAGAAGCACCTGAGAGTACTGCAATTCGACGTCGACCTGGCCGACATGGCTATCAAGGGCAAGACGGTGCGTGGTAACATGGTGACTAAGAATGAAATCCACCGCATCACGCTCAAGGAACATGGACGCTCCACGCTCGACGACCGCGAGGTGTGGTTCGATCAGGACATCTTGCGCATCAACTATGAGGGGCACGGAGTGTCGCTGGGCAAGTTTGCTGGCGACGACCGCATCCTCGTCATCATGCGCAACGGCGACTTCTACACCACAAGCAGCGAGGCCACCAATCACTATGAGGAGGGAATACTGCGCATCATGAAGTATGACCCAAGCCTGGTGTGGACTGCGATTCTCAACGACGCCGACCAGGGCTACGTCTATCTCAAGCGCTTCACACTCGACGACAACGCCAAGAAGCAGCGCATGATTGGCGATAACCCCGACTCGTCGCTCATCGCCCTCACATGCGAGAAGTATCCGCGATTTGAGGTCAAGTTTGGAGGCGACGACAGCGTGCGCGACAATCTCATCGTCGATGCTCAGGAGTTTATCGCTGTCAAGAGCTTCCATGCCAAGGGCAAGCGACTCACTAATTACAAGGTCGACTCGGTTACCGAACTTGAACCCAGGATAGTCGAGGAACCTGAACCTCAAGATGTCGAATCGCAAGATGTTGATCAAGACACTGCTCCAGCAAGCGACATCGATCAGCAAGAAGTGCGCGATATGCTAACTGGCCAAACTCGCCTCTTCGACGACCTCGACAACACCAACACCTAAAATATATAATATATTATGACACACAAGGTCGACATAGCTTTTCTCGTTTTCATGCTCATGATGGCATGCGGCTGCCAGTGCGCACTGGCACAGGACAGTAACGACGAGAAGCCTCTGCGACCTGTTGCGTCTATGTTCTCAGCGCAATACGGACACTCATCGCTGCTCGACTCTTATCTCACGCCTGTGAAATACGGCGGCCACGCAATGGCCATCGGCTACGAGGCGCAGCAGGCCACGGGGTTCTCGCCCACACACTGGAACAGGCAGCTTAGCCTCGAGGTTGACTATGACTACACTCACAACCCCGCTGGCAACCACACCATGCACGCGCTCATGCTCGATGCACGATGGGCACTCATGCACCGCTGGAGCAATGCCATCACGCCTGGGCTGCACCTGCTCCTGGGTGGCGACACGCAGTTCCGTGGCGGGGTACTATATAATGCCAACAACAGCAACAACGTGGTCTCGGCACGCATCCACTGGAACGTGGGCATCATGGGCCAGGCTATCTACAACACTCACATCAAGCGACTGCCCATCACGCTGCGTTACCAGGCATCGATTCCTGTGGTGGGTGTGTTTTTCGCTCCCGACTACGACGAGGCCTACTACGAGATCTACCTGGGCAACCGCAGCAATCTCGCACACATGGGCTGGTGGGGCAACCGCTTCGACCTCGACCACATGCTCTTGGCCGACCTGCAACTGGGAGGAACCATCCTCCGCATTGGCTACCGCAACCGCTTCAGCACTTCGTGGATTAACCACATCAGCACCCGCGACATAGCCCACTACCTGGTCATTGGCATCGGTGGCGAGTTCCTGAGCGTGAGTCCAAAGCACAAGGCCAAGTCTACTAACAACATAATCTCGTCGATGTACCAATGAAACAACTGCTTAACATATTGATTGCTTTAATTGCGCTACTGCCACTCACAGCTTGCCACAACCAGGTGGAGTGGGACAACGACCCCTATGGCAACTTCGACGCACTGTGGACTATCCTCGACGAGCACTACTGCTTCTTTGCCTACAAGGACGTCGATTGGCAGCAGGTGAAAGCCAAGTACCGCGCTCGCATCCACGACGACATCACAAGCCGCGAACTCTTCGACCTGTGCTCCGACATGCTCAAGGAACTGCAGGATGGGCACACCAATCTGATCTCGGCTTTCGACGTGTCGCGCTACTGGATTTGGGAACAATATCCTGTCAACTACGACGAGCGCCTCATCGACGACCATTACCTGCACTTCAACTACCGACGAGCTTCGGGCATCAAGTACCAAATTCTCGACAACAACTTCGCCTACATGTACTACGGCGATTTCTCCAATAGCATTGGCGACGGAAACCTCGACCTCATTTTCAATTCCATCGCCACAAGCGACGGCCTCATTATCGACGTGCGCAGCAATGGCGGCGGTTTTCTCACCAACGTGGAGACGCTCGTGGCCCGATTTATCAACGAGCGCACCTACGCCGGCTCCATCCAGCACAAGAATGGCACTGGCCACACCCAATTCTCCGAGCCTTACCACTACTACTTCGAGCCAGCTCGAGGTCGTGTGCACTACAACAAGCCTGTGGTCGTGCTCGCCAACCGTGGCTCGTTCAGCGCTACCAATAATTTCGTCTCTATCATGAAGTCGCTGCCCAATGTCACTGTTGTGGGCGACATTACAGGGGGAGGATGCGGACTGCCTTTCACCAGCGAGTTGCCCAACGGCTGGAGCATCCGCTTCTCGGCAGCACCCATCACAGGTCCCGACGGCAAGCTCACAGAGTTTGGCGTCGAGCCCGACATCAAGGTCGACATGACCGATGCCGACACGGCCAATGGCCGCGACACAATCCTGGAAAAAGCTTTTGAAATACTTAAAAATAAACGCACTAACAGCTAAGCATCATGGAAATCACTCCCATCGCCACATTCCACTCGCCCTTTAATGAAAAGTTTGGCATTCCGCGCCAGAGTGGCATTGTGAGCGCACTGGAGGGTACCATTGTGTTCTTGCCTGAGTTCCGCAACCCCGACAGCCTGCGGGGCATCGACGAGTTCGACTTCCTGTGGCTGATTTGGGAATTCTCGGCCAACAAGCACGCGGCCACTGGCCCCACTGTGAGGCCACCACGCCTGGGGGGCAACACGCGCATCGGCGTCTACGCATCGCGCTCGCCCTACCGCCACAACCGTCTGGGCCTCTCGGCAGTTAGGCTCAGCAAGGTGGAGTTCAACACACCGCAAGGGCCTGTGCTGCACGTGGCTGGCGCTGACCTGATGGATGGCACGCCCATCTACGACATCAAGCCCTATGTCGCCTACGCCGACGCCCATCCCACTGCGCGCAGCGGCTTCGTCGACACCACTCAGTGGCAGTCGCTCGATGTAGAAATCCCACAACAGGTAGCGGCAATATTCTCCCCTCAAGAGCTCGAGGCCCTGCGGCAGTCACTCGCCCTCGACCCAAGGCCTCACTACCACAACGACCCAACCAAGGTCTACGGCATGACCTTCGCCGGTCACAACATCCACTTCACAGTGACCGAGAATAAACTGAAAATAATTCAATAAAAAACTATAAAAAACTCAACAACCCATGCTTCAAATCCGATGTAAAAACAACAATGTCACGCGTGAGTTCCCTGAGGGGACATCGCTGCTTGAAGTCTACAACGCCTTTGCTCCTGAGTTGAACTTCAAGTATCCAGTGGTCTCGGCCAAGGTCAACAACGCCTCGCAGGGGCTCAAGTTTAAACTCTTCCAGAACCGCGATGTGGAGTTCCTGGATGCGCGACGCGGCTCGGGCTATCGCGTCTACGTGCGCTCGCTGTGCTTCGTGCTCTACAAGGCCACTACCGACACCTGCCCTGGGGCCAAGCTGTTCATCGAGCACCCCATCTCGGGAGGCTACTACTGCAACCTCAGGAAGAAGAACTTCGAGCCCATTACCGACGACGACATCTTGCGCATTCACGACCGAATGAAGGAGATTATCGACAACGACATGGTGTTCCACCGCCATGAGGCCACCACCGAGGCCGCTGTCAAGGTCTTCGCCGAACGTGGATTTGCCGACAAGGTGAAGCTGCTCGAGTCGAGCGGACAAATCTACAGCGACTACTACACCCTCGAGGACACTGCCGACTATTTCTACGGCCCTCTCGTGCCCTCGGCGGGCTATCTCAAGGTGTGGGACGTGATTCGCTACAAGGACGGTATCATGCTGCGAACCCCCGACTGGGACAACCCCACACGCTTGTGCGAGATGCACGACATGCCGCGCACATTCGAGATGTTTGCCGAGAAAGTGCACTGGGACGTAATCATGCGCCAGTCTAACGCCGGCGACGTCAACAAGGCCATCCTCAACGGTCACGCTTCCGAGCTCATCCAGGTGAGCGAGGCATTGCAGGAGAAGAAGATTGTGCAGATTGCCGAGGAAATCAACCGCCGCTTCCGCGACAAGGACAACCCCATCCGCATCGTGCTCATCACCGGCCCTTCGAGCTCGGGCAAGACCACCTTCTGCAAGCGATTGTCAATCCAGCTGCTGGCATGCGGCCTGCGACCTCTCTCGTTCTCCACCGACGACTACTTCGTCAACCGTGTCGACACCCCACTGCTGCCTAATGGCGACTACGACTTCGACAACATCGAGGCCGTCGACTGCAAGCTGCTCGAGGAGCACCTCGTGCGACTGATGAACGGCGAGCGCGTCGAGATTCCTGAGTACAACTTCGTCACCGGCATGCGTGAGTACAATGGTAAGAAACTCAAGCTCAAGAACGACACCGTGCTCATCATCGAGGGAATCCATGCACTCAACCCCAGGCTCACTGAGCACATCCCCGAATCGGCCAAATTCAAGGTCTACATCTCCACCCTCACCAGCATCTCGCTCGACGATCACAACTGGGTGCCAACCAGCGACAACCGACTGCTGCGACGCATCATACGCGACTACAACAAGGGAGCTTTCACCGCGCGAGAGACCATCAGCCAGTGGAAGAACGTGTGCCATGCCGAGGAGAAATGGATTGCCCCCTATCAGGAGAATGCCGACATGATGTTCAACTCGGCACTCAACATCGAGTTTGCCGTTCTGCGCCCACATGCCGAGCTCATCCTCTCGTCGGTGCCCAAGAACTGCCCCGAGTACAGCGAGGCTCATCGCCTCTTGAAATTCATCCACTACTTCATCCCCGTCGACGACAAGGAGATTCCACCCACCAGCATCATGCGTGAGTTCCTTGGTGGCTCCAGCTTCAAATACCCCAACCGGTTAGCGCAAGACTAACACCATCTCAATGGCAATTTAAAAAGCAACAACTGCGCCGAGCATGCTCGGTGCAGTTGTTGTACATGGGGACATTCTAATCCCTAATCGATGCCAAGCATCATTTGTCCTTCTTCAGCAGGTCGCGAATCTCGCCCAGCAATTTCTCCTCGTTGCTTGGTTCGGCGGGTGCGGGTTCCTCCTCTTTCTTCTTGGTGAGCTTGTTCATCGCCTTTATCATCAAGAAGATACACAGCGCAATGATAAGGAAGTCGATAATGTTCTGGATGAATGTGCCATAATTGAGCACTGCAGCACTCTCGCCCTCGCCTATCTTGAGCGACAGCTTAGTGAAATCTACATTGCCTGTGAGCATACCAATAGCTGGCATCAGCACGTCGTCAACTAGAGAGCTAACAATCTTACCAAATGCACCGCCAATGATTACACCAACGGCCATGTCCATTACGTTGCCCTTCATGGCAAACTCCTTAAATTCTTTGATAAAACCCATAGTGATTTAGATATTTTAAATTAATAAATAGAGTTACTTCTCTTTCTTCTCAACTATTAAACATTCTTAATTGAGCCGATAATAAGAATTATTTTATTCTCATTGACTGCAGTTTTGCAAAAAAATATATTAATTTTGCAGTCGTAAACCATTGCCCTGCGTGAGTTTCTAGCATCTAGCTCGGGCAATAGTCTCTGCAAAGATAATACTTTTTAGGTAATAATAATTATTTATTTTAAACTATTTACTAAATTATGGGTAAAATTAAAATCGGTATTAACGGATTTGGCCGCATCGGTCGCTTTGTTTTCCGTGCTTCGCTTGAAGAAGCCAACAAGAATGACGTAGTAGTTGTTGGTATCAACGACCTTCTTCCTGTAGACTATATGGCCTACATGCTCAAGTACGACACTATGCATGGACAGTTCTGTGGCGACATCAAGGCCGACGTTGAGAACAACAAGCTCATCGTTAACGGTAACGAGATTCGTGTAACTGCCGAGAAAGACGCCGCCGACCTTAAGTGGGACGAAGTGGGTGCTGAGTACATCGTAGAATCTACTGGTCTCTACCTCACTATGGACCGTGCCGAGAAACACCTCCAGGCTGGCGCCAAGTATGTTGTCCTCTCTGCTCCTTCTAAGGCTGGCGACGATGGCCGTCAAGCTCCTATGTTCGTTTGTGGTGTAAACACCGACAAGTACAACGGTGAGACCATCGTTTCTAACGCTTCGTGCACTACCAACTGTCTCGCACCTATCGCTAAGGTACTCAACGACGCTTTCGGCATTGAGAACGGATTGATGACAACAGTTCACGCTACTACAGCTACTCAGCGCACCGTTGATGGTCCTTCTCTCAAGGACTGGCGTGGTGGACGCGCTGCTGCTGGCAACATCATCCCATCGTCAACTGGCGCTGCCAAGGCTGTGGGCAAAGTTATCCCCGAGCTCAACGGAAAGCTCACTGGCATCTCGATGCGTGTCCCCACTCTCGACGTCAGCGTTGTTGACCTCACTGTTAACCTCAAGAACCCAGCAACTAAGGAGGACATCTGCGCTGCCATGAAGAAGGCCAGCGAGGGTGAGCTCAAGGGCATCCTGGGTTACACCGAGGACAAGGTGGTTTCGAGCGACTTCCTTGGCGACCCACGCACTTCTATCTTCGACGCCGACGCTGGTGTTTACCTCACCGACAAGTTCGTCAAGGTGGTTTCGTGGTACGACAACGAGATTGGCTACAGCCACAAGGTTATCGACCTCATCAAGATCATGAATGCCAAGAACAATGGCTAATCGCCACAATTCTTGACTACCCGCATTTTTTAATCACTGGCTTGCGACATCACGCCGCAAGCCAGTTTTTTTAATCACCCCTCCACTCACTCTCCACTCTCAATCTTCACTCTTACTCTTCACTCTCACTCTAAAAAATTGATGCTAATTTTTGTTACTTAAGCTATTTATTAGTAACTTTACACGCTCAAATCTTGGACAAACCATGAGATGATGCACTAATTATCTATAACATAGACTATTCTATTCTAAATCATTATAAAGTATATGAAAAAATTCTTATCTGCATTAGCTATGTTAATGCTGCCGGTTTCGCTCATGGCGAGTGAGGCCGACCTCAAAATGCCCGAAGGGTTCGCTTCCAACGAACTTACCAGCGTCCTCTATTGGGGCTTTTTGATTGTGATTCTTGGTATGCTGTTTGGCCTGTGGCAATTCAGCAAGGTGCGCAAACTCAAGGCTCACGAGTCGATGCTCGAGATTGGAAATGTGATATTCAAGACATGTTCAACCTATCTCAAGCAGCAAGGCAAGTTCCTGGGCATTCTTTTCCTCTTTATTGGTGCTGCAATCGCGCTCTACTTTGGCGTGCTTTCTAAAATGCCCATCGGATCAGTAATCCTGATTCTCGCATGGACTATCATAGGCATCCTCGGGTCTTATGCAGTTGCTTGGTTTGGTGTTCGCATGAACACTCTCGCCAATAGCCGCATGGCTTTCGCTTCACTGCGCCGTCGCCCACTCGACCTGCTCAATATCCCATTGTCGGCAGGTATGAGCATCGGCGTTGTGCTCATCTGCGTTGAGCTCCTGCTCATGCTGGTAATCCTCCTGTTCATGCCCGAGGATCTGGCTGGTAGCTGCTTCATTGGCTTCGCCATTGGCGAGTCGCTGGGTGCTAGTGCGCTGCGCATCGCTGGTGGTATCTTCACCAAGATTGCCGACATCGGTAGCGACCTGATGAAGGTGGTGTTCAAGATTGGCGAGGACGACCCACGCAACCCTGGCGTGATTGCCGACTGCACTGGCGATAACGCTGGCGACTCTATTGGCCCCACTGCCGACGGTTTCGAGACCTACGGCGTTACTGGCGTTGCCCTGGTGTCGTTCATCCTGCTGGCTGTTCCCACCGAGTTCCAAATTCCATTGCTCGTGTGGATTTTCGTGATGCGCATCCTGGGTGTTGTAACTTCAATTCTTTCTTACTACATCAACGGTGCGTTGTCGAAATCTAAATACAACAAGGCCGACGACCTCGACTTCGAGAAACCTCTCACCAGCCTGGTGTGGATCACCTCAATCTTCTCGATCATAGCCACATTCTGTGCTAGCTACTTCTTGCTCCACGACCTGGGCAACAACTGGTGGATTGGCCTGGCTACCATCATCTCGTGCGGAACCCTGGGCGCAGCCCTCATCCCCGAGATCACCAAGCTCTTCACCTCTCCAACTTCAACTCACGTTAAGGAAGTTGTTGAGACTTCTAAGCAAGGTGGTGCTTCGCTCAACATCCTTTCGGGTCTTGTGTCGGGCAACTTTGGCGGTTTCTGGACTGGACTGGTATTCTTCCTGCTCATGTTCATCGCCTATGTAGCTTCGTCGCAATTCGACATGGTGCCACTGCTTGGCGACTACTTCTCAATCTTCGCTTTCGGTCTCGTGGCATTCGGTATGCTGGGCATGGGTCCCGTTACCATCGCTGTCGACAGCTACGGACCTGTGACCGACAATGCACAATCAGTTTATGAGCTCTCGCTTATCGAAGACGACATCAACAAGGCTAAGACCGACATTGAGAACGACTTTGGCTTCACCCCCGACTTTGAGAAAGCTAAATATTACCTCGAGGCCAACGATGGCGCTGGCAACACCTTCAAGGCCACTGCCAAGCCTGTGCTCATCGGAACTGCCGTGGCTGGTGCAACTACCATGATTTTCTCGTTGATTCTCATGATTCAAAAGACCCTCAGCGTTGATCCAGCCTCAATCCTTAACCTCCTCAACCCCTATTCTATCCTGGGCTTCATCCTGGGTGGATGTGTGGTTTACTGGTTCACTGGTTCGTCAATGCAGGCTGTTACCACTGGTGCCAACCGCGCTGTCGATTTCATCAAGAACAACATCAAGCTCGACGCTAACGCTCCCAAGAAGGCCGACATCAGCAAGTCGCAGGAAGTAGTGAAGATTTGTACCGAGTATGCACAGAAGGGTATGCTCAACATCTTCATCGCAATCTTCTGCTTCGCGCTGGGCTTCGCTTGCCTCTCATCGCCAGGCGGATTTGGCGGCAACGATGCTGTTTGCCTCTTCGTTAGCTACTTGATCTCGATTGCAGTGTTCGGTCTGTTCCAGGCTGTGTTCATGGCCAATGCCGGTGGTGCATGGGACAATGCCAAGAAGGTGGTTGAAGTCGACCTCAAGGCCAAGGGCACTGAGCTACACGACGCAAGCGTAGTGGGCGACACCGTGGGCGACCCATTCAAGGACACCAGCTCAGTAGCGCTGAACCCCATCATCAAGTTCACCACACTCTTTGGTGTGCTGGCCATGGAAATCGCCATCAGCGACAGCTTTAAGGATCTCGCTCCTTACTTTGGCTGGGCATTCGTCCTGATTGCAGTCTACTTCGTTTTCCGTTCATTCTACAAGATGAAATCAACCAAGTAATAGCACAAACACACACATTAATTATAATAATCCCTGCCCAGTCACCCTGCGGCAGGGATTACTGCATTTACCACCATGCGGTTATCCTGCCGTTGAAAAGTTTTTTTGGTGATAAGGAAAATTGTGTGTAAATTTGTTGTTTGAATTATCGACAACATTTTTAGCATGAAAAACTTGAAAATATTCACTCTGGTGCTTGCCACAATCATCATGGCGGCAGGCATTAGTGCCGATGCCAGGACTCGCACCAAGCAACGCAAGAGCCATAGGTCGAGGACCAACTCAACAGTGATTGTTGGGGCCGAGCGCACCAGCAACTACCTGCCACTGCTCAAGGGCAAACGCATTGCGCTGCTCAGCAACCAGACGGGTGTGGTGGGTCCCAAGCACGACAAGCACACTCTCGACCTCATGCTTGAGTTGGGGCTCAACGTGACCACGATTTTCTCACCCGAGCACGGCTTCCGTGGCAAGGCCGACGCTGGCGAGCACGTTAAGAGCAGCGTCGACGAGAAGACGGGAATCCCCATCGCCTCGCTCTACGAGGGCAAGAGCCGTATGCCATCAAAGGAGACAATGGACCGTTTCGACGTCATCGTCACCGACATACAAGACGTGGGACTGCGGTTCTACACCTATTATATCACTATGGTCAACATGATGGACGCAGCTGCTGCCTATGACAAGGAGTTTGTGGTCTTCGACCGCCCCAACCCCAACGGCATGACCGTCGACGGTCCCATCCTCGACATGAACCTAAAGAGTGGCGTGGGATGGTTGCCCATTCCCACGGTGCATGGCATGACAATGGGCGAGATAGCACTGATGACCAACGGTGAGGGCTGGCTCAAAGATGGCAAGAAAATCAAACTCACCGTAATCCCCTGCAAGAACTACACCCACCAAACGCGCTACGAGCTGCCCATAGCACCATCGCCCAACTTGCCCAATATGCTCTCAATCTATCTCTACCCTTCCACATGCTACTTCGAGGGCACACCCGTGAGCCTGGGACGTGGCACCGACTGGCCATTCCAAGTGTATGGCCACCCCGACATGAAGGGTTATGACTTCTCTTTCACTCCCACCAGCCGTCCTGGGGCCAAGACTCCACCACAAATGGACAAACTGTGCCATGGCGTCGACCTTCACAATCTCAAAGCCGAAGACGTGATAGCACAAGGCATGAATTTAGAGTATGTAATCGATGCTTATAACAATCTGAAGATTGGCGACAAGTTCTTTACTCCTTTCTTCGACAAACTCGCAGGCCGCACCTACATCCGCGAAATGATACAGGCTGGTAAGAGCGCCAACGAAATCCGCGCCTGCTGGCAAGACGATGTAGCACGTTTCAAAAAGCAACGTCGCCCCTATCTCCTCTACCCCGAATAAATTAAGAACTCACAACTCATAACTCATAACTCACAACTCAAATGACAACTCCCTGGATTGTACTCGCCACAATAGTTGGCTACTTTATTCTACTTTTCATCATCTCATGGTTAGCCTCTCGAAAGGCCGACACTAACACAGCCCTCACCGGAGGGCGTCAAGCACCATGGTTCATCGTGGCCATCGCAATGATTGGAGCACCCATTTCGGGCGTTACATTCATATCGGTGCCAGGATATGTTGTCGGTTCAAGCTACAGCTACATGCAGATGGTGCTGGGTTTTGCTGTGGGCTACTTTGTAATAGCCTATGTGCTCATGCCCTTATTCTTCAAGCGAAACCTGGTATCAATCTACGGTTACCTTGAAGACCGATTCGGAGGTAAAACCCATAAAACCGGAGCCTGGTTCTTCTTCATCAGCAAGATGCTGGGAGCAGCCGTCAGGTTCCTGGTAGTGTGTGTAACACTGCAAATGCTGGTGTTTGAACCTCTGCACATCCCATTTGTATTTAATGTTATAGCCACAATCGCACTCATTTTCCTCTACACCTTGCAAGGTGGCGTGAAGACTGTGGTGTGGACCGACACCCTCAAGTCGTTATGCCTCATCCTGTCGGTAGTGCTGTGCATTGTCTTTGTGGCAAAAGCGCTAGGATATGGCGCTGGCGACATGGTGAAAGCCATTGCAAGCGACGACTCATCACGCATTTTCTTCTTCGACAATCCCAAAGAGGACACCTACTTCTGGAAACAGTTCATCGCTGGTATTTTCATGGTAATAGCCACAACAGGACTCGATCAAGACCTGATGCAGCGCACCCTCGCCAGCAAGAATGTAAAAGAGTCAAAAAAAGGCCTGATAGTAAGTGGAATCACTCAAATCTTTGTGGTTGGGCTCTTCCTCGTGCTTGGTACAATGCTTGTGCTCTATATGCGTAACACCGGTACGGCAATGCCCGAGAAAAACGATGCACTCTTTGGCATGGTGGCACAAGACAGCTCTATGCCTGTAATCATGCTAATTCTCTTTGTGCTAGGACTCATTGCTGCAGGATACTCTGCCGCAGGCTCGGCCCTTACAGCATTGACAACATCGTTTACTGTCGACATTCTAGGTAGCGACAAGAAACAGGACGAGTCACAACTTGGACGCACTCGCCGCCTGGTGCACATAGGCATGGCAGTTATAATGGGCATCATCATTTATATCTTCTACCTGCTCAACGACGACAGCGCCATTAAGATGGTTTATTCAATAGCAAGCTACACCTATGGCCCCATCCTTGGGCTCTTTGCTTATGGTATGATGTGCAAGGCTGGTGTGAAGGACCGCATGGTGCCAATCGTGTGCATCTTGGCTCCTATCTTGAGCTGGGTAATCCAGTGGTGGCTCAAGAACCAATTTGGATATACCATCGGCTTCGAGTTGCTATTGCTCAATGCTGTACTCACAATGTTAGGTCTTTTCATTTTCAAGAAAAAAACCACTAAATAATAAGTTCAGTATGTTGCGTTGCAACGCAACTCAAAACTCACAACTCAAAAACTCAAAACTCAAAAACTCAGAACTCAAAATGGCTCACAACACTATTGCCAAATACATATGGATTGTCGACACCATTGAGCGATATGGTTCAATAACGCGTGAGCGACTTAACGAGTTGTGGAAGCAGAGCGATTTCGGCAACGGCAATCCACTGCCACGGCGTTCGTTCTACAACTACCGAAACGGCATTGCCGACACTCTCGGCATCGACATCGAGTTCAACTCGGCAACCTATGAGTACTACATCGCTCACGACGGCACCGAGACTGCCAGCAAGCGTCAGCAATGGCTGCTCGACTCCATGTCGATTAGCGGCATGATCACGACATCTAACGACCTTTCGTCGCGCATCCTGCTCGAGTATGTGCCCTCGGCACGTGAGTTCCTACCAATTATCATCGACGCTATGCGCCTCAATCATTGCATCAAGTTCACCTACAAGAGCTACATGCGTGCCAATCCGCAGTCAGGGGTAGTCATCGAGCCTTATTTTGTCAAGATTTTCCAGCAACTGTGGTACGTTATTGGATTTAACGTGAACGACAAGAAAATCAAGACCTACTCGCTCGACCGCATGAAAAATGTCATCATCATGGACAAGGAATTCAAGATGCCGCAAGACTTTGATCCCGAAGATTTCTTTGCCGACTGCTATGGCATTACCACCAATCAAGATGAACCAAAGCGCATCGTCATCAAAGCCGAGAGCACACAGGCTAAATACCTCAGGGCACTGCCACTGCACCCATCCCAGCAAGAGGAAATTCACGACAAGTACTCAATCTTCACCTACCGCATGCGCAACACCTACGACCTGCGCGAGCGGCTGCTATCGCACGGCAGTAGCATCGAGGTGCTGGAACCTGCCGAATTAAAAACCCAAATTATTAGCGAAATTAAAAAATCACTCGAAAACTATAAATCGAAAAAATAAACTCTTAACTTCATTTTTATAATATGGGCAACTAATTTACCCACACAAATCATTAACTTTGCAACATCAAAACAAACCATCAATATGAAAATAGGAGATAAAATTCCCGAGATTCTGGGACACGATGCCCAAGGCAACGAGATTAAGGCAAGCGACTTCGCAGGTAAGAAACTCATCATTTATTTCTACCCAAAGGACAACACTCCCGGCTGCACGGCCGAAGCATGCAGCCTGAGCGATGGCTACGGCAAACTCATGAAGGCGGGATTCGCCTTAGTGGGGGTGAGCAAAGACAGCGCAGCATCACATCAGAAGTTTGCAGCCAAGCACAACCTGCCTTTCCCACTCATCGCCGATGTTGACTTGACACTCAACCAGGCTTTCGGCGTGTGGCGAGAGAAGAAGATGGCTGGCCGCACCTATATGGGAACCGTGCGCACCACATTCATTGTTGATGAACAAGGCACCGTAATCCATATCATTGACAAGGTGAACACCAAAGATAGCGCCAACCAAATCCTTGACTTGAATTTATAATAACTCAAAAAAAATCACTATACAGCTATGAACGAAGATTTATTTATCAACCAAGAGGTACAACCTCAAGAGCAGCCACAACGCATCGCTCCATCGCCCGAGAAGCTCAAAGCTCTGCAAGTGGCTATGGACAAGATCGACAAGACCTATGGCCGAGGCTCTATCATGAAACTGGGCGACGAGAACATCGAGAATGTCGACGTCATCCCAAGCGGATCGATTGGTCTGAACTACGCACTCGGTGTGGGTGGCTATCCACGTGGACGAATCATCGAGATTTATGGACCTGAGTCAAGTGGTAAAACCACTCTCGCCATCCATGCCATTGCCGAGGCGCAAAAGGCAGGAGGCATCGCTGCCATCATCGACGCCGAGCACGCATTCGACCGTTTCTACGCCGAGTCGCTGGGTGTGGACGTCAACAACCTGTGGATTGCTCAGCCCGACAACGGCGAGCAGGCGCTCGAAATTGCCGACCAACTCATACGCTCATCGGCTGTCGACATCGTCGTTATCGACTCTGTAGCAGCGCTCACACCCAAGGCTGAAATCGAGGGCGAAATGGGAGAGAGCAAGATGGGATTGCAAGCACGACTCATGTCGCAAGCACTGCGCAAGCTCACCGCCACCATCTCTAAGACTAACACCACATGCATCTTCATCAACCAGCTGCGTGAGAAGCTGGGAGTGCTATTCGGCAACCCCGAGACCACCACGGGTGGCAACGCACTCAAGTTCTACGCCTCGGTGCGAATCGACATTCGACGCATTGGACAGCTCAAGGATGGAGATCAAGTCATTGGCAACCTCACTCGCGTGAAAGTTGTTAAGAACAAGGTGGCACCTCCTTTCCGCAAGGCCGAGTTTGAGATTCTCTTTGGAAAGGGCATTTCACGCACCGGCGAGATCATCGACCTGGGCATCCAGTTTGGAATCATCAACAAGAGTGGTGCATGGCTCTCCTACGAGGGCACCAAGTTCCAGGGACGCGACAACGCTAAGCAGCTCATCGAGGACAACCCCG
Organism: Porphyromonadaceae bacterium UBA2751; assembly: GCA_002353285.1. Lineage (GTDB taxonomy): Bacteria > Bacteroidota > Bacteroidia > Bacteroidales > Muribaculaceae > Sodaliphilus. The sequence goes on along the minus strand of DEJJ01000020.1, from coordinate 26,309 downwards.
AACTCGCTGCCGAGCTCGAGGCAAAAATCTTCGAGGCTATGAAAAACCCTCCCACAACCAAGAAGAAATAACCACCTTTCTAATACCATGAAGCACTAAAAAACAGGTGCGTGCCACACACTAGCAGTGGCCACGCGCCTGTTTTTTAATTTTGAAGATGAAGTGTTTTGGGAGGAGGGCAAATGATAATTTTCTCTCAACTCTCACTCTTCCCTCTCACTCTCTCCTCTCCACTAAAACTTAGTTGATACCAAGCAGAATGCTATAGACCTTGGTCACGTCGCCCGCGGTGATTTCGCCATCGCCATCCTGGTCGCCATTAACGATGTCGCTCTTGTCGCCCGATAGCAGGAAGCTGTAGAGTGCTGTGACATCGCTGGATGTTACTTCGCCGTCGCCATTCACGTCGCCAGCAACCACTTGGTTCTTTGTGACATACATCGCTAATTGCTCCATTGAATTAACACGATTTCCCTTAGTGGGTATCAATTTTCTAACTCTAATTGTATAATTGCCGGCTTCCTCCATTTTGAGGTTTGCTCCATCAGTAAGGTAGATTTCAACTGGGTATTCATCGTTGAACCAATTATTTTGTATGAGGAAATAACCCACGTTGTTCTCATCTACACCTCCATACCACAACCACTGGCCGTCGCCCTGAGGAGTGATAACTTTAAATTCAGCACCAGCCTCAAGATTTACATTGCAAACATAATCAACACTCACTTCCTCGTCTTGAACAAGCTCAATCATACCTTCCTCTTGGCTCCAACCATTGAATGTGCCCACCAGGTAGAACTCCTCATAGGCTGGAAGAGTGCCAGGTGTGTAGGTGAAAGTGGTCCAAGGGATAAAGTCGCACTGCTGCTTATAGTAATATGTGTCGGTCAATTGGCATCCTGCAAGGCCTGCATGCCACATCACGTTCTGTCCACGGAATTGGAACTGCTTCCAGCCTTCGGCGGTGGTGTTCTCAAAGCCAATGAGCAGATTGCCGCCACGATACTTGTAGGGTGCAGAGAATGTGATGGTCATTTCACCCCACTCTTGATTGGTAGGGCCCACTCTCTCAACGGTAATCTTGCCTTGATAGATGACTGTGCAATTAGCTTTGGGCTCAAAGTCGAAATGACCTTCGCTGGCATCAAATGTGGTGTAGCCCACCTCTCCCACATAGGCATCGACAGTAGAAGCCGAGGTGTAGGGGGTGCTGTAACTGGTTGAGTAGAACTTCACCGAAGTAATGTCACCGCCCTTCATTTGAGTCAAAAATTGGGCGGGGATGATGAATTGGCTTTTGGTGCCTGCTTTGTTCCAGTAACGAGAGTATATAGGAAGATAGTCGTTGGTTACTATTGATGTTGACGTTTCTGTCCCTTCGGTAGTTCCGTCAAACACGGTCAATGTCTCGGTCTCTTGGGCAAAGGCTGAGATGCACATCACCAGCATTAACAAGCTGAGTAATAATTTTTTGTTCATAATATAGTTATTTGGTTAATAAAATGTTTGAAATCAGAATAATAAATAAAAAAATAGGGACGAAAGGTTATATTTTTTCAATTTCTGAGATACAAAATTAGTGCAAGCCGAGCGGAAAACCAAAATAATTTTGCTTTTTCCACTCGGCTTACGCCAAGTTTCTTAAAAAATGATGAGGTAATAAAGTCCTTTAACGAACCATCTTGCTGCTCGAGCGAGTGCCATCGGTGTAGGTCTTAACCACGATGTTCACACCATTGAATGGAGTGGCACTCTCAACGCCGGCAAGGTTCACATACTTAACACTTGCCACCTGCTTACCAGTGTTAACGCTCTCAATAGCAGTGGGAGTGTCATTAACCTGGAACTTATCCATGCAGAAGTAAGCAGCGGTGTTCATGCCGTAGGTGCCCACATCGGTAGAGTTCAAGGTAAAATAAACGCTCTCAACCTCACCCAGGCTCGACAGGTCAAAGTAGGTCCAGTCGTTCAACGCCTTGAGCTCGCCGTTGGTATACTCCACAAGGTTGATGCTGGTAGTTGTCTCGTTACCCTGTGCATCAACACCATGAGCTGTGAGCTCAAAATAGTCGCCCTCATCGAAGGCGCTGGCGCTGGCATCACCATTCAGGGTTTCATAATAAGGCCAAGGATGGTTGCACACATACACACCTGCAGGCTTGAAGGTGGTGTGGCCATCTTTGTCAACAAACATCACCTGATTGGTGGGATTCTGGCTCCATGAGCCGTAATAAGCCACCAAGTAAGGTTGCGAAGCATCGGCACTCACCGAACCATCATCGTTAATAACACATCCACCTCCGGCCATGCAGCCGCCATAGTTAGTTGTCCACGATCCACCCGAGCCAGCCACACCATAGTCGGTGATGTCGCCACCCTGTGCAGGGCAGAAACCGTCCCAGTACATGCCGCCCCACGATGAGCCTTCACCACCAATGAGGTGCGAGAGCAGGAACTCGCCATTCTCATCGCCAAACTCCATCCAGGTGTAGTCCACGTCGTTGTAGCATCCAGTCCAGATGCCTTGCTCGTTATACTCGAGCGATGTGGGGTTCATGGGCTTGCTCAAGTCAAGCGTGATAACATCGGCCATTGCTGCCGAAGCAGTCAGAGCGACTGCTGCAAAAAGTGTAAAAGTTTTCTTCATAAAAAAATTGATTTATAAATTAATAAAATGAATTAATAATGTGCTTTACGAATTGTGCATTATGAATTGTGCATTATGCACTGTGCATTGATTAATCTCCTAATAAGATATTGTAGACCATTGTGACATCACCACTGGTGATTGAGCCATCGGCATTCTGGTCGCCATTGATGGTAGCACTGCTGTCGCCATCAAGCAGATAGTTGTAGAGTGCGGTCACATCGGCACTGGTCACCGAGCCGTCGCCGTTAACGTCGCCAGGCTCGGCCTCGGCCACTGCATCGGGGTGCAGGTCGATTGCGCCAGCCACCTCGGTCGATGTCTCGCCAAGCCACCCGCAATCCTGCAATATGGCATTATACACCTTCACGAAGTCAATCTTCTTCAGCTCCACTGGATTACCATCTCCATCAACAGCCCAGTCAAGTTTAAAACCTTTGTTGAGCTCCTCGGCATCGATATTAGTCACGTTATTCTTGTAGCCATAACGCTCATCAGGGCGATTGTCCACATAACCCCAGTCAAAGAAGTATTGGTGCCAATCGTTGCTGGTGGCCGAGAAATTCACTGCATTGCAGCGCAACTTAGTTCCCTCGAAGGTCAACGTCTCGCCTTCTACCCACTGGGGCCAATAGCTCTGGTTGTGGAAGCTATTCTTGCGCACATAGCCCTCCTGAATGCTGTCAACGCTATTGCTTGTCCAGCGTATGTACTGGTCATGATATTGTCCGGTTTGAAGGGGACCAAACTGGCTGTCGTCGGGCTTGTAATAGGTAATGGTAAAGTGCTTCTGAGTCTTGGGGTGGTTATGTTCGCTGCCTGCAAGCTCATACCAGGGGTCGTCGGGCATGCCATTGCAGTTCACGTCGCGGCTCACCATCACGATGCCTGGCTCGCTCGAGCCACCCAGGATGGCATGCTGGTCGTTCTGCGCGGCATTACCTAATATTTGCAAGTCGTACTCGCCTTTCACGTTCACCACCGGGTGGTCGAAACCAAACACCACATATCCACCAAATGAACCCAGGCTTACCATGGCATCGGCAATCACAATCTTGCCGTTGGGCTTTTCATAGCCGCAGATGCAATCTTCCACAAGCCTCAATAGTGAGTCTTTCGACACCGGTTCATCTGTGTAAGGCAACTCGTTGATGAACTGCCCTGGTGCTGGCATGAAGTCATAAACCTTAGTGATGTAAGGCTTGTTCTGTGCATAAACCAGCACTGCCATTGCCATTGTAATAATTGATAGTATTATTCGTCTCATTGTAGTAATTATTAATGCTCGTTGATATTATCTCCCAAAAACACAAAGTGAGCTGGGATGTTGCCCGCTCTTAGTCGCCATTTCATCTTGCCATCTTGACCATAGCAATACAAGAATCCAAGCTGAATGTAGTTCAGGCCATCGGTCACATATATGTCCTTTGTAATGGGATTCACTGCCACACCATAGGGCTTGTTGATGCGTGCATCGCTGCCATCGGTGATAAAGTTCTCATTAACCACCTCCATGGTCTTTGTGTTTATTATCTTATAGGTACCACTTGAGTAGCCACTCGAGAGCTCGCTCCACTCGTTGCTTATCACATAGAGCGAGTCGCCATCCATCCAAGTGTTGCCCACGCGCACGTCAAGGGTCTTAACTATTCGCCGCTTCTGCGTGTCGTAGGCATAGAGCATGCTTTGATTGCCATGATAGTCGCCGCGCGACGACACCCACAGGATGCCACGCTTGTCGCACTTGCAGCTTAACAGGTTGTTGGCGATGGGTATGCGCTCTATCTCCTTGAAGGTCTCTATATCTATTACCGAAACGGTGTTCTCATAACCAATCTTTGCTCCTTGTGAATAACCACCTGAGTTGGCGACATATATCTTGCCATCCACAATATCGAGCTCATCGGGCTGACGGCCCACTACACACTTATCCACCACTTCCAATGTGGTGGTATCTACCTTAAACACTGCGCCAAGCTGATACACATCATCATCGCTTCCTCCTTCACCTGCAAGTGCAACAGGCCCCACGTAGCTCGAAACGTATGCATAACCTTTGTAAAATTTTATATATCGGCAGTTGGGGATGTTGATTTGTCCAATTCGCTTAACCGATCGTTTATCTACAACCTCCACCTTATTTGAAAGGTTAATGACCATATACATCTTACTGCCATAAATGCCAATATCGTTGCCCACATCGCCCAGCTCCATAACAACGGTTGGGTTGGCATCGGTATAAACATCTCGCTCATACTCTCCTGTGGAATAATTATAATAGTCAAGTGATGCCAAGTCCCAGTCCTTCTTGCCCTCATTGAGGAGATAGAATCCCTCGACCGAGGTGTATTCGGGCTGCGTAACGGGCACCACCTCCTTGAGGTATATCTCCTCATCCTCGCGGCAGGAGCCAAGCAGTGCCAGTACAGCCGTGATAATTATTATATAGAATAATGTTTTTCTCATCGTTTAAAAGTCAAATTTCACTATCAGCTTATAGTTGCGCCCCGGCATTGGGTAGTTGATAATCACGTCGTAATACTGGTTAAACACATTGTTGACCTCGGCAGCGACTTTGAGCTTGGTGCTACCCAAAGCAAAGGTGTAGCTTGCGCTCAGGTCGTGAGTGTACCACGGCTGCTGATGATAGGCACGCTCGTTGCAGCTGGTGCTGTAGCGCTCGCCCACATAGATGAAGCTGTAGTTCACGTCGAGGTCGCGCCAAGTGGCACGTCCCACCACGCTGCCGCTGTGCCAGGGGATGTAGGCGATTTGGCCTTTATAGGTGCCGCCATAGCCTGTGCTCTCGGGATCGGTGTAGTCGCGAGCCTTTTGGTAGGTGTAACTCAGGTTTATATCCACATTGAAGTCGCGGGCGATGTGCATCGTGGCTCGCGCCGTGACATCCACACCGATAATCCTCACCTTGCCTATGTTCATCATCGTCCAGCGATACTGGCCGCGACCGCTTGGCACGGCGATAATCTTGTCGGTGATGGTGTTGTAATAGGCGTCGGCGGTGAGTTTCAAGCCAGTGAAGAAACCATCCTCGCGCAAGCGCTGGTACCAGAAGCCCAGGTCAAACTGGTTGGCATACTCGGGCCGCAGATTGGCGTTGCCCATGTCGGTATAGAACAGGTCGTTAAAGGTGGGCATACGGAATATGCGTTTGTAGAACGCTCGCAGGTAGAAGTCGTAGCGCTCCACGGGCTGGTAGTTCATGAACACTGCCGGCGTGAACTTGTGCATCCACTTGGAGTGGTGCGCCAGAGTTTCGCCCTGATACACCGTCTTGTAGCGGTCGTTGATCATTGTGTAGAGCAAGCTCGCCTGTGTTTTGAAGCGGCGCCAGGTGCGGGCTGTGGCAAGTGCCACGAGAGCAGTGTGACGGTGTGGATAGGAAAAATTGGTGAGGGTGGAGTTTAGATAGTTCCACTTGTAGTCAACGCTCAGGTTCACGTCCCAGTCGGGCATGATGGTGTATTTATTAGCACTTGAGACGTAAATCTCGTCTTGCCAAAACTTGTTGTCAATGAGCATCAACGTGGTGTCGGGATTGTTGTAGTGCATGAAGTCGCGCGCATACTTGGCGTTGACCATCGTCTCAAATTTCTCACTCAGGCGCTGCTGCCAGCCACCTTGCACAAAGAAGTTGCGGTCCCACTGACGCTGCGAGTTCATCCACACATTATTGACTATCGCGCCAGGGATGCCCCGCTCGCTGTCGTAGTAGTAGAACTTGGCATTCCACTTGCCATCATCAAGGGTGCCAAAGATGGCTCCCTCGGCACGGAAGGCCTGCACATCGCCATTCTTGCGCACGGCGGTGGTGTCCCAGGCAATAGTGCCGTCGCTAAACTTCTTGCGATAGCGAAAGTGGTACTGGCCAGTGGCGTAAGTGTACTCGGCACTGAGCGACATGGTGAGATTGGGCTTAAAGCGATGTTCCCAGCGCAGGCTTGGATTAGCGAGGCCAAAGGAGCCGGTGCGCATGGTCACGTTGAAGTTGTCGTTCTTATTGCCCATGAACTTGGGCCGACGGGTGCGGATGTAGACTGTGCCGGCCGAACCAAAGTCGCGAGCTGGCTGGAATATTTCGCTCTTTTGACCATTGTAGAGCGATATCTCCTCGATGTTGTCGAGCGAGAACTTGCCCAAGTCGATTTGGCCATTCTGGGCATTGCCAAGTTGGATGCCGTCGTAGAACACTCCCAGGTGGTTGGTTCCCATCGAGCGGATGTCGATAGTCTTGATGCCCCCCACTCCACCATAGTCCTTCACCTGCACGCCCGAGAAGTAGCGAATGGCATCGGCAATCGAGTGACTGTTCAGGCCCTCCAGTTTCTTGCCGGCGAGGGTCTGGGCTGGGATCACTTCGGCGTATGGTTTGCGACCATACACTACCACATTCTCAAGATACTGCACAGTGTCGAGACCTAACGGCGCATCATTAGTGTCTTGAGCTTGTGAGCCCAAGATGCACGCAACAATAGCCAGCAATGTCACTGTTATTTGTTTTAACATAACTCTTTTAACCCCGTTAGTCAGTTAAAATATTTATGCATCGTGGCAGGTTTTCTGACTTATCCCGTTGCAGCACCGCCTTCCCATCATTATCTTGACAGTGACGATAGTCGTGATTGTGCTGCAACTTGGTTGCGGGAAACACAGCAGCGTGGTCTGTTCAGGATTCTCACCCGATTCCCTTTTAACTGCGGGGCACACTTTCGCCCGCACAGCACCAAAATGCGCTGCAAAATTAGTAAAAAGTTTTTAGTTTTCAGCTATATAGACCACAGTTTTCTATTTTTTATGCCGTTATTATTAAACCGTTTGCCACTTTTGGGGTCAAAAGAATGCAATATTATCCACTCTTTTGGTCGATTTAGACGTTTTTTTCTATTGTTAGTCTATTAAATTTGGCACATTATTTGTTTATTAGTAACTTAGCAGGCAAAATTTCAACGAAACACATAATTTTTAGCACATTATAAAACATTGATTATTATGAAAAAGACACTTATCGCAGCTTTTAGTGCTGCATTGATAATGATGAGTAGCTGCCAGTCGGCAGGCCAGTTCTACGGCGTGGCCACAGGTGCCAGCGTGGGGGGCATGTTTGGCTCGGCAATTGGTGCCATCTCTGGCGGATGGCGAGGCAGCAGCATTGGCCGCCTGGCTGGCATGGCCATTGGTGGCGTGGTGGGTGCCGCAGCCACAGCCCCCAAGACCACAAAGGAGAGCCGCACCAGCGACTATTACAACGGCTATGACTACAACGACTACCAGCAGAACAACAGCTATAGCCCCTATGCCGACATCGTTATCGAGAACATACGACTTGTTGAGAGCATCACTAACAACAGCATTGATGCCGGCGAACAGGCTAAGCTCATCTTCGACATCCGCAACGTAGGTAACGAATATGCCTACGACATCGCACCAGTTATCACCGTCTCGGGCACTAAGCAAATCTACCTCTCCCCCACTGCCATCGTGAGCGAGCTGGGTCCAGGACGTGCCGTGCGTTATCAAGCCGAAGTAGTGGCTACCAAGAAGCTCAAGAACGGCGTTGCCGACTTCAACATCAGCTTCTCTAATGGCGACCAACTCTACACCGTGAGCTCATTCCAAATCGCCACACGCAGCCGATAAATATCGTTAGTCATAATACACCACACCCGAGCCGTTTTTCAATGCGGCTCGGGTGTGTTTTTGTCCTTAATTGTCGTCTAAAAACTTAGTCGCGCAGGATGGGCATGGTCATGCAGCGGGCACCACCACCAGCGCGAGGCAGCTCGCTGCCTGGGAAGGTGGCAACAAATTTCTCATACTGTGTCATGTCAACCTTGCCAGCCACGATGTCCTCGGCATTAAGCACCGCAAAGCCAGCACGGTCAAGGGCTTCGATGGTGTGGGTGTTGCGCCTGTAGCCAAGCACCTTGCCATCGCCCAGCGAGAAGAAGTTGGCACCGCTGTGCCACTGTTCACGCAGCTGGGTCCATGGGTCACTACCTCCGCCTATCACAGGCTCTATCTCCCAGCCAAGGCTGTTGAGTGCATCCACAATGTTAGGTGCGCTCTTGTAGCTTATATTGCCGTGGTCGATGGTGATGATTGTGGTGTCCTTGCCGGCAAAGAGGCCTGTCTTCTTGAGCATGGGCTCAAAGGCCATGCACTGGTGCTTGCCCAGGAAGGTGAACACCATGTCAAGGTGAATAAACGACTCAGGCTCCTTGGGCAGCTCCTGGACCACGATAGTGAAATGCTCACGCTCGCGGGCGAAGGTCTGAGCCAAGTATTCTATACCCTTGCGGTTGGTGCGTATGCCTTGCCCAATGCACAGCATGTCGTCACGGGCAATCTGCACGTCGCCACCCTCGGTGCGAGCGTATGGGTTCCACGCCATAGCATTGAGCGTATCGACACCGAAGAAGTGCTTGAATATTGCCTCATAGATGAGCGACTCGCGCTCTCGCACCTCGAAACTCATCGAGTTGATGAGCACGCGGTCATACACCGTACTCGATGCGTCGCGTGTGAAGAACAAGTTGTACAGTGGCTTGAGCAGGTAGCGATGCTCACTCATGCCGTCCCACTTGGGATCTTCGCAGCCCTCAATGAGCACTTGTGCAAGTTTCTTGGGGTCATCACCTGCTATCTCGTCAATAACTCTCGCAGTTTTTTGATTGCATCCCTTTAGGCTGTCGGCAAGCAGTTTGGTCTTTACAGCCTCATCCTTGAGAAGTTCCTCAAGAATGTCCTGCACATAGTATACCTGTGTCCAGCGCTCCAGCACGCCGCTGAAGTTGCGGTATTCCTCATCCACAATAGGCTTGTTAAGGATGTCGCTATAGAGAGCGGCATTAGCATTGAGCGGTGTCATGCGCTCAATCTCCACACCGGGGCGATGCAGTAGCACAGCCCTCAGCCTGCCAGTCTCCGAACTCACATTTACATTACAAGGCTTTAATTGTTTCTTATCCATACATTAGTTCTCTCACCCATTTCCGCAACCGCCCCTTAACCTTGAGCAGTTGCGGAACATGAGATTGAAATAAGTTGTTTTATAGAAAAATGTATAAGTTATTCAGTCATCTAGATTTTCTAGAACTTCTAGAATTCTAGAAAAAACTCCCTCTCACCCTCTATTTCATGTAAGTGTAGCGATAGTCGGTAGGCGAAACCAGAGTCTCCTTGATCACGCGTGGAATAATCCAGCGGATGAGGTTGAACTCGCCACCTGCCTTGTCGTTAGTACCGCTTGCACGGGCTCCACCGAAGGGCTGCATACCCACCACAGCACCTGTTGGCTTGTCGTTGATGTAGAAGTTTCCTGCTGTGTAACGCAGTGCATCGGTAATCTTCTCAACGGCCATGCGGTCGCGACCAAACACTGCACCGGTCAAGCCGTAAGGTGAGGTGGCATCACACTCTTTCACTACCTCTTCCCACTTCTCATCGTCGTAGGGATAAACAGTGAGCACGGGAGCGAAGATTTCCTCTTCCATCGACTTGAAGTGAGGATTGCTGGTCTCGATGATTGTTGGCTCTACAAACCAGCCCTTGCTGCAGTCGCAGTTGCCACCCATCACAACCTCGGCATCCTTGGCCTCGCGTGCGAAGTCGATGTAAGATTTAGCCTTGTCGAATGAAGCCTTGTCGATAACGGCATTGATGAAGTTGCTTGGATCCATCACGTCGCCCATCTTAACCTCGGCGGCCATAGCCTTCATGTCCTCGAGAACACCTGCCCACAGGCTCTTGGGGATGTACATGCGCGATGCTGCCGAGCACTTCTGGCCCTGGAACTCATAAGCTCCGCAGAAGGCAGCAGTGGCAACAGCCTTAGGATCGGCACTGGGGTGAACAAAGATGAAGTCCTTACCACCAGTCTCACCCACGAGGCGTGGATAAGAGATGTACTTGTCAACATTCATGCTCGCTTGTTTCCACAGCGACTTGAACGTGGCAGTGCTACCAGTGAAGTGGATTCCTGAGAAGTATTTCGACTCGGTTGCAACCTCGCCAATCAATGCACCACTACCAGGCAGGAAGTTGATTACGCCGTCGGGCAGACCTGCCTCTTTATAGAGCTGCATCAAGTAGTAGTTGCTCAGCAATGCAGTAGTCGATGGTTTCCACAATGCCACGTTACCCATGAGAACTGGAGTCATGCACAGGTTGCTGGCGATAGAGGTGAAGTTAAATGGAGTTACAGCGAGGATAAAGCCCTCGAGTGGGCGATACTCGGTGTGGTTGAGTTGTGCCACGCCGTCCTTAGGCTGCATGGCATATATCTTAGATGCATAGTGCACATTGTAACGGAAGAAGTCGATAGTCTCGCAAGCCGAGTCAATCTCAGCCTGGAAGAAGTTCTTGCTCTGGCCAAGCATTGTGGCGGCGTTCATGATGGGACGGTATTTGGTAGCAAGCAGCTCAGCCATCTTCATCACGATAGCGGCACGGGTGGTCCAGGGAGTGCAGCTCCACTCTTTCCAAGCCTTCATGGCAGCATCGATGGCCATCTCAACCTCTTTCTTGCCCACCTTGTGGTAACGGGCAATAACGTGCTGATGGTCGTGTGGGCAAGTAACTTCGCCCATGTCGCCAGTGCGAATCTCTTTGCCACCAATGATGATAGGAATTTCTACCACCAGCTTGCTCTGGCGCTCAAGTTCTTTCTCTAATGCTACACGCTCGGGTGATCCAGGCATATAAGCCTTTACTGGCTCATTAGCTGGAAGTGGAAAATTAATAATTGAATTGTTCATGATTAGTTTTGTTATTATAATGAAAGTTATATTTATGTTTCTCTCAACTCCCCCTCTAAGATAGAGGGGGTTGGGGGGAGTATGATTACAGAAAGGTATATTGTAGTTCTGCGTGCAAAGTTACAAATTATTAGTCAAAACGCCAAACACTATCAGCACAAATCTTACACACAACCACACAACCTCGACAAACAATGCAATACAACATTTTTCTTCACAAAAACGCAACAATAAAGATATTTCACAATGTCAAGAATTTTATGCAAATTGCTTTCTTCAATAATCCAAACTATTGGAGTCTAATAGAAAATCCAATAGATTGATAGTCAAAATACCATTGCTGTCACGCTTAGCCTTAATGTCATCTGCTGTAACAATAATTTTCTTGAAGAAGTCGCCTGAGGCAACTAGAGAACGTTTTTCCTGTGTCACTTTCTCTAGAGTTGGCATTGTATATGCCGATTGCACGTAATACCGCTTACTGCCTTTGTTGGCAACAAAATCCACCTCCAAAACCTTTCTAACTGTTTTGCCATCTCGGTCTGTTGTTTTCTGAACTACGCTTCCCACATCTACGCGATATCCCCTGATGCGCAATTCATTATATATGACATTCTCCATAATATGGTTTTCTTCTTGTTGACGAAAATCCAAAATGGCGTTACGCAAACCTAAGTCGGTGAAATAATGTTTAGCATTAGAATTAATATATTTCTTACCTTTTATATCATATCTGATAGACCTCTCTATCATGAACGCATCACAAAGATAATCGATATAAGTGCTTACTGTCCTACTTGAAATGCTCACATGCTTCACACTTTTGAATGTATTGGACAACTTTGTTGCATTAGTTGCCCCCCCAATAGACGATGCTAGAATACTTATTATCTCCTCAAACTCTTGTTTGTTTTTAATGTTGTGACGTTGGAACACATCTTGTAAATAAACAGTCTTATACAAGTCTCGCAGATACTCACCCTTTCTTTCATCATCGGCAAGCGACAAAATTTTAGGCAATCCGCCATACGTATAATAATCATTCCACGCTTTGCGCTTATCACCATCATAGGCTGAGCAATACTCCTGGAACGATAGTGGATAGACATGAATCTGTTCGCCACGACCTCGAAACTCAGTCACAATGTCCGATGACAAAAAACGCGAATTGCTGCCTGTAACATATACATCTACCTTGCGAATGTGAAGCAGACTGTTAAGCACATCAACAAACTTGTCCATTAACTGCACTTCATCTATAACAACATAGTATTGCCCATCATCAACAATGCGTCCCCTTATGTAAGACAACATTTTGAAAGGATCGCGCAACTCAAAAAAAAGCAAGTCATCTAAAGCCAACTCTATAATATGCGACTCATCAACACCAGAGGCCTTGAGGTGATCATGAAATATATCTAACAACAAGTAAGACTTTCCGCAACGACGAATTCCAGTCACAATTTTTATCAAACCATTGTGCTTGCTATTTATCAAGCGATCAAGATAATACGGACGATTAATTCTCATAATACAATTTTGTTATGTCATTAAATTGCCATATCCGGCACTTTTGTGATGCAAAATTAGTTACTTCTAATCAAAAATACAAATTTTATGTCAAAAAATTGCCATAAATGGCACTTTTGTGACGCCATGTACTGGAAAACTATAGATGTCGAAGCGACAATGATCGCGCGGGACCTCGAAGATGTCAAAAGGCTCGGAGAGCCAAAATGTGATTAACCCCAGGTTGCGACCCTCTAAGAGGCTCTTGCCTGGGGTTAATCACATCCATCACGCGTCTCCGGCACTGCGCGATATAAAAAGCTGTCGAAGCACGCGCACAGCGAGGTTTTGGGGGCGTGTGATGCGGGGAGATGGGTGCTAATTCTGGGAGACGCGCACAGCCCGCACGCTCTGACCGTAGTAGCGGACGTACCAGTTGCCCCAGACCACGAAGCCCGAACCGAAGTCCAGGTCGTAGGCGTCGAGCGGGTAACTGGACCTGAGCGTGCGCGACCAGCAGCAGCCCCAAGAGCCGGCCTCGAGGAGCTCACCACCAAAACGGCCGCCGGCAGCCGTCAAGAAGAGCGACGCGCCATTTTTCTTGCTCTTGAAAAGCCTGCCATTGACTCCGTTCCTTGTGGTCCACTCTGTAGTGCAGTTGTCCACCAACTCTTGCATTTGCTCAAGCGAAGGCATGCGCCAGCCCGCACCCCAGTTCACATAGGCGGCATCGTCGGCGAGGTCAAGCTCAGTCTTGTTGTCGACAAAGCCGTTGTAGCCGTTACTGCAGCTCGTGCAATACTTGGTCAGCTCATAGTAATCACCTTTTTTGCACCACTTGTAGGTGCTCCAATTATAGACTTCCTTGGGCACGGTCTCGCCCCAGGCATAGTAGTTGCCATACTCGGTGGGAGAGCTGGCACCTATGTTGCAGCACGCCCACTTGGTGCCGCTGGGCAAGCCCAAGTCAATCATGTGGGGGTGGTTGCTGTCGGGACACAGATTACCAATCTCTATCTCATAGGTGTCATCGCTATAGTAGTAGCTTCCATCTATTTTGATGTATGTTCGGTATTCATAATGCCCTTCATCAAGATTTTCAGTTTTGCCATCTAAAATGTATTGTCCTATCATTTCTCCATAGTAGGCCACTTCAACATTCTCGACAGATTGCTGACTGAAAGGCACAAACGAGACTTGTTGAGTGCCGGTATTCTTAAACCAGAATCCGGCCTCCACTTCACTTGAGCCATTATCGCTACTCTTGGGAACATGCAGAGATTGAAGTCCAACAGCATGAGCCATGGATGGGTCGATGCGCATGACACCGCGTGGCTTGTTATCAATGGGATTGATGGCACGTGGCTTCTGGTAAACCACATCGCATAAAGCACTCATGCAATATTTCCCGCTCACTGTGCCATCATCGGTGGTATAAGAATAATCTATTGTGCGCTTGTTTTCTATCGCCATGAACGCCTTCTCACTTGTAGCACCATTGTAGAATGCTGGCGTGAATTTTTTGAGATAACCCAGTGGGATAGTGTTTATCTCATTAGTAGCTCCGTAGAAGTCGGCGACATTGGCACTGACAGCAATTTTCCTTATTACGGAGTTGGCACAATAGGCATGGCACATCAGCGTCCACAGGATAGTTCGGCTCAACTTTGGAATATTCTTTTTCACATTGTCGTAAGACGGTATCACACCATTTACCCACTTGCCATTAACTTTTACACGTGTCATTAAATAGCCTTTCTTGCCGTAACGAGCATCCAAGTCTCCGAATGACTCACTTTTATACATGGGCAACACCAGTTCTCCCCTCTTTGAGCCATGACAGGCAAGCACCACAATGTCGTAGTTGGCAAATTGTTCAATTGATGCCAATGTGCAATTTTTGTTAAGTATCTCATTATAACTTAATTTGTTGGCATCCGCAATTTTTTTCACCAACTTTCTCTCATATGCTTGATTGTTTGTCCATGGCGACCATAACAGGATGTTGCGGCGGTTGAGAACCCGTTTTGTGCTTGTTGACGAGGCATTAAATTGCGACCCAGTAGCATCGTCAGGCGATGCCACGCCTTCATTGCTGTGGTTCGAATTTGATGCTGAAGCCTTCGAGCCTCCAGGGTCTCCAAGTGTTGTCTCTATGTCGTCAAGCAACTGGTACATCTGAGAATCATCAATTTCGCCTTCGGTCGACTCATTAGGCGCAAATGTACCATATCTATCCACTTGGATGCTGCGTCCATCGGGGGTAGAGATATAGAGCACATTATCAACAACCGAGGTTGACACATTGCCACCATACTTAGCGACATATTCCTGAATCTGCGCATAAGTAGCATCACTATGGGCTTCAAGGTAGCTGTCAAGATCTTGGCTCACAGCCTTATAGGTAGCATCATAATCCACATCTGCTCCATTGAGCATTTCGTTATAAACTATTGTTAAGTCGTTTGAATTAACAGCGTTGTCAAAATTCAAATCGCCACCCGGATAGTCCTCGTCACCAAGCAGGATGTTATAAAGTATAGTAATGTCAAGTGAGTTGACCATTCCGTCACCATTCACGTCGCCATACTTGGACCAGGCACAAAAAGCCGACAATAATAAAAAAATAACTACCAAGCTCTTCTTCATAATAAAAATCAGTCTTTCACCTCTTTAGTCTCCCGTATTAAGGCGGATTTATAATCAGTGTAAAAGAATAGCGTGGAGACTTGTCTTGTTTATTTTCATAGAGGCATCGCCAAACGCCCACGCAGAAATAAACAGTCATCCCCGCCCCCGCGATGCCATATACTGTTTCCCGCCAATGGGGATGATGTACTGGCTCACGAAAGGCGCTTTGTGACTGCTTTATCTTTCTGCTAAATTATTTGGCGATTTTTAGTGATAAGATAAAACAAAAACGCTTTCTTTATGTCTTCAAGCAAGAGCTGGACTCTACCAGATTGCTTGAATTATTGCAAAGTTACACACTGTTTTTTGATAAAACAAAAAATCCAAACTATTTTTTAATGTTGCCTTCCTCCTCGGCAAAACCATACCTTTGTAAAAACCATACCTTTGTAACATCACGAGCGCTCATTGACATACTGCCACCCGCCTAACAAAAACAAAAAAAACTGCAAAACTGTCCCACACCACTTGGTACAGCCCAGCTCTTCCCTCTCACCTCTTCCCACTTCCCTCTTACAATTTGCGTAATTTGCGATATTTGCGTGAGAAAAAAACACGCAAAACTGTCCCACCCACCTCTCACCAAGTTGTCCGAGTTGTTTGATCCCACGCGCAGCACAAAGTTCCTGCGTCAGCAGGCTTTTAGACGAGCTCCGCTCGCAACTTTTCGAATAATCCATGAGGATGGGACCGATTACGTTTGCGTCTGGAATAATATTCGAAAAGCTGCACCTTCGAAAAGCCTCGCAAGCTCGGAATATTAAATTTTAGTGCGAAGCACCTTTATAATTTTAGCGCACAGCGCTCTAATTTCCGCCTTTAGGCGGCAACTGCCACACTGTATTTTAATTCAAATTTTCATTAAATTTTAAGCGAAGCGCCCCCATTCACCCTCCCACCTAACAAAAACAAAAAAACGCAAAACCGTCCCATCAGTTCCGTTTTCGACCAGAAAACCACCATTTATTGGTCCATTTTTTCCAGAAAAAATAAAAAACTGTCCCACCCGCCACCATAATCAAAGGTGATGTTTTTGTAGCGCGAGCCATTGGCTCGTGAGTCAAGTGAGTCCAAAAACTGCTCTTCCCACTCCCCTCTCCCCTCTGCCCTCTTATAATTTGCGCGAGCCACCTCAACATTATGCATTGATTAAAGCGAAGCACCACACCACTCCCCCTAGCAACTCCTAGTAACACCTAGTAGCTCCTAGTAGCTCCTATCTAGCCAGCCACCAAAAAAAACACAAATCAAAAATTCTCTCTCAAATAATTCTTTTGTTGGAGTAAAATGCTTACCTTTGCGGCAAATTTCAAAATACACATTTTATTAACAATAAAACAATTTAAAACTATGCCAAGAAGTTTATCAGGAAGAAATTTCTTGAAGTTGTTAGACTTCACCACCGAGGAAATCCAGTATTTACTTGAACTCGCTAAGGATTTCAAGCGTCTCAAAAGAACAAACACCCCTCACAAGTACTTAACCGGCAAGAACATCGTTCTCTTGTTTGAGAAGACTTCTACCCGCACTCGCTGCTCGTTTGAGGTTGCAGGTAACGACCTGGGTATGGGCGTAACTTATCTTGACCCAGCTTCATCGCAGATGGGCAACAAAGAGTCGCTCGAGGACACCGCTAAGGTACTTGGCCGCATGTTCGATGGTATCGAGTATCGTGGTTTCGACCAGGAAATCGTTGAGAACCTGGGCCGCTATGCTGGTATTCCCGTGTGGAATGGTCTTACCACAGAGTTCCACCCCACCCAGATGCTCGCCGACGTCCTCACCATCGAGGAGAACTTTGGCCGCTACAAGGGCTTGAAGATGGTCTTCATGGGCGATGCTCGCAACAATGTTGCCAACTCGCTGATGGTAGTTTCGGCTAAGCTTGGTATCAACTTCGTAGCTTGTGGTCCTAAGGACAACATGCCCGATGCAAAACTCGTTGCTACCTGCCGCAAGATTGCTAAAGAGAACGGATGCACCATCACTCTTACCGACGACGTTAAGAAAGGCACCAAGAATGCCGACGTTATCTACACCGACATTTGGGTATCAATGGGTGAGCCCGCCGAGCTTTGGGAGAAGCGCATCAAGCTGTTGAGCCCCTATCAGGTTAACGACGCTGTTATGGCAAATGCCAACCCCGAGGCAATCTTCCTGCACTGCCTGCCTTCGTTCCACGACCTTGAGACTTCAGTTGGTCGCGAGATTTACGAGAAATTCGGCTTGAAGGAGATGGAGGTTACCGACAAGGTATTCCGTAGCCCACAATCTAAGGTATTTGACGAGGCCGAGAACCGCATGCACACCATCAAGGCTGTGATGTACGCAACCCTGAAGTAAAAAGAATGATTAGGGACGAGTGATTAGGGAAGAACGTTTTTCAGCTCTTCCCTCTCACATCTCCCTCTTCCCTTTTAATATTATTTATGAGCAAGCGATTAGTTATAGCTCTGGGTGGCAACGCCCTGGGCAAGACACCTCAAGAGCAACTCGAACTGGTAAAGGCAACTGCCTCTACCATCGTCGACCTCGTTGAGGAAGGATATGACGTTGTGATTGGTCACGGCAACGGTCCACAGGTGGGAATGGTAAACCTCGCTTTTGAGTACAGCGCCAACAACGGCGGCGGAACTCCTGCCATGCCTTTCCCCGAGTGCGGTGCCATGACACAAGGCTACATTGGCTATCACCTGCAGCAAGCTGTGGAGCGCGAACTCGCACGCCGTGGCATCAACAAGCCTTGCGCTGCAGTGGTAACTCAGGTGGTTGTCGACAAGAATGACGCTGCCTTCCAGAACCCCACCAAGCCCGTGGGCATGTTCTACAGCAAGGAAGATGCCGACCGCATCGTGGCCGAGACTGGCTACACTTTTGTTGAAGATGCAGGACGTGGCTATCGCCGCGTGGTGCCATCGCCCATTCCAGTGAAGATTGTCGAGCTCCCTGTTGTTGAGCAGCTCGTGGGCCTGCACAGCGTGGTTATCACCGTGGGGGGTGGCGGCATTCCTGTTGTTGAGAATGGTCCTGGCGACTACGAGGGTGTAGCAGCCGTTATCGACAAGGACCGTGCAAGCGCCAAGCTCGCACTCGACCTAAATGCCGACATGCTGGTGATTCTCACC
This sequence comes from Porphyromonadaceae bacterium UBA2751, assembly GCA_002353285.1. Taxonomy (GTDB): domain Bacteria; phylum Bacteroidota; class Bacteroidia; order Bacteroidales; family Muribaculaceae; genus Sodaliphilus. The sequence goes on along the minus strand of DEJJ01000020.1, from coordinate 7,563 downwards.
GCTGTCGAGAAGGTTTCTATCAACTTCAACAAGCCCAACCAGCAAGATCTCGACCGCATGACTATCGCCGAGGCACGCCAGTACATTGCCGAGGGCCACTTCGCTCCTGGCAGCATGCTGCCCAAGGTGGAGTCGTGCATCAGCTTCGTTGAGAACACCACTGGTGGTTCTGCCCTCATCACCTCGCTCGACAAAGCCCGCGAGGCTCTCCAGGGCAACACCGGCACCATTTTGGTGAAAGATTAATGCATAATGCGCAATGCACACAATTAGGGGCGGGCATCACAATCGATGCTCGCCCCTGATTTGTGTTTTAGGTTCTCAATCAGAGTTACTCCGACATTTCCTCGAAGGTCTTCTTGATGATTGCCACAGCCTTGCGGATTTCCTCCTCGTTGATGCACAAGGGAGGTGCAAAGCGGATGATGTGGTCGTGAGTGGGCTTGGCAAGAAGGCCGTTGTCACGCAGCTTGAGGCAGATGTCCCATGCTGTCTTGCCCTTGATTGGGGTGGTGACAATGGCATTGAGCAAGCCGCGACCGCGCACCTGAACAATGAATGGAGAGTTGATTTTCTTGATTTCCTCGCGGAATATCTTACCCATCTTCTCAGCATTTTGAGTGAGCTTCTCATCCTTAACAACCTTCAGCGCCTCGATGGCAACGCGGGCTGCCAGGGGGAAACCACCGAATGTTGAGCCGTGCTCGCCAGGCTTGATGTTGAGCATGATGTCGTCGTCGGCAAGGCAAGCCGATACAGGAAGCACACCACCGCCCAGGGCCTTGCCCAGAATCACGATGTCGGGACGGATGCCGTCGTGCATCGAGCACAGCATCTTGCCAGTGCGTGCAATACCAGTCTGCACCTCATCGGCAATGAAGAGCACGTTGTGCTCATGGCACAGGTCGAAGCATTTCTTCAGGTAGCCATCGTCGGGAACGAAAACGCCAGCCTCGCCCTGGATAGGCTCGGCTATGAAAGCGCACACCTCGTCGCCATATTTTTCAAGTGCCTTCTTCAGGGCCTCGGGGTCGTTGTAAGGAATGCGGATGAAACCAGGAGTCAATGGCCCGTAGTCGGCATACGAGCTGGGATCATCGCTCATGGTGATGATGGTAACGGTGCGACCGTGGAAGTTGCCTTCGCAGCAAATTATCTTAATTTTATCGTTGGGTATACCCTTCTTCACAGCACCCCAGCGGCGAGCGAGCTTCAATGCTGTCTCAACTCCCTCGGCACCAGTGTTCATGGGGAGCACCTTGTCGTAGCCAAAGTATTGGTGCATGAATTTCTCATACTCACACAAAGCGTCGTTGTAGAAAGCGCGCGAGGTGAGGCAAAGCTTGCTGGCCTGATCCTTGAGGGCCTTAACAATGCGGGGATGGCAGTGACCCTGGTTCACGGCGCTATATGACGAGAGGAAGTCAAAATACTTCTTGCCTTCAACGTCCCACACATAGATGCCTTTACCTTTCTTCAGGACAACGGGCAGGGGATGATAGTTGTGAGCACCATAGCGCTCTTCCATAGCCATGCAACGCTTGCTGGCTTCGCCAATCACGTTTTTCTTAGCAGTTGCTTTTTTGGTAGTTGGTTTAGTTTTTTTGGTAGTTGCCATAATTAGTTGATTTTATAAAAAATTGGTTCTGACTTTGCAAATTTAATTCTTTTTTAGCGAAAAAATCAAGAATCCTTTCTAAAATTATGTTCAATTTTTGTTAACATGTAAATCTTGTGTACAACAAGAAAAGCACAATCAAGAATTATACAGCCCCATCAGCTCCTCTTTTATCACGTCGGGGATGGCGATGCCGCGTTTCTTGATGCTGCGTTCCCAGCCCAGCAGGTCGTCGTGCTTGAGGGTGTAGAGCACATCGCGCCACTGCTCCAGTTCGTCGTCGCTGTAGCTGTCAGCCTCACGACCTTTGAAGGCATCAAGTTCCTCGTCCTCATAGTAGACCACTGGCTCATTCATGTGCTTGAGTAGCATCTCACTGGGGCACACCTCGTTAGTAGCACAGCAGTCGTCGCTGCATTCCTCATGCTCGCCACCCTCAACCTCTTCAGGAGCAGCCTCATCAGGTTTATTGGTCAGCCGGTCATGCACATAGAGAATCACGCCTATCACAACCATTGCGACAAATATGTAAAATGCTGGAATCATAATCTATTTCAAATTAGCAATTTTAAAAACTCTCCACTCTCCACCCAGCACACTCTTGCAGGGCATTCCACCACTGTGGATAGGACTTGGCCACCACCTCGCCGCCCACGATAGTGATGCCTGGATGCCGCGTGGCCGCCAGGCTCAATGCCATGGCCATCCGATGGTCGCCATGAGCATCAAGGCTGATATTTTGAGGCACATCAATGCGCTCACCATTGTAGGCCAGAGTAGTGCCATCGCAATCTATCACATATCCCAACCGCTGCAACTGCTCCTGAAGCACCTGCAATCGGTCGCTCTCCTTGATGGCAAGATTGGCAACTCCCGTGAGTCTGAACGGTACATTGAGCAGCGACAGCGTCACAGCAAGAGTGGGCACCAGGTCGGGATTGGCACTCATGTCGCGGCCATAGAACCGGGGCAGCTCGCAGCCTGTGCTCGTGAGGCACAAACCTTCATCATTCCATGCCGCTCCCACTCCAAGCGGAGCCATCATCTCAACAATGGCTCTGTCGCCCTGTATCGAGTCCCGGGGCAAGCCTTCAAGCCTTATTGTTGACCCAGGCACGAGGGCCTGCATTGCCAGCCAGTAACTTGCTGCGCTCCAGTCGGGCTCCACTGCAAGGGGTTGCGCCTTATAGTTGCCAGCAGGCACCACAACAATGCTGTCATGGTGCCAGTGGGCATCAATGCCACGGCGTTGCATCATGGCCATTGTCATGTCGAGATAAGGTCGAGACACGATGTTCCCCTCTATGGTGAGCTTGATGCCACCTGCCAATGGAGCTATCATGAGCAGAGCCGAGATGTACTGGCTGCTCACGCTGCCATCGATGCATTGCGCGCCGCCCAAAAGCTGCCTGCCTGTGATGCGAAGCGGCGGGTACCCCTCGCCACCCAGGTAATCAATGCTTGCACCCATGAGCCTGAGCACGCGCACCAGTTCACCCAGCGGCCGCTCACGCATGCGATGGTCGCCATCGAGCACCACTGTGCGCCCCAACCTTGTGGCAAAATAGGCCGTGAGCATTCGCATTGCAGCACCAGTGCCGCCCACATCTATGCGGTCGTCATTGCTGGCAAGAGCACTCGACATCACTTTGATGTCGGCAGCGGCATCGCAACCGTGGCAGCACTCCTCTCGGCACTCGCCATCGCACAGAGCATCAAGGAGCAGAGCCCTGATGGCGATGCTCTTGGATGGCGGCAGTTGCACGAGGCAATCAACAGCGGCGGCGGGTGCTTTAATGCGATAGTCCATAACTAAGCCGCAAAGTTAGCGAAAAAAATCTAATAAGTGAAATCACACATCCCCACACCATTAATATAAATAATAATTCGTAAGCGACTAAATGCAATAAAACCACAACTCTTGCGTTAATTTAGAAGATATATCAGGAAAGATGTAGCTGGGTAATGAAGAAATTGTATCGATACACACCCATTATTATTCTGATTGCGACAGCGTTCTTCTGGGCTTGCAGCACCAAGAAGAACACTGCCGGCAGCCGCTTTTGGCATGCCATGAACACTCGCTATAACGTGTACTACAACGGCGAGAAGCACTACAATGAGCAAATCAAGAAACTCGAGAACGAGTATCAGGACGACTACTCCACCCAGCTCTACATCCATCCCGCCGAGGCCTACAACGACCCAAAGGCCACACAGCCCACCACCAATTTCGACCGCACCATCGAGAAGATGCAGAAGGCCATCTCGCTCCACTCCATCAAGAAGAAGCCCAAGCGCAAGGCTGGCAAGGGCAATGACCCAAAATACAAGGAATGGCTCAAGCGAGAGGAATACAATCCATTCATCCACAACGCATGGTACATGATGGCCAAGGCACAGTACATGAAGGGCGACTTCCTGAGCTCGGCAGCCACTTTCCACTACATTGCAAGGCACTTCTCGTGGAAGCCCGATCTCGTGCTCGAGGCTCAGATTTGGGAAGCGTTGAGCTATTGCGCCATGGACTGGACCACCGAGGCCGACAATGTGCTGGCACACATCCATCCCAGCAAGATAGAGAACGAAAGGCTGCGGCAGCTTGCCAATCTTGCCTTTGCCGACTACTACATAAAATGCAAGATGAACTCCGATGCGGTGCCTTTCCTCGAGAAGGCGGTTGACGGTGCTGGAGGAGGACAAAAGGTGCGACTGAACTTCCTGCTGGGACAGCTCTACGATGAGACTGGACAGAAGGAAAAGGCCTATCAAGCCTACAAGCGGGCTGGTAGCAGCAACAGCTCGACCTACCGCACCAAGTTCAACGCTCGCATCAAGCAGAGCGCAGTGTTCCAGGGCAACAACATCGACAGCGAGGTTAAAGCTCTCAAGCGCATGACACGCTACGACCGCAACAAGGAATATCTCGACCAGATTTACTACGCAATCGGCAACCTCTATCTCACAAGAGGCGACACCGCCAAGGCCGTCGAGAACTACGAACTCGCTGCCAAGAAGAGCACACGCAATGGCATTGACAAAGCCATCAGCCAGCTCACCCTGGGAGGCATCTATTTCGCACAGCACAAGTATGACAAAGCTCAGCCTTGCTACAGCGAGGCCATACCTCAACTGAGCGAGAACTACCCCAACTACAAGGAGCTCAAGCGACGCAGCGACGTGCTCGATGAGCTCGCTGTCTACTCAGGCAACGTCACCCTTCAGGACTCGCTGCTGAGGCTGTCAAAGATGCCACTCGAGGAGCAGAAGAAGGTGATAGCCAAGATTATCGAGGATCTCAAGAAGAAAGAGAAAGAAGAGAAAGAAGCAGCCGACCGCGAGGCCTATCTGGCGCAGCAGCAGGGGCAAGGCACGGGCCTGAAAAACAACACTCAGCAGCCTGCCACCTACAACATCAACAACGACAACTCGTGGTACTTCTATAACACTGCCACCAAGAATGCTGGAAAAACCGCTTTCCAGCAGCAATGGGGCAACCGCAAGCTCGAGGATAACTGGCGACGCCGCAACAAGAACACCTTCTCGCTCGATGAAAACACCACCGAAGAGGAGCAACAGGAAGCCACCGACTCAACCCAAGTGGCGGGCAACGACTCCACCAAGGTTGACAAGGAAGCCGCCAAGAGAGCCGAAGATCCACACTACGAGGAATACTACCTCAAGCAGATTCCCAAGACCGAGGAAGAGATTCAAACCTCCAACGACGTAATCCAAGAGGGTCTGTACAACATGGGAGTGATCTTGAAAGACAAGCTCGAAGACCTGCCAGCAGCAGCCTACGAGTTTGAGAAGCTCCTTGAGCGATACCCCGACAACACCTATCGTCTCGACACATATTATAATATGTACTTGCTCTACTATCGGAGTGGCGACCTTGCGGGGTCGGAACGATACAGGCAGTTGATTCTCGATAATTTCCCAGAGTCGAAGTATGGAATGGCCATGCAAGACCCCAACTATATCGAGAACCTCAAGCGCATGAACCTGGTGCAAGAAGAGCTCTACGACCAGGCCTACAATGCCTACTTGAACAACGACAACGCCACTGTTCACGCCGCCTACATCGAGATGATGAAGACCTACCCGTTGTCCAAGATCATGCCCAAGTTCATGTTTATCAACGCACTCACCTATGTCACCGAGCGCAACCCCGAGAAGTTCAAGAGCACTATCAAGGAGATGCTTGAGCGTTATCCTAACACCGACATCACTCCCACCGCTTCGTCAATCGTCAAGCAGCTCAACCAGGGACGCAAGATTAATGGTGGCTCAAAGAACACCCGAGGCATGCTATGGACCATGCGTCTCACCAACGACACCACTGCCGGTGCCGAGGGCAAGGAGTTCACGCCATTCACCGAGGGACGCAACAAGCCACAATACTTTGTGCTCGTGTTCTCGACCGACTCTGTGTCGTCCAACCAGTTGCTATATGAGGTGGCAAAGCACAACTTCGAGTCTTTCGTGATCAAGGACTTCGAACTGGAGCCCATGTCGTTTGGCGACCTGGGATTGATAATCGTGAAAGGCTTTGCCAACTATCGCGAGGTAGACCACTACCGCGGCGTGTGGGAGAAGAATGAGAACAAGAACATTCCACAGCAAGCCCACTATGTCATCATCAGCGAGGACAACTTCAACTTGCTGCTCAGGGAAGGTCGCACATTTGAGGAATACTTCCGCTATCTTGATGAGCTCAACGAGGAGCAAGTCGAGGAGCAGATTCCAGAAGACGTTGTCGACGACGACCATGCCGAGACCGACGACGAATCTGGAGAGGAGAAACCTGTGAAGTCGGTTAAGAAGGGACAAGGCAAGGCCGAAACCTCTGGCGACGACGAGCAGGACAAGGAGGAAGAGAAACCCTCCGAGAAACCAAAGGTGAGCACTCCCGAGGAGCAAGGCAATCCTGCACTGCTCGAGGAGGCACGCCGACGCGCCGAGATGCGCCAGCTCGAGGAGCAACGCAAGCAAGAGGAAGCACGCAAGAAGGAGGAGGCACGCAAGCGCGAAGAGGAGCGCAAGCGAGAGGAGCAACGCAAGCGCCTTGAGGAAGAGGCCAAGCAAGCCGAGCAACAAGCCGAGCAGCAGGGCAAGAACAAGGTCGACGACGACAACGCAACCGACCAAAGCGGCAAGGCTAATACCGACCAAAGCAACAAGGCTAACGCCGACAGCGGCATGAACAAGGATAACAACGACAACGTGCGTCACCTCAAGAAGCAGAAAGACGAGGAGACCAAAGCACGAGAGCGCGCCGAGAAAGAGGCACGCAAGGCCGAGAAGGAGCGCGAGAAGCAACTCAAGCGCATCGAGAAGGAGCGTCAAGACTCCATCAAGCGAGTAGAGAAGCAGCGTGAGCAAGAGCTCAAGGCTGCCGAGAAGGCTCGCGAGGAACTTGAGAAACAGAAGGAGCGCGAGAAAGAAGAGGCTGCAAAGCAAGCCGAGCAAGAGCGCAAGAACAAGATCAAGGCCAAGGAAGAGGCTCGAAAGCAGCGTGAGCAAGAACGCAAGCAGCGTGCAAAAGAGCGCGAGCAGAAGAAGAAAGAAGAGCAAAAGCGCAAGAAAGAGGAAGCCAAGGCACGCAAGGAGGCTGCAAAGCAGCGACAGAAGGAGCGAGAACAGGCTCGAAAGGAGCGTGAGAAGCAACGCGAAGAGCAGCGCAAGCAGCGTGAGCAAGAGCGCAAGCAAGCCAAAGAAGCAGCCAAGGCCAACAATGATTAGCACAAGAGGGGGATATTCACACCCCCTCTTGCCGTCTTTCACCCCCCTCCCCCAGCTCCCCTGCGAGGTTGTTGCACAACTGCAGGCCAGCGACCTCGAAGAGGTCAGAAAGGCTCGAAGAGCCGCTTCAATAGTAACACCATGCAAGAACCCCACAGGGGTTCGCAGCTTGGTGCGAGACAGCAACTAATGAAAGTGCC
>DEJJ01000003.1 GCA_002353285.1 Porphyromonadaceae bacterium UBA2751 | reverse complement strand
AGCGCAGCTGGCATCTACATCAATAACGGACGCAAAGTTGTGATTAAGTGAGAGAAAATTAGTGCAAGGTGAATGAAATATCAAACTTGTTTGAAATTTCTGAACCGCAGCCTAATTTATCCAACAACTGAGCTTGCTCAAGTTATTCCGAACATGAACAACTTCAAGCAAAATGCACCCTCAACATCACGAGGGTGCATTTTTTCACATAATTTGGTGGGGAGCACTTGACTATGCGGTATTTTTTTCGTACCTTTGCGCCAACTTTTTCAAAAACTCCACTCACATGGCCGACATCACCGTTAAAGGTCTAACCTTTGAACCTTTTATCTCTCACGAGGAGATAGCAAAACAAGTGGAACGAGTTGCCGCTGAGATTAAGCGCGACTGCGTTACCGAGTGTCCAATCTTCATCTGCGTCTTGAATGGCGCTTTTATGTTTGCTGCCGACTTGTATCGGGTCATCGACATGCCAAACAGCGAAATCACTTTCATCCGCTACAAGTCCTACGAAGGCACTCACTCCACTGGATCGGTGAAGCAAATCTTAGGTCTGCAAGAGGACATAACCGACCGCGAGGTGATCGTCATTGAGGATATTGTCGACACAGGACACACAGCGCAACGCTTGCGCGACGACCTCATGGCCCACAACCCCAAGAGCGTGAAATTGGCAACACTGCTCTTCAAGCCCGACTCGCTTGTTGAGGGCGACGCTCCCGAGTATGTGGGCTTTAGCATCCCACCAAAGTTCATTTTGGGGTATGGTCTCGACCTTGACGAGCTGGCACGTGGCACACGCGACATCTATGCGCTCAAGGGCAATGAGTAATTAAGGATTTTTATATTCCAACCTCTCTCCCACTGCCATAAACGCAAAAATACAGTAAGATAATAATCTGAATAACAAATATTTAAAAACCAACATTTAAACAAATACTAAAACTATGTTGAATATAGTAATATTTGGTGCACCTGGCTCGGGCAAGGGCACACAGAGCGAGAACTTGATTGAACACTACAAGTTGTTTCACATCTCAACAGGCGACGTGCTGCGCGATCACATCAAGCGAGGCACTGAACTTGGCAAAACTGCCAAGCAGTACATAGACCAGGGCCAGCTCATCCCCGATGAGCTCATGATTGGCATCCTTGCTCAGGTGATTGACGATAACAAGGAAGCTGCAGCCAATGGCGTGATTTTCGACGGATTCCCCCGCACCATTCCACAGGCCGAGGCTCTCGAGACATTGCTCAACGAGCGCGGCACCTGCGTGAGCGCTGTGGTTGGCCTCGAGGTTCCTGAGCAAGAACTCATCGACCGCCTCGTGAAGCGTGGACAGATGAGTGGCCGCAGCGACGACAACGAGGAAACCATCAAGAAACGCCTCAACGTTTATCACAACCAGACCTCTCCCCTGCAAGCATTCTACCAGGAGAAAGGCCTTTACAAGGCTATCAAGGGCACTGGCACAATCGACGGCATCTTCGAGGACATAAAAGCTGCTATCGACACCATCTAATTAATGCGTAATGCTAATGCATGGCGCATAAAGCACTATTGAATAAATAGTAATGGCGGGAATCTACGTTCACATTCCCTACTGCAAGAGCAAGTGCATCTATTGCGACTTCTACTCCACCCCACAGGTCGAGACGATGGAGCAATATGTGCACTCGCTGCTTGCTGAGGCCCACCTGCGTTCAAACGAGATCAACGGCGAGACCTTCACTACCCTCTATCTGGGTGGTGGCACGCCATCGGTGCTCCCAGCCGAGCTCATCGCAAGGCTTGTTACTGGACTGCATGAAACATTCCACCTTAGCAACCTGGAGGAATTCACCATCGAGGTGAACCCCGACGATGTGACTCCCGCCCTTATCAACTCGCTGCAACAGCTGGGCATCAACCGTGTGAGCATGGGAGTTCAGAGCTTCAACGACAATGAGTTGCAAGCGATTAACCGCCGTCACACGGCACAGCAAGCCATCAACGCGGTGCACTGTATAAACGATGCAGGCATTGGAAACGTGAGCATCGACCTCATCTATGGCCTGCCAGAACAGTCACTTGACTCGTGGCAACGCAATGTGGAGCAGGCTATCGAGCTTGAGGTGCAGCACATCTCGGCCTACTGCTTGAGCTACGAGCATGGCACTCGCTTGTGGGTAATGCGTGAGCAAGGACGGGTGCAAGAGGCAAGCGATGAGTTGTGCATCGCAATGAACGATGCTCTCATGAGCATGCTCTCGGAGGCAGGATTTGAACACTATGAAATTTCCAACTTTGCCCAACCAGGCTACCGCTCCCGCCACAATTCAAGCTACTGGAACTTCACGCCCTATCTGGGACTTGGTGCTGCTGCCCACAGCTACGACGGCACCACACGCCGCTACAACCCAGCCAGCCTAAAGCGCTACATCGAGGATATTAGCCAGGGCCAAACGGCTTGCGAGGCCGAGCACCTTGAGCCATGGGAACGCCATGACGAGGAAGTGATGGTGCGACTGCGCACAAGCGATGGACTTGACACGTCGCTAATCGCCAGCCACTATGGCGACCAAGCGGCTACTACCCTACTGCGCAAGGCTCAGCCATTCATCAATCAGGGGCTGCTCAGCCAGAATGGCACCACCCTAACTCTTACTAAGCAGGGCATCATGACCAGCGACAACATCATCAGAACTCTAATGTGGGATTAACCCGACATCCTAAACGCTGGTGCCACCACCCGTGAAGTTCATCAAATTAATCACATGTGCCTTGAAGTGATGTGACGTGCCAGGCGGTCAACAACATCAATTATGTTTTTATCGGTTGAGTTGCACAAGTTAAGTATTGATTTATTGTCAAAGTAATAAGTTATATTGGATCTCTCAAAGACGCCTTGACTTTCAAAGACGTCAATCAAGTTCTCCAATCTTGCCAATAAGCATGGATTGTAATTGAATCGCTTGTAACCCATTGCTGTCATTTCTCTTGGCGTTTTTTTGCAACCTTCAACTTTCACTATGTCATAAGGCCGTTCAACATCTTTACGGCCCTTAAGTTTGCCATAACATGGCACAAACAAATCGGCCGACACTTCAAACTCCAACCCCTTTCCATTGATCAACGCCACGTCACATATCTTCTTCAAATCCGACACTGTTTTTAGCGATTGAGGTTTTCTAATTAAATCGGGAGTTCCCCAAAAATAACCCGTCTGTGTGTCGCACCTATCAAATCCGAAAGATTTCCACATGTCGCTACCATAAGCGCCACTAAAAGGAATCCAATAGAATTTCAATCCTTTAGCTGTGTGAATGTATTTTGCCACATCGCTCACTATATCATTATATCTTCTAATCTTACTGTCAACCACATAGTTAAAATTATTCCCAATTTTATTGGTCCACTTTTTTGATTTAGAATCTTTGCGCCAGCTTGTCATCGAAGTTGACTCTTCCACCCAATACAGGCCGTCGAGTATTATATTTTTATAATGCTGGGCTTCAAATCTCTTTACCACCTCATCAACATACCATTTAACGGCTTCAAGCCTGTGATTAGCGTTCTTAAAATCGAGCTTTAACGAGCGGCCATTCTTTTTTATGCTGCCCCACTCGTTGAAATCGGTACAAGGCGATGGAATCGTAAGAACAACTTTATGCACAAACGATGGCTCTCCCAGCATTTTTTTGCATTCTCCTATGCACTCATCAAGAGCCTTGAGGCCCTCAAAATTGCCGCCATTATAGGCAGTAGAGAAGTATCGGTTCAACAACCACTCCCACTGCTCCTTATTTGCTGGCCCATTATCCCCAGGCTGGTTGTCACCAAATTTCAAGCCAGCATCATTCTTAAACTCCACATAAAGAAAAGTCGGGAAAAACCAATCTTTATGGCCATCCTTGAATGTGTGCATCACCACATTCTTCAATTCATTCTTATCCCATTTTAATCTATTCTTATTTCCATAATAAATCGCTATCATGTCATCGTTAATTGAGTGCGAGTTTTTGCTCTGATTCACACTCTTAACATACGACACTTTACTTGATTCGGCTGGAACCTGGGCAGCATTATCACTGCCACTTTCAATTGCAGCACTGTTTGCTTTGCACCCTATGCACAATAGCATCAGTATGATTGATATAACTTTGTTCATTAAGTTTACATTTAAGAGTTATTTCTTGCCAATGCGCCAAATGGTGCCGCCTATTAGAGAGCAGTAGATATCGCCTGTGAAGGGGTCAACATCAAAGCCATTGACCTCACTCGAACCCATGCTGTAGGTGAAAAGTAGCTTGCCCGTCGATGCTTCGAGCACTGCCAGCATGCCGCGGCGAGAACCGGCATAGATGTAGCCGTCCTTCTCAAGCACGATGCATGGCGCATGTTCGTAGCCAAAGCCACAGTCGGTGTCCCACAACTGGTGGTAGTCATCGCTGCGGGTGTCCATTGCCACAATAGTGCCGTCCATGGTCTTGGCGTAGGCACGGTTACCATCCTGGCTCAAGCCCAAGCTCTCGCGCACTTTCACAGCATTGTCGTGATGGCGCCACAGTTGCTTGCCAGTGGCACGGTCGAGGGCTGTTGAATTGCGGTCGGGAGCCACTATCACCACCCTATCCTGAGTGACTGCCGGCACCACATTGCCTGGGCTGTAGAGATTGGTGCTCTTGCCATTGTCCCATGACCAATTGAGTGCACCTGTCTTGCGGTCAAGAGAGCGCAATTTGGTGTCCCAAGCACCAAAGATAATATCATCTTTGCCCACCACCGGCGCCGCCTGGCAGTAGTTATTAATGTCATTATACTCCCACAGTAGTTCCCTCTTGTTCACGTCCCAAGCCTGGAAGGTCTTGTAGCCACCTTGATAAAGTACGCCATCGGCCACTACGCCATCGGCCACATAGGGTCCCTGGGCTGCCACCTCGCTCAACACCTTGCCACTCTTCTTGTCGAGCCACACGAGGCGCTTGTCGCCAGTGGGCAGAGCCACAACCTTGCCTGCCACGGCTGGTCGCGAGAAGAGCATACTCGTGGTCTTATACTCCCACTTGAGCTTGGCTGTTTTCTTGTCGATGACACGCAAGCAGCCCATCGAGTTTCCAAAGTAGATGTTGTCTTTATCAATCGACAGTCGAGTGAAAATCGATGCCTCGTCGGCATAGACTTTCTCAACCTTGAAATCAGCAGGAATATTATGTGTTGGGACTTGCGTGCATCTCAATGTAGTATAATACTCAGTGTTTATCTTGTAGGCATATCGTATGTCGCGCTCCTTGCCAAGCGTCTTGTTGTAGACATGAATCCAGTTGTTGTCGAGGTCCACATCCATGAGTGTGTAGCCATAGTCACCACCTCCCATGTCGAGACATCTCACCATCAGGCCATTGATGCCATCGGTCTCATACTGGCGCCAGCGGTGCCAGTGACCATTTTGATGAGTGATAACGGGATATTTCTTGAGCACCGCCACATAGTCGCGGTAGTTGTCGAGGTCGTCGAGTAGCGGATAATGGTTCACGCTCAGCACCTTCATGCCAGGCTTCACAATCTCGCTAAGAGTTTTATCGAGCCAGATGAGGTCTTCCTGCTTGATGTGGCCATCGCCCATTTTCATGAATGGGCCGCAGTTGAGCCCTATCACCACCAGCTTGCCCACGGTGAACACGAAGCGGTCGTTACCCCACAGGTCGTTGAACGTCTTGCAAGCACTCTGGCTCCAGTTGTTCTCATGATTGCCAGGAATCACATAGAGTGGATGAGTGATGCCATCAAGAATCGACTTGACATTGCGCAACTGCTCGTCGCTGCCCTCGTTGGTGAGGTCGCCAGTCACTAGCACCGCATCCACATTGGTGCCGTTGATCTCGGCCACCGCCTCCTTGAGCTTGCCTTCGTTGGCATTGCCAGGAGTGACATGGATGTCGCTAAGGATTGCAAACTTCTGCGCCATGCCGGTGCTTGCCACCATCAGCAAGGCTGCAACTAATAAGGTTTTAATGAATGAAATGTTTTTTATCATAATAATAACGTTTTTATCTATAAGTCTTTAGTCTTGGCACAAACATGTCGGGGTAATACTCCAGCTTAAATCCCTTCTCGGGAGTGCCTATCACGATTATCACATCATATTGAATCTCGCACTGCAACTGGTAGTAGCGGATGTAGCCGTTGGCCGAGTTAACCATGTGCTGCCTCTTCGCATTAGTGATGGCGCGCATTGGGTCGAAGTTGGCATCATTGCTGCGAGTCTTCACTTCAACAATGTGCAGCACCATGCCTGGTTCCTGAGCTATAATGTCAATCTCCAGTTTATCCATGCGCCAGTTAGTCTCACGAATGGTAAATCCCTGCTTAATAAGGAAATCCACAGCCAAGCGCTCGCCTGCTTTCCCTAACTCTATGTGTTTCGGTGACATTGTGATAATACTTAATTACCGACAAAAATACATATTTTCTCACAAAATGGGAAAAAGAATGTGAAGTAATTTTGATTTTGCTCTATTTAGGAATCAAAAAGCAACTGCAGCTGGTCCTAAAAGGCTAAGTTTGAAAATTATTGCATACTTTATTGCCGAAAAATTTATTTTTTAGAAATTAAATCACTAACTTTGTGGGCTAAAAGTGCTTTGCTACTACCGTAGGCAGTTCAAGGTGCTGATTTTTAGCATATTATTGAAATAAAAAGCAAGTAAAATCAAATCATTTAATTTCACTAATATTTTTCATGAAAGTTTATAAAAGTAACGAGATTCGTAACATCTCATTATTAGGAAACAAAGGCTCGGGTAAAACTACCCTTGCCGAGTCTATCATCTTTGACTGTGGCCTTATCAACCGCCGCGGCACCATCGACGCCGGCAACACCGTGTGCGACTACTTCCCTGTTGAGAAGGAGTATGGCAACTCGGTGTTCTCTACCATCTTCAGCGTGGAGAACAAGGGCAAGAAGCTCAATTTCATCGATTGCCCTGGCATGGACGACTATGTGGGCAACATCGTCACTGCCCTGAACGTGACCGACGCAGCTCTGATGCTCATCAATGGCCAGAACGCTATTGAGGTTGGTACTCAAAACCAGTATCGCACCGTGGGCAACATCAAGAAGCCTCTCATCTTTGCCATCAACCGTCTGGACAACGACGCTGCCGACTATGACAACGCTCTGAACCAGTTGCGCGAGACCTTCGGCAACAAGGTTGTTCCCGTGCAGTTCCCAGTTTCTACTGGCGCTGGCTTCAAGAGCATCGTCGACGTGATGACAATGAAGCAGTACAACTACGACGGCGACAGCGGTAAGGCTACCGTTACCGACATCGATCCTGCTCATCAAGATCGTGCCGAGGAGCTCAATATGGCTCTCATTGAGATGGCAGCCGAGGGCGATGAAGCTCTCATGGAAAAATTCCTCGAGGAAGACACCCTCACACCCGAAGAAATGCTCGACGGTATGCGCAAGGGTCTTATCGACTGCAGCGTTATTCCAGTAATGTGCATCAGCGGTGAGAAGAACGTGGGCGTTGACCGCCTCTTGGACTTCCTTGGCGACGTAGTTCCCACTACAGCCGAGATGCCCGCAGTTTGCGACACCGAGGGCAACGAGGTTAAGTGCGATCCCAACGGTCCAACCAGCCTCTTCTTCTTCAAGACCACTGTTGAGCCTCACATTGGCGAGGTTTCCTATTTCAAGGTAATGAGCGGTACCATCAAGGCTGGCACCGACCTTACCAATATGAACCGTGGCAGCAAGGAGCGCATCACTCAGCTCAACACCGTGTGCGGTAGCTTGGCTAAGAGCAATGTCGACGAGCTTCAGGCTGGCGACATTGGCGCAACTGTTAAGCTCAAGGACGTGCGCCGCGGCAACACGCTCAACGATAAGGGTTGCGAGAGCATCTACGACTTTATTCAATATCCAGCTCCAAAGTATCAGCGCGCTATCCGTCCTGTTAACGAGAGCGAAATCGAGAAGCTTGGTCAAATCCTCAACCGCATGCACGAGGAAGACCCAACATGGCTCATCGAGCAATCTAAGGAGTTGAAGCAGACCATCATCAGCGGTCAAGGCGAGCTCCACCTGCGCACCCTCAAGTGGCGCATCGAGAACAACGAGAAGGTTGAGATCGAGTATATCGAGCCCAAGATTCCTTATCGCGAGACTATCACTAAGGCTGCCCGTGCCGACTATCGTCACAAGAAGCAGTCGGGTGGTTCTGGTCAGTTTGGTGAGGTACACCTCATCATCGAGCCTTACCGCGAGGGAATGCCTGAGCCCGACACCTACAAGTTTGGCAACCAGGAGTTCAAGATGAACATCAAGGACAAGCAAGAGATGGATCTCGACTGGGGCGGCAAGCTCGTTATCTACAACTGCATCGTGGGTGGTGCCATCGACGCACGCTTCATCCCCGCTATCGTTAAGGGTATCATGGACCGCATGGAGCAAGGCCCATTGACCGGTTCTTACGCTCGCGACGTGCGTGTGTGCATCTACGACGGTAAGATGCACCCAGTTGACAGTAATGAAATCTCGTTCCGCCTGGCAGCTCGCAACGCCTTCAGCAAGGCATTCCGCGATGCTAACCCCAAGGTTCTCGAGCCAGTCTACGATGTTGAGATTCTCGTGCCAAGCGATGCTATGGGTGGCGTGCAGAGCGACCTCCCAGGCCGTCGCGGCATCATGATGGACATGTCGAGCGCCAACGGCCTTGAGACCGTTAAGGCTCGCATTCCATTGAAGGAGATGGCAAGCTACTCTACCGCTCTGAGCTCTATCACTGGTGGACGTGCTTCGTTCTCGATGAAGTTCGCAAGCTACGAGCTCGTTCCTGGCGACGTTCAGGAGAAGCTCCTCAAGGAGTACGAGGAAGCAAGCAAGGACGAGGATTAATCCCACTGCCACTTCTATATTTTCCTTACATAACAATGAAAATCGCTTCTGGGCCAAGCCTGGAAGCGATTTTCTGTTTTCCCCGCGCCAATGCAGTAAAAACATTCTATTCATCTCACTTAACTCAACCCACTACATAAACACTTCATTTCAAAAATATTGTTATTAACACAAAAATAACATTAAATCATGCTCCGAAATTATATAAAAACATATTGTTTTTAATTATATTTGCACTATTAAAATAGCTATATTGCTGAAAGGAACATTTTACAAGACACATCCATTGAGTCTTTTAACCCTGCAGTTTGCCTCTTTTATTGCAAAATAACCCTAATTTTTTACTAACTATAAATTTATAACTCATGAAAAAAGTTTTACTGCCACTTCGTGCCAATATTGACCTCACTGAGGGCGAAAACGGCACCTACACCTTTGCAATGCCCGCCGCTCCCGTAGCAGTGAGCGCCACCTTCAAGAAGAGCACTTCCACAGGAGTTGACAATCTCAACATCGACAACTCAAAGAACGCCCGGCGCTACAACCTCCTGGGCCAGCCAGTGGGCAACAACTACAAGGGCATCGTGATCCAGAACGACAAGAAAATTATTGTGAAATAATTTCGTTCTATATTTAAATTATAGCATAAATAATCAAATCAATAGAGCACCGCAAGACAAAACCCTCTTGCGGTGCTTTTTTAATGTTGCCTCGCCGCCCCACCATCCACTACCTTTGCGCACACACGTACATTATTAAAAATATAACCATGAAACAAAGAAAACAAAATAAAAATCTAGCAAGGAGTGGCAAAACAACAGTTGTTTTGTTTGTTATCAAGTTGTTCTTGTTGTTTGAAAAAACTGAGTCAGGTGAACCAGGTGAACTAGTCAGTGAGTCAGGTGAACCAAGTGATTCCACTGATTCCACCGATTCCACCGATTCCACGTTCTCTCGCAAAGTTGCACCTATTGGTGTCGCAAAGCCTCGCAAGCGAGGAGTTTTTAATTTCCGGCGTAAGCCGGCTTTATGACGAGCTCTGCTCGCAACTTTGTGAGATTATTCCTGCATTAAACGAAAAAATTTTAGCGCGCAGCGCGGCCCAATCGTTGTGCCAGTTGTTTCTGAGTTGTGCCAGTTGTTTGATTATTCACGAGCAATTCACGGTAATTTGTGTGAAAAACCGTAGTAACCGCCATCTAATGAAACTAATTATAATTGTTTTTAATTGTTTGACAAATAACTGAAAACTATTTACTATCTTTGTAACCACAAAAAACACACATTAATAATATTATGAACAAGAAATCTTTACTATCAATCTTTGTGCTCCTGTGCGTCATTGCACTCACTGCATGCACTGGCAATGATGCCAAGAAGTTGCTCCTGGGCGACACCGACAAGTACCACAACACCCCCAAGCAGGCAGTCGAGGAGCTGTTCAACACCCTGCCTAGCCAGGGCAACATCCTTCGCCTGAAAGAGGCTGTTAAGTTCAAAGAGAACGACAAACTCAGCGACTACCAAAAGGACGAGTTCTTCAATCAGCTAAAGAAGAAAAACTTCAAGGTAAAAGCCAAAAAAGAACGCACTCATGGCGACTACAAAAACGTCACTTGCGACATCACTCTGCCCGATGGCTCAACCGTTGAGAAAAAATTCCGCCTCATCAAGGAAGACGACATCTGGAAAACCGAGATAGGCTTCAGCGAGCTACGAGACGCCATCTACAAGTAACATTCCTGATTAGGCGAATCCAAGACCAATATTGTCGCCACTCTAAGGCTCAAAACGTTCACATAGACCTCGAAACTTGGCTCAGTTTCTATAAAAATACTTAGTCATATTGGTCACACACAGAATCAAAAAACACTCTTGTTAACATTTTTTACAATAGGGGGGGGGTAAAATCAATACTTTTTACTATCTTTGCAAAAAAGTAACTGTGACACATTATCGATAATTTCTATTGTATACATGTGTCATCCTGTAACCACCAAACAACTAAAAAATGAAAACAAATATTTTATTACTTGCCTTTGCATTATTCTCTATTAGCATTCATGCACAGCTGCTAATAACCGACCTTAGCGAGCAAGATGTCACTATTATTCTCAAGAGCAACGACAACCCACGTTATCAAGTTGACCACAAGCAGTCGGGACGCATGATTAATTATGTTCCAGGAAGGTCAATCACAATTGTCAAGAACAATGGCGACACCGTAACTTTCCTTCAAGACGAAATTTACCGAATCAAGCGAAACAGGCCTCTAAACCTTGCTTTCACTACACAATTCGACGAAGGTGGACCACAGCGTGGCTATCATGGAGAGTATAACTTTGAAATGGTTGCTCGCGCTCGCCCAGTCCCTTACGGCTTTAGCACCGTTCAAGGCTATCAAATCTTTCCATGGTTACGACTGGGTGCCGGATACAAATTTTTATATTCAAGTTGGACCTATGAAGAACTATTAAGCGGAGAGAAAAATACCGTCACATCACATTCCAATATCATCTTTGGCGATGCTAAGGTGTTCCTTACTCGAACACTATTTAATCCATTCCTGGACTTGCGCTTGGGTAGCTCACTTGATAAGGGACAAGGTTTTTATTATAATGTATCGGTGGGATGCCGCTTTGGGCTTCGCTCAAGCAAAAGACTGGCATTCAACTTCTCCATGGGAATTGCTCAATCCCGCAACACAATCAAGACCAACATCGACAGGAAAGCCGATGTAGTGATTAGAGGAGGATTTGAGTTCTAACCCATCCTATCAAGGAAGATAACATCTGGAAAACTGAGGTTGGCTTTAGCCAGTTCCAGGATGCCATCTACAAGTAGCATGGGGGGTAAATCAAGCCAATTAGACCTATAGCGACTAATAGTGTTGACATTTTGTCAGCACTATTTTTAATTCCCTGAAATTCTGTCACTTAACAAGTCAAAATTACATTTGGAACCATCTTTGCATGAGTAGGTTTCAGAAAGGAGAATGATTGAAACTATGAACTTAAACAATTTCACTATCAAATCGCAAGAAGTGTTGCAGCAAGCCATCACGCTTGCTCGCAGCAATGGCAACCAGGCTCTTGAACCTATGCACATGCTCAAGGCTCTCTTGAGCGAAGGCGAGAGCGTGGTGAAATTTATCTTGCAAAAGCTCGATATCGCACCCACGATGATTGAGCGACCACTGGAGAATGAGCTGGCCCGCCTGCCAAAGGTGAACGGAGGTGACCCCTACCTGAGCAACGACGCCAGCCGTGTGCTTGACAAGGCAAGCGACATAGCACAAAAGAATGGTGACCAGTACGTTACCATCGAAGCCATGCTCATGGCCTTGCTTGAGGTGTCGTCGCCAGCGTCTACCATACTGAAAGATGCTGGCATGACAAAGAAAGACTTGCAGGCTGCCATCAACGAGCTGCGTCAAGGCAAGAAGGCAACCAGCCAGGAACAAGAGCAACAGTACAACGCACTTAGCAAATATGCCATCAACCTCAACGAGCGTGCACGCCAAGGTAAGCTCGACCCCGTTATTGGCCGTGATGACGAGATTCGTCGAGTGCTACAAATCTTGAGCCGACGCACCAAGAACAACCCTATCCTCATTGGCGAACCAGGTACCGGCAAGACTGCTATCGTCGAGGGGCTCGCGCAGCGAATCGTGCGCGGCGACGTGCCCGAGAACCTGAAGCACAAGCAGGTCTACTCGCTCGACATGGGCGCGCTGATTGCTGGTGCCAAGTATCAAGGTGAATTTGAGGAGCGACTCAAGGCAGTGATCAACGAGATCACACAGGCTCAAGGCGAGATAATCCTCTTTATCGATGAGATCCACACCCTGGTGGGCGCTGGCAAGAGCAGCGGTGCCATGGATGCCGCCAATATCCTGAAACCAGCCCTGGCACGTGGTGACCTGCGCAGCATCGGTGCCACTACCCTCGACGAGTACCAAAAGTACTTCGAGAAGGACAAGGCTCTCGAGCGCCGTTTCCAAATTGTAATGGTCGACGAACCCGACGAGGAAAGCGCCATCGCCATCCTGCGTGGCTTGAAGGAACGCTACGAGAACCACCACAAAGTGCGTATCAAGGACGATGCCATCATCGCAGCCGTGCAGCTGAGCCAGCGTTACATCAGCGACCGTTTCCTACCCGACAAGGCCATCGACCTCGTCGACGAGGCTGCTGCCAAGCTGCGTATCGAGATGGACAGTGTTCCCGAAGAACTTGACGAAGTGACCCGTAAAATCTCTCAACTCGAGATTGAGCGCGCAGCCATCAAGCGTGATGGCGACGAGCAACGCATCAAGCAGCTCGACGAGCAACTCGCCAACCTGCGTGACCGTGAGAGGGATTACAAGGCCAAGTGGCAGAGTGAGAAGGAGCTCATCAACCGCATTCAGCAGAACAAAATCGACATTGAGCAGCTCAACTTCGAGGCCGAGCGCGCCGAGCGCAATGGCGACTACGCTCGAGTGGCCGAGATTCGCTACTCGCTCATCAAGCAAAAGCAGGACGAGAACGTTGCACTTCAAGAGAAACTACGCTCCATGCAAGGCGAGCAATCGCTCATAAAGGAGGAAGTCGACAGCGACGACATTGCCGAGGTTGTTTCACGCTGGACCGGAATCCCTGTCACCAAGATGCTCCAGAGTGAGGGAGAGAAGCTGCTCCACCTTGAGGATGAGCTGCACAAGCGTGTGATTGGCCAGGACGAGGCCATCAGCGCCATCAGTGATGCAGTGCGCCGCAGCCGTGCCGGCCTTAACGACCCGCGCCGACCCATCGGCTCGTTCATCTTCCTGGGCACCACTGGTGTGGGCAAGACCGAGCTTGCCAAGGCTCTTGCCGACTACCTCTTTAACGACGAGAACATGATGACTCGAATCGACATGAGCGAGTATCAAGAGAAATTCTCGGTAACACGACTCATCGGTTCGCCTCCAGGCTATGTCGGCTACGACGAGGGTGGCCAGCTCACCGAGGCTGTGCGACGCAAGCCTTACAGTGTGGTGCTCTTCGACGAGATTGAGAAGGCTCACCCCGACGTGTTCAACGTGTTGCTGCAAGTGCTTGATGATGGCCGACTCACCGACAATAAAGGCCGTACCGTCAACTTCAAGAACACCATCATCATCATGACGAGCAACCTGGGCTCGAGCCTCATCCGTGAGCGCTTTGAGCATCTTAACGACCAGAATCATGACTCTATCGTCAACCAAACCCGCAACGACGTGATGAATATGCTAAAGCAGACCATCCGTCCCGAGTTCCTCAACCGAATCGACGAGACTATCATGTTCACGCCACTCACCGAGCAGCAGATAGCGCAAATTGTTGAACTGCAACTCAAGAGTGTCAAGAAAATGCTTCACAGCAACGGCCTTGAGCTCGACTACACTCCTGCTGCCGTGGCACTGCTGGCACAAGCTGGTTACGACCCAGAGTTTGGTGCACGACCTGTCAAGCGAGCCATCCAGAACCTCGTCCTCAACCAGCTCTCGCGCGACATCATCGCCCACAACGTCGACCGCTCGCGGCCCATCACCATCGACGCCCAAGCCGGCAACATCCTCTTCCGCAACTAAAACTCACATCAACACTAACGTTAAGCGCCCGAGCACCACACGTGCCCGAGCGCTTTCTTTTTCTTTGAAGCTTAAGTTATTGCATCACTTGAGCACAATGCTCTCGATGATGGCTCTCACCTCTTCATTGGCAAATGGGTCGCCATTGATTTCATTGGTGCTTGCAGTAATTTTCACAGTAGCATCGGTTTTTGGGCCTTGAGGAGCAATGATCCAGTAAGAGTTACGGCCATCTTTATTCAAGACGCTCAATTTGCCACCTTCTACATTGATTTCCTCCACCTGCTTGTAACCACCATCAGGACTCAGGTAATATTCCATAGCCTTGTCATAAGCCTCGGTGTCCTCCTTAATGGTGATGAAATGAGAGAATTTCTCGCCTTGATGTTTAATTTCCACATTGGCATCTTCATTGGTAACCACTTCCCAACCCTCGGGTTGAATGATGGTGAAGTGAGTCTTCTCAATAGGGGTGCCCTGAATCTTAGGACCACCCGAGCACGATGTAATGGCTACTACGGCAGCCACTAATGCAAACAATGCTAATACTTTTTTCATGTCTTTGTTTTGATTTTAATTATTTAAAAAAATGGATTCTATTACGATTAAAAAGGTTTGCCATCAAAAGCGGTAGCCAATCGCGATTTGTGCGTTGCCGTTCTTGTCTTTCAAATCATTGAACACTTTAGAGAGACCAAGGGTGTAACGGGCCTGCACAAACACATCGCTGGCTATATTGTAGGTGCATCCCAACCCAATGCCAAAGTCGAGCTCCTTGGTATCCTCCTTGTAATTGATGGTCTCCTTGCCCAAGGCTTTGTCTTTGTACTCATAGGTAGTTTTGCTATACACATTGTAACCCAGCTGTGGACCAAAGTCGATGCTGAACGCAGGTGCCACGTAGTACTTAAACATGAGTGGCAAGTTGATGTAGTTAACGTGGTCGGTAGCATCATAGGGCAACTTATTTCCATCATCATCAACATCGTAGTCGCTCCACCTGCCACCTTGAGCGGCAAACACAAGCTCAGGTGCAAACGACATCTTGTTGATAAAACGGAACTCAAGATAAACACCTGCCTGATAGTTGAGCTGTGGCTTGTGACCAAGGGCATCCTTGCCCCAGTAGTGAGTGAGATCTACACCTATCTTTGGGCCCCAAGTAATGGTCTTTTGAGCCATTACGGCACTTGTGGCAATAACTACACACACAAGTGTAATAAGTAGCTTTTTCATATTCCTAAATTAAAATTTTAAATAATTTTTCCACAAAGATATATCACATTTTTATTAAAAACAATTGTTTCACAAAAAAACTCATAAAAAAATTGTCCAAGCCACTTGCATGTGTGCCCAGACAATTCCTTAAAGATCTTTTAAATCCTTGAGGCTAGCTTGGGTTAGAAACGGTAGCCAATGGCGATTTGTGCATTGCCATTCTTGGTATTGATACCATCTAATAGCTTTGTCATGCCCAGGGTGTAACGCCCTTGAACAAACACTTCATCGGCAATGTTGTAGGTCAACCCAAGGCCAATAGCGAAGTCCACCGTCTTAAGGCCCTTTAAATCATCTGACTCCTTAAAGCTCTTGCCTTCATATTTCCACTTATCTGTCGATTTCTTATAAACATTAAAACCTACTTGAGGACCAAAGTCAAAGCTTAACTTACTGGGAACAACATACAACTTAAGCATAACTGGCACATTGATATAGTTAAGATGACTGGTTGTTGTAACTTGAAGATTACCAGAATCAATCCATTTTTGCTTTCCACCTTGAGCTGCAAAAACAACCTCGGGAGCCAGAGCGAACCTGTCATTAAAGCGATACTCCATAAACAATCCAGCCTGATAGCTCAACATTCCACTATAGTCTCCATCAGCGTCCCAAAAGTGAGTATAGTCAACGCCTACCTTAGGTCCAAATGTAAACTTCTCCTGTGCCATGGCAGCGCCTGTGGCAAAAATTGTGCACATGAGTGCGATAACAATCTTCTTCATAAAAAAACTTGTATAACGGTTTAACATTAGTGTAAATTAACAACAAAATTAATACAATTATCTGAATTCTTCAAAGATAAATAAAAAAAGTGACCCACGCATCTTTTACGCAGGTCACTCAAGTTCTTTAAATCCTTGCGGAAAGCGCTTGATTAGAAGCGGTAGCCAATGGAGATTTGAGCATTACCGTTCTTAGCTTTATCGGCACCCAAAAACTCTAACAGCTTGCTGTCAAACACTTTGGTCAGACCCATTGTGTAACGTGCCTGAACAAACACGTCCTTAGCAATGTTGTAAGTTGCACCAAGACCAAGACCGAAATCAACGTCTTTAGTGTAGCTCTTCATATCAATACTCTCACCATCAGCGCTCGCTTTGCTGTATACGTTGAAACCTACTTGAGGGCCAAAATCGATACTGAACTCGGGAGCAACATAGAATTTCAACATCACAGGCACGTTGATGTAGTTAACATAATGAGTAGTCTTGTCATGCTTGCCACCTTGTGAGGCAAAAACAACCTCAGGAGCGATAGCAAACTTATCGCTTGCTCGATACTCCATGAAAGCACCTACCTGATAGCTTGGTTTCACTCCATGATAAACGTCCTCGCCCCAGTAATGGGTTAGGTCAAAACCTACCTTAGGACCAAATGTGAATGTTTTCTGTGCCATGGCAGCGCCTGTGGCCATAACCATGCACATGAGTGCGATAGCAATTTTCTTCATAATCTTAAAATTTAATTAATAAATTTATGTTTAACTCGTTTTGTCGTTTTGCGAGTGATGGTGACTCTCACAGGACTCATCATCGCAAAATTTGACGCAAAAGTAATCATTAAGTTTAACAACAGGGCAAAAAATTATAACAAAATCACATTTTTATTGAAAAACAGAACACTTTAGTGGTAAATCACAACACAATTGCTATCTCAACTTCTGCATTTCACAAAAAATCAAAATTGTTGATAATTTCGACACGCTTTTCTTCCATTAAACAAAATCATTCACTAACTTTGCAAAACTTTTCAACTAACGATTATTAAATAATTTCTATAAACTACTTTAGCACAATGGAAGTAAAAGGTAAAATCATACAAAAGTTTGACCTTCAAAGTGGCACATCTAAGGCCGGAAACCCATGGAAAAAGCAGAACTACCTGCTCGAAACCCTCGACAGCTATCCTCGCAAAATCTATTTCGACTTCTTCGGCGACAGGGCCGACCAGTATCCTCTCAACGTGGGCGACTTGATCAACCTAAGCTTCGACATTGAGTGCCGAGAGTATCAGGGACGCTACTATACCGACATTCGCGGATGGAAAGCCGAGAAAATCGACGATGCCACAGCAGCCGCAGCACAGCAGCCAGCTCCTGCGCCTCAAGCAGCTCCAGCGCCTGCTCCCATGTCACCTGTGGCCACCGATGCCACCTTTGAGCCATCGCAAGAGGACGACCTGCCATTCTAACAACGAGCAGTCGGGTTCACATCTCACACTTCGCCAGCCATTCACTCAATGCGGGAATGCTGGCGATTTATTTTTTCAACATGCACCCACATTTTCCCCCATTTATTTTGCAATCAATAAGATTTATTCTAACTTTGTACTTTAAATTAGGTATAATCTATATTATATGACTGAAACTGATCAACTCATTCAACGAATCATCGAAGGGATCCAAGAAAAGAAAGGACGTGACATCGTGCACATCGACCTCACCAATCACGAGTACGCAACAACCACAGGATTTGTCATTGGCACTGGCAACACCAAGATTCAAGTCGAAGCCATTGCCGATAGCGTCAGGGAATATGTGCAGGAAAAAACAGGGCAAAAACCATTCAACTACGACGGATACCAGAACTCACAATGGATTGTGATTGATTATGGCACGGTTTTTGCTCATATCTTACTTCCCGAGGAGCGCGAGCGCTACAACCTCGAGGAGCTTTGGGCCGATGCCAATATTCACCACATCCCCAATTTAGACTAATTCATCACACACAAGCCAGGTCATGCACTGCTCGCTGCATGACTGGCATTAACAACACCAAGCCAACGAATTAAATGAAGAACAACTTTTTCGGCAACAGCGGCAACAACTCAAGCAATAGCAACTCCAAGGGTAAGAAACCCAAGTTCAATATCCTGTGGATGTATGTCATCATCATGGCTATCATCATGGGAATCTACTGGAGTAACGACATGACATCGAGCCGCGACGTGTCCTGGACCAAATTCAAGGAATATATCGCTACTGGCGGAGTCGACAGCATCGTCGTCTACAGCAACAAGCAGGAAGCTAACGCTTTCTTAAAAGACTCCCTGGCGCGTGTCATGTTCAAGGAACTAAAGCCACAGCAGCACGCATCGCCATTCATCACAACGCAAATTCCTTCCAACGAGAAATTCGATGAGTTCATTGATAAGCTCAACACCTCGGGAGCCTACCAGGGACCTGTGCGATATGCCACGGCCAGCGACATCAGCAGCTGGATTTGGGGGTTTGGGCCCATCCTGCTCCTCATCCTCTTCTGGTTCTGGATGACGCGACGCATGGCTGGCGGAGCTGGCGGGGGAGGCATCTTCAACGTGGGCAAGTCAAAGGCTAAACTCTTCGACAAGAACGACAAGACCAAGGTCACTTTCAAGGACGTGGCAGGTCTTGCCGAGGCCAAGACCGAGGTGGCCGAGATTGTCGACTTCCTCAAGAATCCACAGCGCTACACCAACCTGGGTGGCAAGATTCCTAAGGGTGCCCTACTCGTGGGACCTCCAGGAACAGGTAAAACCCTGCTTGCCAAGGCTGTCGCTGGCGAGGCCGACGTGCCATTCTTCTCTCTCTCGGGTAGCGACTTCGTCGAGATGTTTGTCGGCGTGGGTGCTTCACGAGTGCGCGACCTCTTCAAGCAGGCCAAGGACAAGGCACCATGCATAATCTTTATCGACGAGATCGACGCTGTGGGCCGTGCTCGCGGCAAGAACCCCAACATGGGCGGCAACGACGAGCGTGAGAGCACACTCAACCAACTGCTCACCGAGATGGACGGCTTCGGCACCAACAGCGGCATCATCATCCTCGCCGCAACCAACCGTGTCGACATCCTCGACAAAGCTCTGTTGCGTGCCGGTCGTTTCGACCGCCAAATCTACGTCGACCTCCCCGAGCTCAACGACCGCAAGGAGATTTTCCAAGTGCACCTGCGCGGCGTCAAGACCGACGGTAGCGTCGACCTCGACATGCTCTCACGGCAGACTCCAGGTTTCTCGGGAGCCGACATCGCCAACGTGTGCAACGAGGCGGCACTCATTGCTGCACGCAACAACAAGGTTGCAGTCCAAAAGCAGGACTTCAACAACGCTATCGACCGCATCATCGGCGGCCTCGAAAAGCGCTCCAAGGTTATGACCGACGAGGAACGCAACTCCATTGCTGTGCATGAGGCAGGGCATGCAACAGTGAGCTGGCACCTTAAGTATGGCGACCCTCTGGTCAAGGTCACTATAGTGCCACGCGGCAAAGCTCTGGGCGCAGCTTGGTACATGCCCGAGGAGCGACAGATCACCCCTCGGCAAGCCTTGCTCGACAAGATTTGCTCGCTCATGGCAGGACGAGTTGCCGAGGAAATGTTCCTGGGCATCATCGACACTGGCGCTCTCAACGACCTCGAGCGAGCAACTAAGATTGCCTATGCTATGGTCACCTACTACGGCATGAGCGGCGAACTCCCCAACGTGTCCTATTACGACAGCAGCGAGAACTACGGCTTCACCAAGCCCTATAGCGAAGAGCGCGCTCGAAGCATCGACAAGGAAGTGCAAGCAATCATCGACCAGGAGTACAAGCGAGCACGCGAGATTCTCGAAACCTACACCGATGGGCACCATGCTCTGGCTAAGCTCTTGCTCGAGCGAGAAGTAATCTACACCGAGGATGCCGAGAAAATATTCGGAAAGCGACCCTGGACATCACGTCTCGACATACTCGACGAGCAAAACAACAACCAGAACAATAACAGCAACACTACTGTTGCCCTTCCTGCTGGCTCACAATCCAGCGACGGCGAGCAACCTGGCAATGACAGCGACGGCGAGAGCCAAGACGTCCAACCACCAGCATTCAACAAATAGAACCGCCATTTTACCATAGCTTTATGGGGCGGTTCATTTACACACCACTCCTGCTGCAGTTCATCAACAATGTGATGAGCTGCAGCTTTTTCATAAGCTGCCGACTCCTGCCAAATCGCACACCATAAACTACAAACAACCGCTTTTCACTTCACGTTTCTTAACACATAATGGGGGGTATTAAAAAATGTTAAGTATTCGTTCCACCGTGCAGTATTTTATGTTATAATGTGTTTAATTTGCAAAAAATACCATTAGCATCATGAATTCTAAATTTAATCATATTATGCAACATATTATCTCATTGATTGCCATTAGCATGTGCTTTGCATTCTGTCATGCCCAGGACTTTGCGCAGCTCAAGCAGAATCTCGACTGGCAGGTCTATAACTACCCGCAGGAGAAAATCCATGTGATGACCGACAAACCCTACTACATCACTGGCGACACTGTGTGGCTGCGAGCCTTCGTGGTCGATGCAGTGACTCACCGGCCGGTGAATGCGAGCAAGTTTGTCTATGTGGAATTGATCAGTCCCATGAACACCGTCGACATGCGCATCAAGATTAAGGAGCGCGATGGTGTGTTCAAAGGCTATCTTCCCCTCGACCCCACCCAGATTGCCGAGGGCGAATACACCCTCACCGCCTACACCATGTTCATGCAGAACCAGGGAGAGCAGTACTTCTTCAAAAAGAAAGTAAAGATAATCAGTTCATTTTCAGTCAACAGCAAGATTGACTATGAACTTGAGTGGAAAAATAAAGGAAAAAGCAATGAGAGCCTGAAAGTAAATTTTCAATATCTGAATGCTCTGACTGGCGAAAAGCGTGAATACAGCAGTTTCAATTGTTATTTCCCTGGAGGAAGGAAAATAGAGTGGCTTGGTGGAAAAAATAATTTAAGCGTTGAAGTCAAGAATAAGGAGTTGTCTGGCAGGTGCTTTAAGGTGCAGTATGGAAATCATGCTAAATACATAACTTATCCTTCAGGCAGTACAGTCACCTACGATGTTAGTTTCTACCCCGAAGGTGGCTATCTAGTCCCCAACTTTGAGAACCGCATGGCTCTCAAGGCTATGGACAACAACGGCAAGTCAATCGACATCACTGGCTACATAGTTGACGGCAGCGGCAACACGGTGGCAAGTATCGCCACCACGCACGACGGCATGGGACTCGCCACTTTCACGCCACAGTCAGGAATGGTCTATCAGGCAGTATGCAAGAATGATGATCTTGGAGAAAAGACTTTCGACCTGCCGCAAGTGAGAAACGATGCGACAGTGCTGCAAGTGAGCAACGAAGGCAAGACAGTAAAGATTGAGGCCAAAGGCAGTCAGCAAAGCACGGCAATTATAGCTGTGCAACAGCGAGGCAATCTGCTGATTTCTGGCTATGAAAGTGTTAACATTGAAACCGATACCCTGCCGGCAGGCGTTGTTCAGGCTATTCTTATGAACGAAAACGGCAGAATGCTCAGCGAGCGGCTTTTCTTCATCACTGGTAAGCAACCACCCATTGCAAAATTGAATAGCGACAAGTCTAGTTATGAAAGCCGTGAACTGATACAAGCGAGCGTTGACCTAAGTGAATTTGCTCTTGCCGACAGCATTGCCGGCAATTTTGCAGTTAGCGTGACTGATGACCGCAACATAGTTACTGATAGCACCACTTCTATCCTTACCAACCTGCTACTACAGAGCGACCTGCAAGGCCGCGTCAACAACCCTGCCTGGTATTTCTTGGGCAGTGACCGCAGCCAAGCGCTCGACATGCTCATGATGACACAAGGCTGGCGCCGCTATGACGTGGCTCATGCGCTCATTGGGAAAGGTGTTGCTCCACAATTCCCCATTGAACAAGGGCAAACACTCAGCGGAATAGTAAAAAGTGAGTGGAGAAACAAACCTATGGAAAATGCAATTGTTAAGATAATAGCCCCAAAAATTGGATATGGCAACATCACTACAACCGATGTGGATGGTAGATGGTTGATTGATGATGTTGCTTTTCCTGACAGCACCTTGTTTGTTATGCAGACAACAAATCAAAAGGATAAAGCAAAGGGCAATTTGTTTCTTGATAATGATACTCAAGTCGACATTCAAGTGTTAAAACCCAGTCTCGGCTTTTCTCAATTACTTGATGATGAAATAGTGAAATTTTTAAAGAACGAGAAACAACGACTACAATACATTGATGGAGTTGCTAATGTGATGCTCGATGAAGTTGTTGTTGAGAAAAAGAAACGCAAGAAAATTGATAGTGTTTACGATTTGTTAGCATCTAGAGGTTATGATTATAAATACTTTGACAAATGGGAAATAAACTCCTGGGATTATGCCATTGGAAAGTTCATGGGAATAATTATCAAAAAAAATGGGTTGTTCTATAGGGGAGAATTGGTGGGAATATTCGTTGACGGATCTCCAGTCACTGGATGGGATGGCCCGACAAG
>DEJJ01000001.1 GCA_002353285.1 Porphyromonadaceae bacterium UBA2751 | reverse complement strand
TTGAAAAAAGTGACGAAGTCAGGTGCACCAGCCTTCCTACAGGCGTGCCTGAGCCATACAACCCTTTGACGGAGTTAATAAAAAATTACATTATGATAGAAAATATTGATAATTAAGAAGTGCCTCGAAGAGGCACTTTTCGTCAGATTCAGTAAGGACCAAGCTGCGAACCCCGCAGGGGTTCTTGCATGGTCTTAGCATAGAAGTCGGGTCTTCGACCCGCCCAGCGTCTTCGACGCTAATGCCTGGAACCCAATATGTTTCTTGAAAATTTATTTTCAACTTAATTCCGCCAACGGGTATTTATAATAAGTGTTTTAAAGGATACACAAGGTTGTGTAACACAAAGCTGTGTAAAAAAAGTAACACAACCTTGTGTAAAAAAAGTAACGCAAGGTTGTGTATTGTGGTGTGATGTGTGTGTGGGATTACATCAGGTCGGTGTGCTGTGTGATTTCGGCGTCGCCTTGTGTGTACTGGTTGAGAGAGCCTTCCTTGGCCTGGATGCAGATGTAGGTCATGGGCTCGGGCGATGTGCACTTGAGGTTGCGGTCGCAGCCAGTGGCTACACGAATCACTGAACCCTGTGCAATGTCGAAAGCTTCATCGCCCACCTGGAAACGTCCTGCTCCTGAGAGGATGATGTAGTTTTCCTCATTCTCCTTGTGGCTGTGATAGAAGGGCACTGCCACTCCAGTGGGAAGAGAACCGAAAGAAATTTCACACGATGTGGCACCAATCACATCCTTTACAAACTGCTTGCCCTCGAAGTTGTTTAATGCGCCTACTGAGGTGTGGGCGAACTTGTCGCCGCTGTTGATAACTTTTAATTCGCTCATAATGTTGTTTTATTTTAAAATTGTTAGTAACTTTGCAGTGGAAATCCGCTTTATTTTTTACACCGCAAAATTAAGAGAATAAGTTGACCTGTGCAAGAGGTTACGAAAAAGAAAGGCGGTTACACATGAGTTACTATTATTGAAAATGAGCATGATAACACTTGAAGAAAATTTAAAAAAATATGTTGACATTGATCATTGCCCTGTGCGTAATGTGATTTCGCACTTCTCGGGCAAGTGGTCTATATTGATACTTAGTATATTGAGCGAAAACGGAACAACGCGGTTTAATGCTCTGGCCAAGTTAATCCCCGACATTTCGTCGAAAGTGCTGAGCAACACCTTGAAGACGCTGGAAGCTGATGGGTTGATAAGTCGCCACCTCTATGCCGAGATTCCGCCTCGTGTGGAATACTCGCTCACTGACCAGGGCCGCAGCCTGATGCCCATCTTGGTGCAGCTCATTGAATGGTCGATTGCGCATTTCGCCAGTTTCAAGCGGTAACACTGCGTGATGTTTTAATAAAAAAGTGAATATTAATTTTGAAATTATTGATAGTTGCATTACCTTTGCACAATTATATTAATAGAATATTAGTTAAACGAGAATAAAACGAAGACTATGAGTATTAGATGTCCAAATTGTGGTAACACGTTACCCGACGATTCAGCATTTTGCAACAAATGTGGTAGTCGAATTGAAATGAAAGGAAATGGCTATCGTCGTGACTATGAAGACTGGAGCGACGATGATCGTGGGCGCGGCCGTGATGAGCGGTTGAGCAATCGGCAGGAGAGTGGCAGCAAAACGACCACCTATGTGGTGATAGGCATCCTGGTGCTGGCGTTCTTGGCAATCTTTGCTATCAACAAAATTTTCTTCAGTGGTAGTAAAGATAAGACAGAGGCTCAGCCTGTGAGCATTGTTGACAATAGCAATAGTGCTGCCGCCGATGCGTTGTCGCGCGCCTTGAACGAGAACAACTATGTGGGCGATGGCGCCACGATAGTTTATGCGATGCGCATCTCGGGCAGCGAGCCTGGTGTGAACGATAAGATTATAGGTATCACTCAGCTATCGAACAAGGGTGATGACTCATTCTATAAGCTCTATGAGCTCACTCAGAATGGTGAGAAATGGAACATCGACCCTGAGCACATCAAGCAAGTGTCGACCAGTGGCCGAGACATTTCGTTTGACCAGAACAAGCTCAAGGCCGGCATTGACATGATTCCACAGGCACCTGAGATTAATGGTAAGAAATACTTCTTCTATGCCTTCTTGAGCATTCCCAAGGGCGAGATGAACAACCGTGCGAGCGTGGTGCTCAACCTCTATGATGTGGAGTCGAGAAATATCACGTCGGCCACCTACGAGGGTCAGTTTGAGAACATTAACGGCGAGCAGTCGATAGTGTGCAATCCAGCCTCGGGCTCGTCGGAGACAGTGAAGTGGATGAACGAGCAGGCTCGCAACTTCATTCGCATCCTGAGCCTTAAGAGTGCCGACGAGCGTGCTGCCGAGCAAGAACAGAAGGCAGCCGAAGTGGCTCAGCCACAAGTTGAGGTTCCAAGAGCCGAGGTAGCTCCCGAACCTGCCCCCGAGCAAGCTCAGCAGGCAGCTGCCCCAAGTGGCATTGGCGAGGAGAAGGACAAGGACACCCCCATGTTCAGCAAGGACGACATTGTGGAGACCAAGCAGGCTGGCAATTACAAGGTGTTCCGTCTCAAGGACGGTAGCGTGGTGCGCTACGACCGCAGCACTGGCAAGAACACTAAGATACACCAGGGTGGTGCCGAGGCTATTGGCTTTGAGGACACCGAGAAGGGTATCCTCAACATTCGCAAGGCCGATGGTAGCCGCGAGCAGGTGAACCTGAATAATGGTCAGAAGTCGCAGGCCCCTGCCAAAGCCGCTGCCCCCGCCAAGGCCGAGGAGCCAAAGAAAACTGAATAATGAATTATATTTCATTAGAAACCATACTTTCACGTGGAGAAAAAGTTTCTCCACGTGTTTTGTATAAATTGCTACATCCTGTGGTTGAGCAGCTCATTGATGTGCGAGACAGTGGCGATGCAACGAAAACAGGGCGGTTAACGTCTAAATCAATAGTTTTTACGCCTGATTTCAAGAGTGTTGAGGTGTTCAGTGCCAGTGCCAATGAGCAGCAAAATGTAATGGACTGGGGCGACATTATTTTAAAGGTAGTGGACCGTGTGGGCTATACCGACAAGAGGCTTAAGATAATTGCTGGCGATTGCATGGCTGGTAACATCGACTCGCTCGAGGAGCTGCACCTGGCGCTTGAGCGGCGCATCAACCGCTCAATCTATAAATTAATAATTGGCATAGTGCTGATAGGGCTGGCAATAATGGCAATAATACACTTTTTGCAATAGAAATTGGTGAGCAATTTGCTAAGGTCTAAATTTTTCACTAATTTTGTAGTTTTAAATCAATTAAGTGGACAAATGAGAATAGGAATAATTGTAGCAATGAGCAAGGAGCTGGAGTTGCTGAAACCCATGCTCGAGAACATGCGTGTGAGCGAGAACAATGGCACTACGTTCTACATTGGCACCATAGGCAATCACAAAATTGCCGCGATGCAGTGTGGAATAGGCAAGGTGAATGCCGCCATAGGCACCGTGACGATGATTGACACCTATCACCCAGAGCTGGTTATCAACACTGGCGTGGCAGGTGGCATGAATGGCAAGGTGAAAGTGATGGACATGGTAGTGGGTAGCCAGGTGTGCTACCACGACGTGTGGTGTGGAAACTTCGACGATAGCGCTGCCTATGGGCAAATGCAGGGCATGCCACTCTACTACGAGGGAGCCCCGAGCTTGATTTCGCTCATTGAGGAAAGCGACACCCTGCACTGCGGCCTCATTGTGAGCGGCGACCAGTTCATCACCGATGAGGCGCAGCTCGATGTGATAACGAAGCATTTTCCTCAGGCCCTGGCCGTTGACATGGAGAGTGGTGCCATAGCTCAGACGTGCTACGTGCGCAAGACCCCCTTTGTGAGCATGCGCGTGATAAGCGACTCGCCTGGCGCCAACACCGACAACTCGAAGCAGTACAGCGACTTCTGGGTTGATGCACCTGCTCATTCACTCTCGATGGTAAAGGAATTGTTGCACAAGTTAAAATAAAAATCAGCTATGGAAAAAGTTGTAAGTTTCACTATTGACCACACGCGGCTGCTGCGTGGTGTGTACGTGTCGCGAAAAGATAAAGTGGATGGTGGTGGCATGGTAACCACCTTCGACATTCGCATGAAGTTGCCCAACCGTGAACCCGCTGTGAGCCAGAGTGCTCTGCACACCATTGAGCACCTTTCGGCTCACTTCCTGCGCAACCACCCAGTGTGGGGCAGCAAGGTGCTGTATTGGGGTCCAATGGGTTGCTGCACAGGTAACTACCTGCTGCTCAAGGGTGACTTGGAGTCGAAGGACATAGTGCCGCTGATGCAGGAGTTGTTTAATTTCATAGCCGAATATGAAGGCGACATTCCTGGTGCAAGTGCCATGGAATGTGGCAACTACATGCTCAACAACCTGCCCATGGCAAAGTGGGAGGCTCGCAAATATCTCGTTGAGGTGCTAAACGACATGCACTACGAGAACCTGAATTATCCCGAACCCCAATGATAAAAACTAAAAAATAAAATATAAGTAAATGGGCTTTTTTAAATTTTTCAGCAAGGAGAAGAAAGAAACTCTCGATAGTGGTCTTAACAAGACAAAGGAGGGACTGTTCTCCAAACTCAAGAAGGCTGTAGCCGGCAAGTCGACAATTGATGACGAAGTGCTCGACAACCTTGAGGAGGTGTTTGTAACCAGCGATGTGGGTGTTGACACCACTCTCAAGATTCTGGACCGCATCCAGGCTCGTGTGGCTCGCGACAAGTACACCTCGACCAGTGAATTGAACGACATGCTGTGCGACGAAATCACGCAGCTGCTTGCCGACAACGATAACGCTAACCGCGAGGACTTTACCGTGGATGATGACAAGAAACCCTACGTCATCATGGTGGTGGGTGTGAACGGCGTGGGCAAGACCACAACCATTGGCAAGCTGGCCTATCAGTTCACCCAAGCTGGCAACAAGGTGGTGCTGGGCGCTGCCGATACCTATCGTGCTGCTGCCGACGAGCAGCTCGAGATTTGGGGCGAGCGCGTGGGTGTGCAGGTGATTAAGCACAAGATGGGTACCGACCCGGCGTCGGTGGCCTACGACACCGTGGCGAGCGCCAAGGCACAGGATGCCGACGTGGTGATAATTGACACCGCAGGCCGCCTGCATAACAATGTGGGCCTGATGAACCAGCTCACCAAGATCAAGAACACGATGAAGAAGGTGCTTCCCGAGGCTCCCAACGAGGTGCTGCTGGTGCTTGACGGCTCCACAGGTCAGAACGCCTTTGAGCAGGCTAAGCAGTTTGTGGCAGCCACCGAGGTCAACGCTCTGGCAGTGACGAAGCTCGACGGCACCGCCAAGGGTGGTGTGGTGATAGGCATCAGCGACCAGTTCCACATTCCTGTGAAGTACATTGGCCTGGGCGAGCGCATGGAAGACCTGCAGATTTTCCGCAAGGAGGAATTCGTAAAATCCCTCTTCGGCAAGTAATTTTTTACTAGAAATTCTAGAAAATCTAGAGGTTCTAGATAAAACTATGAAAAGAAACAAAGTTGATATTATATCGCTGGGGTGCTCAAAGAATCTGGTGGATTCGGAGCACCTCATTCGTCAGCTGCAGGCAGCTGGCTACAGTGTGGAGCACAATGCCAGCCATGTGGATGGCGAGATTGTGGTGGTGAACACCTGCGGCTTCATTGCCGATGCCCAAGAGGAGTCGATTAACACTATCCTTGAGCTTGGTGAGGCCAAGCGCCAGGGCCGCTTGCGCAAGCTCATTGTGATGGGATGCCTGAGCGAGCGCTTCATGGCCGACCTCACGCGCGAGCTGCCCGAGGTGGACCACTTCTACGGCAAATTCAACTGGAAACAGATGCTCAGCGACCTGGGCAAGAGCTATCGCGACGACCTGGCGAGCGAGCGCTACCTCACTACCCCACCCCACTATGCCTACATGAAGATTTCGGAGGGTTGTAACCGCTTTTGCGCCTTCTGCGCCATCCCGCTCATTACTGGCCGCCACAAGAGTGTGCCCATGGAGCAACTGCTCGATGAGACGCGCCACCTGGTGGAGCGTGGCGTGAAGGAGTTTAACGTGATAGCGCAAGACCTGTCGAGCTACGGTCTTGACCTCACGGGCAAGATGATGCTTCCTGAGCTGGTGGAGCGCATGGCGGCTATCGACGGTGTGGAGTGGATAAGGCTGCACTATGGCTATCCCACGCAGTTCCCGTGGGAGGTGATGCGGGTGATGGCCGAGCATGACAACGTGTGCAACTATCTGGACATCGCCTTGCAGCACATCAGCGACAAGGTGCTCACCAACATGCGCCGCCACATCACCCGTGACGAGACGCTGCGCCTCATTGAGCGCATGCGCCGCGAAGTGCCAGGGCTGCACCTGCGCACTACCCTGATGGTGGGATTTCCTGGCGAGGGCGACCTGGAGTTTGACGAACTGATGGACTTTGCCCGCGAGGCCCGCTTTGAGCGCATGGGAGCTTTTGCCTACAGCGAGGAGGCTGGCACCTGGGCAGCGCAACATCTTGACGACACCATTCCACAAGATGTTAAGCAGGCTCGCCTTGAGGCATTAATGGACCTTCAGGAATCGATATCGATGGAGATTCAGCAGGGCAAGGTGGGCACCACTCAGCGCGTGATCATCGACCGCGAAGAGGCAGAATACTACGTGGGTCGCACCCAATACGACTCGCCCGAGGTTGACCCCGAGGTGCTCATCAGCAAGGACCAAGCCCTCACCCCTGGCAACTTCTACAACGCGCGCATCACCAGTGCATTACCCTTTGAGCTCATGGCAACAACCTTAGTTATTTAATAGAAAAATTGATATGTAATCCACAAGGAATCGAGATAGTCATTCGATATTTTTGCGGATTTCCGCATTTTTGTCTACTGCAAAGATAGTGCATTTTTTTAATTACCCAAAATCCTATTGAATCTTTCTTCAGGATGTTTTGTGGAGAGTTTCAAATTTGTGGAGAATGGAGGATTTTGACCAAAAATTGTGGTGAATGGCAAAATCTGTCCTCAGTTCAATGTTTTCTGCATCATTTTCCGTCAAAATGAGCCGAAATTTTTGGGAAACGACATAAATTGATTAATAATCCTTAAATAATACGACAAAATCAATTATTTTTGCACCTTATGAAGACTATTCCTCATATTATTCTTACTTGCGTTGCCATTATGGTTGTGTCTTGCTCGCAACAAAAACGCACGACAGCAATTACCCAAGCAACCTCTATAACTTGAATATTACTAGAATTCTTTACTCATAAACGATTAACAGTGAAACATATCATTCTCATTATAATCACTCTTTTGTCTGCCGTGGAAATGAATGCCCAAACCATCGACAGAGCCACACTGCGACAAGCCGTGGAGCGGCAGCTGGCGAGCTATCCTGAGTCGACACTGCAAGATGTGTACAAGGCCTTCTATCAGGAGCATCTTGGGCCTGAGCACATGATTGACGACACTGCTGCAGTGCGTCAATATCTTGACTACGAACTCTCGACAATGGGCGATGAGTGTGGCGGATTCTACTACGAGGCGATAGGCGTGGAGGGCAATTATGTGAGGGTGAGTCTCAAGAGCGTGACCGATGGGCTCATTAGTGCCGACGAACTGATGCAGGCATTTCTCGACAGTGCTGCTGCTCGGCAGGAGCCGGCTGTGGACTGGGCAACAAAGTGGGATGCTATTGTGGCGGTGGTCGACGAGGTGAAGCCAGGGCTTGGCAGCGCCAGTGAGCGCGAGATGCTGCGTGAGGCCAGCGTCAAGAAGCAGGCGGTGCACCACAGCCAGGCCTACAACGAGGCCTATCGCCCGCACTACCGCATAGTGCATCGCACCATCTTTGAGATGCTGCTCAAGCCATCGATCGACAAGTAATTTGCTCTGCTTGCAGCTAGTGAGAGTGGGTTTCTTGAAATGGATTTTAATGAGTGGATTTTGTATATATATAATTTTTTTTGTATCTTTGTGGCGATATATAATTTACTTTAAAACAAAAACTTAAGAATTAATGAAGAAATTTTTTACCCTTATCATGCTGCTTGCAATGGCTGTTTCCAGCTTTGCGAGCGAGAAAACTGTAACCATCTCCCGCAATGAGGGCGAGTACAGTGATGCAAGCAAGGTGTACTATGCCGTGAAAGATGGTATCATCCTAACAATGACAGGTGGAATGAACAATGTGAACTACCTGCTGGCTAATCCTAACACTAATTTTACTGTGCTGTCGTATAACTACACCATCACCAAGATAGTGTTTCACTGCATGGACGATGCTGTGGAGGGCGACCTCGATGCCGGCTACTGGGGTCCATCGACCATTACCCTCTTTGCCAACCACACTAATCCCAACAACCCTGGCACCTACACCAGCAGTGGCTTCATTGGCACCTGGGAGGGCGTGTCGTCGAGCCTGAATTTTGCCGTTAAGGGCAAGGGCGTGCGCTTTGCGTCAATCGACATTACCTACGAGAAGCCC
Organism: Porphyromonadaceae bacterium UBA2751; assembly: GCA_002353285.1. GTDB lineage: Bacteria > Bacteroidota > Bacteroidia > Bacteroidales > Muribaculaceae > Sodaliphilus. Next base: position 3,226 of record DEJJ01000001.1, on the reverse strand, counting down.
GAGGGCGACATCTATGAGCTCGTTACCCAGCGCAGCCAGATTGTGGAAGGCAAGAGCTATGTGATTGTGAGCCAATATAACGACAAGGTGATGCGCTTTAAGGAGGCTGCCGACGTGACTCCTCCTGCCGAGCCCATCGTTGAGTGGATGAATGAGGAGAAGACCCGCGTGAAGGTTGACGGCGACGCGATGATCATCCGCATGGTGGGAGTTCAGGACAGCACCATTGGCAGCAACACTCGCAAGGTGGCTTGGTTCAAGCTTGGCAATGGCTACCTGCGTGGCCAGGGCGACAACCTCACTGTTAATTCTAATGCCAGCGACTATGGCCGCGCCATCATGTACATCAGCAATGTGGAGTATAACTACCTGTGCTGGTTCAAGAACGTGGGCAGCGCCACCAAGACCATCCGCTACGACTACGACAACGAGCAGTTCATGTTCAAGAGCATCAACAACGACCCCAATGGCCGCGTGTGGCTCTATAAGCTTGCCGAGAGCTACCAGGTGAACACCGAGGTTCAGCCCGAGGGCACTGGCACCATCACGCTGGGCGACGGTGTGGTTAACGGCACCTCGCAAGAGGGCGAGACCGTGAAGTTCACTGCCGATGCCGAGCCAGGCTATGTGCTTGACAACGTGACACTTACCAATCTCACCACTGGCGAGGTGACTGTGATTGAAGCTACTCGTGGCGGGGAGATGAGCTTTGTGATGCCCGCCAGCGATGTGCTCGTTACTGCCACCTTCTCGCAGAGCACAGCTATCGAGAGCGTGAAGAATGCTGCCCAGGTGACAGGTGTGGAATATTACAACCTGGCTGGAGTGCGCAGCAGCGAGCCATTTAGTGGCATGAACATCATCGTTACTCGCTACAGCGACGGCACCACCACCGCCACTAAGGCAGTGAAATGAAACGAATTAGGCTCCACCTGCAGGTGGGGTGAGATTTAGTACCATAGAATTATAAATACACACACAAAAAAAGTCTTGGCACCGCCATTTCTCACGCATGAGAGTGGCGGTGCTGAGTGTTTTTTTTATTGTGTGTGGCAAATGATGGTGCTACTTGACGATGGTGAGGCGATAGGTGACGGTGGCGCCAGTGGTGGGATGAGTGGTGGAGAGCTTCATGTGGTAGGCGTCGAGCGAGAGCACATTGAGGTGGGTCACGGTGGAAAGGTACACATCGGGGGCTGGCTCGGGCAGCCTGGGCAAGAAGTGGTCGTCGAGGAATGAGATGGTGATGGAGCTGCCGTCGTCGCTGGCCTGCCACTGCGCAAAGCTGTCGTAGTAGTCGTGGGTAGCATGCGCAACCCACCTCAAGTTGAACACTTTGCCCTGAAACATGAAGTAGACGTTGCCGTCGTAGGCCGTGTCGGGCTCGCCGTCAATCTCGATGGAGTCGAGGTGCCACAGGCCAAACCAGTAGCCTATGTCGCCATTGTTGTGGGTGCAGCTGCTCAGCGCTGTGAGTGCGATGATTGCCAGGATAATATGCTTTGCTAGTGATTTCATCGTGCCAGTGAGAAATTGCCGTTATAGGTTATTGATAGCAATGCGCCGGTGTTGTTGTTGTCGCCGTAGAGTTTGCCGTGGTCGTGGGCAAGCTGCGCCTTCACTTGCAAGCCGCTGATGCGCTTCGGAGCCCAGGTGGCCTCGAGCATCATGGCGGTGCAGGTGAGCGGCTCGAGGTGCGGCACAAATGGTGTGCCAAACGACTTGCGCCACGACAGCAGCGCGCGCCATTGCAGCTGGCTTCCCAGGCATCCCATGATGCCGAGGTGAAAGCCTCGCAGGCGGTTGTCGGTGAAGCGCATGTAGCCGTCGGTGTTGTAGAGCGGCGACACCGCCATGGGCGACCCTATCGACATGCCGCGGTTGTGGTAGCCGTTGTAGCAGTAGTTGTTGTAGTAGTCGTCGCTGCCAGTGGCTTTGTGGCCTATTTCGCTGCCGTTGGGGTGGTCGTCGTCGGTGAGATCCTTATAGGAGAAGTGGGTGGGGCCGCTCTGATTCATCAGGTCGATATATTCGGCCACAAATCCTGTGACAAAGGCTTGGCGGTTGCTGCGGTACTCGAGTCCCCACAGGCCGTCAAATCCGTTTTGCTTGCCTATTCCCGAGCCGTCCTCCCAGGGCGACTGGTAGTAGGCCCTGAGTGTGGCTCCGCTGGGCAGATGGTAGTCGAGAGCAATGTCCCACGAGCCCACATGATTGCCTTGCACATAGATTTTGTCGCCCATGTTCTCGCCTCCGCTGCCGGCAAAGAGAGTTCGCCAGAATGCCTTGAAGTCGGCCTTCATCACAATTTTGTCGACCGCCACACCATCGGTGTAATGAGTGACGGTGCCAGCAAACTGGCATGCCGCTTGCGCGCCCACGGTGAGCACCAGTGGCTTGGTGGGATTGGTGCGCAGATAGATGTTCTTGTAGTTGAACCAGTAGTGGGTGGTGATGAAGCTATTGTAGTAGTTGTAGTGGTGCTTGAGCCACTGCGTGCTGGCATAGCGGTAGAAGCCATACTCGCCCTTAATCTGCAGCCAGCCGCGAGTGAAAGGCACGTTCTGGTAGTTGACAAAGCCTGCGCGGGCTCCAATTGGTGCCCGTGCGTTGCCACTCATCACCAGGTCGCCGCTGCTCAGGCTGCGGTTCACAAAGCCAGGGTCGATGTCCTTTTGGCCCACGGTGAGGAACACGCCGCGGTGCTTACCCTCGATCCATGCCTGCTGCAGCCACAGTCGTGCTGGGTGCTGCGAGTTGGGGTGCCATGATTCACTGTTTACGTCATATCGCTGATAATCAACGCTTGAGCTATAGCCAGCCCATGCCTCGATGCCAGCTCCCCACGCCAGTCGCCGCGTGGTGTCCATCTTGTGCCACAGGGCGGCGCTCACCAGTGCCGAGTGCTGTTGCGTGACGGTGCCACGGCGGTTGCTGGCAATGTGGTGGGGTGCAAACTGGCTGGAGCCAGTGTTGAGAGTGATAGTGGCGCTATAGTCAACAGCAATACTGTCGGCAGCGCAAGGCACTGCACCGCCCACGATTATTGCCACAATCAGGCATAATATAATCCTTTCAAGTGATGTCAATAATTCCTATATATTTTAATTTAATTTTATAACGTGATAATGCGCCATTTTGTTGTGTTTCTCGCCCAAAGTAGTGATAGTATTCAGATAAATTGACCGAAAAGGAACCGACCCCTTTCGGTCATTTTTTGCTTTTT
>DEJJ01000033.1:234-105268 GCA_002353285.1 Porphyromonadaceae bacterium UBA2751 | reverse complement strand
AAATCGCAAAAGTGTCCCAACACCCTATTCATTTTTTAGGGGCACAAATAATTCGTGGAAACATTTGCGATTAAAAAGCCAGCACGTTAGTGAAGTGAAAAAACACAGGCGACCTTGAATCCAAGATCGCCTATCAGTTCTCGACTATTGCGGAGTGACCGAGATTCGAACTCGGGAACCGCTTGTGACGGTTACACGCTTTCCAGAAATTTTCTTTTTCTTCATAAGCAATTGATTATCAATTCGTATTATTGAATTTTCAGTTTAATTTGTCGCTCGTTAGTCGGTTTCACTCTCAATAGACTCCTTCATGAGAGCAATCAAATCTCTCATCAATTCTTTAGCCTCGACGTTGATACCCATTCTGTACAGTCTATCCTGCTCGGAGAGCATCTTGCCCTCCATGGCATACCAGATAGACCGTACTGCCTTGTCACGCTCACGCATGTCGTGATTGACCTTTGCCAGGATCGCCGCCTTTATGTCGTTGTTATCGTTCATGTGTTAAGAAATAAAAAGCATTATTGAGTGATATCCGGTATCTTCGTGGCATGAAAAAAATCATCAAATCATACCGACTCTGGCGTTACCGTCGTCTCTATCGCAAGTTGTTCTTCTTGTATGCATCCAAAGATGCTCTCGCATACAACGCTAAGACACAAGCAGATGAGGCATTCATATACTTGACTGACAAAGATTTCAATGAGTTCCGTTGACTCTCTTCATGTCTTCGTGTAAGCGCTCTGAGGGTGTCTTGACATGAGTTGAGGGCAAGATAAGCGGGATTGAGAATGTTAACCTAGACAGATTCTCAATCTTCTCAGTGTTCTCGGCGCCAACTTTTGCACCAAATACACTAATGCCAGCCTTGGCTTTGCCGTTCAGCTCTGTTGTTTCAGTTGCGGTTACTGCAATATCGAAATTCAACTTCTCTATAGCGCGAACCTCATCGCCAACTAACAGGTGTGAGCCTTGTTGACCACTTGGGAAAGTTGGATTTACTATCGCCCCGTTCTTCAACTCTTGTTGCAGCTCGCTGACTGCTCCAGTTATGTCGGCTATCGCCGTCTTGATGAATTCTTTTAGTTCCATAGTGTTATTGTTGTTCATGAGTAAATATATTCTTCTACTTTCTCTTTTGCTACTGATGCCCAATGTTCAGATGCTGCCCATTTCACCCCGTATTTCCCATAGATAAATTCACAGTGTTTTAACGTAGAAGGGTTGTAATACAAGTAGCCAAGCTCATTTGGATTTCTAAACGCAACCTCTCCTCCTACCGTTTTGTTTTTCTCTAAAGCAGGGTATAGTGGGTTGATTGTTTGCCCTTCACTGGCTATATGGCTAAAGCATAAAACTTCTCCGTCTATACTCACATAATCATCTCGTTTCATTAATCTGCCGTTGAAATTTACAAAACCTATAAGTGGTTTGTTTAATTTGCGTCGAAGCCATTTGTATGACTCCCACAAAACAGACACAAGGTAGAGGATAATGAATAACCCTAAGTAAAAACCTATTATGGCAAGAAAGTATTTCATCACATAAGATTAATCGTTATTCGAATTTATTTTTTCAATTAGTTGAGATAATGAACTAACTAAATTTTCATAATCATTTTGGCTCATATTTTTTTGGTATTTTTCTAACGAGTTAAGAAATTCATCTTTGTTCTGAATATCTTCGTTTATAATTGATTTAATTATTTTGCACTGAAGTCTTATCCTGGATTCAATCCCTTTAATCTCATCTTTAGAAAAGCCATTATTCTTGGTTAGTATAGTTATTTCTTGTCGTAATTTGTCGATATTATCAATTCTTTCTATTACTCGTTTGAGAACCTCCTGTCTTTTTTTAGCCTTCTGTTCTTTAATAAAGACATTCCAAGTCATATAAATAGCAGCGGCAGATAAGATGAGAGTTGATATACCTCCAATATAGCTACCAAAATTACCCCAGTCATTGCTGTTATTGCTTAGACCTGAATGAAAAATAACAAAGTATAGGAGTAAAAAAATAACAATAAAGATTCCGCATGTTATAAAAAATTTCATTCTCCTTTCATCTGACTATAAAACGAAAACATTTCTTTTGCCGCCTCAAAAAACTTCATGCTCACATCAAGTGCCTTGTCATTTCTTTCAGGTAGTTTTAGTTCACGTAGCCTTTGCACCTCGTCCTTTAATGATTGAATTTCTTTTTTCAATAGGTCAACATTTTCTTGACTACTGTTTCCAAAGAAGAATGTGATAGGGACATTAAAGACCTTAGATATGTCTCTTAGCACTGCTGTGTTTATATCTTCTTTGTCAAGCATTGCATAAACCGCTTGCTTAGTTTTTCCTATGCGCTTTGCCAACTCTGGTGCGTCAATTTTTTCTTGACTCATTAACTCCTTTATTTTCAAGCCAATATTAAACATAAGTCAAATTATTTTTGAAAAAAGTGAAAAAATATTTGTCTATTAGTAAAATTTTATTTTACTTTGCACCGTAAAGTTAATTAATTAATTGCTTAACGGCAAGAAAATGACCTGAAATTATGGAAGAAAAAAGAGAAATAAAACCCGCTTTGAGACGCATGGAATGTGGTGACATGCTGGTGTTTCCGCTGACAAGGACAAACAATGTCCGAGCAACCATCAGCCTCATGCATCTTGAACTCCCAGGTCGCCGATATGCGACCGCCATCAACCGAGACCAGAACCGCCTTGAAGTAACCCGCACAGCATAAGCAATGATTTCTATGTGCAATAATAGATTATATAAAATAACAGAACAAGCCGTCCGAAATTTCAAGAGGGCTTACGCATATAAATATGATGAGCGAGACTTCTTACTTGTCAAAAAAGGCATGCAACTAATGGCAGAAGCCCATAGAGTTTTTTTAGAAGAAGTATGTTCCGAAGAACACAAGCTATTTACTCGCTATAAGCGATACAAGCGATACAAGCTAAAATTAAAAATAATAAAAATGTTTAAAAAGTTACATCTGGAAATATTATTCAAGTAACCCGCACAGCATGAAAACCCTGGCAACAATAATGATACTCGCATTAGTTTCATTTGGCATTCTTACTCCCGTAATCATAAGTTATAGGGATAAACGAAAGCTCATTAACGAGATAAAAAAGAGAAAGAAAACAATAAAGAAATCAAAAAAAAACATTATGAACATTAAAAAGATCAACAAGGACATGATGCTCGTCCTCGAAGAGGTGCAGGAGGTGCAGAGTGCGTATATATTCGACTTCTCAATGTCTGTCAAAATCCTCCATAATCAGAAAGGCTTTCGTATTGTGGTAAATTTTGAAGATCTCACAGAATGCGAAAAGAGTCAACTCGGTCTATTCCGTGGTAATTACCGCTTTGAATGCTATCAAGAAAAAGAGGCTCTGAAAGAAATGCTCGATGATCTTCGCAGAGCGGCATTAACCCTAAAAAACAAGAGAACCATTGATGTGATGAAATATGATTGAAATAGTTAAGCTAAAGAAGTTCCGAGTTGAATGTCCAGTGTGTGGCACAGTATATACACATGACTCTACAGACTTACAAGAATTTTTTAAACCGAATTTCCTAACGTATCAAATAGATACTTTCATGGGCACCCTTTGCCCAGCATGTGAGAACGTTAATGAAATTTCTCTTAGCAAAGACTTAAACCCTGACTGAAAAATAACGAAACATGGCAACATCTATTCACATAGACAAAAAAAGAGGCGTACCCGTCACGCACGCCTCCGAAACTGACAAGAGCCACGTTCTTATTCGTCAACTAAGAACGAGAAGCACTTCCCATGCTTTGGGTAGATCCTCTTGCCATTACGCACAATGTAGGCGCAATAGACACGCCTCTTGCCGTTTTCTGATTCAAGTTTATGCATTAACAACACCTCCTTTCCGCATTTGCAAGTCGGCATTGCCCGCCGACAGGCTTTGCCGCCCTCTGTCACGAGCGGCACAAAAAAGCCCAAAGCTGACGACACTTCGGGCTTGTCTTTTTCCTAAACGGAACAGGACGATGGCGAATGACAGTTCGCCGAAAGGAGTGTTGCTAATGCTCCACTTGAATCGATGCAAAATTAGCAGGAAAGAAAGTAAAAAACAAATTTATCGACAATATAATTGGTAATCAACAATGCAACCGTTTGCGTAAAACAAATAACGAACATGGCATTTGGAATAAAATTTTGCGACGACTGCGTCAAGCTCCAGGAGCTGCGCCGCGACAATATAAAGCTTAAAAAGCTGCTCAACGAAGCGTCAAGAGCCTTCACGACATCGCCCAGCGAGATATTAGAGATGCGCAGAATGAAGCGAGCGATAAACACCCACCCCGAGCTGCGCAGGGCAGTCAGGGCGGCTCTCGACCACGACGACGCTACCTTGGAGTCTATTTTCTACCGTCAATTGCAGCCCTTCGTGCCACCTCCTCGAGAAAATCCTCTACCGAGTCATACGGAAGATACACCTCACGACCATTCGACATGACCAGCTTGCACTTGCCGCTGTGGTTCTCGATAGAACACACCTGGTCAGCGTTCACATACCTCGTCACATCATCAGTGACCACTTCAATAAAGTTACACATGATTATATAAAATTCAGTTTGGCACTACAAATATAGCAATAATTTGGGAGCGGTTCTCCTTCAGGATGTAAAATTCAGTTTGGCGACACCATTTTACGCCGCTCCCTTAAAACACTCACAAGACACTATGAACACCTACACCTCCCCCTGCAACCAATACTGCCGCATATGCGTCAAGGGGCGCAACACCATCAACGGCCGCTACTGCACACAGCTCCGACGCATGGTAGAACTGAGCAAAGAACCACCCTGCAACAATTAACATCATCAACAATACATCATCAACATTATGAGAAAGTTATTCATCACTATTGCAATCGTGCTCGCCACAGCTACCTGCTTCGGCGAGACAACAGAGAAAAGTAACCTGGTTCGCAACGGCAATAAGTTCAGCATTGAGCGCACCACCAAGTCAACAACCACCAAAGAGAAGCAGCCCGACGTTGCAATAGGTGCCCAATGGGAAGACGAAGAAGGCAGCTATGACATTTACATGGGTGCCAAAGGTGGACTCTACTACTACAAAGTGGCGAAGACTGGCAAGCACGCTGGCGAGCCAACCAAACGCTACATCCCAAAAGATAAGGCACAAGAGATTAAGGACGAAATGGGCATTAACAACTAATACTCCAAATCATGAAACAGTATATCAAACCATTCCTAAACTGGCGAATTAACCTCCTTATGGCTCTCGCCATCGTGGCTCTCGTGCTCATCCTGGGCGAGTGCGAGAAAATCTCGACACTGTTAATCGTTAAGGCTGTAGGCTTCGCAATAGCTTACGGCTGCTACCGCCTCTCCCAGCACTGGGGCAAGAAAGGCTTAATCAACGAACTCAACATCTTTGACGCGCAATGACACCCACACAGCCAAATATATCACCCAACGGTTCCTACGGCGTGGTCCAGGCGGCTAAGCTGCTTGGCATAGACCGCCGCACCCTTAGGCGATACGAGGCGGCAGGCTACGTCGCCGTCCGTCTCAACAAGGGCTACCAGCGGCGCTACCTCGGCCGCGACCTCATCGCCCTGTGGAAAAGATACTACTAAGCAATTCAATAGGTAACTTTTTCATTGTTTTTCAGGCAAGCACAGTAACTCAATTGGTCAGAGCGGCGCTAAGAGAGCGCCAGGTTGCGGGTTCGAGTCCCGCCTGTGCTTCTACTAAAGAACGTCACATGAAGTGACACCTCGCCATCACCATAGGTGGCAATGGGGTGAGACAACGGACTACAGGCAGTAACCACCCGATCGTTCACAAGCGGCTCGCATGTGGCAACCGAATAAGACTATTCAAGCCTTATTTATATAGTAACCCCGTTGGCGTTAGCTCAGTTGGTTAGAGCATCGGATTATATCGCCGGGTCGCAGGTTCGAGTCCTGCACGCCAACCTTATAAATATGAGTGAGGGCTTTGTACTCATATTTTGTTGATGATTGGGGGTGCGCTTCATTGCGCATCCTCTTTTTTCAAAACAAGTATTACAAAGCCACTAACATCTAAATCAACACTATTATGAGCAACATCGCATTGACTGTCGAGGAAATAAATGCACTCGACAAGCTGGAAATCATTCAGCACCCTGTAGTGAAGCAACGCTTTATCACCATCCATGACACACTTTGGGGACCAGGCACTGGTGAGCCAGCCTATGAGCGTGAGTCTATCTTCTTCAATCGCATCCTCAACGATGAGCAGAAGCTGCAACGAGCTACCAAGTTCTCTATATTCTCCACTTTCATCGACCTCGCTGTGTGTGGGCTCTCTCTCGAACCTGGAGCACGAGCACTGTGCTACCTCACAGGACGCAACTACAACATCGGCGTTGACCAGAGTGGCAAGAAAATCTATGAGGGACGACTCGTACTCACCATCTCAGGCTACGGTGAGCTTGTGCTTCGCCGACGCTGCGGACAGATACGGCACGCCGACAACCCTGTTGTTGTCTATGAGGAAGACAAGTTCTCGTTCAGCGACATCGACGGACGCAAGACCGTCTCCTACACCTGCAACTTTCCACACAAGTCTAACCGCATTGTGGCTTGCTATCTGCGCATCACTCGTGCCGACGGCACCATCGACTATGGTGTGATGCTTGAGGAAGACTGGAAGCGACTGCAAGGCTACAGCGAAGAGAACAACCGATATTGGGACAAAGAAGCACGCCAGTGGGTCAAGAACCCCAACGAGCTTTATGTTTCCAACAATGGAAGCATCGACCCTGCCTTCTTGATGGCTAAGTGTATCAAGCACGCCTTCAAGACCTACCCAAAGGTACGAATCGGTAAGTACACCGACTTCGAGAGCAACCAGGTCGATGAGCCTCAACCCGAAATCGACGACTTCTACGGCATCCGTGAACCTGAGCCTGAGCCTCAACCCGAACCAGCGTCGTTCGCCCCACCACAAGACCTGTCGGCTGGAGTGTCAGTCAACAACGACGATGACGACGACGGCACATTCTAAACAAGTATTTCAACCTACCCAACAATAATATGTTTTTCATGAGCAGTCGTGCCATTCGTGAGAACCGCACGGCTTTTTAAGAGACAACCGAGTGGGCGGTCATCCCCACGTGACAAACATGCAAGGGGAGTCAAGAGTGACATAAGAACCCTCCCATCGTGAATGGTTGCTATACGCTAATAGCGTGTGTGTATTATTTACTAAATTTCAACGGGGGTGGTAACACCCCACACGGTCACCAAAGCCGAAACACCAAGAACAACAAGGCTAAGCAGATTTGCTTCCCGACAGATGGAGGGTGAGGGCAGGTGCAAGTCCTGCGGTGGCCACCAAGTGAACATATCCATCAGAAACATCGTAATTAATAAATTCCTTTTTATTTCACCTTGCCCGCCGTGAGGTTCGCAAGGTTTCTACGAAATCACCTTTTTTATTAACAATATAATCAACAAAACTATGAGCAACGAGCTTACAATTATTAAGAGTGAGAATGTCAACATGATTATTGCTGACACTCCTAAAGTGTACAACGAGAACGTACTGTCCAACGACAAGTGCAACGCCTTTGGCAAGTCTCTGCTTAACCAAATTGCGCAGCAGGGCATGAACGACGAGCTGGATCAGCAAGCTGCCGCCTTCATCGAGAAGGCACGCAAGACCGTCAAGAAGATGAACGAGAAGCGGTCGCCACTGACCAAGCTCTTTGACAACATCCGCACCGAGTTTACCTCGCTGGAGAACGACATCGACCCGACCAAAACTGGCACCGTAGCCTACAAGCTGCAACAGCAGCGCAACACCTACGCTGCCGCCAAGCGTGCCGAGGAAGAACGCCGTCGTGCTGAGGCCTTGCGCCAACAGCAGATAGTGCAAGCTCGTCAGAAGTATGCCATCGACTGCGAGGAAGTCATCAGCCGAAAGGCCAACGACTTTGTGCAGGGCAAGTGCTTCAAGCTGCGTCAGCTCTTCGAGTCAACAACTCTCGACAACTACAGCGAGGTGTACAACCAGCTCAAGAACTACGTGGTGGAGATAAACCTCAGCGAGTTTGACATGTTCATGCCTCACTCTACCATGTTCCCACAAGCCGAGCAAAAAGCGATGTGGGACGATGCTATTAAAAGCTCTACCGAAAATCTTGTAGCACGTCTCGCCAGCGAGGTGGAGCGCATTCGTCAAGACTTACTCGACATGATGCCTTCTCGCCGTCAGCAGCTCGAAGCAGCAGCCAAAGCCAGTGCCGAGGAAGCCGAGCGCATACGTCGTGAAATGGCCGAGCGTGACGCTGCCGAGAAAGCACGCCAGGCACAGGAGCAAGCCGAGCGTGAACAGCGTGAGCGTGCAGCAGCCGAAATGAGACGTGCTACTACCGAAGTAGGCAACCTGTTCGACCAGCAAGCTACTGCCGAGGTGGTGACATATCAGCCCAAGACTTCCGTCAAGAAGAAAATCACAGTGCTTAACCCCGAAGGCTTTGCCGACATCCTCTCCATGTGGTGGTCTAACGAGGGCTGCCATCTCTCAGTCGAAGACCTCAACAAGACCTGCAAGAAGATGCTCACCTACTGTGAGAAGCTTGCCAACGATAAGACTAACCCACAGTTCATCCAAAGTGAGCATGTGTGCTACGAGGATGTTGTAAAGGCTAAGTAACTATGAACCCCGATAACTACTACCAGCGTCGTGAGGTCAGCAATTCCGACCTCACGGCTCTTAAGGAGCTGATGCACCCACGTCCCATGTTCGGCGACCGTGAGGCGGCTTTCCGTTTTGGCTCTCTCGTCGATGCAATCATAACGGAGCCTCATCGTGTCAACTACTATGAGCACACGGTTGACGGTGTGCCCTATGCTATCTGCGATTGGGATAAGGCGCAGGAAATGAAACGTGCCCTGCGTGCCGAAGCCAAGCACGACGCTTTTCTTGCTAAGGTGCTTGAAGAAGCCAGCACTCAACAGGTGTCTATTCGCAATAGGCAGTTGTTTATGTATGGCAACTTCTCTTTCTACCTCGACACTCGTTGCAAGTGGGACTGGTGGTTTCCGCAGTTCGGTTTCGGTGGTGACCTAAAGACCACATCGGCAGCGTCACAGGCTGAGTTTGATGATGCAGTAGATTTCTTCGATTGGGACCGTAGCCGTGCATGGTATATGGATATCACTGGCTCGGCTCGTGACTTTATCTATGCTATAAGCAAGAAAAACTTCCGAGTGTTCAAGAAGTTCATCAACCGTGGTGACGAGATCTACAACCGCGGACGTGAGAAATACGAGGAACTGGCATTCAACTGGTGGTGCCTCGACCTTTCAAGAAATGAAGATGAAACACAACCTCAAGATTCAGCCCTATCCCTACCAGCGTGAGGGCATCGACCAGGGGCTTCAATGGCAACGACTCATCATCGGCGATGAGCCAGGGCTGGGCAAGACGCTCCAGTCTATCGGCATCATCAACGCTGCCGCCGCATTCCCCTGCCTGGTGATTTGCCCAGCCTCGCTCAAAATCAACTGGCAGCGGGAGTGGGAGAAGTTCACCGACCGCAAGACACTTGTGCTCTCCAACAGCACTGGCACCACATGGCCCTACCTCATACAGATGCGCATGTATCACGTGGCAATAGTCAACTATGAGTCCCTACGCAAGTTCTTTGTGTGGGACACTGGTGGCGCTAAGTCGTTCCGCCTCAAGGATGTGGTCTTCTGTCCTCACATCAAGATGTTCCGTAGTATCATCATCGACGAGAGTCACCGTGTTAAAGACCCAAGCGCACAGCAGACTATCTTCTGCAAGGGGCTGGCCGCTGGCAAGCAGTGGCGCATCCTGCTCAGTGGCACGCCAGTAGTTAACCGTCCCGAGGACTTGGTTTCACAGCTCTCAATCATGGGACGCCTCAACGAGTTCGGTGGGCGTCAGCAGTTCCTGGCACAATATGGCGAGGGCGATAACCTCGACGAGCTCTCAAGCAGGCTCTACAGCACTTGCATGGTGCGCCGTGAGAAGGCAAAGGTGCTCACCGACCTGCCCGACAAGACGCGCTGCGACCTCTACGTGGACATCAGCAACCGTGAAGAGTACTGCCTCGCGGCCGACGACCTGGCTCAGTACCTGCGCGAGTATAAGGAGTGCACCGATTGGGAGATACGGCGCAAGATGCGCATGGAAGCTCTCGTGAAGTTCATGACGCTGCGCTCGCTCTCCGCTAAAGGAAAGGTAAAGCAGGCCATCGACTTTGTGCGTGTCTTCCTCGACACTGGCAAACCCATGATCCTGTTCTGCTCCTACCACGAGATTGTCGATGAGCTCTGCCGGGCGTTCCCCAAGGCGGTGCGCGTCACAGGGCGCGACAACGCCACCAGCAAGCAAGCCGCCGTCGATGCGTTCCAGTCGGGCAAGGCAAAGCTTATCATCTGCTCCATCAAGGCCGCTGGCGTGGGTCTCACGCTCACCGCAAGCAGCAACGTGGCGTTCATCGAGTTCCCTTGGACGTATGCCGACTGCCTGCAATGCGAAGACCGCGCACACCGTATCGGACAAAAGGACAACGTCACCTGCTACTACCTCATCGGGCGTGGCACCATCGACGGCGTTCTCTACAATATCATCCACCGCAAGAAGTCTATCGCCAACCAAATCATGGCGACCGACGATGATATCCCCACCGATGAGATGTACTTCAACGAACTATGTAACATGCTACTAAACCAAGACAACAATGAGAACGATTAAATTCAGAGCACAAGACATTGCCAGCAACAAGTGGTTGTATGGCGACATCAGACATCATAAGAACGACGTATGTATCTTTGAACAAGGAGGAAATAGAGGCGAACTGGTAAAGCCCGAAACCATTGGCCAGTTCACTGGCCTGCATGACAAGCATGGTCATGAGATCTACGAAGGCGACGTCATTCAGCACAGGAATGAGAAAGTTGCTGTTCAATTCTACCGAGGAGCGTTTGGCTATAGTCGCCTTGTCAGGAAACGCATCCGCTTAACTGAAGGCGCAAGTAGAGTGGAAGAAGTCATGAAGTTCGTCCCTTTTATTGGTAGCGATAATAACTCAAACGCATTGATGTTTCCCGATGGCACTGTCTTCGATACAGATTTCTGCGAGGTTATCGGCAACATACACGACAACCCCGAAATGCTGGAGAAAGGAGGTGAGAAATGAGCCTATTTGGATTTGGAGGAAAATGTGAAATCTGCGGTTGCACCGAGGATAATCCATGCTATAACCCAAAACATGGGTTCTGCGGCTGGGCTGATGATACAAGGACAATATGTACCCATTGCGCAGACAAAGAAATCGCAGAGGATCCAGAAACTGAGCATTGCGTAAATGATTCAATCGAAGCACAAGTAATTCTTTTGTCGAGAGAGGGTAAGACTAATGAACAAATATCTGATGAACTTGGTCTCGGTGAAATGTATGTAGCAGAGATTGTTGATAGAGACAAGAAAGGAGACAACCAATGAAAAAGAAAGTGTTATTTGCCGAACTTGACGGCACATTGATCGACACTATTTCAGAGCGGACTTTCCCGCTTGGTATCTGGGACATTCAATGAACTTGTAACAATGTTTTTCAACGACTTGTAATTGATTATGGACAACGAAAAAACCATAAACGAGATAAAAAGCACTGTCATCGCTTTCAGCGACTGGCTCGACCTTAACAGTGACGGCTACTTGATGATTATCACAAAGGGCGAAGACTCCATGTTGGCAGCTAAAGGCAAGCATAACCAAATGGTTAACGCCCTCGCAAGTGGCATGATGGAAGACGATAGGATTAAAGCTGTCATCTTAGACGCTGTTAAAATCGTCATGGCTAAAACATTTAAGGACCGATTAATGGGCAAACAGCTATGATACCTCTCTCTAACTCCGATTGCAGCTCGCTCTGTCGATACCTGCGTGACGCTTCTTCATTCTACCTGCTTCATGCCAGTAACACAAGGGACGTTGACAGGGCAAGGCTGCTCTCGAAAATGCACGACAAAATAGCGATAAAGATAATTCGTACTCAGTGCGAGCAAATTAATGAACAAATTAAAACACTTGACTCATGACTAAACAAGATTTAGCTAAACAACTGGCCGAAAAAGCCAACGTTAACATCAGTGCCCAACAAGCTTCCGACACCATCGACACTCTAATGGGCATTATGTATGATGCTTTCATCGAGGGCAAGAACATCTACCTGCGTGGCTTCGGCACCTTTAAGGTGGCAACTCTTAAGCCAAAGGTGGCACGCAACATCGGGGCTGGCACGGCAATACAACTGCCCGAACGCACCACCGTGAAGTTCATTCCTAGCAAAAACCTCAAGCACGACATGAACTGATGAGCAAACCACGCAACACTTGGGAGCAGCTGCTGGCACGCCAGGGGCTGAAGCCCTCAAAACGAAAGAAACCATCACACGAGGAGCACGAGCTACAGTGCGCTTGTGTCAACTGGTTCAACCTCGCTCACCCCAACATGCGCCTCAACCTGTTTGCCGTTCCCAACGGTGGACGGCGTGACAAGGTCACCGGTGCCCGCCTCAAGGCTGAGGGAGTGCGCCCTGGAGTCCCCGACCTCATCCTGCTCAAGCAACGGCACGGCTACGGCGCGCTGCTCATCGAGATGAAAACCGCCCGCGGCGTGCTCTCGCAGCTGCAACGCATTTGGCGTGACCACATCACTAAGGATGGCTACAAGCACGTCGTCTGCCGCTCCGTCCAAGACTTCATCCGAGAAATTAACGACTACCTCAACGAAGAATAACAAGAGGCGAGTGTGTCAAGTATTGCAAGCGTCAGCTTGTACAACTCTAAACTCTTTACTCTAAACTCTAAACTGCATTATGCCACGCAAAGCAAAAACAGGTCTCGACCATTTCCCTTTCGACACCGACCTTTTCTCGGACATTAAAGTTCGCAAACTAATAAAGTACCAAAGTGCTAAGGCTATCGCTGTTTACGCTTACCTGCTCTGTATTATCTACCGTGATGGGTACTACATGAAGTGGGACAATGAGCTGCCCTTCATTATCTCGGAATGCCTGGGTTTTGATGAGGCCTTTGTGGGCGAAGCCATTGAGTGTATGGTACGACTCGGACTGTTCAACGAGCACATGTTCCGTGAAAAACAGGTTCTAACAGCAAGAGGAATACAGGAACGATACCTGCGTGAGCTGGCAAGGCTGCGGCGAACTGGCGATGTCAGCGAGTACTCGCTACTCGACTCGCCACACCTCAACACCATGCTTAACTCAACACTGTGGCTGGCGAAGATGAGACAAGACTATAAGTTGTCGGACGAAGATCTTAACGACTTGCTCAACGAGTGGAGTAAATGGTGCGCTGCCACCGACAAGCAACACACCTCGGCACAGGACGCTAAGCGGCACTTCGAGAACTGGTATAAAAAGATCAATCAACAAAAACAAAACAATGCAAAATCAACAACAAATGACCGACGTCGAGCAACTCGACAACTTACTGCTACAGCGAAAGACTACAAAACCTCGTTTTAAGTTTTGGGCTGGCAACCGCTATCTTACCTATGACGAAGCGGTGCAAGTTCTCACCACTGCTGTGAAGGTGGAGATTGAAAACCGACACTTCACACCACAACTACAGGGCTACATGAACTATATTGAGCAGGTGGCACAGTTCTTTACCGAGCCTGGCACCAAGTTCGGACTTACTCTTATGGGCTTGCCTGGCAATGGCAAGAGCACAATGGCAAGAGCTATCGCAGCCGTGATCGACTCAATAGCCGACCTCGCTATCATCAATGAGCGTAGTGGCTCTAAAGCTGTAATGGTGACGGCCAAACAACTGGTGCGATACTACCGTACACACCCCGACCAATGGGAAAATCTCTGTTTCAAACCTTTCCTCATCATCGACGACTTCGGAGAGGAACCAGTGGAAGTTATGGACTACGGCAATGTCATCAACCCTGTTATCGACCTGCTGTCTCGACGATATGACATGCAGAAGCTCACGATCCTCACGACTAACGCCACCAACCTGCAGATCCGTAAGACCTACGGCGACCGTATCGCCGACCGCTTCAACGAGATGATGCAAGTTATCATATTCACCAACAAAAGTTTTAGATAAATTATGAACAGTTATTTTGAAGTCGGTGTCCGCTACGACAAAACGATGGAAGACGGCGCTGTGCGCAAGGTAACCGAAAACTACCTTGTGGAAGCAGTATCTTTCACCGAAGCGGAAAAACGTGCCACACAGGAAATGGAAGCCTATATCAGTGGTGATTTTCGTGTGGTAACAGAGAAGATTACCAATATCGCAGAGATCGTCACTACCGACGATGTTACTGCCGATAAGTTCTACAAAGTTAAGCATAGCCTCATCACCATCAACGAGAAGACTCTCAAGGAGAAGAAACAGGCACAGTACATCATCATCCAAGCATCAAGCGTCGATGATGCGCGCAACCGATACATGCAGCACATCAAGGACTGGCTTGTTGACGTGGTGCTAGAAGCTGTAAGCGAGACAAAGTACATGGATTATTTCCCATTTAAATATGACTTATAAACAATTAAAGTAATGAAAAAGTACATTGGAACAAAGACCATCATGGCTATGCCGATGGCAAAGAGTGAAGCAGAGAAAGTGTTGAACCGTAGCCTTGCTGACGCAAAGGGTGGCGAAGACGGTTACCTCGTTGAATACCCTGACGGCTACAAGTCGTGGTCGCCCAAAGAGACGTTTGAGCAAGCCTACAAGATTGCTGACACACACCTCGACCGTATGCGTATCGAGTATGACCAACTCAAGCAGCGTTATCTTCGTCTCAACGATTTTGGCTTGAGCGAGCAATTCCGCATGCTCCACCCCGAGCAACGCAAGCGGATGGAGCGACAGGGACATTTGATGCTTGAATACTTGCACGTCCTCGGAGAACGCATCGACGAGGCTAAAGATTCGAAAGGTCATGAACCAAAATTTTGTGACGAAAATGAAACTCAAAAGATTTGACTGGCTCCCTGGCCTGTTGCTGCTCGTGTGGTCTGTGTTCGCCGTCATAGGCATGGTGGAATGCATCGACCACACCGAGCAGCAACACCAGCGAGTTTTACAACTGCAGCACAAAGCCGACTCCCTGAGCAAGCGTATCGACATCAACCGTCGCATGCGTCAAGAGTTGATGCTCAAAAACAAAGAAGACTCAATTCACTTCTTCGAAGACGGTATGTAAATATTAAGCTATGAAAGCAACATCGCTAACGATTGAACAGATAGAAACTATCATCACTGGCTACCCAGACTCTCCCTATTACATCCGTCGTAACCTTGTAGTGCCTAACTGTGATTGGGGATTCCTTAATCATGAGGCCGACTTGTTGGTCATGACTCAAACAAATCATCTGATTGAGATAGAGATTAAGCGCACGTGGGCCGACTTCATGGCCGACTTCAAAAAGAAGCACACCCACTACGACCCCAAGTTGTCTTACTTCTACTACGCAGTTCCTCTCTCAATAGCACAGAGAGCTTTCAATTGGCTCTACACAGGAACATTCCTCTGTAATCCAACACGGCCGATAAAGTATGAGCAGTCAAAAGTCACTGGCTACACCGAAAACAACCCACACAAGTGCGGACTCATCATCTATGCAAGCCAAGATGAAGCATATACCATTGGAGAGAGAATTGGATCCTGCGGAATTAACGTCATGGCGCATAAGCTTGGCGACTACTACAAGGCCACACAAGACGAAGAAAAGCGACTACTACGCTTGCTCGGCTTGCGAGTGTGGAATTTAAAAAAGAAAATAGCAAAACTACAAAACCAACTGAAATGAAAACCTATGTTTTAATGCTTTCAAAAGAATTCCCAGCCACTCACCCTCGCAAGGGTGAGCCGACTGGTTTTAGAGAGGCTTTCCGAAAAAACAAGCTGCACACCATCCGGGCCAACTACCCACTTTGGAAGAAGCGCATAGCCGAGGTACAGCGTGGCGAGGCGGTACTATCCGTCCGACAGTGGTCTGGGAAGCCTTATTGCAGCAAGCAGGAAACCATTGCAACACTAACTGCCCAGGATGGCGTTGGGTTGCAGCAGCTGACTGAACTCGACACATCAGCCTACTGTTTCTATCCCTGCGTGAGAATTGAAAAACGCAATATAGACAAACTTTTGGTGGCACAGAATGATGGGTTGTCACTTGAAGACTGGCTTGATTGGTTCAAAGCTTACGACAAGACTAAAAATCTCGCAATTATTCACTTCACACCTTTCAGATACTAAAGCAATATGGTATTTATCAACAATTACACGGACTTGCATAATGACATGCGTTTCTACCAAGAGCAGTTCCCATCTACACATACTACCTTTAGCAGTATAAAAGCTATTGTTAATAGACATAATGGAGACCCTGTCGGTGCAGTATTCGGTGTTGAGGTCGCAAGCGACTGGAATGATAAGTGCTATGGTTTTGAAATAGACAAAGTCACAAGTGAAAATACTTATGTGCAATATGTTGGAATATGGAAAACGTAATGATATGAGGTCTGAGGTGTATAACATAGATTGTATGGAGTATATGCGCACACTCCCCGACATTGCCAAATGGCCAAAAGATAAAACAAACAGAAAGATATTTATAATGAAAGATAACATAAAACTCTTATATATTGACCTCTTTTGCGGTGCCGGCGGCACAAGCACTGGAGTTGAATATGCAAAGGTGGATGGCTATAAATGCGCTAAAGTAATAGCTTGTGTCAATCATGATCCAAACGCTATCGCTTCTCATGCTGCAAATCACCCTGACGCACTGCACTATACCGAAGATATCAGGACATTGGAAATTGGGCCTTTGGCTGCCTATGTTTGGCTGTGCAGACAAAGATATCCAAAAGCCAAAGTAGTTCTATGGGCTTCACTTGAATGCACTAACTTCTCTCGTGCTAAAGGTGGTATGCCTCGTGACGCTGACAGCCGGACATTAGCAGAGCACCTCTACAAGTATATTGACTGGATTGATCCTGACTATATACAAATTGAGAATGTTGAGGAATTTATGTGTTGGGGAGACCTGGACGAAAATGGTAAGCCTGTATCGAAACATAGAGGTAGATGTTACCTCGCTTGGATGAACAACATCTTAAAACGAGGTTATGATTATGAGTATCGCATTCTTAATGCTGCTGACTATGGTGCTTACACCTCACGAAAAAGGTTCTTTGGAATATTCGCAAAACGTAGTCTTCCCATCAGTTGGCCAGAACCAACTCACAGTAAGTCTAACGAAGTTGATGTGCTCAATGGGCTTGGTATTGAGAGCAGCAAACCTTGGAAGCCTGTCAAAGAGGTGCTTGACCTTAATGATGAAGGCACAAGTATTTTTGCTAAGAAGAAACCTCTTTGTGAACGCACTCTTGAACGCATTTATGCAGGGCTTGTTAAGTTTGTTGCTGGTGGTAAAGACGCTTTCCTTATTAAGTATAATAGCTATAATAAGCAAGGGCGATATAAAGCACCAAGTGTTGATGAGCCATGTCCAACTATAGCAGTGCAAAATCGTCTTGGTGTCGCAAAGGTGCAGTTTTTAAGTAAGCAATTCTCAGGTGAGCCTTACGAGAAGAATATTTCTATCGAACGTCCAGCAGGAACTATCACCACAAGAGACCACCACGCATTTATATCGGCTTATTATGGCAATAGTTTTAACCGTTCTATTGATGAACCAGCACCCACACTTACGACAAGAGAAAGACTTGCGATTATTACAAGTCATTTTCTTGATGTTCAGTATGGTAATGGCACTCCTTCTTCAATAGAAAAACCATCGCCCACCACAACGACAACGCCAAAGCAGAAACTTGTGAGCTGTAAAAGGTTTTTACTTAACCCACAATTTGCCAGTACGGGAGGGTCGGTTGACAATCCATGCTTTACACTTATAGCTCGCATGGATAAGATGCCACCATATCTTGTCACTGCTGAGGATGGTGTTGGCATCGAAGTCTATGACACTGACTCGCCTATGACTGTTAAGGTTAAAGAATTTATGGCTTTGTACGGCATCATAGACATAAAGATGAGGATGCTGAATGTCGGCGAACTCAAGCGCATCATGGGCTTCCCTAGCGACTACGCCCTCATCGGAACGCAAGCAGAACAAAAGAAATTCATTGGCAATGCCGTAGAGGTCAACATGGCACGTGTCCTCTGCGAAGCTCTATGTATAAAACTAAGTCAAACATTTAATTCATAAAAAACATTGAGATACTAATATGAAAGTAAAACTAACATGGAGTTTCGCAAAAGGCGAATTAGACACAAAGACTATGAAGCTCATCTCCTTACCTGGAAGAGCAGGTCGAAATGAAGTTGATGCAGACCTCTGTATTGCCGATGGCAACAATTTTTGTATAGCAAGAATTCACATGGGCAACTTGGAGAGTTCAAATGCTCTCTGTAAAGAGATAGTGAGAAGATTTAACGAATTCCCCGAAGAATTGAAGCTATGACAGTAGAAGAATTTTTAGACCGCATTGATGAAATTATGTGCGGAACAAGTAATGCCGAAAGGGCTTACCTTGAAGACCTCTATAACGAGGTTGTCGCACCCCACTGGATTTCGGTTGATGATGAGTTGCCCCCTCGTAATGTCTTTGTTTTAACTTGCGATGGGCAAGAAAACGAAAATTTGCTCATGCTTGCTGGCGATGATAGGTGGTACGACAAAGCCGTGGGTCTCCATCGAAATATCACCCACTGGATGCCAATGCCGCAAGCACCGACCGTTGCAAAAAATGCAACAGTCAAAGAGAAAGGAGGCGAAGAATAATGGAGGACATAATCAAAACGATAGTAGTTGGTGCATTAACAGCCTGCACCATGGTGGCAGTTTTGTACGTCTTGAACTGCATTTACATGGAGCTCAAGAGAAAAGATTTCCGCTCCAAGAGTGGTATTCGAGTGGTAAAGAAAGGCAAAATCCCGACAAAGAAAGTTGAGTGCCTTCACTGCCACAGCATCATTGAATACGACACTATGAAAGTTGAGCACCAACCAATTATGGACACTTATTACCCTTATATCATTTGTCCTGTCTGTGACGAGCAGATTATGTTAGAGCAAGAGAAAGGAGGCAAGCTATGACACCCAAGCAAGACGATGACACCACCCAAGGCAAAAAGTTTACACTTCAAGACCTGATAGACATGTCTGCAGAACTGTTCGCACAGGAAGAAGACAAACCACTCATTATTTATATACCAAAAGTAATTGCAAGAACTATGAAACCAAAACAACTCTGCTACAACTGCAAGCACTTCGAGTGCATCGAGAAACAAAATGGAGCATTCTGCCGATGCCTTCGTGACAACGATCCAAACGTCGGAGCATGGCGATGCAAGTATTATCAACACGTTAATGACAAAAGAAAAACATGCAAGTAATCATCAATATCCCCGACTATGCACGAGACATGGCAGCTGCCAAACTCCTGTTCCTCGCATCTACCAAAGATGAGGAAGAACGACTGCAAGAAGCTATCGACACATGCGAGCAACAGCCTGTAACTCTCGACCTCTCCGGAATAGACCCAGTCACTATTGCCGACGCTCTCGCCAACATGGCTTTCTCGGCTATAATGCAGACAAGACATGACAATACGAAAACTAAAGAAACGTCTTAAACTCGGCAAGCAACACCTGCCCAATAAGTTTATAAAAGACGCCATTAAAGCCTTCGGTAACAGGGCATGTTTCTCAAACTGTAATGGTTGTGTTATGCTTGTTATTAGAGAACCCATCTTCGACAACCAACAAAAGTGGTATTTAGAAAATGATGAACGTTCCATTTGAAGAATATATCATCGTCGAGCGAGTAAGCTCCGCACCTTACATCAGGCGGCGTGGCACCAGCGACCATCAGAAGCACAACGCTATCCACCGTGATGGCGTCACATGCCGCCACGACTGTAAGAGCTATCCATGCTTCTACGGCATTCAGAATTTTAAACGAAACTTCGCAATGAAGTGTAAAGACTTTATTAAGAAATAATATAACACTATGAACCTACTTAACCGCATCCTCGACCATATCTTTGGCCGTAAATACTACGCCAACATCATCAACACTCGTGGCACCAGCCGCTGCGAGATCTCATGCTTCATCTTCCGCACCAGGGAAGAAGCCATGGAGCATAAGCTCTCCCTCGACAAAACCCGCTCATTCATGTTCGTCGAAACCGTCTCATTCCGCTCGCACAAGCGCTATTAGGCTGTTGTCCATGTGTTGCGAGCCACTGGCTCGTTCAAGAATTAAGAAATAAAACAATCACCTACCATCTAATAACTATCTTCGCAGTTATGAAAAAAATTCTCAAGAAAATAATCAACTGGTTCCGCGCGCGGCACATGTATGTCATTGCCGACGCCACCGACAACTCCATCACCTTCTCACGAGCACTCTTCCACCACATGGGAGGACTCTCGCTCGAGCAGGCCAAGGTGTTTGCCTTCTACGTCCCCGCCGTCGAGCCGCACTACGGCTTCATCCTCAACCCCGAGTTCGACCAAGAGACGCAGCTGGCCGACGTCCAGTACAACACCAAGCACCGCACCATCGGCTTCGAGATGCTCAACCCAACCGTCAACCGCATGTTCTACGACTACGGACTGCGGCCCATGACCAAGGTCAAACTCTCAGTCAAGCACAAGCGGCTGCACGGCATAACCTACTATCAAATCTGCCCACCGAAATGACGACGATTCTGCAATATACCCGACGGCCCGATATCACCTTCCACATCAGCGGCCGCATCGACATCACCGCACGAGTGGCCAAGGCACTAGCACTGCAACCAGGCGACACTATCGACATCGCGCGCGACACAGGCGAGTACTACCTCTACGTCAAGCACCGCAACGCCGTCGGGCGGCATGAGGCACAGTGCCGTGCCACCAACCACGGCAAGACATGCAACAATATGCGTGCCCATTCCAAGCAACTATGCCAGGCTGTCCTCAAAGTCAACGGCAACTACCTGGAGGCTCGTCTGCCTGTCGGCGAGCCCATCAGCCACCCCTCTCTCGGCACAGCTCTACCCATCATCATCCACCACAATATACCCAATCATTAATCTCATTGTGCATTATGCATTATGAATTATGCATTCTAAAATATGATTAAAGACATCAAATACAACGGCTACACCGCCACGCCCAGCGACTACGAGTGCCCCGACGGAGACCTCGCAGGTGCCTACAACCTCGTCCCCGAGGACGGCGCGCTGCACCCCATCCTCCCACCCGAAGAACTTTTCAACCTCGACCCTGGCGAGAGCATCCTATGGATTCACAAGATACCAGGACACACCCACTACATCATCCTTAACGATGGCAAGCTCTACTGGGTCTGCAAGCAGGATGGTGTCATCGACCCTCAGCGCCACGAGATAGTGGGGGGCACCATCACAGGCACCCCCATTGTGGAGAGCATAGGCAATACGCTCATCGTCAATGATGACAGCGGATTGAACTACTTCCTGTGGACTACTGAAGGCACACAGCCACGCTATGAGGCACTGGGCCAGAAACCTCCCATGCTCAACATCACCTTCGGGCTGCACTCCGACTTCGCCGTGTGGCCCGACACCAAGAACGTGAACGACACCAATCAGAGTGGCTACCGTGGCACAATCATGGATTTCGGCAACATCAAGGAGCCAATAGTTCCACCACTTGGCAACGACGACACCAACCTAAGCGCCTGGGCCAAGCCGCTTCCCATAATGGCGGCTGGCGACTCTAAACAGCAGGTGTTCGCCACTCGCTATGCAAACCTCTCAATCGAGGGAATGGAAGGTTTTACCGATGACGAGAAGAGCAGCCTCTCCAGCCTACGCAACCTGATGTCACAGGGGGTGTTCGCCAACCTCAACCTCTTCGTCAATGAGAAGGGCACCAACCAAAACAGGTTCGTGCTCCCGTTCTTTGTGCGCTATGCCTACCGTCTCTATGATGGCTCATACATCATGCACTCCTACCCCGTGTTGATGATACCTAACAGCCGTGGCCCTATCTTCGGCATCGACGGCAACCGCGGCATCTGCCTCAATGACAATGAAGGGCTCTTTGTCGAGACCAAGATGCGAGGCCGCATCTACGGGTGTCTCTCTGAATTGGTCTACAGCATAACGTCTATCCCTCCCAATCTCGCAAAGTGGAAAGACCTCATACTGTCGGTCGACATCGGTGTGTCGGCACCGGTCTATACCTACGACCAGGCAGGTGAGGTGCTGGGGTGGACCAACATGGATGGTGCCAACGACTGGGAGCCTTACTACACCGTAAGCAAGGTGATGAAGCTGGGCGACAAGGATGTCTCTTCGCCTGTATGGGGTGGTGTGAAGCCGTTGAAGCAGATATTCCAGAGCTTTGACACAGCCACTCGCAATGACGGTTTCGGTGATTATTTCAACCGCTACAACACAACCTACAACTACCCTAGCTACATCGCCACAATACCACTGCGCAAAGCGGCTGACGTTAACAAGAGCCTGACCAGTGCCGCCAATTTCCACATCATCAAGGAATTCTCACTCGACGAGCTGGCGACTTGCACCGAGGCTTCTCTCGACATGGAGGACGGCACCCTCGCCGGACTGCTCGGGCGCAAGACTATGACCGACGACTACCACAGCCACGACCACCTCAAGGCATCGATGATCTACACCTTCAACGGCCGCGTCAACTATTCTGGCGTGGAGCGCACACCGCACGAGCCTCTCACTCCATCAATCCAGTTTGCACAGGCAAGCGCCATTGGTGGCGTCGCATGGCAGGTGGCGGTCTCTGTCAAGAACGAGATGCAGACTCTTGTGGTGCAGAGCGAGAGGGACTCGGCCAACCCCAACTTCCCCCACTGGCTGTACTACCCCGATGCTAACGCGAAGTTTGCCTACGTCAAGTTCATGGGGCAGACCTATGAGCTGAAGCTCACTCCACACGACCTGCTCAACGGTGCCTACTGGCTCGGCGACATAGCCAAGCAGAATGCCACACCTGCTGCCATGAGCGGCAGACCCCCCGCGCCTACTGGTGGGGCATTCCGCCAGGATAACAAGGTATACACTTCTGTCGTGAACGACCCATTCGTCTTCGAGCCAACTGGCATCAACACAGTCGGCACGGGAACTATCTTGGGCATCTGCACAGCAGCCAAGCCGCTCTCCGAAGGTCAGTTCGGACAGTTCCCGCTCTACTGCTTCACCACCGAGGGGGTGTGGGCTCTCGAGACTTCAAGCACCGGCAGCTACATAGCGCGCCAACCCATCACCCGCGACGTGTGCAGCAATCCCGAATCCATCACACAGCTCGACGATGCGGTGCTCTTCACCTCCGACCGCGGCATCATGCTGCTCTCGGGCTCCACATGCCAGTGCATCAGCGACGACATCAACACCGACTCGCCAGCATCGCTTTCTGGCTTGCCAGGTCTGCAGCAACTGCTCGCCTCTGATCAACTGTCGGTGCCTGAGCTGCTGCCATTCTCACAGTTCCTCGATGGCTGCCGCATGATCTACGACTACACCCACCAGCGCATCATCGTCTACAACAGCGGCAGTAACTATGCCTATGTTTACTCGCTCAAGGATCACAAGTGGAGCACTATGCCCACCAGCATCGACTATGGCGTCAACTCCTATCCCGAGGCACTGGCGGTAACCGACGACGGCATGCTCGTCGACCTCTCTAAGGATGGCAACGTCACCACTGGTGTCAAGGGCATTATCATTACCCGCCCCATCAAGCTGGAGCCCGACATCCTCAAGACATGGGACACGGTGATACAGCGAGGCTACTTCAACCACCTCGACACGTCACGCACGGTCAAGCCCATTCGCACCATCCTCTACGGCTCGCGCGACTTGTTCCACTGGCGCCTGGTATATTCTTCTACCGACCACTACCTGCGAGGCTTCCGTGGCACGCCCTACAAGTTCTTCCGCATTGTCCTGCTGGTCGACTTCCGTCCCGACGAGAGCGTCTACGGCTGCACCATCCAGTACAACCTGCGCTACACCAACCGACCACGATAGCAAGAAATAATCTCACTATACGTTTTATTTTTTATTATCCATTTCTTATAAATTTCACGAGCCAGGCTATCTGTGAAGACCGCCTGGCTCAACTTATTAATTAACCACTAAATTATTAAAATATGAGAATACTACATTATCAGTGCGCACTACATGCGCTATGTCGTCATGTATTGCAAGGCGCCGCCTTGCACCATTATGCATTATGCATTGTGCATTACCCATTCCCTCTAATCATCTGGTAGCCTCGGTTCACAGCTTCCTGGTTAGCTCCTTGCTGCACCTGCTGCAAGAGCTCGGGCGAGATGCCTTGTGGCACCTGGCCTTGCTGCAACTGCTGCTGCTGGCTCTGCAGGTCTTGGATTAAAGCATCAGCAAAGGGGAAGTCGCCATGCTCAAGCAGCTGAATCAAGGTCAACTGGCCTGCCTCCCAGAACTTCATCAGGTAGTCGTTGGTGAACTGCCTATAGGCTGGCGTGGTGGTGCTCTCGGTGATGGCGATGTCGCACTCCACATCCTGGTAACCTATCAGGCCACGCTTGCCAGTGATGTTGTAGATGGTCTTCTCGTCGTAGTACTGCTGGATGTTCTTCAAGTCTTTGTAAGCACTGTCAACGACAAAGGTGCTGTAGGTCTCAAGCAGGTCAAGCAACGATGTCGTAGCGTTGTGGGTCTGCTGCGCATACAGCGTGCCACTCGTGCCACTGTTTCCTGGCTTGCCCTGCAAAGCTCCATGCACACCGCTGATGTCCTCAAAGAATTTGAGCTGGATGTTTAGCAGCTCGGCAATGCCTATGTTCACGGCGTTGTTGGCAATCTGCTGGGGCATGGGCACGCCATTCTTGGTCTTGATGGCGATAACGCCGTTAAACCTGCTCCACTCGTCGGCAATCTCCTCAATGTCCATCGTGCCGATGGCTTCCTCTGGCACTAAGAGCACGCCCTTGCTGCTGGCACGCATTATCCAGTCATAGAGTGTGATCAATCTGTTGGTGTATCGTTGCTGGTCGAGGAAGTCGCTCACATACGAGAACACCTCGCCGTCAACAAAGGGGTAGAACTTGAACACGTAGGGGTGGCTCTTGTGGTTGTAGGGGGTCTCGCCCTCCTCCAGGATATCGCCAAAGGGTGTAAGGTGGTAATAATACCAGTATGAGTCGATGCACCACTCGGCTTCTATCAACGGAATGTCGTCCTCGGCCATACCTGCCGCAACGCCACGGGCCATGCGCTCGGCATTGACGGCATCCACAAGCTCGGCCTTGTCTTGTATCTCAATCTTGTATAGCTCGCCGCTGTTGTAGTCGTGGCAGCGATACCTGGGCTTGTTCTCTCTGCGCCACACCTCTATCACTCTGCATCTGGTCGGGTCGCTGGTGAACAGGAAGTCATAGTTCTCCAGCCTGCGCTTGCCGAAGTCCTCGCAGTAGCGCATCAGGAAGTTCTTGTTATGGGCATTGTGGTAGATGTCACGCAGCTTGCGGTAGTCGCCTGGGCTCTTGGCATAGCGGGCGACGAGGGTGCCAAAGTCAATGTCATGCACCTCACCGAGCATGCACACATCCCAGCCACGAACGTCACGCATACTGGAGTCAATGAAGAAGGTGTTAAGCAGCACATTGCTGGTCCAGCAGTCGAGTTTGGTGTTGTCGCGGTTCCAGCCGTACCACTTGCGGTGCACCACCGCTCCGCTGGCAAGAAACTCTTCCATGCCGCGGGCATGAAGCTCGTGGATGCTGTTGAGCTGGCCGTTGTACTGCAGCAGGGTCGAGAAGGTCTCGCCATACACCTGCTCGTCACGGTCTCTCGCTACGCAGGTCGGCTCTTTGTTCTGGTCGCGATACACGCCTAGCACGTTGCGCACCAGGCGACGCATCAGGTTGTTCTTCAATGGCACGTTGCCCTGCTTTTTGATGTACTCCTCCTCGGTCATGGTCTCGCCCTCCACGGTCACATAGTCGCCCCACTGGTCGCCTTTGAGGTAACGCCACATGCGCTCGCGCTCTTTGCGAAACCTCCCCATGCCGTCCCAGCAACGCTGGGCCTCAAGCAGCACGTCAAAGGCACGGCGACCCTCAAACTGCTTGCTCCATGCCACAGTGTCCATCTCCTGCCGCTCGTCTCGGCTGGTGACTCTGCGCTTGCTGTATATCCTGTTGGTCTTTATCATAACTTATCTTTGTTCTTCCCTCACACCCCCCTCTAAGATAGAGGGGGCCGGGGGGAGTATGATTGATTGTGCATTATGAATTACTAAAACGGGCTCTGGAATTTCCTCACCCTGCCAGTCCTGGCATTGAGCTTGCTTTTTATCTCGTCCTCCAAGTCTTGTGCCTTGGCGGCCCAGTTGGCGGCGCTCTTGGGGTTCGCCACATTCGCTATGCTCATCCAGTCGGCAAGGACCAGGTACACCAGCAGATTGTGGATCAACTGCTCCAGGTATTTTGCAGTGGTGTCCGAGAAGTCATCGGGAACCAGCAGCTCCACTGTATAGGTCGGGGTCTCTGTCAGGGTGTCGTCAAGCACGACACCGCTCTCCACATCAACCTTGCTGAATGGGTACAACGCCTCTACGCAATGCGCCAGCGCAAGGTCGAGCATCCTGGTCACGCGGTCCACGTTGCCCTCCTCGCCTATGTCCTGCACCTGATGCTTGGAGTGCTGTGCCTCGTCGCTCAGCACATCACCCTCTACATAGGCAAGATTCTTGATGTCATATAGCAGCTGCTCCCTAAGGAATGTCAGCGTCACCGTCTTTGTCCTCTTCTTAATCATAACTGATAACTCATAACTGATAACTCACTATGGCCTAGTGGGTCTTTTACGTTGAAATAATTTCAGTTCCACGTCGGTCAGGTGCGCTGCCGCCTCTGTAGCATAGACTTCGGTCTCGCCCTTGTTGGTCAAGCGGTACCACTTGCTCAATATGGTGGCGACCACAAAACTCAGCAGCGATGACTGCACGCTATCCTGTAATGCGGTGGGCCAGGCATCAGCCAAGCTCAACGTCACCTCATAATCGGTGGTGATGTCCACACCATGATGGATGGGCTGGGGGTCAACTTCCTTCACCCACTCTCGCAGCGTGCTGGTGACGAGGCTGCAGGCCTCCACCCAGTAGCGCTCAAGCATCTCGCGCTCCTCGTCGCTAACGAAGATGCGGTCGTAGGCTCCAGGGTCATCAGCCATCATCTTGGCACCGGTGTAGCTGGTAGCCTTGGCAACCTCGTGCATCACTTGGTTCTTGTTTATCATTATATTAACGTCTTGCATATTATCGTCTTTTAATTTTGCCATAGATTATCATGCCACCAAACATTAGGGCGAGGGCGAGGACAACGATGAATATGTATCCCATCCCTATCACGAACTTCTGCCACCCTGTGAGCCCTGTCTTTACCTGCTCCTTCGACTGCAATGCCTCTGAATGGCCTGTGCTTTCGCTATGAGAGCCTTTCTCTTCATGGACAGCTGCATGTTCACTCACGTTGGTTGACGCGCTCTGCGTCGCCGCATGGAGCATTGTGCCGCGCTGTGTGTTTGATGTGTAGTCCAGAAGGCTAGAGATGTTGCCTATGCTGTCGAACGTGTAGTACTTGAACGCCACGTTGGTTTGCGTGGAGTCCTTGACGTATTCAGTCACTGTCTCCGTGATGTAGATTGAGTCGTGCAGAGTCGCGATGTCCTTGACAAGTAAAGTATCCACCATGGTTGTTGTGTCGTGCACCAGCCTTTCCACTTCCACGATTTTCTGCTGCGGCTTGCATGAGTAGAGAGAGAGCAGCAGGCACAGCAGTGCGGCAAGAATGAATCCCGCTGCTATAGGGGCGCACCCCTTTGCTATGTCCTTCAATATCTTTCGTCTCATGTCAGGTCTTGTGTTGCGAGGCATCGCCTCGTGTGTTATTTCAAGCGTTCTTTAAAAGCCAACCATGCTGAGCTGTCATTCTGCTTGCCGATGCGTTTGTCGTCCTTGTCGAAAAGAACATAGTTGTTCCAACCAACTACACCAGGGCATATCTTGCCTGATATATCATAATGTCGAACGACTCGCTCAATGGGAATGTTAAACTTATTCATCAGTATCTTGGCGAGCTTAACGGCATTGTCAAGGGTAGCCTCCGTAAAGTACCACCCATCGTGGTTAACTGCATTGTGGTTATACCCTTTCGTCAGGTTGGAGCACATCTCAATCGAGATGGTGTTGCGGTTTATTGCTTTGCCGAATAGCTGAGCACCGCCTCCAGCGGGCTTTTTCGCGTCTCCAACGCTCCAGCAGTGGTAATTCTTCAGGTCTGGGTTGAATTGGACCATATTAGCATCGTCCACCCCAAAATCGGCACTTGCTCGTCTTTTTAGCTCCCAGCTGTCCTTCATATTCTCGGCTTTACCTGGAGCAGAACTTGCTCCTGCTGTATAGTGGATGGCAAGAAACTTTATATTCCTATTTGGTGATTTTGACACACAGCAATCAAGTGGCGCGTATACCACCGAGGGGTCAACGCACTTTGGATTGGTGGTTTCCTCTTTTACACCAAGCGCAGCCCATGTCTTGGGGCCAACGATGCCGTCGGCCACTAAGCCGTGAGCATTCTGCCATGCCACAAGAGCATCGTGCGTCTTCTGGCCAAAGTCCCCGTCAACGCTAATCTTCAACAGCTTTTGCAAAAGCTCAACCTCCTTGCCCTTGCTGCCTTTCTTCAATGTCTTCATCGCTCCTCCTCTTTCTCGGGTTCTTCACACTCGCAGGTCTCATTCACCTTGTCTATAGCCTTGCGCTCCCAGGCGTCCATGCGGCGGTCCACTATGCCACGAGCATAGTAGGCAATGCCAAAAATACTACCTGCATATATCAAACTCTGACCCAGCACCCACAGCACCGAGTCATGTATCTCGCCCACCGGGTCAAGGGCGAAGCCTATCGCCGTCAAGGTGATGCCAAACACCAGCATTAAGCACGCCGACACAACGGCTAGTGTATCTTTTGCCTCTTTTTTCATAGCTCTAAACTTTTTTATCCTCACAAAGTTACCCACCCACATCCTCATCACCTTTTTATTTCTTAATACATAAAACTATTTTCATCATGTACACCAAAATTCAATACCGTGCAGTCTTCAACCGTGCCCACCGTCTTGACCGTCACGGCAAGGCTCTTGTCCAAATCGAGATGCTGCAACACAGCTCTCGCATCTATTTCACTACTCACATACATCTCGAGCCACACCAGTGGCTGAGTGGAATGGTTGTCGCTCATCCTATGGCCGATGAATATAATTTCGTTATCAACGACTTCAAGTCTCGGCTTGAACGCATGGAGATTGACTACCTTAAACGTGGCATATACCCATCTCTCGCCATGATGCGCAGTGCTATAAAGGAGTCGGCGGCTCCCTCGGCCACGTTCATTGACTTCGCTCGTTCTATCGTCACTACTTCCGAACGCAAGGCTCGCACTCGGGCTGGATATGAGACGCTATTCAACAACATCGAGAAGTTCCGACATGCAGTGCTGCTCTCCGACATCGACTATGATTTCATTTCTCGTTACGACCGATGGATGCACCTCAGTGGAATAGCACACAATACTCGGGTGGGACGTCTGCGACAAGTCAAGGCAATCCTCAACGAAGCACACAAACGAGACATCATCGCAAAGAACCCTTTCGACTTGTTTAAGATACCACCCATGATTAACAAGAAGGGTTTTGTCACAAATAGGCAGCTCAACAAGATTGAGAACCTGGTGCTGCACGGTAAGGTCGCCGTCGTCCGTGACGCTTTCCTGTTCTGCTGCTACACTGGTCTAAGGTTTAGTGACCTAATAACTCTTAAGAGTGAGAATATCGCTGGCGGCTGGATCACAAAGAAGATGGTTAAGACTAACTACAAAGTGGAAATACCTGCCAGCGAGGTGTTCGACGGAAAGGCAATCGACATCATCGACAGATATGGCAACATAGAGAAGCTTACTCGTAAACTCGGTGCTAACGCCACTGTCAACAAGCACCTCAAAGATGTGTTTAGACTTGCAAAGATTGAAGGCAATTTCACTTTCCACACTTCACGGCACACCTTCGCCACGCTCATGCTACAGATGGGAGTGCCTATAACATCGGTGCAGAAAATGCTCGGACATCAGAAACTCTCCACAACGCAAATCTATGGAGAGGTGGACAAGAAAACTATCGCCAGTGATATTAAAAAAGTTCTGCGTAAAGCTCGCAAAACTAAAGACAGCAACGACTTGCAATCTTAACTCCCTGATAAAGTTTGGGAACAACTAATCGCTACTCGACAAACGAGGTGGCGCAACCGTGTTATTGCTAACCGATTACGCCACTCTCTTGCCTATAAGCCTGTAGGACTTGATGCCATATTGATTGCTCGTCATGGCATCATAATGGCATCACTTGCCTTTTTTATTGCGTTTTTTGAGGCCGTTTTCTGCCTGTTTTTGGGCATCAATATCAACGCCTATCGAGGTATAAAACTCACGATAGCTTTCTTCGGTGTAAGGCTGGTCCTCGTAGCTCTCGATTGCATCTTCGCTGCCGAGGTCAATAGCCTCACCCATAATCACTTGGTCGCTCTTGCGAACAATGAAACAGCCTTTGTCGGCTTGGTAATGTTGATTATCTGTCGTATTCATAACATGCTGATTTAAACATTTTTAGTGGTAGAATTTGAGTTTTGGTAGGTGGTCTTGAAGGTGTCGTTGGTAGTGTTGTGGCTGATAGTCTTACCACTGTTACTATTATTGGTGCCAAGAGCAATGGCAATGTTGCGGACATACTGGCTCGAACTCGTTGTGGCTGTGCTCGTTATGGTAATCTTCTGATTGCCGTTCTCAATAATAATATACTTCACATAATCCTTTGAGACTGTGATGTTGTTGACTCCATCACCTATGCTGCTCTGCTCAAAATTGTTCCCAAACGTGTTATTGCCGCAATTGTTCCCAAACGTGTTATTGCCGCAATTGTTCCCAAAGGTGTTGCGATTGCAGTAGTTCCCAAACGTGTTGTCAGTACACCATTCTCCAAGAGTGTTGTTTTGGAAGCCGTTCCCAAAGGTGTTGCGATTACAGCCGTTCCCAAACGTGTTATTGCCGCAATTGTTCCCAAACGTGTTATTATAACAATTGTTCCCAAAGGTGTTGTTTTGGAAGTAGTTCCCAAACGTGTTATTATAACAATTGTTCCCAAACGTGTTGTCAGTACACCATTCTCCAAGAGTATTGTTTTGGAAGCTGTTCCCAAACGTGTTATTGTAACACTCGTTCCCAAACGTGTTATTGTAACACTCGTTCCCAAAGGTGTTATTGTGGCAATCAGTTTTGAGGGCGTTTGCATAACACTGTGCAAATGAATATTCCCAATATTCGTCTTCTTCATTATAAATGCAATAACTGCTGTTGAAAAAGACGTTGTTGGGGAGAGTTAAGCCCGAAGCAGTGTTGTCGCCTTCAATATCCATTTGGCCATAGATGCCGATGATATTGTTGTAGCACCTGTCTTCAATTGGCTCGCCCATTTCTTCTTCAATCATGTAGTCAACAAACTCCTGTGGTCCTCTGAAAGGATTTGACGATAAGTCATAGCTGCTGGTATTGCCTTCGGCATCTTTTGTGATGCCGTGGAATGTATAGCACCACACCCAATCATCTATGTCCTCAATAACTCCACCAACAGGTGCAACGACGGACTCACAATCAGAATTGTAAATACCGAAATAGAATGGGTTTTCTTCCTCGTCATAGACAAGTGAAGGACATTTCTCGCATTCTGTCACAGCCCACCTCTTAAACTGGATGTTCTTGAAGTCATACGGACAGTCGTTGTTGTGCTCATCTATCATGCGATAGATAACACCCTTGCCGTTCTCTGAATCAGCCCAAGCAAACCTATCTTTATCATTATCCAAACTATACCATACCTTCCAAGCAGATAAGTTGGAGTTTTGGAAGTAGTTGTATTGTAAACCTTCTGTTGCAAGTTCCGTAGAATCAAAATCTTCTGTTATTGCGGTTTTTGCTTCTCTATCAATATTTAAATTTTCAATATTAACGTTACGTATGCCTTGTAATGTTTCAACATCTACTATATTTACAACTGGTGAACCATTAGATAAAGGTATATCAAAGTTTAAATAACACTTCTTAGTAACTCCATCATCAAAAGTCACATCATAAACATCAGTAGGATGTTCCATAGCCCAACCTTCCTCTGCTAACTTATCCTCACTTAAAGCAAGCAATACAATATCAAATTGATGACCTGCTGAACGAGTATTCACTTGAGTTGTTGTGCATTGGTAGTCCGTAATACGGTAGAGAGCACCTGGAGTTAATTTACCAGCATCTCGTTTATCTTTAAGTTCTTGCCACGTAACTTTGGTCATGCCGCCACCAGGCATCACGTCAGCACTGTCACCAGCAGCGATATAATGCTCCTTGTTGTCAGCTCCGCGGTAGCGCAGCACACTCGCGCCTTTCTCGCTCAAGGTCTCATAGAAACCCTTGCGAAACTTCCTGTAAAATGGTTTTCTTATCATCTTGATTTATCGTTATTGTTGTTAATTACTGAATTGAACATTCTTCTCAGTCTTGGTTATGGTCACCAGGTCACTGCTCGTGCCACTCACAAGCCTGTCTTGTTTGCTCTCAAGGGCAGGGAGCATGGCCGATGCCTTTGTGTTTACGTTAAGAGCCCAGCTAGCCTGTCCATATAGCGCTGCACACGCTCGTTGCCCGACATCGACATCTTAATCTGCATGTCGTTGTCAAAGTAGTAGGCAATGTTGCGGCGCATGAAGTACAGGCGCTCCTCAAACACATCTGTGATGGTCTCAAGGCGTGTCATGAGGTCGGCATCGATATTCTCAAGGGTGCTGTCGGTGAACAAATGTGAACTTAACTCATACTCAAGGCCCATGTCATAAAGGTCAATGGCTTCCTTGTACAAGCGACGCATCACCTGCTCGGTCATGATTTCGCTGCTGATTGTGCCATCCTTCCAAAAGTAGCCCGTTTGCAGGAAGCTGATTTGAGCGTCGGCTGGGTTGAAGTCAAATCTTCCAGCAGCCGTCCCGTATGGAATCCAATACATCCTCATTCCCTTGCTCCTGATGTATTCGCTTATGGATGAGAAGATGGGGTCTAGAATAGTGCCAGAACTCGTAGGATAAGTCAAGGTCTCGTCAACCCAGTATAACCCTTCCAGGTCAAAATTCTCATACTGCTTGGCGTTGAATGCGGCAATTACCCTATCAATGTACCACTTCATCACTACCACTCGGCTCTCCTGGTCAGCGAGCGTCCTGTAGTTGCTTGCGCTTGTCGAACCAGTGTCGAAGTTCAGCGAGTCCTCTCCGTCGAAAATCCCTTCCCACATCTCGTTCCACTCGGGGATATCCTCCCTGTTCAACGTACCCCAGCCGTTCTTTGAGGGTGTGGGGTAGTAGTAATACGGAATAGGCAGCGTCAGCACCACCTTGTGTCTCCTTGCCGGCTGTCCCATGGTTTTCTTCAGTTTGCCGACAGTGTATTCCAGCGAGCGCAGACCCTCTATGGAATCTTCTTCTACTGCCGTGCCACTAACTCCCTGCTCGGAAAAAAACCTGCCCATAAG
This sequence comes from Porphyromonadaceae bacterium UBA2751, assembly GCA_002353285.1. Lineage (GTDB taxonomy): Bacteria > Bacteroidota > Bacteroidia > Bacteroidales > Muribaculaceae > Sodaliphilus. Next base: position 71,485 of record DEJJ01000033.1, on the reverse strand, counting down.
CCACTCCCAATCCGTCTTCCGTGACGGCTTGTCGATGGAACCGCCCGACGACACGTTGTAGCCGAACCTGTATCCGTCATGTCCCGCCTCGATATACAGTAGCGACGAGAAAAACCAGTCGGTGTAACCCTTGTGCTTGCCAGTCTTGTATGTGTGCGCAAGAACATGCGTGAGTTGCTCTGGGTTCCATATCTTACGCTTGGCAACACCATAGTAGAGCAGCATGATATTCTCTGGCTCATAAGTGAGACTCTCACGCACCTCCTGCATCAGGGCAACGTCGGCATTAACTTTGTTGTAGGTATGCACTACCGAGAAATCCTCACTATAGCTGTTGGCGCAGTTAATGAAGACAAAGCCGTCCTGTTCTATCTCAAGGGTCGTCTCCACTGGGTCATCATTCTCTGCAGCCGCCGAGAGAATAGTTCTCTCAGTATCGGTGATGGCCCAGGATACCGCCGCATATACTCCAGCTCCCTGCTGAGAATCATAGACGTATGTCCTTGACTTGACATGCACACTGTCGCCTTTCGAGACGGCCAGGAACATACATCCATAATTGTTATTGAGGGCGCGGTATTTGTCTACCGTCACTTTTCTAGAGGCGTTCTGCCATACCCAACGGGAGAACAAACTCTGTGCATCATATTCCGCAACATCTTTCAGCGACGATACCTGGCGGGTTATCTTGGGCATCGCATCCACAGTTTCTCTAACTTCTGCATAGAAGGCATGCGAATGCACTACCGAAAAGTCTTCGTAGTAGTCGGTAAGGCAGTTGATGTAAACATAGCCATCCTGACCTATGGACAAGGTCACATCTACGGTGTGGGTAGACCTGTCGTCGTCAACTTGTAGTATCAGACCGCTTGTGTCAGTTATAGCCCACGGATGGCCCTCATACTGGCCTTTTGTCTTAATCGACACAGAGTCACCAGCAACCACAGCAAGCCGCATGCAACCATATTGGGGATTGACCGTCGGTGTCTCGGGGGCATAATTGTTCCCGCTTGCATAATACCACAGCTTGCCGTTAGCCAACGACGAGCTCCCATAACTGTCATCTTCAATCAGGGGTTTGCTCATCGCCTCTAACGACGACACCCTGGCACCAAGCTTCTTGCCCTGCTCAGCCGAGAGAGCTTCTTCAATGCCGCCTGTCTCCAAGTCATTGATGACAGTCACCTTAATGCCCGACAAGTCCACATCATCAGGACCACCAGTCGCTTCCGTCTCCGTCCACACCCCTTCGGCCTGGCACACATAGACTGTGGCAGGAAAATTCTCTCCCACCAATGCCCACATACCCACTTCGGGATCAGGCCACTTGGCTTTCAATGTGGCCTCGCTCAAGTACAATCCCAGGCTCGGTTGCTTGATACCCTTAGCACGGATGTAGCCAGCCACCGTCAGGTTGTTCTGTATGTTCACGTCGCCATAAAAGGTCTCAACCTTCCTGGCAGGTGTTGGCCCATAGTTGGGGTCGGCAACCCACATGCGGTCGTACTTGTCCCAATGGTACTTCACGTTGCGTATAGTGCAATACGCACCCTCAACGCCTCCCTCGGGATGTGCAGCCCACAAGGCTTCTATATTGGCATAAATGCCATAGTCTTCGGTCTCTATATAACTCGCCATAAATATTTAATAAATTATGCATTAAAAAGTAGGCATTAGCCCAATTATGAATTATGCATTGTGCATTATGCATTAGATTGCGGAGCAATCTCTGCCAGCTCCCTCGCTGTCGCAAGCAGTGCAGCAGCTGCGTCACCCTCGCCCAGGCTCAAGGCACTGAGGTAGGCGGTGTGATACACCACCGCTGGCTTCAGCTTCTCGCACAGCTCAATCTTGCCGTTTCTCACTCTTGGGATTGGAATATAACGTGCCTTCTTGACATAGGCATCCTCACCGCTGTAGCAGCTGAAGAACTCCAGCACAAGCCCAATGGGCTGCGATGTAATCGCCACCACTGGCTTCTGTGGGTTGCCACGCACACCAGCAAAGCGGCTGCGCTGCATCTGGTACAGCGGACTGTCCTCCGTGATGGCGGCAGTCACGGCATAGTCCCAGTCGCTCATCTGGAAGCACACCAGCCGCAGGAAGTCGTCGGGCAGGTGGATGTAGCCTGCACCATAACCAGGCTGACCGTCCCAGCCTATGCTCTCACCGAAGGCACGCCCCGAGTCAAGCAGGTGCGCAGGTGCGTTGGTCTCGATGATCCTGCCAGCGGTCAACACCTTGCTCTCGATTATCTCGTCAAGCTTCAGCGTGTCAACATCGCCAAGCCCACTAAGAGCACTGCTGTCCACATTCTCGTCGAGAGCAACCTTCGCCTCCTGTACTATATCACTTACGTTATATTCCATAAAGTGTCGTTGTTGTTCTGTAGTGCGCCGCATGCGCGGCGTTCATTGTCTATTACTCAAAACTAAACTCAATGCCATTAGCCGCTGCCGCATCCTCAATCTGCTTCTTAGAGCGAAGCTTCGTGCGGCTGATGTCAAAGGTCTCTACAAGGTAGCTCTTAGCATCGTCGAGACTGGCTACTTTTATCACTTTAAGCCCGCTGCCTTCTGTTGACAATGGCTCCTCTGATTGCTCTTTAGCAGGAACCTTGGTCTCAACAAAGGTGGGGTCGAGCCTGAAAATCTTGCCATAGCGAGCATGGCGCTCAAGGGCTTTCTGTAACTTCTCGTCGTCGGTGTAGTACACGCTGCCGCCGCCTGTCAATGCGGTGAACGACACATGCACGCTCTTGCCTTTGCCAAGCGACACGTTTAACGACACGTGCGACGATGATTTATATCTTTTCTTCATTTCTCTATCGGATTGTATTAATTATTCTCGTAAAAAAGGAGGACGGGCGCTTGGCCCGCCCTCCATGGTCTATAAGCTTGTAGCTACGCTACCCCTTGGTGGGGGCTTACCCGCCGGCTTCTTCCGCCGGCTTCTGGGCTAAGCGCATTCTTGCATGGGCCTTGGCATAGCGCAGATAAAGGCAAGCAACCTCCTGAATAACCACTGCGTCGGTGTTGCGCACACCAGCTTTCTGAAGGTCAAGCACGTTGCGGCTCCAGCTCACATGGGTGGCCTTTGTCAGGTACTCGGGGTCGAGGGCGAAACCGCAGTCGCTCTTGCCGTTGGCGTCAAAGAGCTCGTGGTGGATGGTAAGCACCTCACCAAAGTCGGTGTCCCAACTCTTGAACTTCAAGTTCCACACCTCAACGGTATCTTTCAGACGGAACTTGTCGCTCTTGATCTTAGAGAACGCGCTCAGCATGTCCGAGCCGCAGAACAAAATCTTGCGCTTGTTGCCGATGCCGGTGCCCACAAAGAGGTCTTTGGTGATGTCAACAAGGTTCTCGTCGCTGATGACGGCGCACTCCTTGTCGTAATCCCATTCGCCAACCTCGATGTCCTTGCCGGCCATCCACCAAATTCCCTTTGTGAACCAGGTGGCCATGCCGTCCTTGGTGATGTGGTGAATCACGCGCTTGTCTCCAAAGAGGTAGGTGTTCTCCTGGCTCAGACGCATGTCGTAGATGCAGTCTTCCTCAATATCGCTGAAATTCCAGTCTACTTCCTTGGCGGCAATCTTGTCGAAGGTCGATTGCTCTACCTGGATCATGAAGTTCTGGCAGTACTGGATCTCGGCAGTGGGGATGTTGTTGAAACGGCCAGTCTGAACATCAAGCTCACCACATGCCTTGCCCATGCGCACCAGTGTGGTGCCGCTGGGGATAGCAGGCAGCTTGGTGGTCTCGCCTGTGTTGGTGTCTTTGGTGCCGTTCACGGCATACACCAGGGGCATGCCGTTGTCGTTGCGGCCACACACGCACAGCACGAGCTCGGGAATGTTCTGGTCATTCTCGCCGTAAGCTGTTCCGTCAGCCTTGGTGATGGCACTCACACCCACTACTCTGATGGTGTCATCAAGGGTGAACATGTTGGCATCATCTACACTTAGGGCTACGCTCTGAGCAGCAGCACCAGCGGCTTGAGCCGAAATAGCTGCCGTAGTCTTGCAAGTGATGGGACGGGTGCCCACGCTGTAATACTTCACCTCAAAGGAATCGCTGGGAATGCCTTTGGCATAGCGCGAAATCTGGTCGATAGGGGTCGCCATGGGGCGAATCTTGGTGATGCGCTTGTCAACTTCCTTCGAGTACATGTCGGGGTCGCCATCGGCACGACCGCCAGTCTCGGTCGCGATGCCGCCAGGACCATAAGGGCCACTGGGATTGGAGAGGTTGCCACCCTCCATGGCTGTGTCGCCGCCTGCGCCACCAGTGGTCTTTCCTGCATCGGGCAGGTCACTGGCAGCAGCCATCATCACGCCTGAGTGAGCGCCAACAAGCACGCTCACCAGTGTCAGCATGAAGCTGATCATAAACTTAAAACACTTTTTCATTACCTAAAAAACAATTAAAATTATTACTTATTTTTCTTTGTGACTTGTCATCCAGGCGCAGCCTTAATTATGCATTGTGCATTTTGAATTATGAATTAAATTTAGTGCGCTTCTCACCGCCACGGCTCCAGATGTCCTCACCGCTGGCGAAGTTGTCGAGCGCTCCAAGGTTGGGGGCACGGCGCTCTGCACCACTGCCAGTGTTCTTGCCGCTCAACGCTGTCACGCCGTCGCCCCTCTTGCGGGTGCGCAACTTCTCGTCGATGCGAGCATTCTTGCCGCGCACCTCGCCCTCGGCACTGGCATCCTCTACGTCGGTGTCGTGGTTAATGGCATTCAACGCCATCTCCATGCTCGCACGGTCATACTTGCCCACAACAGCGTCGGTATATACCTTGTTCAAGAAGTCCATCACCTCGTCGAGCTGGCTGTCGTCAAGGCCATAGTCCTGCTGGAACTGCGCCATCACATTCTTGGTCTCGGCGATGTTCTGCTCGTACATCTGCTCTAGCTCTTTCTCTTTGGCGACACGCTCCACAAAGTCTTTGTTGGCGGCGGCAAGCTGTTCTTGCCACTCGGGGTCGTCAAGACGCTCTTTGATGTCACTGCCAAAACGGCGCACAAACTCTACCACAGGGTCGCCACCGTCACGCCAGGTGGTGACGAAATGTGCACTGCGAGGGTCGCTGGTGAACATGTCGGCAATCTTCTGCTCACGCTCCTGGTAGCCGCTCAGCTGACTGTCGTAATCATCGTAATCATCGGAAATACGACCAAACATCACCTCTTCGTCCGTGAAGTCCATGTCGGGATATTTCGATGCGAGACGCTTGGTCATGCTGTCGCGCTTGCTCTTAACTGCTTGATTATCTGTTTCTGCCATAATTCTTGTGCTTGATTGAATAGTTTTTATTGCAAATTTAAACTCCTCAACTACCACTACATCTTTATTTCTTGACGCATATTCGTTAATTTTGTATTGGGCAGGCACAGCCAATTGTGCATTGTGCATTGTGAATTATGAATTGATAAAAGATGAAACCGCACGGCAGCCACTTTGAATTTAAGCAACAGCGAAATGATGACTTGATGAGGGCTTACCATGAACTAATCAAGCAAGCATCTTTTGTCTCTATGCCCGAAATCTATAAGATGGTCGTTGATATGCCCACGTGTCGATTCTGGGTTTCTGAGGAAAGGGCTATCATCGTTATTCACTCCATGATGAAGGGCGACAAACTCACTAATATGCGCAAGCCCAGGCGTGAGATGTATAACGAGATATATAGACGGGTGCTTTCCCTGCGTGAGAAAAATCCCGAGATGCCTATTTATCGACTGGTGGCACAGGTCGTCGAGCAGCCAGCCCCCAAGTTCTACATCACCCCTGGCTCGGCTAAAACAATAATCTGTAAAATCCGTAAAGAATGGTACTATCAACGCACCAAACGAAGACTGCGACACTGCTTCTGAGTCTTGCACTATTGATACTGGCGTTCTTCAACGCACCACAACAATGTGTGCTGCAGCCTGGCTGTGGCATCACAGGACACCTGTGCTACCACTTCTTCCACGCCAACTTCTTCCACGCGCTCTGCAACGTGTGGTGCCTGCTAGCACTCGCCTTCTACTACGACATCGAGGACTGGGAACTGCTACTGGCATGGCTCATCGCCTCTACAGTACCCTCATGGGATCTCTCCCCTCTCCCCTCTCCCCTCTCTCCTGTAAAAGTTATCGGCTTCTCTGGCATCTGCTTCGCTCTCATGGGCATCGTCTTCTACAAGGTGGCACGCAAGCGTTACTACCTCGCCTGGATAATCCCCATGGTGGCTGTCGGTTTCCTCATCCCAACCGTGGCGGCAACCATCCACCTCTATTGCTTCTCCCTCGGCATCACCCTATCCCTCGTTTATTCGAGAATTCGACTGCTCGTTATTCGAAAAAGAAAATGGAGGAGGTAACTAAAATATTAAACGAAAACTCGGCGCGACTGGCAGCCATCAATGCCAAGTTCAACCCCATCACTGGCGAGAACTCGGTAGGCGACAGGTTTGTCTTTGAACTAAAGGATTTTCCCATCAAGGTGCAACATCTGCCTGTCTCGATGCGCAAGGTGCCTCTCGTCAAGCAACTGAAAAAAGCTGGCTCCATTGCTGCCTTCCTAAACAAGATCGGGAGCGACAACGACGACCGACTCAAGGTCATAGAGCAGTTTGTCCGTCTGCGCAACGAGCACGACTTTCCTTTCTGGGCTGCTTCCTGTGTCTATATAAAACCTAAAGGTGGTGGCGAAGATATACTTTTTCGCCTCAACCGTCCACAACGCCGTCTCATTTCTCGACTGGAGAATATGAGGCTTGCCAATAAGCCTATTCGACTGGTGCTGCTCAAAGCTCGTCAGTGGGGAGGCTCAACGGCGACACAGCTCTATATCGCATGGCTACAACTGGTTCACAAGGTAGGTCTCAACTCGCTTATCGTCGGACACGTCAAGGATGCTTCTACCGAGGTCAAGGATATGTTTGACCAGATGATAGAGAAATATCCTGTCAAACTGCTTTACCAACTTGGAGAAACTTACAAGGAAGATGAGCCTAAGCTGGTCGGGGTCGGAAAGACTGGAAACATTCAGCGCATTCCACAACGCAAGTGTAAGATTAAAATAGGAACGGCCGAGAAACCCAACTCGGCTCGTGGTGGTGACTACAACTGTGTGCATCTCACTGAGGTGGGGCTGTGGAAGACTACCGAGAAAATGACTCCAGCACAAATCGTGCGCTCGGCACTGTCGGGTATGGTCTATGAACCTTACACTCTCGTGGTCTATGAGTCAACAGCCAACGGCACTGGCAATCTGTTCCACTCCGAATACCTTGCGGCTAAGGAAGGCAAGTCACAGTTCGAAGCTCTCTTTGTCGCATGGTATGAGATTGACATCTATTCGCTGAAATTTGAGAGTGATGCAGAACGTGAGCGTTTTGCGAAGTGGCTCTATGAGAATAGGGACAACGAATATGCAGCGTCCGACCGTCAGGAAAGTGGGCAGTACCTTTACCGTCTATGGATGATGGGGGCCACTCTTGAAGCTATTAACTGGTATATCGCCGAACGCTCCAAATACACCGACCACGGCGACATGGCGTCGGAATACCCATCTAACGACATCGAGGCGTTCACTTTCTCGGGACGGCGGGTGTTTCCCGACGACGACATCGAGCAGCTGCGCCCTGCCTGCCGACCTCCGAAATACACTGGAGAGGTCTATGGCAAGGACGACGCTGGTGCCGACGCTCTCGAAAACCTGCGATTCAAGCGTGAGAAGTACGGACGACTGGCGATGTGGGAAGATGTGGAGCACGACGAGGACGATGAGGTGGTGACCGAGCGTTACCTGGTAGTGGTCGATGTGTGCAAGGGTATGTCGGCTAAGGCTGACTGGTCGGTGATCACCGTTTTCGACCGTCTCTGGATGATGGAGGGAGAGGGGCCTACGGTGGTGGCACAATGGCGTGGACACATCGACATGGACCGCCTGGCATGGAAGGCGACACAGATTGCCGAGTATTACAACCATGCACTGCTGGTGATTGAGAGCAACACGCTTGAGACCAACAACACTAAAGGCGAAGCGGAGTTTATCCTCAGCCTTATTCGTGATGTCTATGACAACCTCTATGCTCGCAAGCAAAGCCCCGAAGACATTAAGGAAGGTAAGCCTCGCAAGTATGGCTTCCATACCAACGTATCTACTAAGAAAACTATCATCCACAACCTCAAGGCTGTACTGCGTGACCATCTCTATACCGAGCGCGACGAGGGATGCCTCGACGAATACTCTACCTACATCGAGAACGAAGGACGATACGAGGCTCCCGAGGGATACCACGACGACCGCATCATGACGCGGGCAATAGGTATGCACATCAGCCTGCGCGAAATGGACGTCCCAAAAATCGTCAGCCGCAACACTCTCTATGTCCACAAACGACAGGCCGTCTCCGAAGCCTCAATATAAATTATTAACAACATTATGCATTATGCATTATGAATCATGCATTATTATTATGAACATCTTCCAAAAAATCAAATGCGCCCTCATCTATCGTGAGGCCATCCGCAAGGCCGACCGCGCTCACAACAGCGACGGTGGCCGCTACTATGTAATGCCTTCTGCCGAGGGCAAGTTGATAATCATGGACCGCAAGAACTTCCGCATCCTCAAGAACAAGCACTACATCAGCTACCAGGCTAAAGTCAAAGATCTTGAGCGGGAGTGCTTCTACTGCACACCCTATCGAAACGGCACAGGAGAGCTGCCACCGCTAGTCATCGCCATCAAGCGCAAGCAATACCTCGACTGGTACCGCAAGAAAAAGAAAACATCGACCACTCGACCACTCGAGTAATCGCTGTTCGCAAAAAACAACTAAGGGAGCCCACAAGCTCCCTTAATTATGCATCAACCAGGCGGCAGTGATTCTGCATTGAGCATTAAAAACCAGGCGTCAGCCCAATTGTGCATTATGCATTATGCATTGTGCATTAAATAACCCCAAGCTCCCGCAATAGCTCCTTACGCCTTGCACGCAACTCTTCCATTATCGCCTTGTCGTTCTCGGCACTGCCATCACCAAGGCCGTCGATGTCCCAAGTCTCGGTGTGCTTGCCACGCTTAAACTCGGTGAGCTCTTTCTTCGCGTCTTGCAACGCTTTCAGCCTCTCGTCGTCGCCTCGGTTCTTGGCTTGGTCAATCGCTGTGTCAATTAGCACGTCTTCGGCAAGGTCGGTCCAGTCGCGCAGGCGTTGGTACTTCAACTGTGAACGGCGAGTCTCAGGCTTCCAGTTGCTCGCTGGCTTTTGGCCGGCTGTGTCTTTCACACCCTTACCTTTGGCATACACTTTGCCTGTTGCCTTCCTGCGCTCGCTGTCGTTGGGGTTCGCGAAGTTCCACTCAAGCTGCTCGTCGTTCAGCCTCTCCATCCGCTCTTGCATGTTGTCAAGGAAACGATTGCGGTATTTCTCAGCAACCTTCTGCGACTCGTCGGGGTTGTAAGCCCAATTCAACAGAGGGGCATTTCTGAACTTCTTATACCTTGCATAGCGGTCGGCCATCTCCATGGCATTTAGCTTCTGAGCGTCCTTAGCTGTCATGCCAAGCTCAATAAACAACTTGTCGGTCTGCGTCTGAGGCACCTGCATAACTCGCATGAAGCACAGCGCAAACTCTTTCGTGGTCTGTGGGTCGCCGTCGCAAGCGTCGGCAATGGCAACCCAAGCATCGGTAAAGGTCTCGGGGTTGACTCCAATTCCTGCCTGAACAAGCAGGTTAAAGGCATCAGTCCATGCGGCCATCGAGTCGGTGCCTGCTTCATTGAATATCTGCTGCAGGTCGCTGCCTAATGGCATCGACAAGTAATCGTGATAGCGCAAAGCGTTGAGTAGGCTCTTGTCGTTGTCGCTCATAAGATAACCTGCCCAAGTGTTGCCAATCTCACTCATGGCCTGGCCGCCTGTCAAGCCCTCTACGGGGCCAAACAAACTGTGAACAGCTGCATCTTTGAGCATGTCTTCCTTCTCGTCGTCATCATCGCCCATCAGCAAGTATAGTGCATAGGGACCGAGGTTCCAGAAGAATGGCAAGACTAAACCAAAGACAAAAACATCGGCCATGCTCTTCAAACCTCCCCAGCGATACGTGCGACGTGCGGCTTTCTCGGCAGTAGCCTCGTCGATGCCGTCGCGCATCATCTGTTTCTTCATGAACTCGATGCTCTCGGCTTTGTAGCCTTTCTTCATGCGATTCTTGAGGTTACGCAGGCCAGTGGTCAAGCGTCGCTGATAGCCCATCGACGCACTGCGGAACACGGTCATTAGGGTGCTCCACCAGGTGCGGTCGAGCTGCAGACTGCTCAAGAAGGCGTTCTCGCTACTCTGCTGGCTGCTGTTATAGTTGATGGCGGCATCTTGCATGGCTCGCTTCTCGGCTTGCTCCTCGCTGTAGCCGTTGCGCAGGTAGCGATTCTTCTTGGTCTCATACACTGCCCTGGCTCCCATGGCAACGGTCATACCATCAACGAGGGCATTGGCCCACATGCCACCTCGGCTTAATGCTCTTACCATGTTGTTGCGCCAAAACGCATAGTCGCTGTCGGTGTCCATCAACCGCACGTCACCAACTTGCCTGCTCTGCCACCTTTTTGAGAAGCCTGGCAGGTTCTTCATCGCCCAGTTCCAGGCGATGATAGCTCCTACTGGGTTTTCCCACTTGACAAGCTCAAGCAGGCTTGCATCGCCATTCCAAAATGCGGGTAGCGACAACAGCTGCTTGGCGGCTGTGTAGAACCTGAATGCAATCTTAGCTCCTGTCACGCCTTTGGCAACATTGACGGCAAGGTTGTCACCGCTGCCGCGCTTGGTGCTGGGATGATACACTCCAGCGGCAATGGCGCACGCGTCGTCAAAGGCTTTCCACAATTCTTTGCCTGAGCCATACTCCACACTGTGCATGTTGAGGACTCGGTTCTTGAAGCGTTTATAGTTGCGCAACGTGTTTATGTCTCGGTTGAACTCTGCCCACGCTGCCCAATTCTCCATGTCATCGAGGTGCTTCAATAAGTGGTCAAAGAAGTCGGTATGAACATCAAGGGTCGCTGCTGTGCGCTGACGTTTGATGATGTTGCCTGTTATGGTGCTGGGCTTGGTGTCTCCAAGGTCGCGCTCGGTGATGTCACTGGGCTTCTCCACGTCACGGCTGTTGCGCACAATGGGGAAGTAATGCTCTATAGCCGCCATCGGTGCACCAAACATACGCTCGTGTACCTCGTTGTAATAAGTCCTACGTTTGGGCAGGAACTCCTCAACAACCCAGTTGGCAAGCTCTAAGAATTTTGGATCGAGATGGCTCTTGATGGTCTCAATGTCTTCCTCGCTGATGCCCATCCTGCGCAAACCTGCCTCGGCGTCTTTCTGCTTGCTCCACACCACAAGGCTTAATGCCTCGCCCTGTGACATGGTTTCTCGCACTCGCTCGCCATTGTCCCAATATTCTACTGGTATGCCTGGGTGCTTCTTGTTGCGCTCTATCTCATAGAGGTCGCTCCAGCGTTTGACTTTCTTGCCAAACAGCTCTCTCACTTTTGCGTCAAGTTCCTCATGGGCGGCACGCTTGCTGCGCCACTCTTTGTCGCTGCAATCTGCCCAGCCACGCATGAAGCGGTTAAACAGGTAGCCCTCGCCATTGTGGGCCTTCCTGCCAAAGAAGCGTAGCATCTTCTCAAAGGTCGCCAAGGGCTGGAACAACAATCTCACAATGTCGTTATTGCTGTTGAAGGCAAGTAGTCCTCCTTCGGGAAGCTTGACTTGGCTCTGTACTGGCACGCCTTCAAGGTCGCTGTTGGCGTTGTGGTGTATCTCGTCTACACGCTGCTGTTGCTCAGCACGCCATTCGGCGGCTCGCTCACGGCTGGCACGCACATCACCTGCCACGTCGCTCATAAAGTCGCTGTAAGCGGTCACTCGCTCCATGCGGCTCTCTCTTATCGACTGCTCAATGCGCTCGATGGCGGCTTCGGTGTTGTGCCTTAGCCGCTTGTTCTCGTCGGTCATGGCTCCCTTGAACTCGGGCTTCAAGGTCTTACGCTCTACGGTGCGCACGCTGCCATCGAGGTTCATGATGGCGTTGTCGTCATCATCAAGAACTGGCTCACGACGGAAGTCGTAAATCTTCTCTTGCTCCTGGCGCTTCTCCTGCCGCAGCACGATTTCTTCTTCCTCGCCACTCAAGATGTTGTCGTGGTATTCCTTCGCAAGCATCAAGCCCTGATACTCGCTCATGGCATTCTTCCTGATAACCTCGTCCTCGCTGCCGAGTCGGTTCTCGCAGTCGTTGATACGTGTAAGTAGTCCGTTCTCACCAAGACTCATACCGTCTTTCAACGCACTCATCATGCGCTGACCGTCGATGTCAAGGCCTGCCTGTACCTCTACGCCGCGTGCGTCAACTTTCCTGCCTCTTACCTGCATCAGCTTGTGGAGCATATTCTTGCTCTCACGCAACTGGTGTTGCACAAGCATGTCAACGACATTGTTGGCAATAGGTGTCAAGTCCTCAACTCCCACGCCCTTCTTGATAGCAGCGAGCAACCTCTTGACTTCGTATGCACTCATGTCCTTAAAGAAGCCACTACCCATTACCATTCTCGCAAGGCGCACGATGTCATCAACGGTGGCCTTGTCGTATGCTTTCTGCTTGTTCATCAGCTTTTGAAGCTTGGCAAGGTTGCCGCCAAACTCCCTCATCGCATTCATGCGTAACTGCTGGTCGTCGGCATTCTTCGTCGCAAGGTCAACGAGTCCCTGCGTGATACTCTCGGCAAAGCTGTAACGCCCTGCGTCATATCCAGCAAGCTCCTCGTCACCGATACCACTATCATCAGCTTCACCATAACCCACGCCGTCCTCAGCAACCTCAGTAGGCTGTTGTTCTGTATTGCGAGGCACCGCCTCGTAATCAACCTCTGGCTCCATAGCACCAGCTTGAAAAGCGCTCTTGCCCTCCACACTGATGAAGTCGTCAAGGTGTACCTCATAGTTGCTTATGGCTCGCGCCAACGGAGAAAGGGTGCCACGGCTAATCGTGCCGCTGCCATAGAGGATGCCGCTCTCACCGCCCATCTGGTGGATGAACTTGGCAATGATACCCGCAGCCTTGTTCACGTCCACTCCGTCAAGGCTCGTCCATGGCAAGAAAATATTGCCCGTCACGCGTTTTTGCCTGTTGAGCACTATCAAGCTCAACTTGTCACGCTCGCCCAGGCGATGACCCGAGATAAACTCGGCAGCTTTGTCCGAGTCGGTGATTTGGAATGTGGAGCCAGGCACAAAGCCCTCAGCAAACACCTGCTGGCTGAAGCTATAGGTCTTATATGGCACCTCGTTCTCTGCACTGGTGGGGCGCTGCTTCTCTTTAGCTCCCCATCCGTCACTGTCAAAGATGCTGTACTTGCCGCTGGTGATGTCGATGATGATAGCCTCGCGCACCTTGTCGGCGCCAAACATCTTCTTCACCTTCTCCTGCATCGCTACGTCTTGCTGGCTGGGCTGCAATGTGCCGCTGGGGTGGTTGTGGACGAAGATAACGCTGTCGGGCTTTAGCTGGCTCGCGGCAAGCACACCAGCACCAAGATGGCCAGCAGAGAAAGCATAACCTCCCATACCCACATGCAATATCGTCGCCTTGCCATTCTTTATCAGCACAAGGAAAGTGTTCTCAATAGCACTGTTCTCCAAGTTCCTGAAGATATACGCCAGGTCGGCATCGCTCTCCACCTTCTCACTGCCAGTGAAGTCAAAGCCGCCACTCTCCTGGTACCGGCGCTCCACATGGCACGTCTCGCCGCCCTTGAGCTTCCTAAGCTTAATCTCAGTAGGATTAAAACCACCTGCACGCTTCGGCTTTTGGGATTTCTGGGGGAGTATGCCAGCTTCGTCAGCCGTTTGTTCCGTGGGCTGCTGCACTGCAGCTGCCTCGCTCTCCACCAGGTCTGCGTTGTCGCGCTCGTCCTCCTTCTCCGCATAGTAGTCGTTGATGGTGTCAAACTGAGCCAGCAGCCTGCTTCGGTCGGCAGTAGCATAGCCCTCACGCCAGGTGTAGATCGTGTCGAGCAACATCTGCTCGGCTTCTTCTATACCTACATTGTTCTCGTCAAGCATGGTGCGCACGCGGTCGCACTCCTCATTGTATTCCTTGATATGCCTGCGGTCATACTCCTCGCTATACAAGGTCTGAACACCCCAATCGGCACGGCCAGCCTTCTCAAGCTCGGCAATGTCACGACCCATCTCACTGAGCAATTCCGCATCGCTCATCTCCGAGGCACGCTTCACACGCTCGGAGAGAGCCTGACCTCTCGTTTGCTCGACCTCTCGTTTGCTCGACTGCTCGCCACCACCAAACAGCGACAACTGCTCCGCGTGGCTCTCAAACCTAATCACATCACCACGCTCATTTACATAATTCTCTGTTTTTATGCTTGGATTCTCAAAATCTTTTACTATCTTTGCAGCAGTATCAAGGTCATCATTGGTGATTGCCTGCGAATTTGTTTTCGCTGAGGACAACCAATGTTGGCCTTTTTCTTTATCAACCCACAATAAGCTGTTGTTCTCAATGATGGGCTTGACAATATTTTCTTCTTCTCTACCATGTATGGTCAGAATGTCATTCAACTCCAAGAACTCATGCCCCATTTGCTTTGTTGTGTTAAGTTCAATCGCAACAAAGATATTTTTGCCTTCTTGTGTTTGAAGTTCAGTCAGGACACTTATTGTCGATGGCGTACTTCTGAAAATAAAGATAGGGGCAGCAAGTGCCGACGGCAAATTCTTAATATCCGATGCAACAAGACCATGCTTTTTCAATGCTTTCGTTAACACTTTCTGGCGAAGTATTATCTCTCTTGATGGCATGAAATTCTCAAGGACTCCAGTGGGCACTCCAACGCTAAGATATTTATTGCTTGGCATTTTACCCTGCTCCCACTCGCTTAACTCTTTGTTGAAACGGTCGTCAAGTGCAATGTCAAGTCCAGTAGTGCGAGCCTGTGGCTCGTACAAAACCTCACCCTCATTTGTAACCATAGCCTCGCCACGGTCTTTTCCCTCTCCACGCGGGTCGAAGCCATGTAGCATGTCAGCCATCGCCATGTCGGCAAAGTCCTCGGCACTCATGCCATTGAGCATCGAGTTCTTGCCGGCAAACAAATCCCTTGCCATTTCCCAGAAGCGGGACAGGGCACGCCTTATCTTGTCAAAGACTACCGCAACTCTCGCCTTGGCAAACACGCCTTCGGCATTTTTCACTTCACGCTCCATGTCGGCACGCAACCGCTCAGCACCACGCTTGCCGCTGTAGTGGCTGAACACCTCGCCCAGCAGCTCGTCACCCTCAAGCTCGGGATAGAGACGCTTCACATGCTCCAGTACGTCCTTCTCGCCGAGCATCGTCTCTTTCAGCCGCTCCCATGCCTTAGGGTTAGCGCGCTTCAAAGCGTCAGCCCACAGGTGACTATACTCATGAACTGGTGTCTCGGCACTCGCCACACGAGGGTCAATGTAAATCTTCCCATCCCTCACAAAGCCATACACCTCACCGCTACCAGTCCTGAAAAACTGGGTCTTGCTGTTAATCTTTAAGTCTTCCTCATCAAAGATTACATAATTCTTGGTTCCGTCACTTCTGCCGCCACTTCTATATTGGGCAGGATATTCTATACCCACAAAACCACAGTCATGCAAGAACTCGCTTGCCGCACGGCTGTTAATTCTTCCATCGTGACCAAAGAGCCAAGACAACTGCCTGAGAATGTTCTCGCCCATGCGAGACCAAGCATTTACCTCATCTGCATTGGGAGCATCAGCCACTGGCTGGTTGCTTGCCCTGAAATCTGCCGCGTCCTCATCACCAAGACGAGAAGCAATCCTTTCAAGCTGCTCATCAGTCAATGGCTTATCAAACGGCAAATAGTTCGTCCCATCGTTATCGGGAATCTCCACCTCATAGAGGTAACGCTTGGACTCTGACCAATTATCTTTATCTTGTAAGACTGAAAGAATGTCCTTGAAATTTTCGCCTTCTGGCATTCCTTTCAAGTCTCTTGCCAATCCTCGGATAAATTTTATGGCATTGTTTATGCCTTGCTCTTGCTCAATGTAAAAGGCTGCTTGTTCTGCAACATTCTGGCTATAAGGGTTACCGTAAACCTTTCTACCTTTATAGATGTATTTATTACCATCACTGGCATAACTCCTCGCGATACCCTCCACCTGTGTTACATACGTTCCCCAGCCATAAGCCTGGGCACCCTCGCCCTCGCCCATGTGGCCGTGATCAAAAGCGTCAAAATCCGCACCACTGCCATGCCAAGCTCGCTGCTCACGCATGATATCCTCGTTCACCTCCTGGCGCTCGGCAAGACCCGTCGTGTCCCGGTACTCACCGCTGTACAACGCCTGCTGTATCGAGCGCACAATAGCCGCAAGAGGATGTCCCTCGGCTTTGCGTAATTTAATTGCATCGTAATAGAACTCCACAAGATGCGCCTTGCCATCATTTTTGATGCCGGCATTCTTCTTAGCTGTAACAACAATGCTTATACCATCTTCACGACCTTCGTTGTCAAAACCACTTGTATGCGCGTTATGGTCTGCCAAGCGAATAGTGAATATTCGGCCATTTACAGCCTCAAAATCAGCATATTGACTATTGCTGCCATATCGCTGTGCGCCAATTGCATTAGCAACTTCTCCGATGAATGTGTTTGCGCGGTTAGTTACATTTTCTTCATATTTTTTTGTTAAAGTTTCAAGATTATGTATTACCTTTGCGCCGTAATCGCTTGAAACGACAGTAGGTTGATGTTTCTTTACTGAAACGGACACGGTTTCAAGCGATGATTTTTTCATCTCATCAAGAACATCAGCAGCACGATTCGCTGCATCAAGCACTCGCTGGCCCTCAGCCTCATCAGTCACCACCTCAATGCCAGCACCACGCAACACTTCCACCAAACCGTCGCGCAAAGCCACCTCAGTGTCAGTTAACACATCATTGTCTTTACCAAGATGATACAGGATGGTGTTGCCTTCTTCGTCTGTACGCTCTTGCATGGCATCAAACAAAGCGTCAAATTTCTCATCTATCTTCTCAGCTTCGGCACCAACTGGATAGGGATAGTTTTCTGGCTCTCCATTCCAATCTTTCTCCGATGTGAACGAAGACAGGAAATCATTAATCTTTCCTTGATCTGTCAGCTTTCGCACTACATAGTCCTGAAATGCTCGGGCCCCTAACTCAGTGGGTTTGTCATAATAACCTTCTCCAAGCTGTTGAGGGTGGAGCTTTTGCTCTAATGCGACTGAACGATTGTAGTAGTCGCTGTCCTTAATCGCACGCATCAAATCAAGGAATGCCTTGCGCATCTCATCGCGAGTCGAGGCAGGGAACTGCTCTGCGCTCTTGTTGGCTGTCGCTGATGTCGGTCTATTGCTGCTTTTGTTAAAGTAGTAATCCAATGCATGGAACCACTCATGGGCCAAAGAACCTGCACCTTTACTCTTGGTAAGGTTTATCACATTCTCTTTTGGCTCATAATGGGCATTTGCCTTGCCTCCTCCACGAGCACCGATAGCCAAACCTAAACGACCGTCAATGGCTAAAGCACGTGGTGAGATGCCAAGCAACTCTGCCATGTCCATCAATGCGTCATAAGCCTCGTTGAGGAAACGCTGACGCTCTCGCTGGGTCACATAGTTGCCGAACTGCACTCCACGGAAGCCGAATGATTTCATAAATTCCTCTGCCTCTATGTCTACGCCTCCTCGACGATCTGCACCCACGCGAGGACGGCCACCGCCAAGGGTGAGCTCTGGTTTCCATCTCCCTTCGCCTGTGCCTCCTTTCTTCTTGTCAAGCTTGCGCTGCTCGTCAAGTTGAGCTGCCTTTGCTTGAAGTTCTGCATTGTGCTCCGACATGTACTTGCGAACCTCCGAACTGGTCATTGGCTCGGTCAATGGCACCACCTTGCCACCAAGCTTCACACCTACATAGTCGCTGTTCTTTACGCCTGGTTTGTAATAGTGACCAAGCTTATAAGGATGGGTCTTTTTGTAGTCAACAGATTTGCTTACCTGTTCAACTCCTTCTTGCAAGGCTTTGTCAAGTTCGTTGGCCTCGTAGTAACTCTGTCCTCGTGGACCAATGAAAGCATAAGCTGGGTTGTAAGGTTCCGACTCGCCTGTCTCTTGGTTCCTGCGATACCATGTGGTGCCTTCTTTCTGAGAAATAGGCTGCATCTTCACCCCTGTCAAGTCGAGGTCAAAAATGTCATCACCCAATTTCTTGTGCAACTCCTCAAAAAGGCGCTTGTTCAACTCTACAAACTGTTTCCCATAGTCGGTGAAACCCAAGCCTTCACTCTTGAAATCCACATTACTGTCACCTGCCTCAAGCACCTGCTTCGCATAGGCGGCATAGAAACGTGAAGCTCTCAAGGCATAACTCTTGCCATACATGCGCTTCTTGCTGTAGTGCTTATAGTCAGCTTGTGCCATCTGTCGTAACATCTTTGTCATAACAGCAAGGCTCGGATCTAGACCCTGGCTGATGAGCTTTTTTAAGTCGTACTTAGGGAACATCTTGGGGAATGTGTCAGCATCAAGGTTTATACGCTCACCCATTTTCTTGGCAAGGTCTTTCTTCGCACCCTCAATCTTCTCGCCAACATCATCTATGCGCTCCTTTGGTGCCTCTGCCACCTCACTCTTTTGCGAGGACTTAGCAGCCGAAACAGGGTGGGTGGCGCCCTCAAACCATTCAGCAAACTTCAATGCAGCATCAACCGATGGGAAGCGCACCTGTGGCGCATCACCATCGTCAAAGCCCTGCTCGTCTTTTTTGTGGCTCGCATTCCATTCATCAATCTTATCACCTACTGCTTGCCAGCCTTTGTTGCTCTTAGGGTCAATCAGGTGGGCATAGTCGTAGTATGCTCGTGTATAAGTGGGTTCGTTAATGTCTTCTGGAACAATATGGGTGATTCCTATATGACTCTTTTTGCCATCAACAAGTAATGGAGCCACAAGATCATCGGCATTATAGTTGGCCTCATCTATGGCTGTACGACCACTACTGTCTGTTTCCTTATGAAAGTGAGCTATGTCACCATCAACTGTTTGTCCCGTGGGCTGGCGCATTGTGCCAGCCTGTTCCCCCTTTACCTTCACATTCTTGTACTCGGCAAAGGGCTTGGTCTTGCGGTGACTGCTGCCAATCCACTTCTTGAACTCGTCCTTGCTCACAGCGGTAATGGCACCAAGGCCCTGCCAACCGTCTTCGTAGTTCGACAAGTAAGCCTGGCGGGCCTCCTCCTCGCTGTTGAAGCCATACATCACCTTGTGCTCGTCAAAGCTGCCGTCATTGTTCACCTGGTCAACGACAAACACATCACCCTGCGATGGGTCGTCACTCAGGAACACGTCGATGTGATCGCCATCCACACCCTCCGTGCCACGAATGTAACCGTAGGTGTTGTTCATCTTCTGGCTCCACGACTTGCCACTGGCGTCCACACCACTGCGCACACTGCCTTTAGGCTGCTCAATGCTGATGTCAAAGCCGTCAATCTTCACATGCCCTTTCTTGTAGTTGCCAGCCTCTTTCTGCGCTTCACTCGGCGAGGTCTCAGTCTGCTGCTCGGCAAGCGCAATTTGTTCCTGCACTGTAGTCTCTTTCTTATAACCCGCATTGCGCTTCATGAACTCCTCGATGGTGCCGCTCTTGCCTGGAGTGATGGGATTGATGTCAACAGTGATGCCGTCAATCACAAGGCGATTGTCCTCGTCATTGAGCACATTAAACAGGGAGTCCTCACGAGCAGTGCCCTGGTATTCCACAAGCACGTCAAGGTCGCTGTCCGCACGGGCTGTGCCAGTGGTGCGCGAACCAATAAAGCGTATGCCAGTAATCTCAGCATCCATGTCAGCGTCAGCAATGGCACTCCGCACATGCTCCTCAACGATGACACGAAGCTCATCTTCACTGTAGCTCTCTAACCCCTGAATGTTGGATTCTCCTTGCTCGGGCTGGCCAGCAGCACCATCTTCCTGTAGGCTCGCTTCTCCGCCTCGCTCATCTGCGACGGAGCCACGTTGCTCAGGTCTCTGTGTTTCTTCTCTTTCTCCATTGTGTAATGTATTTAAAACGGTTTTGATGATTTCTTTCTTGTCCTTGACACTGCCACTGAAAATATCCATCTGGCCTGCCGCATTCTCGGCACTCTGCTGGTTGTAGTCTTGAAGCTTCTTCTTCAACAGGGTTGGACGTTTATCATTAAGCATGTCAGCAAGCAGCAGCACAGCAGCGTTATTGTAGTCGGCCACTGTCTCACCATCCTCAAAGGGGAATAGGTTGAGCTGGGTGGCGTATGGGCTCACCAGCTCATTCTCCTTAAAACCTGCCTTACGTGCCTTATATGCCAACTCAATGCCTTGGGCAAGCTCATTCTCAAGCGAGTAGTCCTTACCAAGTGCCACATTGGTGCTTATCTCGTTCAAGGCAGTGACTATACTTTGACGGAAGCCCTTGTATTCAGTAAGCATTCTTATAACGTCGGGGTTGCCCTCAAAGGCTTTGCCGATGAGCATGTTCTCAATAATCTGCCTGCCTCGGTCGCTCACCGCATCGCCGTCAAACATCGAGGCATACTGCATGTCGTTCAACGCACCGGCACGGCGCAGGTCGTTGATGGCACCAGTGGCAGCGGCATCATCGCCGAAGAACTCCGACAAGCTGTCGTGTTTCGCCACCTCACGCACTATGCGGTTGAAAGTCGCATCGTCAACGACCTTGCCAAGCTTCACGGCACTCTCGGTCTTACTCTGACCTTTCATCTCCTGGGCGTTGAACTTTGCAAAGGTCTCGGTGGTATAAGGCATTTCAGTATCGGGAACAAACACGGCTCTCGGATGCTGCATGCTCGATACCTGTTCGGGAGAGAAGCCATATTTGCGGCCATAGTTCTTCAAGTGCTCTATGTAAGCACCATCAGTGTTGTTGCTTGCGGCAAGCTCGCCAGCCATAGTGCGGCCGTTGCCACTCAATACCACGCCGTCTTTGCTCACGATCACTGGAGTCTGCAAGGCTCGGCTGTCATATTTGTCGGCAATACTGCGAGTGATATTCTGTGCGTCTTTGTCACGCTCATAGTCACGGTCGTTGATTGTGTTGCCGTTCTCGTCAACAGGGAAACCCTCATATTTCTCAAATTCTCGGCTGGCATTGTGGCTCGGTGTCACTGCGCCACTCTCAACGAGATAATAGGTGCCTGGCACCCTCTCGCCGTTGGCAAGGACCACCTCGTCTTTATAGCCCTCAATCTTTGGAGCATTGTTCCACTTCTCGGCAATGGCGGGATGAACAGCACCTGCGCCACGCTCGGCCTGTTCCCTCTGCTTGGCAACCTCAGCAGCTTGGCGTGCCTGTTCCTCGGCTTGAGCTTGTGCTATCACCTCGGCATCTTTGGCCTTGCGCTCGGCAGCAGCCTGCGCCTCTCTGTCGGCCTCAATAGCCTTAACGCGCTCCCAGTAGTCAACATTAGCTTTGGCAGCGTCGAGCTGCTCTTGCCTGCGCTGCTTCTCGGCACGGTACTTGGCAAGGTCGGTGCCCATCTTTAAGGGTCTCTTGTCAATCTTCGACAACGCTTTCTCGGCAGCATCAATCTGAGCCTGCACATATTCGTCGGCCTCACTCTTGTCAAGACCGCTCTCATCACTGTACAGATAGTCATGGGCACGGCTCGCGTCCACCTGACTGTAGTCGGGGTTGCCATCTTCAAGCATCGGCATCGCCTCAATATCTTCCTCAGGCTCCACCTCTACATTAGAAGGGGTCGGTGGGAGTACATCAACTTCGTCTGCTCGACCGCTCGATTGCTCGTCCTCGTCACTCTCCACTCTTACCTCTCCACTCTCCACTGCCTCATCAGTGATAAACTCACTGGCTCCCTCTGCTGTACTGTTCGCCCAGCGTTCAATAGCATTGTCGCCCATTCCTTCAAGGGTGCTTGGCGACACACCCAGGGCCTTGAGATATTCACGTTCACCAAGTTTGCCGTTGAGGTAGTCAACAGTAGCTGCAATGTCTTGCCCCGAGAAACCAGCCATCCCCATCGCCCTTTCATCAGCGTTAGGGTCAACTGAATATCGCTCACTGCCAGCCTCAGGAACATCAGCCTCCACCATGTCATTGGTTGCCTCAGCATCTGAAGGCGATTGTTCCGTGGGCTGCTGCATTGTAGCTGCCTCAACCCCCAGCATCTGCTCCAGCTGCGCCTTCACCATCGTCATGCTGTCCTCATCGCCGTCAACGCGCACCTCAAGCGTGCCATTGCCGTTGTCACGCAACACCTCAACCTGGTGCGGCACGTTGTCCTCGGCCATTACCTGGTAGCTGCCGCCAACCTCAACACCCGTCACTGGGGAATTCGCCTGCATCGCCGCAACAACAACGGCATTGGGGTCAACAACATCGCCCACACTGGCAATGTCGTTGATGCTCACCATCTGCCGCTCGCCATTGGCATCCACAACCACAATGTCGGGATCACTACCAGCAACATCTATAGTGCCATCTGCCAGAGTCACAACATTGCCACTCACAATATCAACACCAACCTCATCCTCACCTTTCAACACCGCAGGATGTATCATCCCATCACCACCATTCTCCACACTATATACACGACTCTCTACCTCGTCGGTCGCACTCTGTCGCATACCTTCCATCGCGGCTTTGGCAGTTACATAGGCTTCTGTGGCTTGCTTCTGCTCGTCGCTCCACACGTCGCCGTCAAGCATAGTCTGTATCTGGTCTCTGGTCACAAGCTGGTCTACAGCCTCGGGATGTAGGCCTTGTTGCTGCAAGGTTGCGACAGCCTCATTATACTGGGCTGTTGTCTCAGGTGATTCGCCATTGTAGCCCGCTTCAAAGGCTTCGTCGAGGTTGCTGGGAGTGCTGCCCTCAGTAATAGTCTCTCCTTGCTCAATGCCTTTCAAGCGCATATATGTGCCCACATAATCGACAATGGCTTTGCGCTGCCACTCGTTATAGACACTCTCACCGGTGATTATGTCTTTGACCGACTTCGACAACTCGGCTCCGTCACCTGTCTCTACTGTGGCTTTTACCAGGTCCCAGGTCTCGACATCGTCAGCAAACAATGCCCTGCCTTGCTGGTCTATAAGCTTCAGGTCTTGGCGTAACCTATATTTCGGCGTTCTATAACCCGCAACATTGGCAACGCCAAACACTCCGCTCATGAACTTGCACGAAACGTAGGTGTCCCAGTTGTCCTCTAAATTAAACACACTGTTTTTCTCGTGCAGGGAGAAGTTACCTTGCTCGTCAGTGATGTCAAAGTTTTGGTCGCCCACAAAGGCTGCGTTGTACACGTTGTTGGCAACCTCTTCAAGGTACTCGCCAAAACTGCCATTGTAATGAACCCGCTTGCGGAAGTCCTGAACAGTACGGTAGATGTCGCCGCCTTTCATGTCGCCCAAGAAATCCATAACGCCTTTGAGGTGCAGCTTCTCCATGGTCTTTCCTGCGACACGCCTGCCAAACCTATTAACGGCACCTAGGATTGGCTCTAAAACATCATCGCCCAAGAACTCAGTCCCATATTCTCCTGCCTGACGCATGAAGGATGTACCGAAGGCTTGACCTGCCGACTGGCGCTCAGCGAAACCGCCAGCCTCAAAGTGTCCTGTCTGCTCGTTGAAACGTGGATCCACTTGGCCAGTCATGCCTTCGTAACCGCCCGCAAGGGTCTTAGCACCACCAGTGCTTAATGCGTGACCAGCACCTCTTATGGCGGCACTGCCCACTCCCTTTGCTATATTGCCCACTCCTGCAACCACTTTGCCGGCACGACTGCCAGCAAGCTTACCAAAGGCTGGAGCCATCTTTTTGTTCATGTATGCCAGGGTCTTGCTCACAAGCTTATCCATGCCTATGCGCTTCAATAGGCGCATACCCTGACGCTTTGCCATCACACCCACGCTCTTGACAGCCGTCTGGGTGGCTTCGCCTGCGCCTGTCATCATCTCTAAGATGAACGGAAGGGCCTCACCAGTGGTGGCACCTGCCTTGTAACCAGTGGTGAGATATTTCTGGAAAAATGCGTCGGTGGCGGCTTTTAGCGCCATCTGGTCTAGCAATGACTGCTCTGCCTGGCTCAATGGCTGGTTGTTGAGGAACTTCTCTGCTACAGCATTCATGTTGCGGGCATCACTCAGGTCACTAACGCCAAAGGTCCAAGTGCGCCAGTCTAGGGCGGTATCTCTAATACCCCTGACTGCAGCATTGGTGAAGCCCGACATGCTCCAGCCGCCACCGCTTTTCATGGCTTCCTCGAGGGTCTTGCGGCTGTCATGGCTCATGCTCATGGCAGTGCGTAGTATGCTCTGGGTGTTGTCGCCTGTCTGCTCTATATATGCGGCAAGTGCATCATCGTCGTCAGCAAACACGCTGCGACCTTCCAACCATGTGGCATAGCGCTTCTGCCATGCCGCAAGCTGCTTGCTATATAAGTCATCCATCCTGTCAAGTTCCTCGCCAACAAACCTGCCCATCACGCCTTTCTCGTCTTCGATGAGCTCATGGTGATTGTTGCCACTGTTGAGGGCTTTCTTGAAATCTTCAAGTGACTCGTCAATAACGCTTCTGAAGCTCTGATTGCTTCGCCTTGCCTTATTCAAGCAGTAAGCATAAAACTTGTCCTCAAGCTCTTTGTCTTTTAGTAAGTCACCAAGGTATTCATCGGCGGTCTTCTGTGTATTCACACCCTGTGCCTGGTCTTTCCTAATCTTATCGCCAAGGGGTTTCCAGCCAAAGACAAAGAGGGGATTATTACCATCACCCACGCCTCCACTACCTTGCTTCTCATAGTAATCAAGCCACTCTTTGCTCAGGTCGGGGCTATAAAGTATGTAGTCGGCCTTGCCACGGTTGGCACGCATGTCAGCAAAGTTCTTGAAACCTATGTTTCGGGCAACTAACTCATGTTCGATGTCGTTGAGCTCGCGCGCATCTTGAAGGGTCTCTGCATTCTCGGTAGCTCCAGCTGAATATTTGCCCATCAACAACTCGCGCTCGGCTAGTAGCTCTTCTTGACTCATCTGACTGCGGTCTTTCGACTGCAATCCTGCATCAACAGCTTTTTGGATATATTGGTCGAGGTTGGTGCCATACTTTACGCCACCTTTATACACAGGAGCATTACGAAGCCTATACTTGCTATCGTAGAGTGGCTTATAGGAATTACTTGACTCAATAGCTTGGTAGTCCTCATCAGTTAGCTCACCCATGCCGGCGACTGGAACTTTTTTACCAGCTGCCTGTGCCTCTTGCTTGTCAGTGGCTTGTGTAGCTACCACCTCTCGTGGGGTCACCTGCGCGGGCTGCTGAACTTCCTGCTGCGGCGACTGAGGATCACGAGCCGTTTGTCCCGTGGGCTGGCGCATCGTGCCAGCCTGAGCCACCTGAGGCTGCACAGCGTGCAACCCAAGCCAACCGGCAAACTCCTCATAGTTCTTGCCCACGTCGGCACCATCAGCCTTAAACGTGTCATACACATACTTGCGGTTATTGTAACCCTGCTCGCCTGGAGCCTGAAACCAGTCACTAAACTCCTGCTCACTGCCCACGTCGGCACCATCAGCCTTCAAGGCATCATACAAGCTCTTAATCTTGCTGTTGATTGGCATATCTGTTTAAGTCTTTTGTCTTTAGTTATTTATGTATCGAAAACTTGCTCTTAGCACTACCGCTGCCAGTTTTCCCCGCTGGCTTGCTCGGCTTAGGCCTTGGTCTGTAATAAGTGGTCGTCGTGCCAGTCTTCCTGTCTCGCTCAACCACCTTCTCCATACCAGGGTCGTTAGCAGGGTTATATTGCCTCTGATTGCGACCGCGCTTGGCCATGCGGTCATTAGCATCACGCACATAAGCATTCCCCTTTTGCTGGTTGACTCTCGCATCGCTGAAATATTTTGCTTTCGCCGCATTATTCCTGTCCACAGCACTCTTGTTAAGGGCATCCTTACGCTGCTGCTCCTGTTTGTCAAGCTCTGCCTTGCGCTTGGCCTCAGCTTCTTTATCCTCTTTCTCCAGCTGGTTCTTCTTGGTCAAGTATTCCATGTAGTCGTCAGCGCGCTTGCGGGAAATCTTATTCTGCCCCTCTCTATACTTCTCCATAATCTCAAGCTGGCGATCCTTCAACCGCTGCGACTCAATATTGTTGAGCTCCGCACGCTGCTCCTTCAACAGCCGCAACCGCTTCTCAATGTTGCTCTCACGCTCTTTCCTCGCCTTGTCCTTGCGGTCGCTCTCAGCTTTACTCAGGCTTTTGCTCTGGTCGGCGCTGGGACTGCCTTTGGTTGTAAAGTAGAGGTTGCTCAAAGCACTCACGCCGTCGCCTATAGCCGCAAACAGCGCATTGCGCTTCTCGGCTTTCTCACGCCTCTTGCGTTGCTCCTCACTCTCAGCAGGTATGGCGTCTATCATGTGCTGTAACACAACACTGGCTGGAGCGCCACGCAGCACACCATATTTCGTCGCACTGGCAGGCAACTCCACCTCGCCACTACCAGGGGCCTTGTTGATGTCTTTAGCACTCACCCCGCTGGGAGCACTTTGCACGTTCCGCAACTGGTGCTCGTTAATGGTCGGAGTGTTGTCCTGCAACTGCGGCCCATCTCCCTGTGGCTTAACGTCACCAGCCCAACCGCTGCCCATTGGCTCGGTCTTGACCACGCCATCAGGAGCAGGATTGGCCGCATCAAGCGTCACCAGCGGCTTCTTGTTCTTATTCTCGTTTGCCATAGTAGTTATGCTTATGCTTTCTTCCAAACATTGATGTCATCAAGCGCACTGCCGGTAATGTCGCTAGCGGCAGAGCTCACTCCGTTAACAGCACTGATGATGTTGTTGGCTTTCTGCTGCTGCAGGTTGTTGAGTTTGTCATTAATCGCCCCCTTGCGGGTCATGTACTGGTTCTCGATGTTGTCCTTGCGGTTGGCGCCAGCCACGGCAATCTGGGCCGCCGTGTCGGCAAGGGCATTGGCGTTGGCAGCCTTGGTGGCCGCCACACTCTCCTCGGTGCCGCCCATCACAGCCTGGGTGCCTGCAGCTGCACGGTTGCGCTGCCTAATCAAGTCGTTGGTCATCGCCAGCATGCGCTGAGCGTCGGCACGCTGCGTCGCATCCTCGTTATACCTGCGGTCATACCAATCCTGGTTCTCGCGACGCTGCTGCTCCAGGTTCTTCTTCACCTGCTTCATCGCCTGACTCGCCTTGATGCCACCAAAAATCGAGCCGCCAATCTTCATCGCGCCTCCTATCAAGCTTCCTAATCCTAACATAGTCTATGTGTGTTAAGTTTTAAAATTATGCCACAAATCTACATCACTATCTTTGCATCACTATTTTATTTCTTAACACACAAAATAATGCAGGGACGAAAAACAGGAGGCCGCAAGAAAGGAACGCCCAACAAAGTGTCGGGCGACATGAAAGCTGTGCTCGCTGCATTCGTCTCCGAATACTACGACAGCGGAGAATTTAAAAAGGACTTCTACTCAATGTTCGACCCAAAAGACCGACTCGAAATTGTTGCCAAAATACTTCCTTTCTTCATGCCAAAGATGCAAGCCGTTCAAGCCGACATCAACGCCACAACCACCAAGACCATCGAAGACGACCTCATACGCCTCGCCAAGGCCAACGAGTAACACCCCCATGTCATGTCAAGTATTGCGAGCCGTCGGCTTGTAAAAAAATCTATTTTAGATACCACTTGCCACATCTTGCAACATCCCTCATTTTTGTTTTTTTCTGCTATTTTTCTGCTATCTCTCTAATCATAACCTTTTTAGACCTGTTTTTTAACGTTTATTTACTCCGAAGAAATAGCCATTTATTCCGAAGTTATACGCATTTCTTCCGAAGAAATAGCCATTTCTTACACATTATATATAATAAATGTAGCAAAATAGCGATTTCCTACACATTGACCTCCGAGAAAAAAAAGAAAAAGAAAAAAAAGAAAAAAGTTCCCCCCACACCCCCTTACAAAAAAGAAAAATAAATAAAAAGAAAAAAGTTTCCCCCTCCTTACGCGCTCACGCGCGCGAATTAATAAAAATAATTTTATTGTTTTTTTATCTTTCAAAAACTGGCAGAAACCAAAAGAAACCGAAAAAGAAAAAGCCCCGCCGCAAGGCGAAGCTCATATAACTTTCCTGGGTCGCGCGCGAGAGAGAGAAGCCTGTCGTGTTCAAGTAGTGCGAGCCGTCGGCTCGTAAAGTTAGCTCGTAAGGTTCACTGTGCGGTGGCTTCGCCGCCGCCTGTCAACAAGTCCAGCACCTTGCGGTTCGCCTCATCCACCTTGCGGCGGTCAGGCATGATATACCCCAGCGTCACCGCAAGGCCATACGAGTGACCGAGAGCTTGACTTATCACCTCAATAGGCACATCAATGCTCGCAGCCAGCGTCGCCCATGTGTAGCGCGCCGTGTAACCCGTGATGGGCGGCAGCCCCAGGTCTTTAGCAATAGCCTTCATCATCTTGTTAAGCGATGCCGTCGCACGATGAGCGCTCTTGTAACGCTCGCTCAGGTCAACCAGCACCTTGCGGCCCTTGTGAGCCTCTATCAGAGCCTGCGCCTCAGGCT
Source organism: Porphyromonadaceae bacterium UBA2751 (assembly GCA_002353285.1). Lineage (GTDB taxonomy): Bacteria > Bacteroidota > Bacteroidia > Bacteroidales > Muribaculaceae > Sodaliphilus. The sequence goes on along the minus strand of DEJJ01000033.1, from coordinate 42,783 downwards.
CCACCTTAATCGAGTATAACCTGCCAGTCTTCGCCCGCTCATAGCTCACACGCCCCTGCACAACACTCTCCAGCCTCCACAAGTCAGCCATGTTAATACCAATCAAGCAAAACATCAGCTTCCACACGTCCAGCCAGTAGCGTTGAGCCTTCAGCGGCGGCTCATAACCCCACAGCATCCTCATCTGCTCCAGCGTCAGCGCCATCGGCTCCGTCGCCTGAGTCTTAATCTTGTACTTCTTGAAGGGGTACCTTGCATCAGTGAGATCTTTCGACACAGCCCAATTAAACACCGCCCTGATGTTGCGCATGTGGATCGAACGACTGTTCACCGACAACCCCTTCTTCGACAGCCAGCGGTCAAACTCCTCAAGCCACTCCGCGGTCACGTCGGCAAACTCCACCCTCCTGGCACCCGAGCCAAGCCAGCGCTCAATGTGCGTTATCGTCTGCTGGTACTTGTCGGCAGTGTTAGGCTTATCCTTCGTACCCATGAACTCCTCCATCACAGCCACTACACCATTGTCACGCTTCTCCACAGGATACAGGAACGACACAATAGCGTCACGCACCTCAGTCAGCTTCCAGCCACGCACACCACCATCACGCATCAGCTCAAGCACAGCATCCTCAGCCCTACCAAGCATAGACTGAGCACTGCTGTTGATCGTCTGCGCGTGAGCATGGTTCACAACCCTGCGGCGAACACGATCCCACTGGTCAGGACGAAGACGCACATTGCCAACTGGCACATAAGTGCTGCTGCCTGCATAATTGATAGCAAGCAACAGCGGAGCTGTCCCATTCTTGTCAGGACGGTTCCGATAATAAAGCGTCACATGGATGTTTCTCATTCGTACCCTCTTCGGTCTCATGTCGGTCTCATGTCGGTTTTTAACCGTCAAAGGCGGTTTTTTGTCGGTTTTTATGCCACGCATTGCAACATCCTGCCACATGTTGCCACATACACCATCATCACCCAAAGCACCAGCAACAACAGGACTTCCCAGCGGAGTGAGGGGGATTCGAACCCCCGGTGCGCTTTTGACGCACACACGCTTTCCAGGCGTGCCTCTTCAGCCACTCGAGCACCACTCCAGTCGCTTAAAGCGGTGCAAAGATAGTGATTTTTTCTTGATATTATAGAATTTGTTGCTAAATTTGTGCCTATGAAATCAAAAAACGTGAATTCTCAAGCTTTCGATGTTAACGACCCGATAATTGCTGACTTCTACCGTGATGTGCTTGCACTACTTGACTATGACCCTAATGAGGGGCAGGTCGAGACTCTGGCGGCTTTCGCTCATTTCATGTTGCGTGGCAACGAACGCAGTGTGCTGTTACTTAACGGCTATGCTGGCACTGGCAAGACATCACTCGTGGGAGCAATCGTGCAGGCGCTCACATTACGTCACACTAAGGTGGTGCTGCTTGCCCCAACTGGCCGTGCTGCTCAAGTGCTTAGTGAATACTCACGCCGAGGTGCTTTCACCATTCATCGCAAGATTTATCGTCAGGAGAGCTATCTGAGTGAAGGATTTGCACTTGCCGAAAACAAGCACACAAACACAATATTCATCGTCGATGAAGCTTCGATGATTGCTAATGGTGCTGCCGATGCTTCGATTTTTGGTACTGGACGACTACTCGATGACCTGGTGCACTATGTGTACAATGGAATGGGATGCAAATTAATGCTCATGGGCGACAGTGCTCAACTTCCACCTGTGGGGCAAAACGAAAGCCCTGCCCTTAACAGTGAGATTATGCGTGGCTATGGCCTCACTGTCTATGACATAACACTACAACAAATTGCACGACAAGCTGCCAACTCGGGCATATTGCACAATGCCACTCTTGTGAGGAAAACTCTCACTGGCGATCTGCTTGTTGCTCCCCGACTTGAGCTTCAACAGTATCCCGACATCGATGCCATCAATAGCGAGTTCTTGCTTGAAACGATAAGCGACTGCTATGACCGGGATGGCATCGACGAGACTATAGTAATCACTCGAAGCAACAAGCGAGCAACTCTATTCAATAACGGAGTGCGCAACAGTATCCTTTATCGTGAGGAGCTTCTCACTACGGGTGATATGCTACTTGTCTCGAAAAACAACTATTACTGGGCTCGCGACTACGACAATATCGACTTTATTGCCAATGGCGATGTGATGAGGGTTAAGCGTGTGTGGGGCGAGGTGGAGCAAGTGTATGGACTGCGATTTGCTAATGTAACAGTGGAACTGCCCGATCACGACAATGTGGAGATGGACGTAAAAATTGTTATTGATAGCTTGCTGAGCGACACACCAGCACTCACACTGACCCAGAGCGAACGATTGTATCACGATGTTCTCAATGAGTTATCAGGAAACAAGCGCGAGCGGTATCAGCTCATGAAGCAACATCCCTACTTCAATGCTTTGCAAGTGAAATTTGCTTACGCTGTCACTTGTCACAAGGCTCAAGGTGGACAATGGAAGAATGTGTTTATCGACATGGGAAACATCTTGCCCGACGCGTTGAGCACACTCGATTTCATGCGATGGCTCTACACTGCAATTACACGTGCCCGTGAGCGTGTCTATCTCATCAACTGCCCACTCTCTACCGATATGATACAAGACTGATGGATTATTTCGGGTTTTTCACAGTTTTTTGACCGATATTTTGGATAAGTCGAGAATTTTATGGAATTTTGTAAATTTAAAAAGATATATTACCGATTTAATGAGCTTATTTAAATATACATTGTTGCTTGCCGCGGCTTGTTTGTCTCTTGCTACTAATGCAGCCGATTTCATTAGCAATGGCATCGCCTACAGCCTTACAGGTCATGGCCGTGAGGTGATGGTCGATGAGAATATCGTTAGCGGTCTTAGTGCTTATAGCGGTGTGTGCATAATACCACCTGTGGTCAATTATGATGGGCACAACTATCAGGTAACATCCATTGCACCAGCTGCTTTCTATAACTCTAAGGTGACTGAGGTGGTCATGCCCAACTCCATCACAAGCATTGGCGAAGAGGCTTTTCTGGGGTGCGACCAGCTGGCCAATGTCACACTATCACTCAATATCACCGAGGTGCCACGGGAATGTTTCCTGGGCACAGGCCTTGTCAATATAGCTATTCCCGAGGGCGTTGTGAAAGTGGCTTATGGAGCTTTTCAAGACTGCTTCTCATTGCACACTGTTATGCTGCCTTCATCGCTGCAACGCATCGAGGCTTATGCATTTAATGGTTGCCACAATCTATATGAGATTTATTGCGCTGCAGCCACTCCACCTAAAGCTATGGGATGGGGAGCTTTCGACGGTGTAGGTCAAGTTGATGTGGTTGTTTCTGATTATGAGACAATGGATGCTTATCTCGACGATAAGGCTTGGGGGTATAATGAGCATTTCACATTATTCCCTAACGAGGACATATCGCTATTGGTTACAGCTCAGGGCGAGGCCTACAACCATGACTGGCAGCGGGTGGCATTGGGCAATAACCTGGCTTACAAAGTCTACGACGAGAACAATGAGCTTGTAGCTCTAACTGCTGCCGACTTCTTTTACCTGCCGGCACTTGATCATGACGCCTGCTACACTGTCGTGCCCACGACAATGATGGGCGACAGCGACCCTGTGCTTGTCATGGTTGATCGACTCACAGGCATCGACCCATTTATCAATGATGCCTTCCCTGCCGAGCCACAGCCTATTATAGTGGCGCACTGGGGCACTATTTACATCTATGGCGAAACTTATGGCAAGTTAGTGAGTGTATGGGACATGAGCGGCCGACTTTACTACGAGCGTGTGTCGAGCGACTCTCATGTCATCGACTTGCCCCGCAACAGGGTCTATGTGGTGAGAGTAGGTAATTTTGTGAAGAAAATTTTCATTTAAGATTATGACCGCTAACGACGACGAGAAATTCATGCGATTAGCTTTGGCCGAAGCTCAAGAGGCTGCTCTTCGCGACGAGGTGCCTATTGGCGCCGTTATCGTGTGCCAGGGTAGAGTGATTGCCCGCGGTCACAACCTAACCGAAACGCTTACCGATGTCACAGCTCATGCCGAGATGCAAGCAATCACGTCGGCAGCTTCTTTTCTTGGTGGCAAGTACTTGACCGACTGCACGCTCTACGTCACAGTGGAGCCTTGTCTCATGTGTGCTGGCGCTCTGGCATGGAGCCAGATTTCAAGAGTCGTGTATGGCGCACCCGACGACAAGAGAGGGTTTCACACTTACTGCAACTCTCCTTTCCACAAGAAGACGACAATCACAGCTGGCATTCTTGCCGACGAATGTGCTAAACTGATGACTGATTTTTTTAAGAAAAAACGATAATATTGAATAATCATGAAAAAGACATTGAATCAACTACTGCTAATCATTTTTCTCGCCACAGCAGCTGTCACGACTTGGGCTAAAGACGAAAACACTACTACAGTTCCCGAGATTTATGATCAAGCTATTGCCAAAGCCGAGAAGAAGAATGCTATTGTCGACACTATTGAGGTCATGAGCGACAAGATGGGGCGTGTAATCAAGAATACTGTTGTGCTGCCTGCACAGTACATCGAAAAGAAAAATCCCACCAGGTTCTTTCCTGTAGTGTACTTGCTTCATGGTGCACAAGGCAGCTATCGTGATTGGCCAAAGAAGGCCGACTTGCGATCACTGGCTTCTCAATATGGCGTGATAATAGTGTGCCCCGATGGACAGGATAGCTGGTATTTCGATTCACCTATCGACCCAAACTTCCAGTTTGAGACCTACGTAGTGTATGAGCTGCGACACTTTATCGAGAGCCATTATCGCACTATCAACCACCCTAAGTACCGCGCTATCACGGGACTGAGCATGGGTGGACACGGGGCGCTATGGCTTGCGTGGCGACACCCCGATGTGTACGGTTCATGCGGTAGCATGGAAGGTGGGGTCGACATTTATAACTACCCTAACCGCTGGAAGGTAAACGAGAGATTAGGCGACTTCGAGAACAACAAGGATGTGTGGCGAGAGCATTCAGTAATAAACCTTGTGCCAATGCTTCAACCTGGTCAAAACATCGTTATTGATGCTGGCAAAAACGACATCTTCATCGAAGCCAACAATGCGCTTCACGAGGCTCTCGACAAGCAAGGAATTCCACACGATTACACTGTACGACCAGGACGCCACAGCTGGTCATTTTGGATTAATGCTCTTGACTATCAAATGCTATATTTCTACAAAGCCTTCAACACTGGCGTGAAATAACATCTACACAATTTTTATTTAAAAAAGATTACTATGAGAACTTCAATCAATAAAATCGTTGCATGCACAGCCATCATTACTCTATGTTGCTTGAGTTGTAAGGCCAACACTAATTCAAGCCAACAGCCAAGCACTTCACAGGCACCAACAACTAAAGTCAAGATCCCACGAAAGGCTGCCCCCAAAACCACAAGGCAACCTCAACAAGAGGTATTTAATAGTCCTCAAGTGAGTGTAGTTACCGTGCCAAGCAAGAAAATGGCACGTGAAATCAACAATCTTATTGTGTTGCCAAAGCAATATGTAAGCGACGACAACAAACTTTACCCTGTTGTGTACTTGCTTAATGGATATAGCGACAATCACATGGCCTGGATGAACCATATCAATCTGGCCGAGTTGGCAACCAAATATGGCATTATCATCGTGTGCCCTGATGGACAGGACAGCTGGTACTTCGACTCACCAGTCGACCCATCTTTTCAGTTCGACACGTTTATTACTCAAGAGTTGCGTAATTATGTCGAGAACAACTATCGAACCATCAACGACGCTCAACACCGAGCCATCACTGGGCTGAGCATGGGCGGCCATGGTGCATTATGGTTGGCATGGCGCAACCCTGACATCTATGGCTGTTGTGGCAGCATGAGTGGCGCAGTTGATATCACCACGCTTAAGGACCGCTTCAAGATCGACAAGCGACTGGGAAAGTATGCCTCTCATGAGCAATCATGGCACGAGCATTCGGTAATTAACTTGGTACCAACTCTTGAGAACAAGCAACACATAATCATCGACGATGGCACTCAAGATTTCCTCATCAAGGAGAATCGTGCACTGCATGCTGCTCTCGACAAGCATGGCATCAAGCACAACTACAGCGAGCGACCAGGCCGACATTCTTGGGACTACTGGGTAGTTTCGCTCAAGCAGCACCTCGACTTCTTCGCTAAGTATTTTAATAACCCTAATAACTAACCCACAAACTGCGCAATGCGCTTTTTAATATGACAAACGACAATACTCGCCCACGCATCCTAATCATCTACACCGGAGGCACTATCGGCATGATTGAGAATCCCGAAACTAAGGTGCTTAAGCCTTTCGACTTCTCTCATCTCATCGATAATGTGCCCAAAATTAAGATGCTCAATTATGACATCGACAACATGCAGTTTGACCCACCCATCGACAGTAGCAACATGAGCCTCAATCATTGGAGCCAAATGGCCAGGGCAATCGAGGACAATTACGACAACTACGATGGATTTGTAATCTTGCATGGAACCGACACAATGGCCTATACTGCATCAGCACTTAGTTTCATGCTTGAAAACTTGAACAAGCCTGTAATAATCACAGGTTCGCAGCTGCCTATAGGCGAAGTGAGAACCGACGGCGAAGAAAACCTCATCACTGCTCTGCAAGTGGCAGCTAAGCGCAACAGTCGTGGCGAAGCCATGGTAAGAGAAGTCGCAATTCTTTTTGAGAACCACCTCATTAGAGGAAATAGGAGCTCAAAGATTAGTGCCGACAACTTCAACGCTTTCATGAGCAACAACTATCCCGACTTGGCAAGAGTGGGACTTGACATTACCTTCAACGAGGACGCTTTGCTTCGCAACACAAGCAATCGCCCACTAATGGTTCATGATGCCATGGATCCTAACGTTATGTTCATTGTCTTGCATCCTGGCATGACACGCGCCACGCTTGAGCACTTACTCAGCACCCCAGGCATCAAGGGCGTGGTGCTCAAGACTTATGGTGCTGGCAATAGCCCAAGCGAGCCTTGGTTTACCGAGCCTATTCAAGCAGCTATTGAGCGAGGCATCGTTATTCTCAATGTCACTCAGTGTGTGAATGGTGCTGTTAATAGCAGTCTTTACGACACTGGCAACACACTTGCTAAAGCGGGCGTTATTAGCGGTCACGACATCACCAGTGAAGCTGCCATCACCAAGATGATGTACCTCTTTGGCAATGGCATGAGCAACCGCCAAGTCGAGAAATATCTACAGCGCGACATATGCGGTGAAATCACAACACGCCACACACATGACTAACCAACCAAGATAATGCAAATTACTTATTATAACTATTATGATCGCAAGACTTATATTATCGACAGTTGCTGTGGGCATTACGGCCTACTTCATGGACAGTGTCACTATTGAGCCATGGTGGGTCACTGTCATTGTAGCCGTTGTGCTAGGATTCATCAACTCGGCCATCAGGCCAATTATCAAGTTGCTATCTTTACCTATTACAGTATTGACATTAGGCCTGTTCGCTTTTGTTATTAATGGATTAATGGTTCTATTGTGCGCTTGGCTCATCAAGGGGTTCACTGTCGACAGCCTGGGAGCTGCCATATTGTTCAGTATTATCCTCGCCATTGTGAACTGGGTTTTAAATCTCATGTTCTCCAAAGAGTAACACACCGCTCACAATATAATAACACCCCAAAAAACAGCATCACATCCCATCAGGAACGTGATGCCGTTTTTTAAAGTTATAACACTCGTCGTGTGTGGATTAGCCCTCGCTAATTGCCTCATTTGGGCATGCCTCAGCGCAAGAACCGCAGCTGATGCAAGTATCAGGGTCAATTACATAGATGTCACCCTCGCTAATAGCGCCAGTTGGACACATATCCATGCAAGTTCCACATGCTACACAGTCGTCACTAATTACGTATGCCATAGTCTAAAATAATTTAAAATAGTTAAGTAATAATAGTTAGTCTTGTAAACAGCTGCAAAATTACTGCTTTTATTTCATTTTTGCCAAATATTTTTGCAACTATTTTCTATAGCAAAAGCAAAATTCATGCCAAAGAACTAATCATTGGCCGTTTCGTTAGATTGAGCATCAATAGATGTCGCATCATTAACGGCACTTTCATTAGCCTCATGTTTCTTCATGTTTACCTTAACATGGTCGAACCCTTCGCCATACACGCCCTTAATCTTAGCCTGTGAAACAAAAGCATCAGGGTCGATAGCCTTGATAATGCGGAATAGATGCATACTCTCATATCGACGGCTCATCACAAGCAAAACATGCTGCTCGCTCTTAGAATACCATCCAGTGCCTTGAAGCACAGTGCATCCACGATGAAGCTCATGAGTGATGGCATCGGCAATCTCTTCCCATTTCTTGCTGAATATCATGAACTGAACGCTCTGACGGCTACTGTCAATTACCATGTCGGCCGATATAGAACATATGAACATGAATATCAAGCCATACACAATCTTATCGGGAGTGTGGAAAATAAAATAGCTCGAACTAATAATCAACAGGTCGATATACATTAACGTGCGACCAAACGAGATGTTGCTGTGCTTGTTTACCATTGCGGCAATGATGTCCGTACCAGCCGAACTGCCGTTATGAGTAAACACTATTCCTAATCCAACGCCACACATCACCGCACCAATGATGACGTTCATAAAAGTTTCCTGAGGAACAATCGGAACCTTAAATAAAGGAGTCATTACACCTAACAACGCTGTGGCTATTGTGGCGCCAATGATGGTGCGAATCACAAACTGCTTCCCTACTGTCCTGAAGGCAATGGCAAGCAGGATTATATTAATCACATAGTAGGTTATGGCTACATTCCATCCCAGTCCGAAATAGAACAGTGAGGCCATACCCGTAACGCCACCAGTGACAACCTTCTCGGGGAGAATGAATGCCGTGTATCCAAAGCAGTAACTGAGTAGGCCAACGAAGATCATCACATAATCCTTGACCTCATTTAAAATCTTCTTGCTCGGTGAGTTCATTTCTTTGCTACCTATTATTTGTTATATATTACCCAATCTCTATTTTCAGGCTGCAAAATTACAACAAACAAAAATTTTGGCAAAGAAGAAATCGATTATTTAATGAAAAATTTCTGTAATCAGTATTATTACCCTTTTGGATCCTTCAATAATCATTAAGGTTGTTAATAACTTTATGGAAAAACTTTATGATAGTGGGATGTTTTTTAATATCTTTGCCATTGCTATGAACCGACGAGGAAAACTATATTTCAAATACGGAACTATGGGATCGGCTAAGACTGCCCTGCTGCTCACACAAGCTTATAACTTTGAGGAGAGAGGACTGCAGTATCTATGCATGAAGCCCATTATCGACAACCGTGAGAAGGAGAATGTGATTCGCTCAAGAATTGGTATTGAACGCGAATGCAGTTGGATATATACCGAGATGAACATCTACGAGTATGTCACACAACTTTATGAAAGCGCTCTAATTGTGAAAGACTGGATATTGATCGACGAGTCACAGTTCCTCACCGAAGAGCAGGTTGATCAGCTGGCTCGCATAGTTGATGACTATGGAACCAACGTGGTGTGTTATGGACTTCGCACCGACTTCCAGTCACACCTCTTTGAGGGTTCACGTCGACTTTTTGAAATTGCCGACTCAATCGAAGAAATCAAATCAACTTGCGCATGTGGACGCAAGACAAGCATCAACGCTCGCATTGATGCACAAGGAAACATTGTGACCGACGGCAACCAAGTGGAGATTGGTGGCGACGACCGTTATGTAGCCCTGTGCCGCAGCTGCTGGCGCAACAAGCGCATTGAGAGTGCTGAGCGCAACGCCCTGAAGTTTAAGAGTGAATAATTGCTTGCTACAACATGCAACTGCAACTGTTTTTTAGGCCCTCACGATGCAAAGCATGAATAATAGAAAATCTAGCATCAAGAATGCAGCCCTCTACTTCTTTTTGATGGCAGCGGCTACCATTGTGGTGCAGCTCATGGCCGTTGAATATCACTTCAATAAGTTAGTTGACCCCATGTGGATTGAGAATGTGAGCATTAGCGAACTCACATTTCTAACCATTAATAATATTGCCGATGGACTGGTGCTAATGATTCCATTTTTGGCACTCAAGCCAAAATGGCGCAAGTGGAGCTGGATTGTAATCGTTTTATTAACGTTATGGTGCATGGCCCAACTGCTTTACATGCCATCCTATCGCGACCTGATGCCTCTTTCATCATTCTTGCTTGTCGAGAACATGGGGGGCACTGTGGCCCGCAGCGTCTTCGGTTCGTTCCGACTCGCAGTTCTTGAAGTATTGTTACCACCCATTGTACTTTATTTTGCTTATAGAATATGGTTCAAGCGAAGTATTGAGACATCCAAATCATCTTGGCCGCGTCGACTTGGGGCAGCATTGATGTGCATACTCGCCTTTATTGGCATAAGGCTAAGCATGACAGCAATGCATTACTATCATGACAGTGAGTCTACCAGCTATGCTCAACAACTCACCAATGACTACTGTGTTATGTGGACACGACAAGGTGACTACCTCAATCAAAATGGTGCTGTACCCTACATGCTATATGGTTTTGCAACCACTATACACAACCGCACTACTCTCAGCGACTCTGAGAAACTGGAGGTTACGCGTTTCATCAATGAACAGCCACAGTCGAGCAATGATTATTCTACTGCACAGGGCAAGAATGTTATTTTGTTAGTTGTAGAATCGCTTAACTCATGGGTAATAGACCTAAAGATTGATGGCCGTGAAATTACCCCCACCCTTAATGAATTATGCCGCGACACCGTCAACAACCTTGTGACGCTCAACATGCGCACTCAAGTTAAGAACGGGCGCTCGAGCGACGGTATCTTCATGTATAACACCGGACTACTACCACTTACTATTCAAGCAGTAGCCAACACCTATGGCGACGTTCCCTATCCATCGTTAGTGAAATTGATGGGGAATTACGACTCCTTCTACGCTTGTTGCGACGAACCAACTCTGTGGAATGTGCGTAACATGGCTTCAACTTATGGATACGACGATTTTTACGGCAAAGCTGAAATTAACAGCCTAATCAAGAGTAATGGTTACTTAATCGATAAGGCCCTGCTCGATAAAGTCGTACAAATGCTTCCACAACGCAAGCAGCCCTTTATAGGTTTAGTTGCAACCGCAGGAATGCATCATCCATACAATTCCCCAATGGAGCCCACAACATGGATTCAGAGCAGTGGTAAATACACACGCGAAGTGCGCTGTTATCTTGAGTGTGCCGCAGCTTTCGACTCAGCATTACAACAGTTCATTCTTGCCATGAAGCATGAAGGTCTATACGACAACACAATGCTAGTGATAGTGAGCGATCACAGTGAGAATGTTGACGATGATCCTGCGGGCAGACCATCAATCGAACCCGAAGGCGACCGATGTGTATTTCTGGCTATAAACTCAGGTCAGAATGGTATTATTGCAGGACCAGTGGGGCAAATTGATATATTTCCTACTCTTGTTGAACTCATGGGTGTAGGTAATCAGCGATGGAATGGACTGGGCAACAGTTTACTTCATGGCAATGTTGCATCAGTTGCCCCCTCGCCATCACAATCCTTGGGCAACGGCCCTCTACTTTCACGGCAGCAAAAAGCATGGCGCATTAGTGAGATGATTATCAAAAGCCGCTGGTTTGAACCCAAGCTGTAGCCCTTGCTTTTAAACAGCTCAAGATGACAAGCAATTGCTGATAATCTATAAAGGAGTTGATAATAAGTGCAATAAAACTATAAACGTATCACTACTCACGAACATTTATATCGGCAAAACGCACGAAGTACAAAGTAAGATGGCCTTTTGGTCATTTTAATGACATAAACATCATATAAAACGAAAAAAAACTGAATATCCAATATTTATTCATCAGATATTCAGCAATTTAACTTCTTTGTCGGGGTACCAGGATTCGAACCTGGGACCTCCTGCTCCCAAACCAATGTTTAAATCAATGTAAAAAGCTTTGGATTAATAAAATATGTTAGTTAATTAATTACTCTCAAGTCTAATCTCAAGTCATAACGCCCCTGAATTTTCTTTCTTCTCCATCATGACCTCAGCAAGCTCACGGTACTTCTCACCTAGAGCCTTACGCAGACGGGCGATCTCAAGGTCTTTCTCCCTGATTATCTCGTGACATCTCTCAATGATTCCCACAAGACGCTCCTCCATACTACGGTCGGGCTGGGCATCAGAAACGGGCACATTTTCCAAATCCATACCGGCAGCAGTGTCCTCGTGAATGATGATTTTCTTTGGCGCGTCAACCAGATACTCGTCGATGTTATCCATCTGCAGAACCTCCACTACCCTGTTGACGAAGGCCTGCGGGGCATAGCGTTTCCTGTTCTCAATCTGAGACACGTATGCCTGAGGATAGTCCAATTGTTTCGCCAGCTCAGTCTGGCTAATTTTGCGCTCTTTTCTAATGCGCTTTAAATCAAGGTATTTCATAAATATGCCTTATTTTATAGCAAATTTCTATGCTATTTGTTTTGCTATATTAAAAAATTCGATATATATTTGCACTCGCTTTCGTTTGCAAATACTACCTTTAATTTGTTTTACTTTGCAAAGGTAAGTATATTTTTTGGTATATTAAAAAATATAGCATACTTTTTTTAAAAAAATTTTCAACATGACTTTCAAGGAACACTACAAAAGGGCTAAAGCAATGCCGTCACCATGCCAAATGTTCATCAAGGACATTGCACGGCTGACAAACAGATCGGAAATCTGTGTCAAGAAATGGCTGGGAGGCAACTACAACCCTTCAAAGGACACACAGCAGATAATAGCTGAGTACCTGAAGGAACCGGCAGAAAACCTGTTCCCACAAAAGAAAGGAGGGAGTCTATGACAATAACAGAACCGAGAGTAGCGGAGACCGGCAGATACTCGCTAATTGAAGCGAGCCAGGCTCTGGGAGTGCACCCATCTACGCTGATACGGTGGGTGAAAGAGGGAAAAATAAACTACGGAATAAGACGCTCGAACTCAAGGAAATTCTACCTTGGGAAAGAGTTGATACGATTCTGGAGAGCTCAACTGTGATGCTATGGAAGGCTGGATAGCACTATACCGCAACATAAAGCAGCACTGGGTGTGGCAAGACGCAAAGATACTGCAACGGTGGCTGGACCTGCTCACAGATGCCTCATACGAGGAATGTGAGGTGCTTTTCCATGGGACCAGAGTAAAACTTAACAGAGGGCAACTGGTGACAAGTAAAAGGCAACTGCTGCACCAGTGGCAGACGAACGGAAAAAAGGTGAAAGACCTGCTGGAAGAATTCATAAAAGAGGAGATGATAATGATGGAAAAAATCGGCAATTATACCATCATAACAATACTGAATTATGATAAATTTCAGAAGGAAAATTCACCGAAAAACAAGAAGAAATCACCACCTAAAAAGCCCCCTGAAAAGACGGAAAACGCTGAGGACGGGTTGCACAAAAGGCAACACTTTCGGTCACACCCACACATTATTAATAGTAACAATATAAACAATAATATTTCTCTCTCTCATAATAATGGCGACAGAAATTTTTTCGAGACTTTCAAAAATGACTCCCAAGCGAAAGAGTTTGTGCGAAACACCCTGGGCATGGACGAAGAAGAACTGATGAAATGGCTCTCGGAATTCGACAGGCAGATTAGCTACGAAGGGAAAAAGCATAACGACTACAATGACTACAAGGCTCACTTCCCGGCTTGGGTGAAAAAACAACAGCAATACATAAAACAGAAGAACAATGCAGCTAAACAACAGGAGGATAGATACGACCCACGTAGGGGAACTGATGTCGATGGTAAGAAAGCTTCAGATTACGGGAGAACGTTTTAGGTTTAAAATGTCACCGCAGGAGACGTTTGACAGACTGGCATACTACTACGCATACGAAGTGAAACTGCGAAACCGCGAGATGCGTTTCGACAAACAGACTATAAACAACCTGGTGGCAATGGCGACTTACATGACGGACCCGAAATCGAAAATCGGGATAATGCTCTGCGGGACTTGCGGCAACGGAAAGACGACTTTGCTGCTGGCACTGAGAGACCTGATAAATGAACGGTTCCACAGTGGGGACTTCAATCACCTCAGAAACTATTCATGCAATGACCCGTACTTTGAGATATACCTGCGATTCAAAGACGTCAGGGACATACTGGAGATATACAAGGACAGAATGAGATATGCCGAGCTTCGATCGGAACGCCTGCTGGCCATAGATGACCTGGGGAAGGAACCGACGGAAGTGCTGGAGTACGGAAACGTGACGAACCCGGTGATAGACCTGCTGGAACATCGATACCTGGCGCAACTCTTCACAGCGGTAACGACGAACCTGGACGCGAAACAGATAAGACAGAAATACGGGGGACGCATAGCGGACCGCTTTAACGAGATGATGGAGGTCATCGTCTTTCAAGACGTGAGCTACAGGAAGTAATTTTGTAAAAAAGAACGATATTTCATACTGACTATGGACGTGATACTGCTTTATCTGAGACTCCAGCCATGGCTGAAACAGTGGCTGGTGAATGAGCAAGGAGAGGAACCGGTGAAGTTCTTGCGCAACTCCACCGAGAATGACATTCTGCAGATATACCTGAAGGCAATGCCGAAAGATGCTGCCCCTGACAAACCGGACAAGGACACAGTGGCGATAGTGCTGCCACAGTTCAAGAAAAAGGACACAAGGGTTTACAACTACCTGGACCGACATGGGAAGGCGCTACTGCGCAACTGCATCCGCTCACGGATGATCCTGGCGATGTGGAACGACCTGAGCCAATTCGGGAACATAGGCAAACAGAAACAGGATCTGATATGGGCGTGGATGGAGACGAACGGCATAGAGCTGAACGAGACGAACTTCTGCGCACTGCAGAAGATATACCAGCGACGGCGCAACGCCTACCTGAAGAAAAAATATCGGGAAAATCTTCCCGACTTCAAGAAGAAAAAATGAGGCGGTGTACTGCCCTGTCCTACCCTGTCCTCCAGGGTCCGCAATTCTGCGCTGAAATGAAGCATTTGCAACACATCAAACTCTAAACAAACCGAATAACATGATCAGACAATCGCTGCCGGGGATAATATTCCTGGGATATGTGCAGAAAGACCGACTGCAACGACAAATAATGCAGAAATCACTGGCGGGGCTGCCAGTGGGAATATTCACGGACATAACGCCGATA
Source organism: Porphyromonadaceae bacterium UBA2751 (assembly GCA_002353285.1). GTDB lineage: Bacteria > Bacteroidota > Bacteroidia > Bacteroidales > Muribaculaceae > Sodaliphilus. The sequence continues at coordinate 27,446 of DEJJ01000033.1, read as the reverse complement.
AACTTCATCGGCACCCCGCAGTGTGAAAGCCAAAATGATTATGACAACAACGGGAGGATTGAACAGACGACTCTCACATTTGTGACGTGCGACAGCATACCGACACATGAACACCTGGCTTTCGTGATAACGGACGCTAACAGGCAGTCGTACATAATAGGACAAAGGGAACGCCCATACCCGATAATAAAAATAAAAAAGAACACAGGGACTCCAGGGGGCGACACGAACGCAAAAACCGTGGAGGTGACTCTATATGCGCACCGCTCGCTGGTCCCATGTAAACGATAATGTACTAACTTTTAATCAAAGAGAATTATGGTTGAAATTACAGACTGGGACTGGAAAGACCCACAGAAAGAAATGCCGAAAGGGTGGTCGAACGAGATTCCACAAGATGACAAACTAAAGGATTCGGGCATCGAAATGAAGAACAGCCCCGTACTGGTGAGTGATAAAGTGGCGCTGATAGTCGAGGAATTTGAATTCAGATTTCTGATGATAGCACGCTATAACACGGCCATGGGATGGGTGTTCGCAGATGGCAACATACCACTATCTGAGGCGTACAGGGATTATAAGGTTCTGCAATGGTCATACCTGCCTAAGCCTAAGCAGGAATGGGAAGAGAAATGTGAGGAGGACCTGGAAAAGAGAAAATATGAGGTGGAAGAATCATGTGGGACTGTACGCATCAAAGATAACGTGTCAAAAATGTTCCTCAGATTCAAACGTGGCAAGGTGCTTGGGCCTAAAGACTCGTTCCTCGGTATTCCTCGTGACTTGCTCCTGATCAGCATCTTTACGAATATCTTCATCAATTCGGGAGATAAACTGCTGAAATTCGCGAAAAAGCACTATCCCTATGAGTTCTCGAATATTAATATATAACGAAATCACAGTTGGCTTAATGACTAATTGGTATTGAAAGAATGTTTGGAGACGCTTTTTATTTATAGCTTGATGATTTATTGATTTATTGTTTTATTTCTTGAATTGTATTCATAAATATTCCTTTGCAGGGAGACTGGCGCGGGAGGCGTAGGTCTCTCTTTTTTTAATCCTGCTCCTTGTCAGCACTCTCTCTCGGTCTCCACTGATTGACAGAAAAGATGGGTTCATAGCCCGAAGGATTGAAGTTAAACATCGGCTTGCCAACACCGCTTGCCTTTACGCTGCAAAGGTAATGCGCCACCCTCACACGCAAGGCCTGGCTCACGTTGCTGGCGAGAAATCTCCACACCTGACCGGGTAGTATTTCTCTTGCAAGCCTTGCTCGATGTGTGGGCTGGCGCTCTTTGCAGGCAGTGTAAAGGCGAAGCGATAAGTGATGGCAAGATCAATGATATTTAACTTTTAAATAATTACTGCTATGAACGAATTATCTCTTTTTAATGATTCAATCAGTGGTGCCCAGAGCACTGACAAGGAGCAGAGCGTAAAGGCTCTCTCAAGTTCCAACAATCTCAATAATGATGTTGTTGAGGTTTGTGACGCTGAGCTGGACTTGGCGGACTTTAAGTATGACTTCCACACGGGAAATCCGGCTGTCTATGTTTCTTCTTACAACCGCTATAACTGTGGCAACTTGGACGGCATGTGGGTGGACCTTACCCTGTGTGGCGACTATGACGAGTTTATGCAGGTATGCCGGCAAGTGGTATGGGATGAGCAGGACCCGGAATTTATGTTCCAAGACATGGAGAACTGGCCGGAGGCGTGGTACGATGAGGGCAGCCTCAGTGAGGACACCTTCGAGCGCATCCAAGAGTTTGCAGCTCTGGACGAAGATGAGCAGGAAGCCTTCGAGGCTTTCATGGACATCCGCTGCGACTCGGAGGTTTCCTTCGAGGAGTTCCGCGAGGCTTACTGCGGCAAGTGGGACAGTGAGGAGGAGTTCACCGAGCAGCTGGTGGATGACCTGGGGCTCTTAGACGAGATACCAGAGCACCTGCGGCGCTTCTTCGACATGGAGGCTTACTCTGAGGAACTTTTCCGTTATGACTATGACTTTACAGATGGCTATGTGTTCCGTGTGATGTAGGCTACATCGACCTGCCGATGGCGGAGCCACCACCCAAAAGGTGGCTCCGACTTTTTTGCCATAATCGTAAGTGAGTAGAACAAATGCCGCCATTGTGCATTATGAATTATGCATTGAAAAAAGCTGTCTTTTAACCGGGTGGTAATCATTATTAATTTTGCGGTAAACAAGCCGAAACCTATGAAAAACACAGATTATCACCTTCACCTGAAAGGGTACGTGGGCGGTTATGACTTTGACAGCAACTACGTGGACTACGTGCTGGCTCAAAACAAAGACAAACCGGTGAACGTGCTCATAGACAGCCTGGGCGGGTCACTGGCCAAGGCTCTATCCATCGCATCAGCTTTCAAAGCTCACGGCAACGTGAGCGTGCACTTCGTGGGGATGAACGCCAGCGCGGCAACAATAGCATCGCTGGGAGCGAAGCATATCTCCATGGACTCCTCAGCGATGTACCTGGTGCATAAATGCAGCACGGAGTTTTTTGAGTGGGGAAACCTGAACGCGGACCAGCTGGAAGCGGTGCGCTCGCAATGTGACGCCGCCATCCGTGACCTGAACAAACTGGACAACAACATCGCCACAATGTACGCCGGCAAGTGCAGCAAGCCGCAAGGGGATCTGCTGGACTTGATGCGCCAAGGGGGATGGCTCTCAGCAACAGAGGCAAAGCAATGGGGATTCGTGGATGAAGTCACGGACTTTAACGAGCCGAAACCGGTCCTGACGGACGCGGTGGCATCGGCGATGGCGGCGGCAGGGATTCCAGTGCCTGACATCTTTGTGGAAACAAAGGAACCCCTGTTCTCACGGTTCATGGCGGCGCTGCTGTCGGTGTTCGGAGTGCAGCGTGAGAACACTATTGCCAGGCATGGCGGGGAGACCGCTGTCAAGGCAGTGGCTCAGGCTCAGACTTCTGAAGCTGAAAGCGACAATTCATGTGACAACACCAAATGTGCCATACGCAATAATGAAGCAAATGTAGTTAGTAAACAACCTGAAATCGAAAGACCTATGAATCACACCCTCACACTCCTGGGCAAGGTCCTCGGCATCGAGGACTTTGCCGTGGGTGAGGAAGGCATGACGCTGACGCTGGAGCAGATGAAGACCATAGAAAAGGCCATCGCACAGCGTGACAGCGACAACGCCGAACTCACCGAGCAGGTGGACGCCCTCAAAGCGGCACCGGCAGAGAAATCACAGGCTGTGGTGGACAGCTCGCAGCAGCAGACCCCAGCCTCCCCATTCGAGGAGTTCGCCGGCATGGTGAACTCAGCGAACGAGATGTTCAACCTGGTGCCTTGATGCCCCAAGTTGACATTGCACCAAAGAATCTTGTATTAACACCAAAACCTTTTATCTAATCGACAAATCATTATGGCAGGACAAGTTATATCTATACCTACCTCTGCACTGCAGGACGCAGCGGTGAAGTACCGCAAGCAACTCCTCTACATGCCTATCATCGGGTGCCAGGACACCCTGCAGCACATGACGCCTCGCCCGGGCATCCGCTACAAGGAGAATGTGGGCGCCATAAGCGGTGACGCTCAGTTCGGACCTTACAAGCCAAGCCGCTCGATGGACTTCAACCTGACAGTGGAATACCGCACGCTGGAGACGTTCATGGGCTCGGTGGTGGCGAAGTTCGAGCCTAACTCGGCAGCATCGACCATCCTGGGCTACATGGCGGCAACGAAAGGTGACGGGCAGATGCGCGCACCATCGGCGCTGCACGTGCTGACGCTGATAGCAAAGGGGCTCTCGTCACACCTGAATGACGCGATCTGGAATGGCGTGCGCAACGCCAGCGGTGACACCACGAAAGACCTGTTTGATGGGTTCGACACCATCACCCAGAAGGAGATCGACAATGACAAGATCAGTGTCGAGAACAAGAACTACATGAAACTCACAGAGGAGATCACCACGGCGAACGCTCTGGACATCGCCAAGGAGATTCTGTACTCTCTTGACCCACGTCTGCGCGCCCTTGACCTTAACCTCTACTGCTCGCAGGACTTCGCGGACAAATACAACGAGGCGATGCTGCTCACGCACGCAGGAATCAACTACTACACGCAGTTCGGACAGAACACGGTGGAGGGAAGCAACGGCAAGCTGCACATCGTGCCTCTGTACAACAAGGCTGACAGCAAGTTCTTCCACGTGACTCCAAAGAGCAACATGCTGGTGGGATTCGACCAGATGGGAGACGTGGAGAGCGTGATGGTCAAGGAATACGAGCCTTTCATCCTCTCATATATCGCCACCATGTTCTTCGGGGTGCAGTTCGAGTCTATCGACTACCGACGCATGAAGGTGATCGAGCTGGCAGCGTGATTCTCTCTATTATCTATTCTCTAATCACTAATCTACTATTAGACTATGGCTAAATCATGTACTCCTATACAGAAGTCGCTGGCATGGTGCCAGGGCACGCCAGAGCTCCCAGGCATCAAACGACGACTGTACTACATAAGCAAGGACCAGATTGTGCAATGGCCGACGCTGACGCGCGACGCGAACGGGCGACTGACTTCGGCGGCATACTCTGGAAACTTCGAGCTGGTGGCTGACGCCACATGGAAGTTCATTGACATCCTGCCGGACAAGTCGCAACTCACAAGTGAGGCGCAGGGGGAATACCCATCGATGACTCAGTTGAACAAGCTGACGGCTGTTCACCCTGGCGTGGGGGTGGAGGCCTCGGCACTGGCGGCTTACGTGAACAACTGTGACTGCGTATATCTCGTGGAGACAGTGCGCGGCAAATACCGTGTGGTGGGAAGCGAGAAATGGCAGGTGAAATCGACAGTGGCGCAAGACCTGGGACAAGGGGCTACAGGAACGACAAGCACAACTCTAAGCGTGGAGGCGACGGACGAATGTCCGGCTCCTTTCTACGAAGGGCGCATCGAGACGGAAGACGGCACGATCTATGCCGGTGGCACGTCGTCGGGCTCCACAAGCGGTGAAAGCCACCTGGACCCCACTGAACCAACTGACCTGTCAGGTCACTAAGAATAATGCTCCTCCTGAATGGGTTCCGCTCTTGACATAGGCGAATTGTTGAGTGACATCACGTTCCCGACTGTCGGGAGCGGAACTGTTTCTGTGCCGGAGGCACCATCAGGCAGGGCGGCACAGAAGGATCTGTTTGCTGTTCAGAAACGCAAGTCATGGGACAAAACCCATGAGGCGAGGTGTGACTTTACCTACAAACTGGCACTGACGCGTCGCTCGGATGTGGACTTCGTATCGATATGGAAGAAGTCAATCTATGGGCGCACGCTGACGGACATAAAGGGTGACCCTGCCATGGTGGAGTTCTTTGCATCGAACATGGCACCAGTAATCAGCGAGACTTTAGGCTACCACCTCGCCAGTGGCTCGTGGGCAATGTGCACCTCGCCGAAGCGACGCCACAAGGTGAAGAATTTCGCCACATTGATTAGTGAGCGCATCGCCGCCGCGCTGGGAATACCGTTCTACGAGGACGTGGCGCTGTGTCACACAAAGCAGCGAGTGAACGCCACGTTTGAACTGAACGTCCTGCCGCGTGAGGCGAACATAATAGTGTTTGACGACTTCGTGACGACTGGGCAGACGATGGCGGCAATGAAACGACTGCTTGTCTCCGCCCGCAAGAACTGCGTGTTTTACTCAGCAATCAACAATAAACTTTGATAACTCACTACTGAAAACTCATAACTGAGAACTCATTACTCACAACTGAAAAAACATGGATAACAATTTCACAAAACAAGTTCAAGAGTGGCTGAATGCTCCTGCATCACAACGAGACTACAACGCAGGGGCGATGATGCTGCTGAAACTCACTGGCAACAAAATTATGCATCACAATCTGATGTTGCGCCCATGTGAGAAGAATATGCTATTTATCGAGTATCAACTGAAGAAACGCCTGGACTTCCGGCTGCGGCAAATGACGCACGAGCAGGTGGAGGAAATGCAGCTGCAGGTGGAAACCATCGCAAAGAAGGTTCTGACACCAAACAGTGGCGAGAAATTCAAAGCAGGCAAGCGTGATGACCATGACTCTTTGCCTGACGAGATACAGGCTCTATACGTGGAGAACCTCTCAATCGTGCAGAAGATGCGAGAGCTACATCTGAAACTCCGCACGCTCTCTTTGGAGAACGCCACTTGCCCTGACAGTGAGCGATATCCTTTCCTCAAGGAACTGATCACTCTTGACAAGAAACTGCACTCTAACTGGGAGGTCTATGACCACTACACAGGTGCTGACGGTGAAAAGGTGCTTACTGAAGACCTGCGTGAGCAGAGCCGTCAGGCGGTGCGGATGATTAACCTGAACAAAGGCAAGTATGCCAAGAAGCCCACAAAGGAACTCAAATCTAAGATCCTCACATGGTACGGCCAGGTTATCAACCCCACCGACAAACTCACCGCAGACCTGAAATCTCTTGGGATTCTCTAATAGCCAGTGAGCAGAACTAACGCAACTCATTACTTACTACTGACAACTCAAACATTGTGCATTATGCATTATGAATTATGCATTTAGGAAGTGAGACGTGATGCCAACATATCAGACTATTTGCGCCCTTTGCGTGAGAACCCATACCAGGCATATCTCTCGAACGCCCTGCAAGTGGCTGACATCCTGGACTGGGTGCTGAAGCAACTCGGCAGATGTGAGGTGTGGCAGACTTCGTTCTCTATCAGCGAGGAGTTTATCCGTCGTCTATACTTCATAGAGAAGTCGGGACTGGTGACGAAATTCAACCTGGTGCTGGATCACAAGGCCACGAATAAAACACTGAAACTCTGGGCGTTCATAACGCAGGTGATTGATACTACTTACCTCGCTGACAACCATAGCAAGGTGCTGCTCATACGCAGTGAGCAAGGCGAGACAGTGAGTATCATCACATCGCAAAACCTCACTCGTGGCAACCGCTGCGAGTCGGCCGTGGTGACAACCGATGCGCAGATATTCAACACGCTTTTTGCGCAAATTGATGACTTGATCAAGAACCACTCGGTGCCACTAAATGACCTCTTTGCTCAACGGCTGGATAACTCATAACTGAAAACTAAAAGATAATTGTCTCGAATTGTCAGTAATTGTCTGATAAAACCATTCGAAGTGAGAAGAACTAACGAAAACTGATAACTGACGACTGATAACTGATAACTCATGGAATATACAGAAAATGAACTTGAACAGGTTGAGAAGTTTGCCTCAATCTACCTGAAAATATCTGACATGGCAGTGATTCTCGGCATTCCGGCAGAGTCGCTGCGCTCGGACATCGCTGACCACTCGACAGCGGTGAGTATGCGTTACCGCAGAGGGAAAGCGGCTTCCAAAGTGAAACTCCTGGCACAGGAGATGCAGCTGGCGCAGGTGGGGTCGCCACTGGCTATCGAGAACACGCACCGAAATCTGCTCGACATGGAGGACGATGAATAGTTCCGTCGGAACTATCGCCAAAGTTTGCGCTTGAGAGTCGCTGGAGAGCAGGACGAAGGTCTGCCGTCAGCTGTGTAAGCTAACAAGCAAACCTTTGGCAGTAGGTTTAAATGATCCCATAATCGAAGATGAGGAGAGCAAACGCAACTGAAAACTAATAACTGAATACTGATAACTAAAAAAATGCCACAGCTAAGCACATTAGAGGTTTGTAGGCAGGATTTGTTTACAGCCAAGGCGGAACTCGAATTGCGTTACACCGCTAACGTGGTGGCGCGCATCATGCGCATACGTGAGGAATATAACTGGTTCCTGGCTAACCCTGACGCTAAAGACCGGCAGTTTGTGGAGAATGCCATGGCACGCCACGGCATAGAGAAGTCGGCAGCATACGACGACCTGAAGGTGGTGAAAGCTCTGCTGCCACATCTTGCATCTGCATCTCGGGACTTCCACCGCTACCGCTATAACGAGATGATCCTGGAGACGTTCCAGATGGCGAAGAAACGCAAGGACACGAAGACGATGGAGAAGGCTGCTTCGTCTTACGCAAAGTTCAACCGCGTGGACCTGGAGGATGAACAGGTGGTGCCCTACGATATGATCGTAGTGCAACCCTTCACAGCCACTGATGACCCGACGGTGCTTGGAATTAAACCCATCCCGAACATCCGGGAGAAAATACGCACGCTGCTGAACAAATACCGCTCTGAAAATATCGACATCGAAGATATAGAGTTTGAGGAGGCTGACCTGGAAGAAACAGACCTATTCGCCATTCCACAAGACAAATCCCCATCTAATTTAGAGAGGGACACAGAGGAAGTCAAATCGCAGTGAGGAGAGCAAACGAAACAAAAAAAATTGTCTCGAATTGTTAGCAATTGTATGAAGAAAAAAATCGAAGCTGAGTGGAGCAATTGTCCTTAATAAAACAAGAACAAAACTATTTGTCCGTAATTGTCTGAAAACCCTATGAAGAAGATTTACTTTAACACACCGCAACGCCTGACGCAACTCATCGGTGCCAATACGACCGTGATTGTGGCGGGACGACGCACAGGAAAGACGGACTCGATAGCCTCGCCTTTCGTGCTGCGTAACATGCAACGGATGCCTGGCTCTACGGGCGGCATCGTGGTGCCGACATATAAGCATGGCCTGACGAACACGATTCCTGGGTTGCTGGCAGCATGGAAACGATGGGGCTACATCAATGGCATTCACTATGTGATTGGCAGAAAACCACCGAAGTCGTTTGGCAAGCCCATAATAGAACCTGCGGAATATGAACACGTGATTTCTTTCTATAATGGCTCATGTGCTATCCTGATTTCGCAGGACAGGCCTGGCTCCAGTAACTCGCTGACGCTCTCGTGGCTGCTGATTGACGAGGCGAAGTTCATTGACTATGAACGTCTGAAGGACGAGACGCTGCCGGCAAATGGCGGCATCAAGTCGTACTTCGGCTCGCATTCGTATAACCATAGCGTGATGATCCTCTCGGATATGCCTCAGACACAACGTGGCTCGTGGTTCCTGCACTATAAGGATAAGATGGACCCGGAACTGATTGAAGCCATCGAGGGGACAGTATATGAGATATGGAAGGTGAAGCAACGAGTGCGCAACCTCAAGGAGAAAGGGTTTGAGGTGCCGAACTACCTTCGGAAATATATCCGTAGATTGGACCGCAACCTGAACCGGATGCGGTCTGTGGCAGTGTATTACAAGGAATACTCGTCAATCGAGAACCTGCAGCTGCTGGGGGAAAGCTACATAAAACAAATGAAACGCGACCTTACGCCGAAGACGTTCCAAACGTCGATTCTTTGCCAGCGTATAGGCATAGCGAAGGATGGCTTCTACTCGAGTATGCGGGAAGGACATAAATACAACGCCAGTGACTTTGACTACCTCGATAGCCTGGGATATGAGTTCGACCCTCTTCAGGTGGACAGCCGAGCTGATAAGGACGTGAACCGTCTCGCACCGATATGCATAGGGATGGACTACAACGCGAACATTAACTGGATTGTCGCAGGGCAACCGGACGGCCGTAGGCTTAATGTGATAAAGTCGTTCTACACTAAGTTTGAACGGAAAATTCCGGCACTGATAGATGACTTCTGCCGTTACTATATGCACCACGAGAATAAAACGGTGGTATATTACTATGACAGCACCGCATTGGGCGGCAACTATGCCGTGAATGAGCAGGACTTCCACTGGGTGGTGTGCCATGAGTTTGAACGACACGGATGGCAGGTAGAAGATATAAACCTGGGAAATCCGATGCGGCATGATGAGAAATACTTACTCATCAACCAGGGGTTTGCCGGCAAACAAAGGCTGATGCCGTTCTTCAACCGACAAAATAATGATGACCTGATCCTGGCAATTCAAACAGCCGGGGTGACACGAGGACGCAACGGTTTCCGTAAGGATAAGGGGGGCGAAAAACTCGCAGAAACGGAGGAAGACCTCCTCCAGCATCGTACCGACGGCACAGATGCCTTCGATACCCTCTACATCGGTTGTGAGAAAATGCCATATAGGGACTCTTATGGCATAACCTCCGTAGGAGTTCTCTGATTATGCTGAAATGCGAAGCATTCGCTAAAGTATGCGCTTGTAAGTCGCTGGCCGCAGGGCGAAGTTCTGCGCTCAGCGGTGCAAGCTATCAAGCAGACTTTGGCAAAAATTCCCTTATCATGATGGTTACAACACATCAGGATCGGGAATTTTGTAGCTGTTGGATGTGACCAATCGTGCAAGCCGAAACCAGCGGCAAAACTCGTTTTGACATTGGTGAGGCGCAGCCGATTGACGGATAACAATTCTTTGTTATCAGAAAATGCCTTACAGGGACACTATTGGCTTCAACTCCAGCGGCGTCCTCTAAAATATTTACTGAGGAAAACTAAAGCAGACATTGTGCATTGTGAATTATGAATTATGCATTGATAAAAGAGCAGAACCAACGCCCTTATGCCACTTATGTTCTTATGTCTAAAGAACCCATAATCGCCAGTGAGAAGAACCAACGCAACAATTAATCGTCTTTATCGTCTGACAAAAAACACAACAAAGGCGATACCTTGCAGCACCGCCTTTGTCAAATTTATAAAGAATAGATTACTTGCGTAACATCTTGCTGGTTGTACGAGAACCGTCAGTGTACTCAGTAACGACAATGTTTACGCCACTGAAGGGCTTGTCGCTTACCATACCGGCAACGTTCACGTACTTAACGCTCTTAACTTCGCCGTTAACACTTACAGTGTTGATAGCGGTGGTAATATCGTGGCCACTGCCTTCGGTAACATCGAGGTCAACTGGATATACAGTGAAACCAGCGTATGGAGTGGTTATGTTCTTAGGCCCATAACTATCTTTGTCCGAACGTTGTACGATGGCTTGGAACTTGTAAATATGCTCATCTTGCAATGAATTTCTTAAGTCACCAAGTACATTGTAACCCCATCCTACATAGAATGCACCGTCGAAACCGCTAATACTCGGAACTGTGAAGCATAGATTGAAAGCATCCCATTGTGCATAAGTAACCTCACATACCTCCTGAATCTTAGGATTCATAAAGAAGTAGTTCTGGGAATTCGCTCCAGTAATAGCACCGTCACGCTCGTCGCCCCAAATATTCAGGTTGTCGGGCAAGAAGTTGGTAGTGCAATATACGTTTGGAATATAATCGGGCTGTACATTGCCGCCTTCGTCTGCTGGAGTTACAAGTTCAAGTGCTTCATTGTCCATTCTCAATGCATAGTTCACTTCATCAAAATAAGTACCCTTAATAGTACCGGCCTTGATGTAGTGATTTTGAGCGTTTCTCAACATCTCGTCAATACCATTGGTAGAGGTTGGAGTTGTGAAGTGGAGGGCAATCCAGTTGCTCTGATCCCAATCACGCTTGTTCTGAGCTTTTGTGTCATTGTAGAGGTAGTCAACCTGACCTTCTTTAATGTAAGTTGGGAAGATAGAGGCATTACCCTCATCTTTACACCAAAGGACGCCCTTAGTAAGGTCTGCATATACAGCTACCAGTCTGTCCTTAATGACATACTTGTTACTTCCATCAGTTGTCACACCATTCTGGCAAAGCTCAGCAAGTGTTACCTCTGTGTACTCTGGAGTGGCAAAGTAGTCGATATTTACATCATCAAGGAAGAAACGCTTGTAAGCTGGCGTAGCAAAGGTGATGTTCATCAGATTTGAAGTAGCCTTAACATATACTGTGTATTCACCCCATTCGCGATAAGCGATATCCAAAGAACTGAGTGGAGTGGTGCAAGCTTCATCGGCAAACAATGTTGCTCCAGTAGCAGAGAAGTTGATAGCAACATTATTGTCCCAAGAACCAGCCTTGAAGGTCATCTTATAAATGGTACCGTTGGTTACAATGATGTCAGGTGTGGTTGCAGCACCCTCTTCATTTCTATCACCTACTCGGAGGCATGCACTTGCACCGAATCCTTGGAACTCAGCACCATCTTGTCTAGTGTAGATCCATCCTTCATGGTCTGCAATAGCAGCTGTTGTTGTTGAAATTCCAGACCATTGGTTGTCATTGCCACCTTGGCCTTCAGTGCCATTCCATGTCTCAACGAATGGAATCTCGCAAGGTGCAGCAGGAACTTTGTAAGTTACCTTGACAGTTACATCGAATGGAGGCATACCGAAACTGTAAACACCATTGTTTTCTGTTACAGGAACAGCGGTCTCTACATTGTTGGCATTGATGAACGAAGCAGAAACCTTAGTTACAGTGTAACCTTCTTCTGGTGTAACAGAGAAACTAACGTCTTGACCTGTGTGGGCAGTCTCAGGAAGACCTGTTACTGTACCCATCTCAGAGTCGTTGTCAAGGGTAATGGTATAGGTGTTTGCAGTGAAACTAGCAACTACGTTGGCTACAGCCTGTGGCATAGTGAACGAATAAACGCCCTCTACAGGCTCAATAGCGGTGCCATTAAGGGTGACACCGTTAAGGGTATAACCGTTATTGGTGTTGATAGTCAGAGTGACGGTCTCTCCAGGATAAGCGGTCTCCTTGTCGGCAGAGATAGTACCACCAGTCTTGCCTTCAATGTCGGTAACAGTGCTGCAGTTAACAGCGAAGGCTCTTGTGATGACAACCTTGTTCTTGGCACTGTTGACGCTGATAGTATATTCTGCTGTCTCATCGAGACCAATCTTGAAGTTGCCACTATTGCCTAGGTCAATCTCGTTTCCGAGGTTCTCAGCATTTACAGTCTTAGTAGTACCAAACCAAGTGCCCCACTCGTCAACGAAACCGAACTCGTTGTCCTTAGCAAGCTCTTTGTTGATGGTCCAACCGGCCTCGGTGGCTGTCAAAGCAGTCTTCGATGCGAAATTGTCATAAGAACCCTTGATGAACATCTGGGCTTCTCTTGTTGCGTCAAATGTCAAAGTACCATTATTGTCATAGATAGTGAAGTTGGTAGATGCACCGGCAGCGATGGTATATGCATCAGCACCATCCATTGGGATATTGGTGTGCCAATCGGCATTGATGCCATAGTCTGGACCATTATTGGCTGCGCCATATTCAGCAAGAACGTCCTCACCTTGCATCTTGACAATCTTGAAGCGCACATTGTCGGGAAGCATGACATTGTTCAAGCTGTAAGTTCCATCACCATTATCTGTGAACTTATATGCAGCATCGCCCTGAACCCATGCAGTTCCGTTCATCTTGAATGTTCCATAGAGGTAGTATGCTGGCTCATCAGAAACATGCTCTACAAACTCAACTGGAGTGAACTGAGGATTGTTGTGAACATTTACAATACCACGGATGTCGTAGGTCTTGCCATCATTTGCTTCGGGAAGAATGATATTCTCATCAGTATTATAGGTGTTGTAACCGGGAACGGTATTTTCTCCATCACTAATAGTGAAGTTACGATTGTTTACCTCAGTGATTGTTACACCACGTAGCCAGCCGTAAGTGGCTTGCTTGGCTTCTTTGACATCAGCAAGGGTAAGCTCAACTGGAGTGACTTCCTGTGTGCCGTCGATAGAAGCAGTGGTTACATTGGTAACTTCAATAAGTTTGTTATAAACAGACTTCTTGCCTTTCCAACCGCCCTTGATTACATCACCAGTCTTAGGTGCTGGCTCAGCAGTAGAAAGGTTTGAGTTGTAAAGCAAAGAGTAACCGGTAGCATCTTTTACCCATACATACTGACTGTTTGTGCTGTTAAAGTAGGTAACAACAACATCACCTGTGAATTTGAACTCACCAGTTCCTTCGTAAGCGAGCATCTCAGCAATATTGGCAACGCTTGGGTTCTTAACGAACTCCTTGGTAGCAACCTGAGAAGCAGTCTCACCAACATAGGCGATAGCCTTTACTGTAGCACTTGCATCGAGTGTGAAAGCAGCTGTGTACGGTGTTGAAGTGTTGTCAGGTTCGGTACCGTCAATAGTGTAATAAACTGTTGAACCTTCTGTCTCACAATTGATGGTTACGGTAGTAGTCTCATCAAATGGAGTCTCACCACTGATAACTGGTTTAGCAACACTGGGCTGAGGAGTTGTGCCGTCATTTTTCTTATAGAACCCAACAACTGTGTTTGCAATATTGCCACCCATAGATGTGTAGCAACGCCAGTCAGAATTAATATAAACTCCTAGGTAACGATTTTGTGTTGTCCCAGTACAAGTCAGATAATCAACGCCACTGCCATTACCGGTCATGACAAAGTTTTTAGCATCTCCTGTACCAACACGTACTCCATTGTTACTATTTATACAATATAAATAAGTTGTACCCCCTGGAACTGTGAAATTGAAAGTTCCTTCAGTATTAGTTACTTCCCACTTCAATGCATCAGTTACATTGGCAGTTACTTTCGTCTTGTCTGTATTAAGTGTTACAGATATTGCCGAAGGTGCAGAACCTGTGCCATTATCATTTGACATTGCTCTAGAACTAGACTTATCAACAATCAGCACAATATCACCTGTCTCTAAATCAGAAGGATCAGTGAGAACCCATTCGGTATCCCCTGTTGGGGTTTCAATAGTATATGTAGCCAAACTTACAGTGCTATTATAGTGTCCTTCTGCTGCAGCCATAGCCTTTAGAGTGCAGCTTGAACTGATATTCACTGTTCCGCCATTACTGATGCTTGAGCTACTAGTGGTAGGATCTTCACCATCGGTAGTGTAGTAAATAGTTGCGCCACTGGTAGCACTAGTAATGGTAACTGTCTGAGCTGAATTGTAAGTTCCTCCAACGGGAGAAAAAGTAGGAGCTTCAGCTGTTGGTAATTCAACGCCACCAGCTCCTTCTGTTAATTTAACGCTGTTTACATAGAATGTACCTTTTTTTGTTCCACTTCCAGCATGGTTTGTGAAAATAATCTCAACTGCACCAGTAGTTGATGTTCCCTCAAAAACTGCATCTGCAGTTGTGTTTCCGCCAACATCTTTTGTGCCCCAAGATTCACCTCCAACTTTCACTTCAATGGTAACAACATTAGATATGTTTTTGTTGTAACTCCAGTTGATGGTAACAGCCTTGATGGGATAGGCCTGCTGAGCAATCTCAATTGAGGGAATAGACGCATTGTTATTCAACAGCGTCGATTGAGATTTACCCATGTCGTGTAAATCACCCTCTGCAGCCCACGAAACTCCGAAGAATAGCGTGAGCAATGTCAAAAATGTTAGTAATTTTTTCATACGCATGAATTTTTAAAAAAATGAAACATTTAATTAATATTTAGTAATCTCTTATATATCTTAGTAGTAGCTATATAACGAAAAAAGCCCTTGCATACAATTTCTTGTATACAGGACCTTACCGCTGTGTAACCTTTGAATGCATCGCCTTCAAAATTTTGTGCAAAGTTATAAACTTTTTCGCTATTTTATAAAAATAAATATATCTTTTTTTTGAAAAAAGTTTTTCACAACCCTAACACCCTAACTTCCAAAACAATACACTCTTAACAAATTTACGAAATCTTAACACAAATAGCAGTAAGAAACATCAATCGTTTGCATACAATCGACTGTGTGTAGAGCCATTGTCCGTAATTTGTCCGTAATTGTCTGGGAAAACAAAAAAACTGGCAACTCATAACTGAGAACTGAAAACTTCTTCGTACCTTTGCAACGCTATTCAGCTCAACGCATGGGCTGTTTAGTAGTTAGTAAAGTCCTACGAGCATGTGAATGTCCGTAGGACTGTTGCTTTATCGTCACTTATCGCCTGACTCCCCAATCACTAGCGAGGAGAACAAACGCAAATCATAACTCAAAAAAATTGTCTTGAATTGTTAGTAATTGTCTGACAACTAAAACCCAATCGAAGTGAGGAGAGCAAACGCAAAGATTGTGCATTGTGAAATATGAATTAAGCATTGACAAAAGAGTAGAGCAATTGTCCTTAATAGAACAAGAACAAAGATAATTGTATGTAATTGTCTTAAAAAACAAATAAACTGGCAACTCATAACTGAGAACTGAAAACTTATTCGTACATTTGCAGCACTACGTTAAAAATTTAGTAATTTTGACGTTAGTAAAATATATAAAAAAAAGTTCTGGAACTGCTGATGCGTGAGCACCGGCAGTTCTTATCTTAGAAATCTTTAATATTAGTGGGCTTATGAGTGGCACACTTAGTACGTTACTTTGTAAATTTTTTGTGATCCCTGCCGAATACGACGATGTATGGTAGCAGGTATTTTCACTATAAAATTTAACAAACTAATGAGAACAATTATTTTGTCTCCAATCGAGGCGCTGGGTATCTGCGCCTCAACCAAACTTACTCTGACTTTGGAAGATCAGAGCTTCGAGAACCAAGAACATGTTTATGTCTATGCCGGCAAAAAACTGGAAAAAGAGGAACCCACACTGGAAATGGTCCAGGAGATGAGAAACAATTGGTTGTTCGGCAACTTCCCCAATTACATGCATAGCAACGCGCTGATAGGCTTTGCAACGATCAGGGCATTCAGCAAGGATGCGCAGAGCGGACTACGAACCTTTAAAGTGGACAGCGCGAGCCTCTTTGAAGACCCGATTCCGATGAGCCGTGAGGAGGCGGCAACGCTGCACTCAAAGTCACTGGCGGAAGATACTCCATCGTTTATGGTGCGTCCTGCACATCCTTTTTTAATAGGCAAAAGACTTATTGTGCCACTGTGTCATGATGCATTCAAAGAAACGCTCTACGGACAGCCCCTGCTCATTGACATGACGCAGCGAATGTGGAACTTGCTTAGTGATAAGCAGGGCAAGCTTTCGGGCTTTAACAGGGTCAATTTGACGTGTAACAACAAAATGCGCTCTTTCCAGCGCAATGACCAGTGCCGCATCATTTACTTCAAGGATGAACAGGGCAACATACGACTGTATAGGAGCGGCGACGCCGAAGGACAAATGGTGGCGCGGCAGTTCCTCCAGCTGGTGTGCAAGTGACCCTCGCACAAGATTTTCTGTAATCTTTTTGCCACTAACAGATTTTTCCGTAATTTTGCGAGGTCAAAGAGTTGACCTTTACATACGTTCTAAAAGAACTCATTATGCTTTCCATCCAGTGAAAATGTAGGACCCTTTCAAATGAATCAAGGACAGCATAGTGGTTCACGTTATAGCGTGAGCCTCTGTTTGTGTCTTGATTCGCGGTGATCCTACAGCCGCCACTGGATAACAATTCAGCAGGCTCACGTGCTATTTTCCAATTTTTCCAATATATTTTTTCATATATCCCCACAAAATAACTATATTTGCACATCACTAACCATAAAACCAACTAATATGAGAAATGTACTACTGATAATATCTTTGCTTGTTTCACTGAATTCTTTTGGTTATGAGGATATCGTGAAAGAACAATGGAAACCAATTATGAAAAGACAAGTTACAAATAATTTTCATGATTTCTGCACAATTCTTAAATATTTCCAAGGAGAAACAATTCAATTTAAATTTAGAAACTTATACTACAATGATCTGCAATGCTTTCTAAACCTTAAGCCAGACACGGTTTGGATTAAAAAGCCCAAGAAGAACCCCAAAATTAATAAAGATTATACCCTTATACCTTACTATCATGGAAAAGGTGAATATAATGAGAAAGCTTTTATTGATAAGGATAAAAGATATACTCCAAGAGAAATAATCGCTAACACTACCTTCCATGTTGATTCCGTTAGTGAGGTATGGAAACAGCCTTGTTATATCTATCTTACCAATCTTCAAAACAATGAGAAACTCATTTGGGCCTTTTCTAATAAATGGGGTTCAAGCATGACTTTTGAATCTCAGAGCATTGGTGAAAAAATTGTTGCACCACAAACTCCAATTTACATGAAAACAGGTAACTCTTATTTTTCAAAACCACAGAGCTATGAAATATTAAAAGTGGAAAAAGCTGTTCTTGAATGTGAGTTCTCAGATTTATCATATTCACCTACTCTTGAAATTTTATTGAAAGATGATAGCGGCTCCAGCTTTTCATACAAATATGATAGCTTTGACTACAGCTACAGCAACTCTCCGAAATACATATCTCAAACAGATTATAATATATTGCTTGAAGAAAACAAAGATTTTGAACTCGATCCCACAACGGATTTCAATGTAGCCAAATATACATTCCCTTTCAACTTCGTGCAAATTTGGGGTGAGACAATCACATCTGGATATGTGTACCAAAAGATTTCTGGGAAAAACTCCTATTCTGACATAAAAGATTATTTGGGAAGCGAGAACACTGTAAGAATCGCTGATAAACGGACTATTCGGGGAAAAGATTACTATGTTGCCACCTGCTACGGTAAATGTTTTTTCATCCCAACAGAAAACCTGTCGATTAAGGCAGAAGAACAAGCGAAACTTGACTCTCTTATGAACTGCTCACAAGAAGTAAAAGACAAGTTCTTTGAGCTGACAAAAGGTTTTGAACTTTATCAATATGTACAAGACACAAAAGTGTTGCTTAAAGAGTTTGACACTTTCAAGAAATATGGATTGTCAATAGTCAATTGGAAAGTATATGACGAAAGTGAATACACAGATGGCACTGGTATTAGATTTACTTTCTACAACCCGACAAATAGTATGATAAAGTATATAACAATTACATTCACTGGTTATAATGCGGTTGATGATCCAGTAGGCAGAGCTGTAACAAAAAAATGTATAGGCCCTATAAACCCTGATGCCTCTGCTTCTTACGAGTTTGAATATACTTGGTTCACTGACATCGTGGAATATGCTAAAATACGCTCGATAAAGGTGGACTACAAAAACGGAACAAGCAAAACAATCACCAACATAAACGCAATAGAATGGTCAGATGATTTATATGACTATTTTCAGAATCCTCCTTTGAAGGACTTGACAACCTTAAAAACCAAAGGCGAACCAACCGAATAATAGATATCATGACCTACGACTGGGACTATAACATATCAACTGTGAAGGATGCGGAC
The DNA here is from genome assembly GCA_002353285.1 of Porphyromonadaceae bacterium UBA2751. Lineage (GTDB taxonomy): Bacteria > Bacteroidota > Bacteroidia > Bacteroidales > Muribaculaceae > Sodaliphilus. The sequence goes on along the minus strand of DEJJ01000033.1, from coordinate 8,431 downwards.
GAGTTCGCACGGTTCCTTGTTGAGGAGCTGAAGGTGGAATACAACCCGGGGGATGACTTCAGCAAATATACCGATGCTGATGGCGATCCGCTCTTTGACGAGTTCGATGCTGACCTCTACAACCATATCTCGATGGACTGCTTCAATGTCTGCGACAAGGAAGATATCGACTTCATGGATCTCATCTACGCCCATGAAGAAAGTTTGTGACCCAAATAAACCAATAAAACCATTATCCGTAATAAATCCCCAAAAAAAATTGTCAGGAATTGTCTGTAATTTGTCTGAGAAAACAAAAAAACTGACTACTGATAACTAAAAACTCAAAACTTATACTATCTTTGCAACGACAATCGGTCAAGCTCCGAGCGTTTAAAAGAACTCTATTGCCCCGTCTTACTCCAAGGCGGGGCTTTTTTGTGTCCCACCGAAACTTTTTCCCACCCTAAACCATATTCTGGCACGCTTTTTGCTTTCTTGTTTTTCATAACCATCAAAACCTTCACTTTATGAAATTCATTGAAAACTTAATCGTTGCAATTTTAGGAATCGTTATGTTTGTTGCTTTTATGAGCGCACTGACAAACCCTTCAAGCAGTTCTTCAAATAGCTCTCATAGCTACTATGATGGGAGAAGTCACACTGGCAGAAGCACATGGGCAAGAGAAAACACGCCTCCGCCTGTACAACTCCAACAAGAGTCTAATAATGTTCCCAACTATTCTACTCCTGCACCAGCTCCAGTTTATACAACCACCAGTAGTTCCTATGGAAGCGGAAACAGCCATTATGCGGAACTCTGGTCTGAATGCGAAGACATGGAAGCTTTGCTCGAAGATAATGATATAGACCACGAATGTATGTCTTATCCCATGGACTATTACGAACTAAGAGACCTGAGAGACGAATACCAAAATCTTCTCGATGAGTACGAAATTGACTATTAAACAGTTGAATTAGTATGATACTTCTAAGTACAATTAATATATTATTTAGTATTGCGTTAGTTATAATTTTGTTCATTATAGGGTTATGGGTATATAGTAAACTGGAAGAAAAAGATGAAGGAGCTTCTTGTTCTTGTATAGTTGTAATATTGATGGTGATTATAACTATTGGTTCTGCAATCGGAATGATGAAATCCTGTACTGAAAATGATCACGGACCATCAGTTGACTATTATGATGCACCCAGGAAATAATAATTAAAAATCTTAAACTCACCGAATCCGCCCTCTCGCAGGGCGGTTCTGTCTTGATAAGATGATAAATAGGACTATCTATAATGATTACAATTCAAGGTGGCAAATATATTGTTTTATCCTGCTATTTAAACTCAAAATATCATTTCTTTCATAATCGGATAATAACTTCTGAACATCATCCGAAGGGATAGAACTTAATCTTGGAATTTTCAATTTCCTTAAATGCTGACTCTGCCATCTCGGAAAACCACCATTCATCTTGTTTGTAACAGCAGAGAGCTGGTTGCGTACAAAATCGGACATGAGGAACGCTGCGAGAATGCGAAGTTGTATCAAAGTACTTCCTATAATGTAGTAAATATTGTGCAATGGATAGTAATTGCCCTCATCCACGAATACATAAGTGTTTCCCGACATGTCAGGAAGCAATATTTTTGGTTTTGATAGCAATTCAGGACTGATGCGATCTATAGTTTTATACCATCTTGAAGGGAATTTTTTGGCGATGTGACGAGAGGTTAGTCTCTCTCTGTGCTCTTCCAAATAAGCATTTGCACGAGGGTATTTATCCAAATTTACCAACGTACCGTCTGCATTATATGGATTTAGTAAATATTCCCCTTGCCATTGGAACTTATTACCGCGCAAATCGCGAGCGTTGATGGCAGGCAAAATCAAGTCTTCCTCTACTTTCTCAGGCAGCTCGGATGAGACAAAAACGGAGTCTGCGCCTGTTGCCACGCCAATGCCGATTTTAAAGCCCTGCTGCTCAATTGTATGGAATCTAGAATCGGTCGAGACTTTATTAAAAGCCTCAGCCCAATCATCACCTTGTGGCATACACTTTTCTTCTGTAACATAACTGTTCAATTCTTCCACTTTCGTATATTCGGCGTATCGGAATGTGAATGCCGGAAGTTCAGAAGATATAATTGTAATGGCAGGATAGGCAAGAACTTCTTCTTGGAAGGCATCGGCCTGTTCAAGATTGAGGATTGTACGCAGTTGATAATATCGGGCAACCATTCGGCGTAGTTTCTTTCCATACTCGTTTTTTAGCCATCGATTGGAGCAGATAAAACAATGCAAACCGCCAGAAGAAAGTGCTTCGAGCGACTTTTCAAAAAATGGTACGTATAAATCACAGCGATAATGGAACGTAGGAAAAGTCCGTTTGCAATATTCCTGCATCTCCGTTGGGATGTTTTCGTAGCGGATATAAGGCGGATTGCCGACAACAATGTCGGTTTCTTCAATCTCTGCTTTTAGAAAATCGGCTGTCTGAATGTTATCGTTACAAAGATTGAATCCTAATTCTTTGATGCGTTGTCTACAACGAGCAATTTTCTCTACATCAATGTCGTAAGCCTTGACATTCCTTTGGAATGCTTCGCTTGCATCGAAACCAAACTTCACAGCTGATGACATAAGTCTGCGTGCAATCTCAACAACGAACTCGCCATCACCGCACGAAGGTTCAAGGATGCGCACATGAGCTAGATTGCGGTCGGCAGTATAACCCACGCTGTCAAGCATGAAACTGACTACAATAGGCAATGTGAAAACATCGCCATGCTGTCCGCCGTTCTGGCGTTTGCCATAGAGGAAACCATTATTTGAACTCATTCTTCACACCATTTAGATAGTTTGCAAGCGAAGCAATATACCGTTGAATAGAGATGTCATCGGCTAAGTTTCCGTATGTATTTTCGTCACTTGTCCATACAAGAGCTGTCGATGTGTAATGACGTTCAAGAATAAGTTTTTGACAAAGAATGCGATAGCGGTCGAGATAGCTTGCAGTCTCAAATTCTGGACGAACAGAAAAATAAGGTTCATAATTCCGAACTATGCGTTCCGACGCTTTGTCTCGTCCAACAAGCATCAGCCACCCTACCCATGGAGCTTGCTGACCAGGAAACTGTCCCTCACGAAAAGCCGTCCATAAATCGACTGCAGACCCTATAGCTTCTTCTGTGCGATTATTAAAATTATTTCCATAGCTACCAACCTGAGATTTCAGTTCAATCGCTGCAATCAACTTGCCTGAGGGAGCAATAATAAGCATATCCCAATCCTTTGAAGAGCGGAAAAAGCCTGGTAAATAATTTTTGTCTGTAATAATATAGTTATCAGGAATCCCTGCATCAATAGCCACTTCTTTCAAAAGTTCAATAAAACCATCCATTTGTTTGCCACCGACAACAGCTCCACGATTTGAAGAGTCACCAGTATCAGACAATTGACGAGACTTAGTTCTCCAAAAGAATCTTACAGCCTTGGATACCAAACTTGTATAATCTTTATTATTTATCATAATTTTATCCATGCACCATGAGTTATATGAGAGTAATTTTTGCAACAAAGTTACTTAATTTTTTCTAGAGTAGAGCAGTAATGACAGATATTAACATGAAATTGCGTCCTTTTTCATAGAAATAGCTCAAAATGAAACAACAATTTAAATATTAAATCGAAAACGTTGCCATTGTTTGACGAGTTCGACGCTGACCTCTACAACCATATCTCGATGGACTGCTTCTATGTCTGCGACAAGGAAGACATCGACTTCATGGATCTCATCTACGCCCATGAAGAAAGTTTGTGACCCAAATAAACCGAGATAATAAACTGTTTTGAATGCTCCCACCGGCCCACCAGTCGGTGGGATTTTTATAGCTTTTGTGCCCAACTAAAAACTTTTTCCCAGCCTAAACTATATTTTTAATTATAAAATGTGTATATTTGCAAATTAGATTCACGTCATGGATTGTTTGATGATTTTATACAAGGAAAAATGTAAAAATAATATGGAAATCTACAACTTCAAAAGCCAACTGAACTTTGAGTTCTTAGATGACGAAGAACTTATGGAGAATCTCAAAAAGATGTATACTTTAGACGGATTTACTCCACAAATTACTTTTGAGGGAGATCTTATACGGATTAATATAGACGAGAAGGTTTTTAATAAGGTAAAAAAAGACATGGATAAGGCCATAGACCTTTGTAATCGTCATGAGTTCAGTAAAACGGAACCACTACTGAAGGATATTACAAAACGTTGTCCACTTCATGCCGACGCATTTCGTATGCTTGATCAAGTACGCATGGATTGTGGTGACCATGAAGATGCTTTTAATACAAATATCGAGGCTCTAAAGATTAACCCAACAAATCTATGGGCACTACTTCTTATGGGAAACATCTGCGTGAAACAGAAGAAAATCGCTCTTGCAGATGAATACTATAACAAGGTGCTAGAATATCATCCGGATGACATGCTGGCGATAAACAACCTGGCAGGCAACTATCTCCAAAGAGAAGATTACCAGAAGGCTGAAGAAATGTTTCGGAAGATAATCGACAAAGACAACTCATATCTGAACAGCTACTATGGACTTGCCATGTCACTATATAAGCAGTTAAAGCTGCGCGAAGCGTTCGAAGTCTGTGTGGAAGGAATGAAGCGTGGCATTGACCGCCCACAAGACCCTTATATAAGGGAAGAACTCCAGAAACTTGTCATGACGCTGGCAAGAAACTTGACAAATGATTTCGACTACTCTATAGAGATTGGGAAACAGCTGAAAAAGCTTGAAGAAATGGGCTCAAAAAAAATTGTGGTGGACCATAACGCCACAAAACTACCAGTGAGCGCAAGACTGGAATACTCCGTTGCACACAAACGTGATTATGAGAAGGTGCTGGTGAAACCGAATAAAAAATATCATGACCACCTGATGATGCACGAGTTGATGCACCTGCAGATGTATCTCATGGCGAAAAGTAGCGGACGCAACAAACTAGCAGTAAGCGGGCAGAGTGAACTTGAAGCGTTTAAGAAATGGATAGGCTCGGAACTGAGACCTTTGAACGAGAAATTGTCTGAAAAAGATGTTAAGCAGGTGGTAGACCAATTACATAATGGTCTGATGACACAGGCACTGAATTCACCTCTCGACCTCTATGTGGAGGCGATGATATATCGCGACTACCCGGAAATGCGACCGTTGCAGATGCTGAGCCTTGTGGACATGAACATCGAAAACATAGATTCGGTGAAGAAAGCCGCTAAGAGCATAATTCCCAAAAAGGTTACGAAAGTGAACCGAATCATGAATCTTGTGAACGCCATCCAACTGATGGAACTCTACGGTTTCAACCTCGGACCTCACTTCGGAGCCCCTCCCGCAGAGATGAAGGTAGCCAAAGACCTATACGATGAATGGGCAGCATATTATGAGGACTCTGCATCGAAGCCAGGTGACGAATATGATCTTCTTGAATACTTCACGCAGCACTTGGAAATTGAGGAATTCTTCACTATGGTAAACGAGATGCACTTTAATGACATCGCCCTGCCAAACAAAGAGAATCTGCCGAAGGAGTCGACGGACCCAGAAACGTCAGAGGAACAACTAAGATCTTTCCCAGAGCAACATAAGGACGGAGCAGACCCCATTGAGACAATGATGATGTCGATGTATATGCTCGGAGCCATGAAGGACTTATGTAAAGATTGACATTCATGAAACGTATTATATAACTTAAATTTTTCTTCAATTATGAGCAATCCATTTACTGAGATGGGATTTACTGATCCTACTTTAGAAATGATGCGCCAAAGCATTTCTAAACTTGGTCATAACGACCAAGCACAATACTTCGGCACAATGATGGTGGCATCTCTTGCGTCAAGAGTCATTGGGATGATGGGGCAGAATAATAATACAACGAAAGAAATATTACATCGAGATGATCTTAAGACAATTAAGGATGAGTATTCTAAAAATAATTTTGAATTTCAAATTTCAGATATTATAGCCACACATAAGCAAATGCTCAAAAATGAAATAGAATTCGCGAAAATTCAGTTTTCAAATATGAAAGCCATGGATTCTTATAAAATATTTTTGAGTACTTGGTGCGCAAAATTTAAATTAACTCCAGATGTTTTCTTTAACATGCTTGAGAATAAAAATAATTATAATAATGGTTTAAAACCAATTATCTTAATTCCAAGAACTGAATTTATTGATTCTATATCGGGTAACTACACTAAATTCTGTGAAATATTTGCTGAGAAATTTCAACATTCTATGACACAAGTTGACTTTTCTTGCCGTACTATATGGAAATACAATTCACAAAACATATGTTCAAGCCCAAAATGTGACTCCTTTATCTTGCATTTTATTCTACAAGGTTTACCTACAATTATTGTTTATCCAGTTCTCAAGAAAGATAAATTGATTTTCTACCTAGCAACTTGGCCGAGTACAATAAGTCAAAACTTTTTCTACAAAAAAGTATATGAGGTCACTAACAATGAAAGCATCGATGCTAATAATGTTGCTGATATTATTGCTGTAATAACTGCTTATACTGCTGATTGCTATTCATCCTTCTACGCAAATGATCCTGCGTTATCGCTTCATCAACTTAAATCTTGCAATATCGCAGAAAATGCTGAAAAATTATTAAATGACTATCATGACAAATTTTCAGATGCCCATAAATTATTTAGCAATTTAGGTGTCATCTCCAATCCTTTAAATTAAAAAATTATGTCTATTACAATAACTACAGGATTAGCTATAGCTCAAGTTGTCTTAACTATATATGATAACTATAATAATGCTAAACATAGAAAAGAATATCGAGAGTTAGAAAAAGAAGTATTGAAAGGTGAACTTTCATCTTCTCTTGATTCGTATAAAAAACTATGTCAATTGAAAAAGGAGCTGCAACAAGAACTTTTTGATGAACGTATAAATAATTCACGAAAGTTATTGTTTGAGAATTTTAAAGCTACTGCCAACCACGAATCTGAAAGGTCGAAAGAATATCCTCTTAGAATACCTTCTTTTGCTCTTGTTGACAATATTATTCTTAAAGAAACCCCCAACCTCTTAAAAGATTTTAATTCTTCAAATGATAAAGATTCTAGTAACTCAAACTATTTAAATTCAATGGGTTTTATTAAACCATTGAAAGTTATCGTTACGCCTATTATAAATAAAGAGGACTTTAATACCATACGTTTCAACAAATCAAATACGCCTATTGAAACTCATTTGTTGAATCTCATGCAAGAATTAAATGAAAGCCTTGATGATTTCTTTTGTGACTTTTACAATTGTTATAATAATCATCAAGTTATTCTTTTTTCAGATATATGGACAAATATAAGTATTAAGCCTATAGATACAGAATTTGTGCAACTTCAATCTTTTCTTCATAACGAACCTACAGTTATCGTTAATCCTATATTTGATGCCGATTCAAATACAATATCTTTCAAAATATATTATTGGGGAATAACTAACGATAAAGCAGTTCAGGAACTTGTTATTAATGATATATGCACCTTCAGCGTTAATCTTGAAGATTCTATAATTAAATGTGTAGAAGAATGGTCTCCTCTCATTAAAGATGCCATTTGCTTTATATGCGACTCTTATATGTGGTATCAATACCAAGCAGTACCTTACTACCCTTCCATTCTGAAAGAAGAGAATAGGCTTAATCCAGAGTTAATTGACTTTTATAAGAATTTGCTTTTGAACTCAATAAACAATTGTGTCATTTCACCACTGGTTGACATTGAGATAGCTCTAAAATATGCCCAAACAATTGATACTCTTTTTGCAGAAAACAAATGTATGTTTTCTCTTTTGGATTTAAACAATAATTTATGTAATTCAGATTACGTAAGCAATAATAATTCTCTTGTAGAGTCAAGTATGGGAGCTGGCATTTTCTTATATGGCCTTTTCAAATTCATTGATAGCCTTATTAAATCAGAAGAGAATAAAGATCAAGTAGGAAAGAATAATAATGATGTAGAAAAGAATAATAATGATGTAGAAAAGAATAATAGTGAAAATTTGGATAGATTCAACAAAATCATTTCTTTAGTTAATAAAACGGCTGTCATTTCTCCACAATATAATTTAATTATCTATAATTTTTTTAATAATTCTAATT
>DEJJ01000033.1:0-155 GCA_002353285.1 Porphyromonadaceae bacterium UBA2751 | reverse complement strand
ATTATCGAGAAAAATATCAAATGATTTATCATCAAGATATTTATAAAAATATTGCATCTTACTTTTCTGTTTTTTTTCATGAAAATCTAGATTATTTTGTGTCTCTTTTTGCCAACACAAAAGATTTTGTTGAAGAATTAAACAAAATGGAAAAT